>NZ_JAAIJQ010000052.1 GCF_010820565.1 Thiorhodococcus minor | reverse complement strand
GCCCTCGAAGTCCCCGAGCACAGTGGCCTGATCGAACGGGTCTTGGCCATCCCGTCCAAGCGCTATGAGCGCGCGCCAATCGCCTACCTCACGCAAGTGGAGAGTGAGGCGCTGCTCGCCGCCCCGGATCTGTCGCTGGCCAGTCGGAGTTATGGTGATTTCTGGTGTACGGCGTAGGCCGGGAGGGATGGCGTATCCTGTTGGCTGATCACTGCCAAGATCACAGCCAACAGAGGTGGATACGCCATGACCGAGTCTACGCTGAGCGTTCTTTCACAACCAGAGATTGAGGAAAGCGCCCCGCTGCATGCCCTGCTGCGCGAGGGCGCCCGTGAGCTGATTGCCAAGGCCGTGGAGGCGGAGCTGGCGGGGTTTCTGGACGCCTTTGCTGAGCATCGCCTGGAGGATGGGCGTCGTGCGCTCGTGCGCAATGGCTACTTGCCCACGCGCACGGTTCAGACCGGGATCGGTGAGGTCGAAGTGCGGGTGCCGAAGGTGCGCGATCGCAGTGGTGGCGGGGCGGTGTTCCGCTCCGAGCTGCTGCCGCCGTACCTCAAGCGTACGCGCAGCGTCGCGGAGCTGATTCCGTGGCTGTACCTCAAGGGGGTCTCCACCGGCGACTACCAGGATGCACTCGCGGCGCTGCTCGGCGATCAGGCCAAGGGGCTGTCGGCCAACACCGTTTCGCGGCTGAAGCAGAAGTGGCTCGAGGAGCATCGGGCGTGGTGTCAGCGCAACCTGAGTGATCGGCGTTACGTCTATTGGTGGGTCGATGGTGTCTACAGCAACGTGCGCTTGGACGATCGGCTATGCCTGCTGGTGGTCATCGGCGTCACCGAGCACGGCCACAAGGAGCTGATCGCCGTGGAAGATGGCCACCGGGAGTCAGAGGCGAGCTGGTATGAGGTGCTCGCCGGGCTGCGCGCGCGTGGACTGACGCAGGGGCCGAAGCTGGCCGTCGGTGACGGCGCACTCGGCCTCTGGAAGGCGCTGAGCAAGCTCTACCCCGAAACCGAGCAACAGCGCTGCTGGGTGCACAAGACCGCCAACGTGCTGGAGAAGCTGCCGAAGTCGATGCAGCCCAAGGTCAAGGCCGCGTTGCACGAGATCTGGATGGCCGAGACCCGCGAGGACGCGCACACCGCCTTCGAGCGCACCCTCAAGCGCTTCGAGGCCAAGTATCCCAAGGCGATGGACTGCCTGGCCAAGGATCGCGATGTGCGACTGACCTTCTACGACTACCCGGCCGAGCATTGGGTGCACATCCGTACCACCAACCCGATCGAGTCGACTTTCGCCACGGTGCGTCTGCGCACCAAACGCTCGCGCAATTGCGGCTCACGCGAGACGACGCTGACGATGGTCTTCAAGCTGCTTGAGAGCGCGCAGAAACGCTGGAAGCGCATCAAGGGATTCAGGAAGCTGGAGCTGGTCGTCAACAACGTCCAGTTCTGCAATGGAGTGCAAGTCATCGATCAGTCAGACAGGAGCGCCGCCTGAGCGGCCATACACCAGATTTGACAATAACTCCGAGGTCTATCGCGCCGATCGCTTGAAGGACAGCTCCCGGCGTGCCTACGTGCTGGACGACGCGGTGAAGGTGCGTCGCGGCAAACGTCTGGAAGGGGTCTCGCGGCACTTCGATCATCTCAGCGGACGTACCGTCAAAGGCCAGCAGATCCTCACGCTGGGCTTGGCCACGCAGGAGACTTTCCTGCCCCTGGATAGCGACCTTTACATCAGTAGCAAAGGCGCGCATCCGCTGAAGGCTGACTTTCACGATGGGCGCAGCGTCGAGGCGCGTCGCTACGCCGACGCCCGTGATCGCACCAAGCCGGAGTTAGCAGCGGACATGCTCCGACGCGCTCAGCGCCAAGGACTGGACGCGGAGGTGGTGTTGGCCGATGCCTGGTTCGGGACCAAGACCATGATCAAGACGGCGTTGGACCTCAACCTCACGGCGATCTTGCGGATGAAGAAAAACACGATGAAGTATCGCCTCACGACCTGGAAGGACGGGGCGCAACACACCCAACTCTTGGACGCCCAAGGGCTGTACCGCCACAGCGTGCGCAAGCACTGGCAAACCCTCAAGGGCATGCCCTATCAGACCTCTTGTCTGGATGTGGAACTGAGCTTGGAGCGCGACGGTGAGGTGGAGTGGATCCCAGTGCGTCTGCTCTTTGTCCGTGGCCTCAACCAAGACGCTGACGGCCCCGGTGGGGCGAACGCTTGGGCGCTGTTTCTCAGCACCGATCGCGCCCTCTCCCCGGCGGCCATCCTGGAGTTCTATGCCTTGCGCTGGAGCATTGAGATTTACCAGTCATGGTGCCTCCGTACAGCGTTCAGTCAGCGTTGTTTGCGGACCCGTCGCCCTCAGCGACGAGTCGCGTCCGTGCCCAGTGACGCGGGGCATGGCGTTGTGCGCGCAGGCGCTCCAACTCGGCGGCGTCGGCCCAGATCAGCCATTGACGCTGACCCGCGCGCTCGACTTGGCGGCCTTTCAGCCAGCCTTTGCGCAGCCAGCTGAAGAGGGTAACCGGCGGCATCTCGAGCGTGCGCGCCAGCTCCGGCAAGGCCCATTCGTCTGCAGCGCGCTCCGGCCAGGGCGCCTGTCGTGGTGGTGGCGTTCCAGCGGACAGCCCTTGACGGGTGAGCAGGCTGGCGACCATGGGGCCAGTGAAGGTCGCGCGTCGTTTGGCCGGCCGCCAGCCCTCGGCATTGAGCTGGCGGGCGATGTCCGGGCAGGAGTGCCCCTCCTGATGTAAGGATAGAACGCGCGCCGTCAGCTGAGGGTAGTAGCTGAGCTGCTCCAGACGCGCAACGGGACGCACCAGGTGCGTGCGGGTGCGATGTCCGCCGATCCAGTGCACCTCGACGCTGACCTGCTCACTGTCGCCGAGGACGGTGACGATGACCCGCTCGATGAGCTGGCGGACGATGGCCTGGCGCTCGGCGGGCGTGGTCGAGGACGCCTGCCAGAGCGCGGGGATATCCGCCGCCAGTTGGCGAATGCGCGCGCGCTCGACCTCAGACAAGGCCTGTGGCTCCTGGCGACGAAACCGCGCGTAGTCGGCCTGTAGCTGCTCCTCGGCCTGCAGTGCCGTCTCCCACTGCTGCTCCAGGGTGCGTGCCACGAGCCGATGCTCGGGCTCGACGGCTTGGTACTGGCGTTCGGCCCGCTCAACCGCGTAGTGGGCGCGCTCCAGACGCTGCTGCCATTGGGCATGATGGCGGGTACGCTCGCCTTCCAGATCCTCGGCCACTTGGAGGCTGATCTCCAGGGCCGCTGGCTCCAAGGCGCTCAAGACCAGCTCGCTGATCAAGGAATCCAGTGGCGCACCGCTGAGCGATTGACACAGCGGGGCGGCATAGTCGGTGGATTCACGCGAGCAGACATAGCGTAAGCCGCCCCCATTGTTCGTATATTGGGTGGCCATGCGCAGCCCACAGCGACCACAGATCAGACGCCCGGAGAGCAACGAGGGTCCCTGGCGCGCCACGCCGCCGGCTTGGGCGGTATTGGCGGCGAGCTGACGCAGATTCTGCTCGTACTGTGTCCAGCTGATGTAGGCCGGCAGGCGATCCTGGAGCAGCACCTCCCACTGCTCGGGAGCGGCAACGGTGCGCCCGGTCGCGGGGCGACCGGGCTGACGCCGACGCGGATCAATGGGGCGCCGTCCGTAGACGTAGGCACCGGCATAGGTGGGACTGTGCAGCAGGTTGCTTAGCGTCACCCGATTGGGTCGGCGCCACTGCAGTTGCCCCGTCTGCGGCCCACTGATGGGGCGATAGGGCAGCGTGAGCTGATGCGCCACCAGGTAGCGCAGCACGCCATGGATGGTGCCGCAGCGCTCAAACTGCGTGAAGATTGTCTCGATCACCGCGCGCGCCTGGGCATCGGGGTCCTTGATCACCGCCCCCGAGAGATCGCGGTGATAGCCCATCGGCAGGCGCAGCTTCAGCTCGCCGCGACGCGCCTTCGCCCGCTTGCCCTCGAGCATGCGTTGCTTGAGGATATGCAGCTCGGCTTCCGACATGGTGCCTTTCAGTCCCAGCAGCAACCGATCGTTGTAGGTCTGAGGATCATAGACCCCATCGGCATCGGCGATCAGGGTGGAGAAGACCGCGCAGACCTCCAGCAGTTGGTACCAATCGCGTGAGCTGCGCGCCAAGCGTGAGATCTCCAGGCCGAGCACGATCCCAATGTGGTCGAGCCCGACTTCGGCGACCAGGCGCTGAAAGCCCGGTCGGCCTTCGGCACTCGCGCCCGAACGACCGAGGTCGTCATCGATGAGCAGGACTTGATCGCGCGACCAGCCCAGCGCGATGGCGCGCTCGACCAGGGCATACTGCAGGCGCGTGGACTCCTGGTGACGCTCGACTTGCTGCAGCGTGGACTGACGGACATAGACCGCGGCGAGGCGTTGGCGGTGGTGGGACTGGATCTTGCCCGGAAGGACCGGCGCGATCGCAGGGTGGATGCGCGAGAGGCTGGCGTTCATCGGGAGCCTCCTCGCCCGTGGCGGCCAACACGCGCTGCTCGAGTAGTTGACTGAGCAGGGCGATCAGACGCTGCCGCTGCGCTAAGGGTAGCGTTCTCCAGTCGATCGCCGTTCTGCGGCTCATGCCGCTGATCCAGCCATTTCGCAAGCTCCAACAACGCCTTACAATCAAGTATCGGTGCCGTTGGTGAGCCTGTCAAAAACTCCTCTACAGCGGTTTCATGGATGGGGTATCGAGGTGTACTTCAAGGAAGCCAAGCAGTATCTGGGCTTGCTCTGGGAGCAAACCGAGACGTTCGCCTCGCATCTCGCCTCGATCCATTTAACCGCCGTGCGCTATTGCCTGCTGGTGCTCGGGCAACTCCAGGGCGCCGGGGCGCGCGTGTGCGAGGTCCGCGCGGCCATCGGCGAGCAACTCAGTCACTTGGATTTCGCCAAGCGACTCTGGGGGTTCTTCCGCGCATTGATCGCCGAAGCCGTCGAGGGGCTCGGCGATACCACCGCCGTGGTGATGAGCGCCATCGATGAGCAGGTGCAGCGCTTCTTTGTCCAGGCACTACAACTCGATGACTTCACCCTCCAGTTGGAGGGCGCAGAGCCTGATTCTATCGAGGCCTGAGACCGTCAATATGGCCAATTTCAACTCCTAAACGTGAGTTATTGGAGGCTTAGCGTACGATTTTTCCGTTTCGTGAGCTGACCCCAGCTTCGTTCTACGGCACAAGCCGGATGCACTAAACAACCACCGGCTTTCAGCCGGTGGTTGTTTAGCGACGCCGGCCTCGGCCCGCGGCTGTTGGTTCTGCTACGCGCTTGCGAGCCGTTGCGTGCCGACGTAGAAGTGCTCTTTGCCGTACGCGGGTCTGCGGCCGAAGAATAAGTGGTACGTCCCCGATTATTCCGCACGCCGTAGAGTCATTCGTCGTAGGGTCGTGCGCAGCCCGAGTGCGTCGACGGCGCTACTCGAGGTGGAGCAGCGACCCGGAGCGGGACGGCCCGGGCTGAGAAGGTTGTCGCCCTGCGCGAGTCCCGTCGGCGAGGGATCGACCCGACGGGTATCACGAGCGCAGACGCGACACTCCGGTTATCGCCCGGATTATCGATGTGAGACCCCGTGGCTCGTCGACGAACAACGAATGCGGTATTTCAAGACACCATTCCCTGTCATGACCCCATTCCCTGTCACTAACCGCTACACTCTTTGCGGCAAGACTTCGCTATCACGTCCTCTCAGTTGGCCGGTTGCGCCATGAGGTCCAGTTCCTTCTCAACATCCATAGTTTCATCTGATTTAAGAATTTCCCAATTAACGTCCCCTTGATTAAATCTCACATTGACCTCAGGACTGTCGTCACCTCTGATATCCATGAACTCCACCTGCAAGGCATACCTTCCTGGGAGTACTTCAAGGGGTGCTCCATCGGAGATACTTGCTATTTCGATCTTCCCGTCCTGGGTTTCAAATGGCACTCGGAATGCTCGAACACATTCATCTCCCAATGGTGGCACTGGCTCGTTGACGAAGACATTTACTTGGTGTTGCCCATCTTCGGTCATCGCCCTAAAAGAAACGCTACCTGGTCGCCAAGCGAAACCTTGTGTGAAGTTTCTGTCGCTCCAGTCATTAAATGGCTGCGCAAGCGAACTAACGAAAATGCAGAGTTGCGTGTAAGACAAGTAAATATGAAGAACGACATTTGCCATCAATCGACCACCTTAATTTTGACTCTTGCTCCATCTGGAAGAGCACGACATGCGTTCCCGATACACGCACCAGCACCCATATTATCTCGTGGGTTAATCGGTCGCACACTGGCTCCCGCACCACCTTCTTTAAACATAGCTGGCGGATACTCATCCAACTGCTTACCAGGAACTCTTGGCAAGCCGCCAATGGATGCATTCCTATTCGCAGGGGCGCCGGGTCGTGCGATTGTTAAGACATCCGGATGGCCGGCTCGTTGAGCGTCTGAAATATGATCCGCTGCTTCACCATATCTTGCTCTAGAGACGGGTATATTCTTTGCGGCTTTTCCTGCCTTAGCCAATTGGTGCAGCTTGCTAGCCGCCCCAAGTGCACCCCCGCCGAACGACAGCACATCTTCTGCCGCAGAGCTCGCAAATCCTTTACCTTCGCCATTATAGCCATCTTTCAGCGCTCCAAGGATTGCTGCCCCATTGAATCCATTGCCGGTGACGAAGTTGTAGGATTCCGTGAGCAAACCACCAAAGGCCGTGACCGCGTTTGCCCCATCCGGATCCACAAACCGATACGGATTATTGTTCGCATAGGCATACTTGTTGAAGCTCTGCAGGTTCGCTTCGTCGAACCCGACCGGGTCGAGCGAGAGGAACCGCCCGATCTCGGCGTCGTACCAGCGCGCGCCGTAGTAGTGCAGCCCGAGGGCTTCCTCTTCCTGCTTGCCGGTGTACCAGAGGGCGTTGGCGCCATCGTCCTCGCGCAGCAGGCGCGCGCCATAAGGGGCGTAGTCTTCGCGCCAGAGCGCCTCGCCGGCCTCGTTGGTGGCCGCCACCGGCGAGCCCAGGGCGTCGTTGTGGAAGTAGGTGATGCGGTCCTTGGCCGCGACTTGGCCGGCGAGGAGGCTCAGCAGCAGGGTCGCGAGCAGGATGTGCCCAACCCACGAGAGCCCGTTCGCAACCCTTCGGTGTGTGCTTCGGTTCATGTCGTCATCTCCGTGTCCTGCCTGGTCTTGACATTGGCCCGATCAACGCCGAGGCGTGACCGGGCCGCGGCCTACTTCACGACCGTCCCATCGGGGATGACCGCATCGGCGGGAACCACCACCCCGGCCCTGATGGTGACGGCCTCTCCGATACTGGCTCTGTCGCCCACCTGCGCCGCCGCTTTGATTTGGGTGTTCCTGCCCACGATGACGTCCATGCCCAACACCACCTGTTGCTTCAGGGTGCTGTCGTCGCCGATCGCGCAGCGGTCACCGATTAGGGCGTCCTCGCCGATGCTGGTCTTTTCGCCGACGCTGACCTCGGCGCCGAGTCGCGCCCCGGCCTTGATGGTGGCCTTCTCGCCGAGCGTCGATCCATCACCCACGCTGGCCCCGTCCTTGACGGTGGCGGATTCGCCGACGCTCACCTGGGCGCCGAGCTGCGCGCCGGCGCCGATGGTGGCCTTCGCTCCGAGCGTCGATCCATCACCGACACTGGCCCCATCCTTGACGGTGGCGGATTCGCCGACGCTCACCTGGGCGCCGAGCTGCGCGCCGGCGCCGATGGTGGCCTTCGCTCCGAGCGTCGATCCATCACCGACACTGGCCCCATCCTTGACGGTGGCGGATTCGCCGACGCTCACCTGGGCGCCGAGCTGCGCGCCGGCGCCGATGGTGGCCTTCGCTCCGAGCGTCGATCCATCACCGACACTGGCCCCCTCCTTGACGGTGGCCTTCTCGCCAACGCTCACCTGCGTGCCAAGCTGCGCTCCGGCACCGATGGTGGCTTTCGTTCCGAGGGTCGATCCATCACCGACCATCGCCCCTCCTTGACGGTGGCGGACTCGCCGACGCTCACTTGGGCGCCGAGCTGCGCGCCGGCGCCGATGGTGGCCTTCGCTTCGAGGCTCGATCCATTACCGACAACGGCCCCCTCCTTGAGGGTGGCCTTCTCGCCGACGCTCACGTCCGATCCGAGGGTGGCGCCGTCCTTGATCGTCGCGTTCTTGTCGAGACGGGTGTTGTCGCCGATCGTGACATCAGAGCCATTTGCGTTGTCTCTAACCCATTGATGTGAATGGGTCCGGGAGACGGGTCGACTTTCGCTTACCCCAATGCCGAACGAAGAATCAATGACTTGCGCATGCGCCGAGCGGGGAGCGTGAGAAACTCACCCCAGCCCGACCCGCGAGGGTGGAAACGGGGCGACCGCCAAGGGATCATCGTCGCTGTCGATACGACCCCTATTGAAGGAGGACCCCATGGCGGCCATGGTGCAATCGAGCTTATTTTCGTGGGATGCCCTCGAGGCGCGCAGCGACCTCGATCGACTTCACCTGGTGCGTGATCATCTCCCCGATGAGCGCCTGGTTCACTACCTCGAGGTCATGCGCGGGCATGGGCGTGATGATTATCCGGTGCGGGCGATGTGGAACGCGCTGCTCGCTGGCATCGTCTATCAGCATGAGAGTCTGGAATCGCTGCTGCGCGAGCTGGCGCGCAATCCGAGCCTGATGCAGGCCTGCGGGTTCGATCCCCTGCCGATCCAGCGCCCGCCCAAGCCCCGGGTTGTCTCCGACCCCGACACGGGCGTTGTGCGCATCGAGACCCCGCCTACGCCTGAGCCGCTCCGCGCCGTGCCTTCGAGCTGGAACTTCTCACGTTTTCTGGCCAACGTCATCGAACTGGAGGAATCGCTCGGCATGGTCAGCGAGATGGCGGTCATCTTGCGCGAGCAGCTCATGGCGGTCCTGCCCGATTTTGGGGCCCATCTGGGCTTCGACGGCACCGACATCGCCAGTCACAGCACCGGGCAGACCAACCGCGCCAGCGGCCAGACCTCCGATCCCGACGCCGACTGGGGCTATCACGAGACCCAGGGCGTCGACGCGCGCACCGGCAAGGCGTGGAAGACCATCAAGCGCTGGTTCGGCGATGGACTGCACCTGATTGCCGATACCCACTACGAGATCCCTGTCGCCTTCGAGGTCATGCCCGCCTCGGTCAGCGAGCAGCCCACCCTGCGCACGATGCTCCGCGCCACCTTCGAGGAGACCCCGGAGCTCGCCGAGCGCTGTCGCGACTTCAGCGCCGATCGCGGTCTCGATAGTGCCGAGACCAAGGCCCTGCTCTGGGATGACTATGCGATCCGCCCGCTGATCGATACCCGCGAGCTGTGGCGTGAGGAGAAAGCCCTCCCCGATGACGATCCCGCCAAGCCCATCACCCGCCCGCTCGACCCCGAACGGGCTGATACGATCGTCTATACCGAGAAAGGCTCCGTGCACGGCGTCTGTCCAGTGAGCGGTGAGCAACGCGATTTGGCCTTTCAGGGCTTCGAAGCCGATCGCGACACGCTCAAATATCGCTGCCCGGCCGCCGCCTATGGCCTGGAGTGCCAAGGCCAAGCCCAGTGCCACCAAGCCGGCGGCGTGACTCCAGGCGACTACGGGCGCATCGTGCGCATCAAGCTCGAGGAGCACAATCGGCGCATCTTCGTCCCCACCCCGTACGGCTCTCCGAGCTGGAACCGCGGCTACAACCGCCGCAGCGCACTCGAGCGCATCAACAACCGCATCGACCGCAACTTCGGCTTCGAGCAGCACTTCGGCTTCGAGCAGCACTTCATCCGCGGCATCGCCAAGATGACCACCCGCGTCGGGCTGGCCATCGCCGTCATGATGGCGATGGCACTCGGGCACATCCAACAGGGACGACCCCAGCAGATGCGCTCGTTGGTGCAGCCCATCCCCGCCACCGGCTAGCGTCGCCCGCGCCACTCTGTCGCACCCTGCGCGATCGGATCAGCGCATCCGAGCAGGGCGCTCGCCTAGGATTTGACGCCAATAGGAACCATTCTCACCTGCGCACCTCCGAACGCGCTCTCGAGCGCGCTGACAGCCATTCGCCACGCCCGGCTGCCTCTGCGTCGTACCGACTGCCGATCTTCTGAGAACCGAAATCGGTGACAGCGCAAATGGCTCTTTGCACGAGAGGGCTAGTCAGAAACAGTAAAGACATGGCAACATCAGGTGCGCCTTCCTCCCTAGGCGTCTTTCCGGCGCCGCCAAAAAGAGCCTGAAGCGGTTTCACGGGCCAGCGCAGCGCAGAACAAGCCGCGCGGAAATGCTCGGCTCCCGAGCGAACTAGATAGACCTGTCAGGCCGAATGGAAGCACGCTACTCTGAAGCGAGACACGTCCTCGTCGAGACCTGCATCGAAGGCGCGAAAGGGCGCCCCGGCTGCGGCGACGCCACCGAGCTAAGTGTCGGGCAAACCCTCATCCTGCAGCATGCAGTGAGTCCGGCTTCCTCGGCGGCCGCCGTCGAGATACTCAGCTCGGACTTGAAAAAGCTGGGCGAGGTCGCCGAGGGCCCCGGGGGCGATATCGCTAGACAGCTCTCCCTGGTCGCGCCTGTACGCTGTCGCCTCACCCACGTCGCTCGCCAGGGCGATGCCGTCTGCATCCGCGTCGAGGTCGAGGTACCCCGCGACGCCGATGCGCTCACTGTGCCAGCTCAGGCCGAACGGCCGACGCCCGTCGGCGCGGTGGCGATAGGCGCCGAGCCCTATCAGCTCTCGGCCATCAAGCGCTGCCTCGCCAACGCATCGCAGACGCTCATCCGCGGCGAGCGTCTCTCCGCCCTACACGAGATGAGCACTGCCCTGAGCTGGGCGCTGGACCTCTGGGCCGCGCGACATCCCGACCAGGTCGCCCGCCACCTGGGCTGGAGCCAGCGGCTCGCCGCCTTCATGCGGGATTGGCCGGACCCGCTACGCCGACGAACCGCTCTGCTGGCTTGGGTGATTCTGTCGCTGACCCAGGAGGGACAAGGTGCTGACGCCGAGGCCGTGATCCGACGTCCGAGCCCCTCCGGACCCTGCGCCCAGTCTGGGGATGACGAGATCGATTTCGAGCAGCTCGAGCAGGATCTGCATGCCTGGACATCCGGCTATTGCGGCCCACCAGGCTCCACCGGCCGCTCAGAGCGCCTGAAGCGCCTCGACTGGGCGCTCCTCTCCGAGGTCCGCGCCAGCACCGCGGTACTCGCCGCTCCCGCCGACGCAAGCCCAGCCGAAGACACTTCGCTGACGGCCTCCATGACGGTGAGCCAGCGAGAGGAGATCCTGCGGGCTCTTTTCCGGTGGATCAAGCTCATTGAGGATCATCGACGGCTCGGCGTGATCCCGATCTCCCGCATGAAGGCCATGCGGCGACTCAACTGGGATACCGACCTCGTCATTTCCCTGCAGGCCGAGACACTGCGGGCACTGATCGACGGAGCACCGCATGGCGCGGAGGCCGAGCGCGCCTACCTCCAGGGCCGCGAGCGAATCGGCCCGACGCTCTTCCCCATCCCCCCGGTGAGCTTCAGCGAAAAGCGGAGCCTGCTCGAGCGCGCCTTGACCCTGATGGTGCAGCGGCCGCGCCCCGCCTCCGAGCTCTTGGCAATGGCGGAGGCGCTCAGGCGCATTCAGCCGCGCCTGGTGCGGCGCAAGCGCCGCCGCATCCGCCACATCGAAGACGAAGGGCTCTATCTCGCCGAGTGCTTCGCACGCAATGCGGCAAGCAGCCAGCCGGACATCTATGTCACGCTTCGCCTTCTCGCCGTCTGCCAGCCCTACAGGCAGCTCAATGAGCTGGTCTCGACGGAGATGGAAGACATCGCCGAGCGTTTGGCACAGAGATACTTCGGCATGTCGCACGATCAGCTAGGGAACGCGCTTCCACCAACAGCGCTCGCCGCAACGCCAGACTCGCCAGAAGTCACCTGGCTATGGCGCGATAGCGGGGCGCTGCTCCGGCCGCGCGCCTCTTACAAAGACTTGATCGAAAAATGGCATGAGCTGGTGCACTGGATCGGCGACCCTGGCATCCAATGGTCGCGCCCCGAGCTGCGCGAGCATTTCAGGCAGGGACTTCACCTGCGCACCTTGATCCGCGATCAAATCCTGCTCGGGTCTCCGCGCGTCGCGCGGCGCGCGCGGCGGACATTGGACGAAGCCGACTTCGATCTCCTCGCCTGCACGCAGCATGGCCCCCATGCTTGGGGAGCAGACTGGGAGCTTGCCTATGGGCACAGGCCCAGCGCGCATTGGTGGTATTACCGGCGTCCCCTGGGAATGACGGACCACGTGAGATCCGCCGCCTGAGTCAGCTGCCGTCGCGGTCAGCGTCTTGACAGCGAGCGGCCGTCGGTCCGGAGACACCGGCGATGGGGCCTCCCCGCGAAGCCCTGGTCGAGCCATGAGGCGGCAAGAAGCGGCACCCGCGGCCCTCGGGCGCCCCCTCGAAGCGCGGTTAGAGGCTCAGTCGTCGCGGCGATAATCGCCCTCGATGACGCGCGTCTCCTGGTGACGCGACGCCGCCTGGCCGCGAACAGGGACGACTTGGACGTAGCGCCCGACGACCCAGTGCCGCAGCGGCGGCACGAGCAGGGCGAAGCCGACGATATCGGTCAGGAAGCCCGGCAGCAGCAGGAAGAGGCCGGCCACCAGGATGAGCGCACCATCCAAGACCTCGAGCGCCGGGACTTCGCCCTGATCCATCATGCCGCGCACCCGCATGAGCACGCCGAACCCTTGCAAGCGGACCAGCCAGGTCCCAATCACCGCCGTGAGGATGGACAGGGCAATGGTCGGCAGCGCACCGATCTCGGAGCCGACTTCGATGAGGAAGTAGATCTCGATCAGCGGCAGGCCGATGAAAAGCAGCAGGAATAGAAGCACCTTATTCGTTCTCCTGAGGATGAAGCCCATGGGCTCGGTCGAGCGACAAAGCCCATGGCACCTGGATCGGGGCGCCGAGGCCCGAAACCCGCATCGGTCTGAGCAGGTGACGGGCCGGCGCTCTAGCAGTTAGCATCTCACGCGGCCCGGGCGCGAGCGGACATCGACGGAATCAAACGCCGCTCCGCGAGTCAGACTGGGCACGACGCGAAATCGCATTGCGCCGAACCTTACCCCGTCGGCGTGCCCAAGTCCAAAGCCCGGTGCCATCGCGCCGCCAACCGTCCGATGCCCGGCTGGCGAGGTCGAAGGGGGCATGCCACGCGCTTGGACACGCATCTGGAGCAGAGCTGCCATGAATGACGACTACCGCCTGATGCTGTGCACTTGCCCGAGCCGGGAGACGGCGATCACGCTCGCCCGGGCGCTGGTCGAGGAGCACCTCGCCGCCTGTGTCAACCTCTTGCCGGGAATCAGATCAGTGTACCGCTGGGAGGGCCGGGTACAGGAGGACGACGAGCTGCTTCTCCTGATCAAGACCACGGGGAAGCGCATGGACGACCTCACCAGCCGCCTGCGCCAACTGCATCCTTACGACGTTCCGGAGATCATCGCGGCTCCCATTTCCGAGGGACTCGACGACTACCTGAGCTGGATCACCGCCTGCACGACAGAGCCCAAGCAATGACCGACGACAACGCCAACATCGCCTGCGCGAGCCCGCACGAGCGCGCACATCGAGACCGCGACGCTGGGGCCATGCTGCGCCAAGCGCGGAAGCTCTTCCTGCTGCTCCTCGTGATAACCGTCTGCAGCATGACGACGGCGCTTGCGGAGGAAGACTTCCTTCTGCCCGATCAAGCCTTTCGTATCTCAGGCAAGGCGGACGGGCCGGATCGCATCATCGTGCGCTGGGAGATCGCCGACGGCTATTACCTCTATCGGAGCAAGCTGCGCTTCCGCTCCGAGACCCTAGGCGTCACCCCAGGATCGCCCGAGCTTCCGCCCGCGAAGACCAAGAACGACGAATTCTTCGGCGAGGTCGCCATCTATCGCGATGCGGTCGAGGTCGGTCTACCCCTGCAAAGGGATCCGGGCTCCGAGCGCATCGTCACCCTGGAGGCGACCTCGCAGGGCTGCGCGGATGCCGGGCTCTGCTACCCGCCGCACCGCCAGCAGCTCCTGCTCGAGCTGCCTGAGCTTGCCGCAAGCCAGCTCGAGTCCGAGCTGCCCGGCATCCAAACAGCAGCCTCCACTCCAGCGCTCGGACAGTCGCTCGGCATCGGCGGCGAGGAAGAGATCCTCGACGTCGGCGAGGCCTTCCGCTTCCAGGCCGAGGTCGCGGCGCCGGACCGACTGCAGCTCACCTGGGACATCGCGCCAGGAACCTATCTCTATAGCCATCTGGTCGACATCAGCCTGGAAGACGCGCCAGGCGTCTCCCTCGGCGCTGTCGAGCGTCCAGCCGGCGACATCAAGAAGGACTCGGTCCTCCCGGACGGCTCCATCGGCGACGTCGAGGTCTACCATGATCGCGTCGACCTTGCGGTTCCGCTCGGACGCACCCAGGCCGAGCCGAGCGAGATCACCCTGATCGCCAAGTATCAGGGCTGCGCCGAGATCGGCATCTGCTATCCGCCGCAGACCAAACGCGTCGCGCTGGCCTTGCCCGCGGCCGACCCCGCCATGCTGAGCGAGCCGCAGGCCACTGGGGCTGAGAGTGCCGCAGCGTCCGACGCAGGCGTCTCTGGGCAGCCGCCCGCAAGCGCGGCCCCCGTCTCGGAGCAGGATCGCATTGCCGCCGTCCTGGCGGACGAAAGCCTCTGGGTCATCGTCGCCGTCTTCTTCGGGCTCGGCCTGCTGCTGGCCTTCACGCCCTGCGTCTTTCCCATGATCCCCATCCTGTCCGGCATCATCGCGGGTCAAGGGGCCGGCATCACGGCGCGCAAGGCCTTCGTGCTCTCTCTGGTCTATGTGCTCGCCATGGCAATCACCTACACGGTGGTCGGCGTGCTGGCGGGGCTCTTCGGCGCCAATCTGCAGGTGGTCTTCCAGGACCCGTGGATCCTGAGCGCCTTCGCGCTGGTCTTCGTGCTGCTCGCGCTCTCCATGTTCGGCTTCTACGACCTACAGCTGCCCTCGAGCCTGCAGTCCAAGCTCACCGAGATCAGCAATCGCCAGGAGGGCGGCACCCTCATCGGTGTCGCCATCATGGGCCTGCTGTCCGCCCTCATCGTCGGCCCCTGCGTCGCCCCGCCGCTGTTCGGTGCGCTCATCTACATCAGCCAGACGGGCGACGCCGTGCTGGGCGGTGTGGCGCTCTTCGCCCTGAGCATGGGCATGGGCGCTCCTTTGATCGCCATTGGCACCTCAGCGGGCAAGCTGCTCCCGCGCGCCGGCGCTTGGATGGACGCGGTCAAGGCCGTCTTTGGCGTCGCGCTGCTCGGTGTCGCCATCCTGCTGCTCGAGCGCATCATCCCGGCGGCCGTGGCCATGCTGCTGTGGGGACTGCTGCTGATCTGCTCGGCCGTCTACATGGGCGCCCTGAGTCAGCTTCCGACGGACAGCAGCGGCTGGCGCAAGCTGTGGAAGGGCATCGGCGTCTTCCTGCTGATCTACGGCGCCCTGATGGTGGTGGGCGCCGCGGCAGGCGGCAAGGACACGCTGCAGCCATTGCGCGGCCTCGGACGAGGCGGCGGTGGCGCCGCGGCTCAGCACGCGAGCTTCCAGCGCATCAAGACAGCCGAGGATCTGGACGCCGCCCTGGCGCAAGCCCAGTCGGCTGGCAAGCCCACCATGCTCGATTTCTATGCCGACTGGTGCGTGTCCTGTAAGGAGATGGAGCGCTATACGTTCAGCGACCCAGCAGTGATCGCCGAGATGGACAGATTCCTCCTGCTGCAAGCCGACGTCACGGCCAACGACGATGCCGACCAGGCACTCATGCAAGGTCGGTTCGGCATCCCGGGGCCTCCCGCCATCCTCTTCTTCGACACCTCAGGCGCCGAGCTCGAGGGCTACCGCATCGTCGGCTTCAAGCCGGCCGAGGCGTTCGCCAATCACCTGAGGCAGGTTGCCCCATGAAGGCCGTCAAGGTCATCGGCGTGACCATCCTCGCCGGCGCCATCAGCATCGGCGCGGCCATCTTCGGCCAACGCTGGGTCGATGAGAGCCCCATGCTCGAGAGGCTCACCGAGCGCGGCCCAGATCAGCTGCAGGCACTGCCCGACTTTCGCTTGCTAGATCTTCAGGGCCGCGAGGTCGCCAGCAACAGCTGGGCCGGCAAGGTCCTGATTCTGAATTTCTGGGCGACCTGGTGCGCGTCCTGCATCGACGAGATGCCAATGCTCATCCGCGCCCAGCAGGCCTTGCGCGAAGATGGCGTCCAGTTCGTCGGCATCGCGGCGGACAAGGTCCAAGACGTCAAGGACTTCCTCGTCGACCACCCGGTGAGCTACCCCATCCTCATCGCCGACGCCGAGGTGGTCGAGCTGTCGAAACGTCTGGGCAACCGCCTGGAGGTACTTCCCTTCACAGTCATCTTCGACCGACGCGGCAGGCGCGTCTTCAGCCAGATCGGCGGCTTGACCGCGGAGGAGCTCAGGGCGCAGCTGAGGCCGCTCCTTCCCGACAGCGCCGCGCTCTGAGCGGCGCCGCCGGTCATTCGCGCACGGCGCCAGCCGCGCTGGCAAGCCGCTCCCCCACAGTGGACTGAGGCGCACCGAAGCACCCCAGACTCCTCCTCGCCCCCGCCAGAGCACCCAGGATTTAGGTCAGGAATCCTCACAAAAGGCCACGACCGAGGTTAAAATCGCCGCAGGCAGCTCGCCAAACCGCTTCCTGGAGCCATGACTCGATGACGCAAGACGCCGCAACCGCCCTGAAACCCGACGATCCCGCCGAGCTCTCGCGTGAGGTCGCGCAGCTCATCGTCACCGCCTTGAATCTCGAGATGACGCCGGACGAGATCGCGCTCGATGCTCCCCTTTACGGCGAAGGGCTCGGGCTGGACTCCATCGACATCCTCGAAGTCGCCTTGGTCGTGTCGAAACGCTACGGCTTTTCGCTACGCGCCGACAATGAAGACAACGTCTCCATCTTCGCCTCCCTGCGCAGCCTCTGCGATCATATTCAGGCAAACCGCACCAAGTAATGCGCCCGTCTCTCGGTTTCCTGCGCTGGATCGGCATCGCGACAGTCTCCAGCACCTATGTCTGGCTCGCCTATCTCACCACCGTGAGCGATGAGCAGGGCACCCTGGCAGCCATCGTCGCCATCACGCCCGTGATCGTTTTCGCACTCGTCTTGGCCTGGCGCACATGCCACCGCGGGCTCTCCATGGTGCTCTGGTGCTGCGCCGTCGCCGCCCTCGTCCTCGCCTGGCCGGTCATCGAGGCAAGCTTCGCCTGGGTCTATTTCATCCAGCACGCCGGCGTCTTGATGCTGCTCGCCTTGGTCTTTGGACGCACCCTGCTACCGCGCGAGGAGCCGCTGGTCACCCGTCTCGCGCGCATGGTACATGGGCATCAGCTGGCACCCGAGATCCGGCGCTATACGCGCTGGGTCACCCTGACCTGGACCCTCTTCTTCGTCGCCATGACGGTCGCCTCGGGGATCCTCTTCGGTCTGGGCGACCTGGCGCGCTGGTCGTTCTTCGCCACCCTGCTCACCCCGGCGCTGGTCGCGGCCACCTTCGCGGCCGAGTACCTCGTGAGGCGATGGGCTCTGCCGGCGGAGATCCGTACCGGTCTGATCGAATCGATCCGCGCCGGCTTCGAAGCAGCACGCGGAACCCTGCCGCCAGCGCTCTAGTCCACGCCAGAGTCGCGCCATGACCCAGCTCGCACTGCTCGCCCATCGGGACCCGAGCGCACCCATCGCCTACCGACATGGCCAAGCCATCAGCGTCCGCCGCTTCTTGACCGAAGCCCGGATACTGGCCGGGGCACTGCCCGCCACCGGCCATGTCATCAATGCCTGCGCAGATCGCTATCGTTTCGCCCTGGGCTTCGCGGCCTGTCTCATCAGCGGCCGCGTCAGCCTGCTGCCTCCCAGCCACATGGCCAGCGTGCTGGAGCAGCTTCGAGACTTCGCGGCCGACGCCGTGGTCCTCGCCGACACCGAGCATCGCGACCTGAGACTGCCGGTCTTCCCCTTCCCCAGCCTCGGAGAGCAGGTTTCCCCAGACAGGCACGAGCATGTCGAAATCCCCGCAATCCCTGCCGAGCAGCTGGCGACCTGGGTCTTCACCTCGGGCTCGACGGGCTGCCCGCAGCCGCACCGCAAGCATTGGGGGCTGCTGCGGAAGAATGTCGTGGGCGAGGTGCGGGCCCTCGGCTTCACGCCCGAAGACCCGGTGACCTTGGTCGGCACCGTGCCGCCGCAGCATATGTACGGTTTCGAATCCACGGTGCTGCTGGCCTGGCTGAGCGGCGGCAGCTTCGAGGCCTCGCGCCCCTTCTATCCGGCGGATATCGCCGAGGCGCTAGCGCGCTGCCCGACGAACAGCATGCTCGTCACGACGCCTTTTCATCTCGAAAAGCTGCTCGACGCCGAGCTCGCCCTCCCCAAGATCGGCTCACTCCTGTGCGCGACGGCCCCCTTGTCGGATGCCCTGGCGCGACGCGCGGAGGCCGAGCTCCAGGCCCCACTGTTCGAGATCTACGGCAGCACAGAGACAGGTCAGCTCGCCACTCGTCGGACGAGCCGCGAGACCGCCTGGACACTCTTTCCAGAGGTACGCCTAGGGCATCGCAACGGGCAGACTTGGGCCGAGGGTGGCCACGTCGAGATCGCCGTGCCGCTCGGAGACCTGGTCGAGCAGCTCGACGCCCGCCGCTTTCACCTCAAGGGCCGCAATACGGACCTGGTCAACATCGCTGGGAAACGCACCTCGCTCGGCTGGCTCAATCAGCAGCTGCTCGCGATTCCCGGTGTCGACGACGGCAGCTTCTACATCCCCGAGCAGGCCGAGCAGGCAGGAGCGTCCGCTGTGGTCAGGCTGGCCGCCTTCGTGGCGGCACCCGGACTCGGCGCCGATCATCTGCTCAAGGAGCTGCGCCAGCGCATCGAGCCCATCTTCCTGCCGCGCCCGCTCGTCCTCCTAGAAGAGCTACCGCGCAACTCGGTCGGCAAGCTTCTGAGGGCCGCCTGCGAGGGGCTTCTGGCCGAGCATGAGCGTGACAAGGACAAGCGCCACGGGAGACTCCCTTGACCCAGCAAGCGCGGATCAGAATTCCGCCTGGTCATCCTGCCTTCGCGGGGCATTTCCCGAGCCGCCCCATCCTGCCCGGTGTCGTGCTGCTTCAAGAGGCCGCAAGGCACATCGCCGATGGACTCGTTCTGGATGCCGAGCCCGTATGGGGGCTCAACCGTGTCAAGTTCTTCCAGCCGGCGCTCCCTGGCGACCAGCTCGACTTGTCCTGGAGCACGACCGAAACCGGCGATATCCGTTTTCGCATCGAAAGGACCGGCGAGGTATTGGCCGAGGGCGTGCTCAGGAGTGCTCGAACGTGAGCGAGGTCGAGTCCGCGACGCCCAGCGCCTGGACCCAGCACCCGGAGCGCAGCAACATGCTGATGCTGCGCATCATGACCTGGATCTCGCTCCGCCTGGGACGGCCGGCTGGGCGCATCGTGCTGCACGGCATCGCGCTCTACTTTCTCGCCTTCGCGCACAAGGCGCGCAGGGCCTCTCGCGACTATCTCAGACGGGCGCTGAAACATGACCCAACACTGGCGGAGCGCTACCTACACATCTTCACCTTCGCCGCCACCATCCATGACCGGGTCTATCTGCTCAACGACCGCCTTCAGCACTTCGACATCGAGATCCAGGGCGAGCCGCTGATCGCGGATCACGTTGCCTCCGGCAAAGGGGCATTGCTCTTCGGCGGCCACATCGGCAGCTTCGAGGTCATCCGCGCCCTGGGCCGCTCCCAGCCGGACCTGCGCATCGCGCTGGCGATGTACGAGAAGAACACCCGCCGCTTGAACGCCATCCTGGCCGCCATCAACCCTGAGGCGCAGCCCGATCTGATCGCACTGGGCAATCCGAGCGCCATCCTCGGCATCCGCGATCGACTCGACGAAGGCACACTGGTCGGCGTGCTCGCCGACCGCAGTTTCAAGGCCGAGAGCTGTCGCGAGATATCACTGCTCGGCAGGCCCGCCGCCTTTCCGGTCAACGCCTTCCGCATGGCGGCAGCACTGAGGACGCGGATCATCTTCATGGCCGGACTCTATCGCGGCGGCAACTGCTACGGCATCCGTTTCCTGCCCATCGCAGACTTCGCAAGCACGCCTCGAAGGGACCGGGAAGCGGCCATCGCCGAGGCCATGGAGCGCTATGTCGCGGCACTGGAGCAGTGCTGCCAGGATGCGCCCTACAACTGGTTCAATTTCTATCCCTTCTGGGAAGCGGCCGACTTGCACCCCTGATACTCGGAGAGGAAGCTCAGCGCAGGCGTGTCGATATGGCGACGCACGGACTGGAAGCCCGCTGCGCCGAGAACGCTCATCAGCTGCTCCGGCGGGGCGCAGACATCGATGGTGTCCCAGTAGTAGCGCCACAGCCGGGCGCTCTCGCGACGCGCACCACTGAGCCTTGCTAGGGTCGGGACCATGCCGCGGATGTAGGCCCGCAGCAGCCCTCGTGAGAGGCGACCCTCGGGGCGCGTGATCTCCAAGATGCAGAGCCGGCCGCCCGGCCGCAGGACCCGATGAAATTCGCGAAAGGCGGCCGAGAGATCGCCAATGTGGCGCAGCGCATAGCCCATGGCGATGAAATCGAATGAAGCGTCCGCAAAGGGGATGCGCTCGGCGCAGCCCTCGACCAGCCTCACCCCGGGGAGCGATCGCGCGAGCGCCATCATGCCCGGGCTAGGGTCGACCCCGGTCGCGCGCGAGGCATCGCCGAGCACGCGCACCGCCTGCCGCAGCAGGATGCCGGTGCCGACGCCCATGTCCAGATAATCCATTCCGGGTGCAAGTCCCGCACGCAGCAGCGCCTGACGCCTGTACCAGCCGCCCGAGCCCAAGGCGAGCAGTGCCTCGATCCGATCGTAATCCGGCGCGGTTCGATCGAAGATGTCGCGCACGAAGGCCGCGCGCTCCACTTCGCTGCGGTAGTAATGCGTCAGGGGCGGGTGCGGCGCCACGATCTGCGGCTGCGTCTCGCAAGGCTCTGTCATATCACGTCCTAGGCGGTCTTGGGCTCGAGGATGTCGCGCATTTTAACGCCCGGGGCACCCCTGGGCTCGGCTCGGCGCCTTGGGGTATAGTTACGGATACGAACGCTGATGTCTTGCATTGCGCGATCTTCCAGCGGTCGCCCCAGTCCGTCCAGCCAGTGCGAAGCGCAGTCGAGGGGTCCTAGGCCTCCCGCCCGCCCTGACCACCCGAGGAGCCCCAGCGATGCCAGAAAGTCGGACGACCGAGCCGGATCGGCCAAGCTGCGACGTCCTCGTCATTGGGGCGGGTCCCGCGGGCTCGACGGTTGGGGCCTTGCTCGCACGCCAAGGCCACAGCGTCACCATCCTGGAAAAGGACCACCACCCCAGATTCCATATCGGCGAGTCGCTGCTGCCGGCCAACCTGCCCCTCTTCGACCGCCTTGGCGTGGGAGAAGAGATCCGTGCAATCGGCATTCGCAAGAACGCCGCGGAGTTCATCTCTCCCGATCACGGCCAGATGCAGCGTTTTTCCTTCGCCGAAGGCTGGGACAAATCCCTCACCCACGCCTATCAGGTGAGACGCTCGGAATTCGATCAGATCCTGGCCAGAAACGCCGTGACGTGCGGCGCGACCCTGGTCGAAGGCTGTCGCGTCCGAGCGGTCGACGTTTCCCAGGACGCAGTCGAGATCGAGGCACGGCAGGAGGATGGCACGACCGCGCAGTGGCGCGCGCGCTTCCTCATCGACGCCTCGGGCCGCGACACCTTCATGGCCAACCGTCTGCGCGCCAAGTCGCGCAATCCCCATCACAACAGCTCGGCGCTCTACGGCCACTTCAGGGGCGTTGAGCGCAATCCGGGGGACGCCGAGGGGAACATCAGCATCTACTGGTTCGATCACGGCTGGTTCTGGGTCATCCCGCTCGCCGACGGCGCCACCAGCGTGGGCGCCGTGACCTGGCCCTACTACATGAAGGAGCGCAAGGGTCGAGCGCTGTCGGCCTTCCTGCTCGACACCATCGCCCTCTGCCCGCCGCTCGCCGAGCGGCTCGAGGGTGCCGAGCTGACGGATCTGGTCGAGGCCACCGGCAATTTTTCCTATTCGACGGACCACACCTACGGCGACCGCTATATCCTGCTCGGCGACGCCTACGCCTTCATCGATCCCGTGTTCTCGTCCGGCGTCATGCTGGCCATGCAGGGCGCCTTCTTCGGTGCGGAGGCCGTCGATACCTGTCTGCGCACCCCCGCACAGAGCCGCAAGGCGCTCAAGCGCTTCGACCGCGGCATGCGCCATGGCCCGCGCGAGTTCTCCTGGCTCATCTACCGCATGACGAGCCCGACGATGCGCAATCTCTTCATGGCGCCCCGCAACCTGCTACGTGTCAAGGAGGCCCTGCTGTCCATGCTCTCGGGCGACATCTACGGCAAGACGCCGATCTGGCCATCGCTCTATCTCTTCAAGCTGATCTATTACCTCTCCGCCCTGCGCGATTGGCGCAGCACCCGAGCGGCCGCCCGAGCAAGGCGCACACAGATCCAGCCTGTCGAAGACAGCGGCACAATCGCCGAGGCCTGAGCATGGGCTTAGATGAGCGTCGCGCCATGACGCGGGAGTCAGCCGCCGAAGTGCCTGAGCTCACCACGCTGGCGCCAGAGCGCGCATGGCGGCCGGCACTTCAGCTCACGGGCTGCGCCCAGCCTCACACCTGGGAAGCCTTACAGTGCTGGGAGGGCAATGGGCTCCTCTTCGGCGCCTTATCCCAAGAAGAGCATCCTCGGGCGATGCGGGATGCGCGAAAACCTGCTCTCGAGGACGCGGCAGAGGCCGCCTTTCGCGCGATCTTTCGCTGCATCGACGCCAAGGGCTACCCCCATTTGGTCCGTGTCTGGAGCTATCTCCCGCGCATCAACGTCCTGGAGTCCGGCCTGGAGCGCTATCGCCAATTCAATATCGGGCGGCAGGACGCCTTCGCGGCGAGCGGGCGCAGCTTGACCGAGCACTTGCCCGCGGCATCAGCCCTGGGCGGCCAAACACAGAGGCTCCAGATCGGCTTTCTCGCGGCCCGGGCACCAGGACGCTCGCTCGAGAGCCCCCGTCAAGTCAGCGCCTTCCGCTACCCCGAAGACTATGGACCACGCAGCCCGACCTTCGCGCGCGCAGCACTCATCGCACACCAAGATGATGCCGCGCTCTTCATCTCGGGAACAGCGGCCATCCTGGGCCATCGCAGTCTGCACCCAGGCGATGCCTCCGCCCAGACACGCGAGACCATCGTCAATCTGCGGACGATGATCGCGGAGGCGAACCGGATTCAAGGCACACAGACTTTCGTGGCGAAAGGATTGGAATACGTGATCTATCTGAGAGAGCCAGCCGACCAGAGCACCGTCGCCGCCGAGCTCCAGGCCTGGCTGCCCGGCCACACGCACTGGCATTTCATGCAGGCCGACATCTGCCGGCGCGAGCTGCTGATCGAGATCGAGGCCATGGGCCTGGCGCGGCTGGAGGATGTCCGTCCATGACACTCGGCTTCGGGAGATACCTCCTCGCCGGCATCGCCTTCTCGCTCACCGCGCTGGTCGGCGAGCCCAGGGCGCAGACTGAGAAGCCCCTCTGGGAGGCCGGGCTCGGTGCAACTGTGCTCAGCTTCCCGGACTATCGCGGATCGGATCACCAGCGCAGCTATGCGCTGCCGATGCCCTATTTCGTCTACCGCGGCGAGATCTTTCAGGCGGACCGCGACGGGGTGCGCGGCGTGCTCTTCGACAATAGGATCGCCGAGCTCAACCTGAGCGTCTCGGCCTCGCTGCCCGTCGACAGCGACGGCAATGACGCGCGCCGCGGCATGTCCGACCTCGATCCCACCTTCGAGATCGGCCCCAGCCTGGAAATCCATCTCTGGCGCTCACCCGACCAGAGGATGCTGCTCGACCTGCGCCTCCCCCTGCGCAAGGCCATCGCCGTTGGCGGAAACTTCCGCGACGCGGGTCTCGTCTTCACCCCAAAGATCAACCTGGACATCGAGGACCCGCTCGGCTTCGCCGGCTGGAATCTCGGGCTGCTCATCGGCGCCGACTATGGCAACCGGCGCCAGCATGCCTACTTCTACGACGTCGCCCCAGCCTTCGTCACCCCCGAGCGCCCCGCCTACCGAGCGGACGGCGGGTTTGGCGGTCTCAAGGCCATCGCCGCCCTCTCGAAACGCTTCGACCGCTTCTGGGTCGGGTGCTTCGCCCGCTACGACAGACTGGAAGACGCCGTCTTCGCCGAGAGTCCACTCGTGCGCCAAGACCACGCCTGGGCAGCCGGAATCGGGATCGCCTGGATCATCGGCCAATCCCCAGAGACCGTTCGAGTGCGCGACTAGATGTCGAATGTCGTCGAGCGAGACACAGGTCTCGGCCGCTTTCCCAAGGCCTACGCCTACTTCTGTCTCTACTTCGGGCTCTTCGCCCTCGCCCTGATCTGTCTGACATGGACCCCCTTCGCGCTGGTCCTCCAGGCATTGCTGCCGAAGCAGATTGCGCGCCCCGTCGGACGGCGCGGCATCACCTATGGCTTCCGGCTGTATCTATGGATCCTGACTGCGGTGGGCGCCTGCCGCTTCGATCTCAGCGCGCTTGACCGGCTCCGGGACGCCGGCCCCATGATCCTGGCCCCCAACCACCCCAGTCTGCTGGATGCCGTCATGATCATCTCGCGGCTACCGAACATCGCCTGCATCATGAAGGCGGAGCTGATGGGAAATCTCCTCCTCGGCGCCGGGGCACGTCTGGCGGGCTACATCCCCAACAAGCATCCGCGCGCCATGATCAAGGCCGCCTGTCGGGACCTGGACCAGGGCGGCCAGCTCCTGCTCTTCCCCGAAGGCACGCGCACGACCCGGCCGCCCATCAATCCCCTGGTACCCGCGACCGGCGCCATCGCCCGGCTCGCCGAGGTCCCCGTGCAAACGATCCTCATCGAGACGAGCTCGGCCTTCCTCGCCAAGGGCTGGCCCTTGTTCCGCTGCCCAGAGATGCCGCTGCAGTATCGGGTGCGGCTCGGACGTCGGCTCGATCCTCCCGGCAAGGGTCAAGACCTCGGCCCAATGCTGGAAGACTACTTTCATGGCGTGCTGTCGACTAGACAGGCAGGCGCCCGCTGAATGGCAGCTGGTCTAACTCGGCCTCGCGCGGCTCGGCAAGGCGGTCTGCGCCATGGATCCAAGCGCCCAGGAGATCGACTGCAGATGGCGTTAGGTGATTTCCGGGAAACAGATTCCCCGGATGGGCAAAGCGCAGCGTGCCCATCGTCCAGGCGCCCGAGCGACCTGGGTGGGCACGCCCCACAAACGTCTTCCCCATACGTGCCGGCGTGCCAGGGGCTTTGCCCATCCGACTGGAGGCGCTGTTCTGGGTAGGATCATTTCAGGAAATCACCTAAGTGCTCTCGATGCTAGGCTCGATACTGGGCTCGCGGCTCACCTCGACCCAGGCGGGACTCCCACACCCGCTAGCACGGGCGGCCTTGTCAGGCCCCACCGCCCCCGATTTCTCTCCCGATTTCTCCCGCTGACTCGGCGGCCATGTCGGCGTTCGCGTGGCACGCAGCTCACGCACTGTCTTCATCCTAATTGGAGCAGTCAGCTACCAGCTACCAGCTACCAGCTACCAGCTACCAGCTACCAGCTACCAGCTACCAGCTACCAGCGGAGGCCTATCATACAGTTGCCGAATTTTCTGGCCGATCAGCCGCTCGCCCCTTGGGTGACTCAGCGAAGACCTGAAAGCAGCTCCGAAACAAAGCTATGAGCTGGCTGCTGGTGGCTGGCAGCTCTTTCTAGGCTCATGTGCCCTAGCGCTGGTGAGCCGCGGCCTGAAGAAGGCCGACAGCGGATGCCGCTACGCGCGAGCCTCTTGGACCGTCGGCGCGTTACCGTCCGCCTCCGCCTCCAGTGCCCCCAGCGCCCCAAAGTCATCGAGGATGACGTAGACCGCCGGCACCAGGAAGAGCGCCGCAATGGTGGCGGTGACCAATCCGAAGGCGAGGCTGGCGGCCAGCGGGATCAGGATCTGCGCCTGTAGGCTCTTCTCCAGCAGCAGCGGAGTCAGGCCGGCGACGGTGGTGATGGAGGTCAGCAGGATGGGGCGAAAGCGGGCGCGACCGGCCTGTTTGGCGGCGTCGATGATGGCCATGCCGCGCCGGCGCTCCTGGCGGATGAAGGTCACCAAGAGGATGCTGTCGTTGACGACGACGCCGAACAGCGAGGCCATGCCGACGATGCTGGGCATGGTCAGGTCCAGCCCCAGGGCCATGTGGCCGAGCGCGACGCCGATGAACGCCGTGGGGATCACCAGCATCACGGTGATGGGCGCCAGATAGCCGCGGAATTGCAGCGCCAGCAGCATGTAGACGCCGATCAGGCCGAGCAGGACGTTGCGGCCGATGGATCGGCCGGTCTCGGCGGATTCCTTGCTCTCGCCCTCCACGTCCAGGTGCACGCCCGGGAAGCGCTCCAGCAGGCCGGGGATGAACTCGGCGCGGGCCTGACCCAGCAGCTCTTGGGCGTTGGCAAGCTCACGATCGACGTCGCCCTGCACCGTGACCGCGCGCTGGCCGTCGACGCGATGGATGCGCGCCCAGCCGCGCACCTGCTCGACCTCGGCCAGGTTGGCGAGCGGGATCAGCGCGCCGTCGCGGCCGGTGACGGCGAATCGCTCCAGATCGGCCGGGCCGGTGCGGTCGCCGGCGTCGATGCGCAGGTTGACCTCATAAGTCTCGGCGCCGAGCGGGAACTCGTCGATCTTCACGCCCTGGAAGGCGGCACGCAGTTGCTCCGAGACCTGGCGGGCGTCCAGACCCAGCACGCCGGCGTCGGGCTTCAGCCGCAGCCGGTATTCGCGCTTGCCGGGGCGCAGGTCGTCGGTGAGGTCCTGCACGCCGGCGAAGCGGTTCAGATAGGCTTGCAGTGCGTTGGACGCCGCCTTGAGCTGGTCCAGGTCTGCACCCACCAGACGCAGATCGATGGCGCGTCCGCCGGGGCCGATGGCGGGCTCGGTGTACTTGATGCCGATGACGTCCGGCCGCTCGCCGACCGCGGCACGCCAGGTGTTGAGCACCTCGCTCAGCGCGGCATCGCGCTCCTCGGCACCGAGCAGGTCCGCGACCACGCGCGCCACATGCGGACCTGTCTCGTAGGCGTCCGGGTTTTCGCCGTAGATCACGGTCACCGATTGCACCAGATCCTGCTGCCCAGGCTGGCGCTCTCGGAAGACGTCGTTGACCTCGGCCAGCGCCGTCTCGACCCCTGCCACGACGGCCTCTGTGCGTGCCAGCGGGGTACCCTGGGGCAACAGGATGCGGGCCTCGATGACGTCGCCGTCCAGGTCTGGGAAGCCGACGAACTTGAGCTTGCCGCCCACCGGCATCGCCACCGCGATGATGAACAGCATCAGCACCAGGCCGACGGTGAGATAGCGGTAGTCCACCGCAAGGTCGAGCAGCCGGCCGAAGGTCCGGTCGCGCAGGCGGCCGAAGCCGCGCTCGAAGCCCTGACGGAAGCGCGATGGCCGTTGCCCGTTGCCAGCTGGGCCCCCATGGGCGCGCTGATGCGCCAGCGAGTGATTCAGATGGTGCGGCAGGATCAGAAAGGCCTCCAGCAGGCTCACCGAGATCACCAGGATCAAGACGATGGGCATGATGCGCAGGATCTGCCCGATCTCCCCGGAGATGAACGCCAGCGAGCCGAACACCAGCAGCGTGGTGGCGAACGACGACAGGATGCCAGGCGCCACCTCGCGCGAGCCCTCGATGGCGGCCCGCGCCGGGCTGTCGCCCTTGGCCATGCGCGCGGCGATGTTCTCACTGATGACGATGGCGTCGTCCATCAGCAGGCCGACGCCGATCAACAGCCCCACCATCGAGATCATGTTGATGGTGATGCCGAAGGCGGGCAGCAGGAACAGGGCGCCGAGGAAGGACACCGGCAGCCCCATGGCGACCCAGAAGCTGTAGCGCAGGCCGAAGAACAGCCACAGCACCAGGAACACCAGCGCCAGACCCTGCACGCCGTTGCGGACCAGCATGTCGAGCCGGTCCTGGACGATGGAGGCGCGGTCCTGGGTCAGGTGCAGCGCGACGCCGGCCGGCGTTGCCGCCTGCTCGGCGACGACGAAGGCGCGGACCTGCCCGAGCAGGTCGAGCACGTCTTGGTCGCGGGTCTTGGCGATGTCCAGCACCGCGGCGCGCTGGCCGTCGAACAGGATCTTGTCCTCGTCGCGGTCGAAGCGGTCGGTGATGGTCGCGATCTCGCCGAGACGGATGCTGGCGCCGCCGGCGCCGGAGATAACCACCAGATCGCGGAAGTCTTCCGCGCGCTTGCGCTGATCGTCGAAGCGTAGCAGCAGGTCCTCGGCGCCGCCCTCGAGCCGCCCCGCCGGGCTGCCGAGGCTCTGCCAGCCCACGGCATCGGCGATGTCCTGCGCGGACAGGCCGTACTGGCGCAGCCGCCAGGCCGGTACCTCGATGCGGATGTGATGGTCCGAGAAGCCGACGACGCTGACCTCGGCGACCTCGGTGCCGGCCAGTATCCGGTCCTTGAGGTCCTCGGCGTAGGCCTTGAGGTCGACCGGGTCTTGCGGCCCGGTCACCGCCAGCGAGATCACCGGCTCGGTGCGGCCCAGCTCTGTGATCACCGGCAGCTCGACCTGGTCCGGAAAGTCGTCGATGGCGTCCACCTCGGACTTCACGTCGTCGAGAAAGCGCATCATATCCGCGCCCTCGCGCATGACCGCGGTGGCGGTGCCGATGCCCTCGCGGGACTCGCAGCGCAGCTCATCGAGATCTGTGATGCCCTCGATGGCGTCTTCCAGGCGTCGGCACACCGCGTCTTCGACATCCTCTGGCGTGGCGCCGCGGTAGATCAATTGCACCTGGACCTTGTCGTTCTGGATCTCCGGCAGGGTCTCGCGCTGTAGGCCCGGCAGGGCGGTGAGGCCAAGGATCATGATGGCGGCCATGAGCAGGTTGGCCGCGGTCTGGTGGCGTGCGAACCAGGCGATCATGGCGCGACTCCGAGGGCTTGCAGTTGCTCGGCCAGCTCGATATCCACTTGCGGGTCCAGCAGCATGCCGTCGACGGCGGGCACCAGGTCCGACAGCACCACCCGCTCACCGGGCTCGAGACCAGAGGCGATAACGCTGTTGCCGTCCTGGTCGAACAGCACCTCGACCGGCCGGCGGCGCAGGCGCTGCTCATCGTCGACGACGAAGACGGCGCCATCGCGCACCGCCCCGCGCGGCACCAGCACCCGCGGCCCACGGCTGCGCCCGCGCAGCACCACCTGCACGAACATGCCCTTGGACAGCGGCGGTCGCTGGCCGGGGATGATCTGGTCATAGGGCCGGTCGACGGCCACCACCACGCCCATGGTGCGGGTCTGCGGGTCGACCTCATCGTCCATGCGCACGAACTCCGCCTGCCATTCGGCCACGGCATCGCCGAGATCCAGCCGCACCAGCGGATTGAGTCCCGCGAGCTTGGGCAGCAGCGCGTTGAGCTGGGTCGGATCGACCACTCGGCTTGCGGCCTGCCGAGGGTCTGGCGGCTGATCTGACGCCCAGTCTGGTGTCAGCCCCTCGGCGGGCAGGTCCAGGAACAGCCGCCGCAGCGCGTACAGCGGCACCTGGATGTCCATCTCCACCCTGTCCACCGAGTCGCCCTCGAACAGGGTCTGACCGACGCCGACGTACTGATCCGCCTCCACGCCCAGATTGGCGATGCGCAGATCGAACGGCGCCCGGATCTGGGTGCGCTCCAGGTCCCGCTCGGCGCGCGCCGCCTGGCTCTCTAGCACCCGCCGCTGGGTCGGGATCAGGGTCAGTTGGTTGCGCAGGTTCTGCACCGCGCTGTTGCTGGTCAGCGCGGCGCGCTCGGCCTGATCCACATCACTGTCGGAGACCGTGCCCCGTGTCCCGAGCTTGCGCAGCCGCTCCAGCTCTTGGTTGGCGAGGTCGCGATTGCGCTCCTCGATCTCCAGCGATGCACGGGCGTTTTGCTCCTGCACCTCCAGCTCCGCCAGCTCGGCCTGGGCCTGTGCCAGGGCCAGCTCATAGTCGATGGGATCGATGCGGATCAGCTCGGTCCCCGCCGCCAGAATCTCGCCGTCGCGCAGCCGCGGGTGGATCTCGATGATGCGCCCGGACACCTGAGCCACCGCCTTCCAGACCCGCGCCGGGCGCACCGGCCCATAGCCCTCGGCGCTCGGTGCCAGCGCCACCGCGGGCGCCTCGATGACGCGCACGGGACGCGCCGTTTCGCCCTGCTCGGTCTGCGCCGGCGGCTCGCGGCCCTGGGCCATCCAGACCAGGATGCCGATGCCGATGGCGATGGGCGGCAAGATCAGCCAGCGGTGCTTGCGGACGGGGCGCTCGGTGCTCATCGGTCTGCTCCTGAATGGGGTGGCAGGGGATGGGATGGGAGGGGATTGGAGCCGAGCGCTTGGTAGTCCAGCGCGGCCTTGGTGATGACGCACAGCAGCGCCTGGATCTGCGCCACGTCCTCATCTGTGTAGGCATTCCGGCCGAGATGGCGCAGCATCGTCGTGCGCGCGGCGCGGAAGGCGATGGTCGGCCCCGTCAGCGCATGTGCCACCAGGCGGCACTCGGTATCCACCTCCTCCAGGCCGCGGGCGCCGGCAACCAACTTGGCCATGACGGCGTGCATCGGGCCGAAGAGCTTTTCGTAGAGCACATCGAAGGCCTCGGTGGGCTGGTTTTGTTCGCGAAAGATGAAGCCCGGCGCGTCCTCGCTGAGCGGACCGGCGATCAACCGCAGCGCGAAACCACTCACCAACTGCCCGAGCATCCGCTGGCAGTCGGCCGCGGACGCGCTGGGCAGCGCCTGCTCGATGCGGTCCAGTTGTTCGCCTATGCCCTCGCCGAGCTGCTCCGCCAGGTAGGCGGCCGTGGCCAGGTAGAGCTCGCGCTTGCCGCCGAAGTGATAGGAGATCGCCGCCACGTTCGCCCCGGCGTCCTGCACCAGCTGGCGGTTGGAGACCGCGTCGTAGTCGTTGTGCCCAAAGGCGCGCAGGGCGCTGCGCAGCAAGCGCTGGCGGGTGTCGGGCGTTTCGGGATTCGCGGATCGGTCGGGCACGATAGCTCCCAAGCTGGGCACGGGGATGCAGGAACCTGCGGCAGGTGGCCTAACAGTAGATCAATCGATTGATTGAATCAAGCCGCAGAGATCAGGAGACTCCGGGGAAAGAGACCGGGCACATCCGGTGCGGCGGACCTCGCTTACCTGCTTCACCCCGCCGGACGCGGCCTGGTGGGACGACTTCTACACGCCGATGGCGCGGCGCATCGATCGGCCGCGCCGCACCTAGGCCCAGGATGAAGAAGCCTTGGACATCCTCGATCAGCGTGCAGAGGAGCCCGCAATGCATGGTCGCTCTTCGGACCACATCTCGCCGATGACATGAAGCCGGCTCGGTCGGCAACAGCCTTCGAGCCTGTCGCTAGCCGGGTCGCACGCAACCATTGGGCGCCCCATGCCTTCAGACACCGAGCGCTGCGGTGTCCCGGCAGGGGTGGCCGCACAGCACCATGGAGCCGGTGTTGCCGAGCAGGGCGCGCAGGCTGTTCTTGAGGACATGGGAATCTGGATTGACTGAGGCCCTGGGCCCCAGGTGCTGGTCGAGAACCTGATCGCGGGATCGACCGGATGCGCCCCAGCCACCGCAGCTACTTGGCGGACCGACGCAGCTTCCGTCGAAAAAAGGCCTCGTTCGGATGGCGGGGTCGAGCCGCCATTGCCTCCATGTGACGCTTCTGAGCCACTTTTTGGTCACGAATGCGCTTGCGGCAAGCGCGGCAGCGGACCGCGTAGGAGTCGATGTGCCCTTTGGCCGCTTCATACCACCATTTTTGCTGCTGGGCGGTCCAGATCTCCTCGCTGCCACAGTCGCGACAGACGAACGCCCGATCGACGTAATAGTCCGGGAGCAAGCCATAGGTGTTATTGTGGCTGAGCGCGCCATGGTCCGCCGCGACCGCCCCTAAAGGAGTTTCGCCGAGGCGCGGCTTGGGCTGCAGGCGCATCTTGAGTCTTTGCGCCCGTTTCACCCGCTTGGCCTTGATCTCTGCTCGACGCTGTCGGTTGCTCTTCATGGGCGCGCGCTCTCCCGGGTGAGCGGTCGATGGTGATGCACCAGCCGGATGATCAGACTCGCCGACGATCAGATCCCCCAATGAGACGTAGGGATGCCTTTCCCCAGATCGGTGCCAGGCGAGCAGCTTCAGCTCGAGGCTGAAAGCGGCGCGCGACGGCAGATCAGCCCCCAGCCTGGCTGTTCTGCCTCCGCCGATCGCCCGGCACCGCTGATGAGCGCGCGCGATCAGCCAAAAGGTCGCGGCGGATCTGTCTTCGCCTCAGGAGGACTCCGCGGCCTTCTCTGCCGGTGTCTTGGCCTTGATCGTCAAGGCGTGCATTGCGCCGGACTGCAGCTCGTCCTTGAACAGGGCCAAGATCCCCTTTTGGCGCTGCAGCAGGCTCTGTCCGGCGAAGCCGTCGCTCAGGATGTGAATCTCGAAGTTGCAGTCGGCCCCGGCGATGTCGATGGTCGCGTCCGGGTATTGGGTCCGAACGCGCGTGACGATGTCGTCTTGATGCATCTGTGATCCTCGGTCTGATATCAGGCTGTCGCGTCTTTCAGCATCGGCAGCAGCTCGCCACTCGCGAGCATGGCCTCAATGATATCGCTTCCGCCGATGATCTCGTCCTTGATGAAGAGCTGCGGGAAAGTCGGAAATTCCGAGACCTCGGGCAGCGCCTGCATAAAGGCCGGCGCGGCCAGGACATCGACATAGGCGAATTCGACCCCGGTCGACTGCAGCGCGGCCGCGGCCTTCGCGGAGAAGCCGCAGCGCGGCTCGCCTAGTGTGCCCTTCATGTAGAGCACGACTGGATTTTCCTCGAGCTGCTGGCGGATCTTGTCGGTGGTTCTCATCGGAAGTCCTCTCTGCGGGGAGTTGGCAGTTGTCCGCGCGGTATTTACCGGCGGGATCAAGACTGGCTGGGCTCATCGAGGGCCTTCACACGCTTGTCGACGATGAAGACCTGCCCATCGATCTCGGTGGACCGCAGCGCCTCGAGGCGCTCGCCGGCATATAAGACACTCAAGGACTCACCCGTCCCCGGATCATAGACGATACCGTGCATGGAGCAGCGCAGGTGCCCCTGGTCTGCATCGAAGACAGCGTCGTGCATGCAGTCCAGACGCCGCACCATGTGCACACATTGATTCAAGTAGGCGTGGACCTGGCCGGCGTACCGCAGCACGATGGCGGTCTGCCGCTCCTTCTTGAACAGGAGGGGGATGATGCGATGCTCCCGATCACGCAGCTCGGCGCTGTCACAGACCAGGAGCTTGCGTCTCTCACGCGCTGAGGCACGCTCGGCTGCGGTCGTGTCCATCGCTCAGGAGCCCGACTTTGCCTTCAGGTGCGCGGCCAGGGCGCTGTCCATGGTCGCCGCATGCACCGCAAACCAGGTCGGCAGCTGCTCGCGCACATAGGCGCGACCCATGGCCACCTGGACCGGCGTCGAGCGCTGACCGATGGCCCAGAGATCCCCGAGCACACGCTGGTGATCGGCGCGATGCTCCTGCAGCGCCGGACATCGCGTCTCGGTCATCTGCTGCTCTTCGCCGTCGAAATGTGCCTTGGTGTGCTCGACAAGGCGCGCGAACAGCTCTAGAAAGCCGGCTTGATCGGCCTCGGCCATGGCATTGACCAGGGCGATAAACTCGCCGTGAACGCGATCCATCTCCTGCACACCCAGGTGAAACCGGGCGTCGTCCGGATCGATCAGGGCGGCGCTCATTGCAGTTGCTCCCGGCGATGGTTGATGGTCTTAGAGAGCTTGCGAGCGACATAGCTGGCGAATTCCTCGCTGTTCTCATAGCCATGCTCGATCGCCAGATTCGCCAGTGCGTCGAGCGCGTCCCGCAGTCGGGCGATCTCGCTCAATGATCGGCCGCAGGTCAGACACCGCTCGCCATTGTCGCGACAGGCATCTTTACCATGACAGGGCTGGAAGCGGGCCATGGCTCAGCAGCCTCCGACAGGGGCGAAGGCCTGCCGGCCAACGCCGCGGCGGCGCGCTTCGGCGCGGCCCGTGGCATCGCTCGGCTCGGCGGAGACGTCCCTGCGCAAGCGGCCCAAGACAGAGACGACGCCTGTCCGCCCGGCCGGTTTGGATCTGTGGGTTGGTGTCATGCGATCGATTTTCCCTGCCGTTGTGCGTTGGGCACTGGCAAGCAAAGGACACGCCATGAAGAGGAGCCTCATCTTTTCAACGACTTCGCCATCTGGGCGGTACCATCTACCAGGGCGCCTCGTCGCGTTCGCGACAAAAACAGAACCGAGGGCGTGCATCGACGACAAGGGCGATGCGCGTAGGCGCCGACAGCAGAAACCGACCCAGGAGCCTTTATGACTCGGGTGACGAGCATCGTCCTGATCCCCAGCTACAACACCGGCCCCATCCTCTACCAGAGCGTTGCCGCGGCACGGGCCCAGTGGCCCGAAGTCTGGGTGGTGGTCGACGGCAGCACGGACGGCACGGCCGAGGGGCTTCGGCAGCTCGCCGAAAATGACGCAGGACTCAGGCTCATGGTCTTGCCGACGAACAGTGGTAAGGGCGCTGCGGTGCTGTACGGCCTGAGCGCCGCCGCTGCCGAGGGTGTCTCCCATGTGCTAACCATGGATGCGGACGGCCAGCACCCAGCCGAGCTGATTCCGGCCTTCATGCAAGCCGCTGCCGAGCACCCGGACTGCATGATCCTCGGCAGGCCGGTCTTCGACGCGAGCGCACCCTTGCTGCGGGTTCGCGGCCGCCGCGTCTCGAATTGGTGGGCAAACCTCGAAACGCTCTGGATGGGGATCGGTGACTCGCTGTTCGGTTTCCGGGTCTACCCGGTTGCGCCCCTGCTCGACATCATGCGCCGGCAGCGCTGGATGCGTCGCTTCGACTTCGATCCCGAGGCCGTCGTCAGACTCGCCTGGCGCGGCGTTCGCCCCATCAACCTCGACGCGCCCGTGCGCTATCTGAGCAAGGACGAGGGGGGCAGCTCGCACTTCGACTATTGGCGCGACAATGTGCTATTGACTTGGATGCACACCCGTCTCGTCCTCGGCTTCGTCGCGCGCCTGCCCTGGCTGCTTCGGATGCGCATGGCACGCCCATAGCCCTGAGAGATTCAATCAGGAGTCGTCCCGACATGACTGATGATGCCAGCTCCACCTCGATGCTCCCTGCGCTGGACTGGCCGCTCGCCCTGGCGATCCTGCTCGTCTGCGCCCTTGCCGTCGGTCTGATCTTCTGGCGCCGAAGACGCGCCGCCAATCTCTCACCCCAAGCTCCAACCGAGTCGGCTCAAGCAGACCGCTCCTGGCACCACATCCCAACCGAAGCGGTCTTGGCTGCCCTGGAAACCGCCGAGCAAGGGCTCAGCTCCGAGGACGCCCGCAGACGCCTCGATCACTATCGCCCCAACAGCCTTCCGGAGGCCAAGCCGCGCAGCGCACTGGAGCGCTTCCTAAGCCAATTCAGCAACATCCTCATCTACGTGCTCCTGGCGGCGGGTGTCGTGACCACACTACTGCAGCATTGGCTCGACGCCAGCGTCATCTTCGGCGTCGTCATCATCAATGCCGCGATCGGCTTCGTTCAGGAAGGCAAGGCGGAAGACGCCCTGCGCGCCATTCGCGGCATGCTCTCGCCGCATGCCATGGCCTGGCGGGACGGCCGCCTCCTCACGCTCGACGCCGCGGATCTCGTTCCTGGCGATCTGGTGCAGCTGCAATCAGGCGACAAGATCCCCGCGGATCTGCGCCTGCTTAGGGTCAAGGGGCTGCAGATCGAAGAAGCGGCGCTGACCGGCGAATCCGTGCCCATCGACAAGGCTGTCGCCGCCCTGCCCCGGGAGACAGCGCTGGCGGACCGCCTTTGCATGGCCTATTCCGGAACCCTGGTGACACATGGCCAGGGCGCGGGCATCGTGGTCGCCACCGGCGCCAGCACCGAGATCGGCCGGATCAGCGCCTTGGTCGCAGGAGTGGAGCAGCTCACCACCCCACTCCTCAGACAGATGGCGCAGTTCGGCACCTGGCTCACCATCGCCATTCTCGCGCTCGCGAGCGTCACCTTCGCCTTCGGTGTCCTGGTGCGCGACTATCTCGCCTCCGAGATGTTCCTCGCCGCCGTCGGACTCGCCGTGGCGGCGATCCCCGAGGGCCTCCCCGCCATCATGACCATTACCTTGGCGATCGGCGTCAGGCGCATGGCGGGGCGCAACGCCATCATCCGCCGATTGCCGGCGGTGGAAACGCTGGGCACCGTGGGGGTGATCTGCTCGGACAAGACGGGGACGCTGACGCGCAACGAGATGACCGTCCGGCACGTCGTCACCGCAGACCGCGACCTGACCTTCAGCGGCGCAGGCTATGACCCACACGGCGCCATCTACTGCGACGGCAAGACCTGCTCACCACTGGAAGACGGCGTTCTGAGCGAGGCGCTGCAAGCCGCTCTGCTCTGCAACGACGCCACGCTGGAGCTCGCCAACGACGAATGGCGCGTTCATGGGGACCCCATGGAGGGCGCGCTCGTCGTCGCCGGGATCAAGGCGGGACTGGACCCGGAGACCCTCGCCAAGGCGTTTCCCCGCTCCGACCTCATCCCCTTCGAGTCCGAGCACAAGTTCATGGCGACGCTGCATCACGACCATTCGGGCGCGGCGGCCATCTTCGTCAAGGGCGCCCCCGAGGCCATCCTGGACATGTGCGGGCACCAGCGCAGCCAAGCCCAGCTGACCGCCATCGACCCTGACTTCTGGCTGCGGAGGATGGAGGCGCTGGCCGCGGAAGGGCAGCGCGTGCTCGCCATCGCGGCCAAGTCTCTGGACATGCAGCCGATGGAGCTGAACTTCGAGGACTTGGAGGAAGGACTCGTCCTGGTCGCGCTGGTGGGGCTGATCGACCCACCGCGCACCGAAGCGATCGCCGCGGTGGAGGCCTGCACCCGGGCAGGGATCCGCGTCAAGATGATCACCGGCGACCATGCCGCGACCGCGAGGGCCATCGCAGGCCAGGTCGGGCTACGGAATTCAGACAGGGTCCTCACCGGCCGAGACCTGGACGCCCTGGATGAGGACGGCCTAGAACAGCAGGTCGCGGACGTCGACGTCTACGCCCGTGTCACCCCCGAGCACAAGCTCAGACTGGTGCGCTCGCTCCAAGAGCGCGGACAGGTCGTCGCCATGACGGGAGACGGCGTCAATGACGCCCCGGCACTAAAGCGCGCCGACGTCGGCGTCGCCATGGGCATCAACGGCACCGAGGCGGCCAAGGAGGCCGCCGAGATGGTGCTCGCGGACGACAACTTCGCCTCCATCGCCAACGCCGTCGAGGAAGGCCGCACCGTCTACGACAACCTCAAGAAGGCCATCCTCTTCATCCTGCCCACCAACGGCGGCGAGGCCCTGGTGGTGCTCGGCGCCATCCTGCTCGGCTTCCACGAGTTCCCGCTAACGCCGGTGCAGATCCTCTGGGTGAACATGATCACCGCCGTCACACTGGCGCTTGCACTCGCCTTCGAGCCACCCGAGCCCGGCGTCATGAATCGCTCGCCCCGCAACGCCCGCGAGCCTGTGCTGACGCCACTCTTCCTCTGGCGCATCGGCTATGTCTCCATCATCCTGATGGCGGGCACCTTCGGTCTCTTTCTCTGGGAGCTGGCCCAAGACGCCAGCATCGAGGCGGCACGCACGGTCGCCGTCAACACCCTGGTGATGTTCGAGATCTTCTACCTCTTCAACTCCAGATACATCAGCGCGCCCGTCCTGAGCCGCGAGGGCCTTTTGGGCAACCCCTATGTCCTCCTGGCCGTCGGGCTTCTCTTGCTCTTCCAGCTGGGCTTCACCTACCTGAGCCCGCTCCAGGCACTCTTCGGCACGGCCGCCATCGACCCGCTGGTCTGGGTCCGCATCGTGCTCGTCGCCTCGACGGTGCTCTTCATCGTCGAGGCGGAGAAGGCGGCAACGCGTTGGCTCAAGCGATCGCGCGAGCAGCTTGCCTGACAGTCGCACGACGGGGATAGAGACGATCGGCCCGGCAAGACTCCAAGCATTGGCGGAGATTCAATGAAACCATCAAGTCGCACTGGGCGCGCCGAGCACTTCCGAGCGCTGAGCGCGCTAATCCTGCCCGCCATCCTCGCCCTGCTGCTGGGCTGCGAGCAGCCGCGCCTCAGCCCCATTCCTCCCAATGGGACATTGCTCGCCTTCGGCGATAGCCTGACCTATGGCGTGGGCACAGATCCAGCGCACAGCTATCCGAGCGTGCTGGAGCGCCTGAGCGGGCGCCGCGTGATCAATGCCGGTGTCTCCGGTGAAGTCACCGCGGATGGCCTCCCCCGCCTGCGGGGCCTGCTCGCGCAGTCCCGTCCGGATCTGCTGCTTCTGCTGGAAGGCGGCAATGACATCCTGCGCAATCGCGATCCCCAGGCCACCAAACGCAACCTCGCCGCCATGATCGAGCTCGCCGAGGCGAATGGCATCGAGGTCGTCCTGATCGGCCTGCCGGAGAAGCGTCTGTTCTCCTCGACCGCCCCCTTCTACACCGAGCTCGCCGAGGAGTACGACCTCGTCTTCGAGGACGATCTCGTCGCACAGCTCATGCGCCGAAGCCGCTACAAGTCCGACGCGATCCACTTCAACCAGGAGGGCTATCGAGCCATGGCCGAGTCCATCCATGATCTGCTCGTTGAAGAAGGTGCCTTGTGAGCGCGATAAGCCAGCACTGAGGATCAGCGTAGGGAGTGCGATTTGGGCTTTTTCACGCACTTTTCGGTCCCGCATCCAGGTATTCAACGAGCCCCTGAAGTTGAGGCTCTCCCGTTTGCTCTGGGGTTGTGATATCTTTAAAATCAATGGCTTGCCTGCTGCTTTCCGCTAGAACCCCATTCGGACGCCGTTCATAATGAAGTTTGACCCGGACACCCTTCAGACGCTGTTGAACCTACCCGATATCGTCGTTGATCGCGTTGTGCTCGGCGAGCGCAAGACGCTCAAAGTCTATGTTCATAGCACGCTTGAAGGGACACGCCAATGCCATGGACTTAGCGCCTAAAGCTATGATTATGTTACAATAATGCGTCTTCACAGGAACCTTGTAGGAGCATGCCGATGAAGCGTTGCAACGCTATCAGTCTCAACACCGAAGA
>NZ_JAAIJQ010000051.1 GCF_010820565.1 Thiorhodococcus minor | reverse complement strand
TGGGCCGCAACAAGGAGTTTCCGATTCGCTTATCCGTCCGCTATCTTCCTCTCCTTCCAGGCTTTGCCTGGCGCAACCAACTGATGATCAAGGCTCGAACCGCAAGTCGGATCGTTGGGCGACTTAGCGGGCTTCATGCCCTTCGCAGCTCATCGTTGCCGTCGGAAATTTCAATGTGACCAAGGCAAATCAGTCTTTGTTTATTTACTAAACTAAAAGCAAGGGACCCTGGTCCCATACTCCCGTGGGATTCAGTGTAGGTCCCGGAGGAGGTGTGCAATGAAACGGTCACATGTCTTCGCATCCGCGTTCCTCGCGACGCTGCTACTGGCCATCCCGATGCAGTCACAGGCCTTCTTCGGCTTCTTCGGCGGTGGGTTCAGCTTCGGCTTTGGTGGCGGCTGGGGTGGCTGGGGCGGTCCTGGCTGGTGGGGCCCCGGCTATTGGGGCGGCTATCCAGGCTACTGGGGCGGTCCTGGCTACTTGCACCACAGGCCCTGGCTGTGGCGGCGGCCCTATCTCTGGCACCGCTATCGCCATTGGGGCCACCCTCTCTACTGGGGCGGTTCGCATTACGGGCTTGGCTGGCCGAGCCTCTACATCCCACAGACCGCGGCACCCGCACCCAAGGCACCTGAAGCGGCCAAGGAGAAATAGACCGACACGCACCTGAGCGCGCGGCCGTGGCGTCATCGGAGCGACGCCCGGCCGGCAGCGCCCGAAGGTGCCCCCCGATCGGTGGACAGCACCCGCTAGAGCATTCCCGAGAAGGCGTTTGGCAAGAGGATCGAGAGGGGTTATCTTCCCGCCTCCATGGACACACTCGTTCGCGTGACAGATCTCAGCCGAAGGTTCGGACGCCAGCTGGTGCTGTCCGACGTGAATCTGTGCCTCCAAAAGGGAGAGGTCCTGGGTCTGCTCGGACCCAATGGCGCGGGCAAGACGACCTGTCTGCGACTCTTGAGTGGCCTTTTGGCGCCGACGACGGGCCGCATCGAGATCGAAGGCATGGATCTCGCGAGGGATCCGATTCGCGCCAAGGCCGCCCTCGGCTATCTGCCCGAGCGGCCACCGGTTCATCCGGAGCTGCGCGTCGACGAATATCTGACCTATTGCGCACGCTTGCGACGGACTCCCAAACGCGAGATCGACGAGGCCGTTTTCGCCGCGAAAGATCGCTGCGGATTGTCGAACAGTGGAGGGCGTCTGATCGCCAAGCTGTCGAAGGGATACCGGCAGCGTCTGGGCATCGCGCAAGCCATCCTACATAAGCCGCGCGTCCTCATCCTGGACGAGCCTACCGAGGGCCTCGACCCCTTCCAGATGCGCGAGCTGCGCGGACTCATCCGCGAGCTGGCGGAGAACTGCGGCATCATCCTTTCCAGCCACCTGCTGCCCGAGGTCCAGGCGGTCTGCGACCGCGTGGTGATCCTGCACGAGGGAAGGGTTCAGCTCGACGCCGACCTGGCCGACAACCAGCCGGGCAATGTCTGGCGGGTCAAGCTCGGCGGTCAGGCCAATGCCGAGCGGCTCGCAGATCTGCCACCCGTGGCCGGGGCCGTCGCGATCGGCGCCGAGGGCTTCCAGATCGATCTCTTCGAAGAGGCCGGCTCGGCGGATTTGGCCCGCGCCATTGTGGAAGACGGGCTCGACCTCTTGGAGCTGGTCCCCGAGCGCAGCGACCTCGAGCGGGTCTTCTTCGACCTCATCGGCGTGGAGGAGACGACATGATCGCGGCCATCGCCGGACGCGAGGTAAGGGCCGGGGTCGTCACGCCCCTGCTCTGGGTGCTCCTGGGCGTGGGGCAGATCGTGCTGGCCTGGATCTTTCTTCAGGTTATCGAAGACTTCACCGGGCTCGGCGCCGATGAGCGGATGGCCGCGCTGACGCAAGAGCTGACCATGAACCTCTTCGCCTTCGCCGCCATCGTCGCCATGCTGGCGGCGCCCCTGCTGGCGATGCGTATGCTGAGTGGCGAGCTGCGGGACGGCAGCTTCGATCTCATCGCCGCTGCGCCGGTCCGGCTCGGACAGGTGGTGATCGGCAAGATGCTCGGGCTTGCGGTGCTCATCACGCCACTCTGTCTGCTTCCCACCGCGAACGTGCTTATCCTCAGCGGTGTCACCCCTCTCGACTTCGGCCAGCTCGCCGCGGCGACGCTCGGGCTTTGGCTCGCGGCCATGATGTTCTGCGCCATCGGACTCTACGCATCCAGCCTGACGTCCCAGCCTGGCGCGGCGGTGCTGGCCGCCTTCGGACTCTTGCTGCTCTTCTCCATCATCGGGCGGGCGGACGCGACGCTTGCGACTCAAGACCTGTCGCTGTTCGGCTGGCTCTCCTGGAACGAGCACCTCTTCTGGCTGCTCATGGGCATGGTGCGTCTCAGCGATCTCAGCTACTTCTTAATCTTCACGCTCTTCTTCCTCGCCCTGACGCATCGACGCCTCAGCAACCGCCGCCTGCAATGAAGGAATTCTTGGATCAGCTTCGGGATCAGCTGCATCGGTTGGAGCGACCGCTGGTCGATGCGCTCTTCGCACTGCTGCTGCTGGCCGTGGTCGTCACATCCGGCTGGCTGACTGCACGCCACGACCGCTATTGGGACTGGACCCGAGCGGCCGCCAATACGCTCTCGCCGCAGAGCCTAGAGATCGTGGAGCGGCTGGAGGCACCCTTGCGGGTCACCGTCTTCGCCGATCCGCAGGCGCCCTTGGCCAAGGCGATCGGGCGACTCTTGGCGCGCTATACACAAGCACTTCCGGATCTGGAGATCCTCTATCGCGATCCGCAGCTCTTCCCAGAGCAGGCGCGCGACGCCGATGTCTCTCTATTGGGTCAGATCCTGCTCGAATATCGTGGCCGGCGCGAAACCTTGAAGGAGATCGGCGAGCGGTCCATCTCCGCCGCGATCCTGCGACTCACGGAGACCCGAAGCCCCTGGGTCGCCGTCATCGAGGGCCATGGGGAGCGCGCGATCGAGGGCCAGCAGGGAGCGGACCTGGGGCGACTTGGCAATGCGCTCAGGGACCAGGGCTTCCTGGCGCGTCCGCTCGACCTCGCGCGTATCCCGGACGTGCCGGACAACACTCGGCTGGTGATCCTGAGCAATCCCCAGCTCCCGCTCTTCGAGGGCGAGGTCGAGGCGCTGATGCGCTTTCTGGATCGCGGCGGAAATCTGCTTTGGCTCATGGATCCTGGTGAGCCGAATGGCTTGGAGCCGCTCGCCGAGCTGATGGGAATCCAGCCTCTGCCGGGCGTAGTCGTGGACGCCGCGGCGGCGCGTTTTGGCGCAGCCACACCGGCGATTGCCGTAATCTCGGACTACCCGAGCCATGCCCTGACGGAGGGGCTCTCGAAGCCGGCGCTCCTGCCTGGCGCATTGGCCTTCGATCCGACGATCGCGCCGAGCTGGAGCCTCGCCACCTTCTTGGCGACAGGCGATAAGAGCTGGAACGAGACAGGCACAGTTGTCGGCAAGATCGATCGGGACGAGATCGTCGGCGAGCTGGCGGGCCCCTTGCCCGTGGTCCTGGCGTTGACACGAGCCCTGCCGGAGACCGATCGGGTGCAGCGGGTGGTGGTGGCCGGCGACGGCGACTTCCTGAGCAATGCTCAGATCGGCAGCTATGGCAACACGGTGCTCGGGATCCAGCTCCTGCGCTGGCTGAGCTCGGACGAGGACCTGGTGGAGCTTCCGCCCGAGCCTGGCGCCGTGGAGGCACTGGAGATGACCAGGACCCGCCGGACCCTGGTCGGCGTCTGGAGCCTCATGATCCTCCCGGCCGTCTTCCTGGTCGGCGGGCTCCTGGTGCGCTGGTATCGTTGGAGGGAGCAGTGAAACAGCGTTGGCTGATCAACCTGGTCCTATTGGTCACCCTGGCCGTGCTCGCCATGCTGATGCGCAGCGAGATCAACGCCGGGCGATCCGTCTCCAAATTGACCGACCTCGCGGCCGAGGATCTGTATCAGGCGCGGATCGCGCGCGAAGGTGAGCCGACCATCGTCCTCACTCAGGACCTCCTGGGATGGAAGATGGAAGCGCCGATGCAGGTCGACGCCGAGGATGGGCAGGTCGCCAAGCTGCTCGAGATCCTCGACACACAGGTGATCCGCAGCTTTCCGGAAACGGCCGCAGCGCTCGATGAGCTCAAGCTCGCGCCGCCCAGGCTCGAGCTCAAGCTCGACTCCGTGGAAATCGCCATCGGCGGCATCGATCCGGTCGGTCAGTCGCGCTACGTCGCCTCGGACGGACTCGTCCATCTCATCACGGATCGGTTCTATCATCTTCTGATCGCACCGCCGATCGACTACGTCTCGACCAGGCTCCTACCCCGCGACTTCAACCCGGTCTTCGGTCGACTCGACGGGGTAGCATTGACGACAGACAGCGTCACGGCGCTCAACGCCCTAGTCGCGGAGCGCGTCGAGCCCTTGGCGGAAACACCGAGCGGCGTGCCGGTCGCGCTCAAGATGGGCGACGGCTCGACGCTGCGATTCGTCGTCTCAGGAGATCGGCGCCGTTGGGCGCGCAGGGACCAACGGCTGCTCTATGTACTGACGGACCCGCCGGAGCTCGATCTGGATCCGAGCGCGGTCGATCCGACGCCGCCCGAGCCTGCCGCGCCGCAGCCAATGCCGGCGGCCACGCCCGTCGCCACGCCGGCCGAGCAGACACCCATCGCCGAGCCCATGCCCCAGCCGTCAGCCGATGAGATCGTGGCCGACCCCTTCGGACCCGTGCCAACCGAGCGGGTGCCCTACCAGCCATTCGGGGACGATCCGGAGCGGATCCTTCCAGGGAATGCCCCACTGAGCGAGCCTCCAGTGTTCAAGCTCACGCCGGATGGCAGGGAGATCCCGGTCTCTCCCGAGGTGCCTCGCCAGCCACGCGGCTTGCCGCAGAGCGAGAGCGCGAATCCCTACGGATTCGGCGTCGATCCCTTCGCCCCGGATCCGTCGGCCGGAGAGACTCAAGCGCCCGCAGGCGCTTTCTAGTCCAGTCGATGCCGGAGCTGCCTGAGGTCGAGACCACCCTGCGAGGGATCCGGCCCCATCTCGAGGGCGAGCGTGTTCAGAGACTCCAGGTGCGCGAGCCCCGACTGCGCGTGCCGATCGCCCCGGAGACGGCGGATCTCGTCGAGGGTCAGCGGATCCGGGCGCTGTCGCGACGCAGCAAGTACATCCTGATCGGGCTGGAGCGAGGCACGCTGATCGTCCATCTCGGGATGTCGGGAAGCCTGCGCGTGGTGCCGACGTCCAGCCCGCCACGCCGTCACGATCATCTGGACCTGGTCTTGACCGACCAGCGCTGTCTGAGATTCCACGACCCACGCAGATTCGGGATCTTCCTGTGGACCCCGGAGCCGCCCGAGATCGCCGAGCGGCAACATCCCTTGCTGAGCCACCTCGGGCCCGAGCCGCTTGGCGAGCGATTCGATGGCGACTACCTCTACGGCGCGAGCCGGGGAAGGCGCGTCGCGATCAAGTCCTTCATCATGGACGCCTCTGTGGTGGTGGGAGTGGGGAACATCTATGCCAACGAATCGCTCTTCCTGGCCGGGATCCATCCGGCGCGACTCTGTGGCCGGGTCGGCCGCGAGCGCTACCGCCGGCTTGCCGGGACCATCCGGCGCGTGCTCGCCGACTCCATCACCCAGGGTGGCACGACGCTGCGGGACTTCGTCCAGGAGGACGGTCAGCCCGGCTATTTCGCCCAGTCGCTGCGGGTTTACGGACGGGAGGGAGAGGCCTGCAAGCAATGCGGCGAGCCGATCCGCCAGCGAAGGATCGGGCAGCGCTCGAGCTTCTATTGCCCGCGCTGCCAGCACTGAGAAGCTCGGAGAGGCGACCTGATGCGAGACTGGTGGCAAGAGTACGGCGGTGACCTCATCTGGCTCGGGATCGGCGTTTCCATCCTGGTCGCCTACCACCTCTTCCTGGCGATCCGCGTTCGCCAGAATCCCAACTTCACCGTGCAGAGCGTCAATCGCAAGGCCAGGCGGAGCTGGGTGCAGAACATCATGGCCGATCCCAGTCACGCGATCCTCGGCGTGCAGACGCTCCGCAACTCGACCATGGCCGCCACCTTCTTCGCCTCGACCTCCGTGATTCTCAGCATGGGCGTGCTCAGTCTGACCGGCCAGGCGGACGAGATCGCGCACAACTGGCATGCCCTGAATCTCTTCGGCTCGCGGCATCCGGGGCTCTGGGAGCTGAAGCTGATCGTCTTGCTCGCCGACCTGCTGATCGCCTTCTTCAGCTTCGCCATGTCCGTGAGGCTCTACAACCATGTCGGATTTCAGGTCAGCCTGCCGCCGAAGCTGCGCCCCTCCGCGGTCAGCCCAGAGAAGGTAGCCGCCCATCTGAACCGCGCCGGGTCCTTCTACAGCACGGGGATGCGTGCCTACTACCTGGCGGTTCCGCTCGTCTTCTGGCTGTTCGGGCCGCACCTCATGGCCGCATCCAGTGTCGTCTTGGTCGTCATGCTCTACTTCATGGACCGGATGCCGCCGATCGCCGAAGAGGACTGACGCGCGAGCGTCTCGAAGCGGCGGCAGCTCGCGACGAGATCACCTCCCTGAGCGTGAAGGTCTCCGCCGATCAGCAAGATCACCTCGGGCCCGTAGAAGTCGATCATCTCGGAGACACGCTCCAAGCGCATGCCACCAGCCGGCACGGGAAAGATGGGCGCGATACGCCCCATCTCTCGCGTCGCACCGTCAACGATGTCCAGGCACTCGTCCTCGGTGTAGGAGAAGCGCCCACCCCAGTTCGGAAAGATGGTCGCGTCCGCGCCGCCCAACCGATTGAGCTGCCCGTAGAGAACGCCGTGCGCGGCCCCTGAGTCCGCGCTGAGGCAATAGCTCCCTTGAAAGGCCGGGTGAGCGAGGATCGGTAGACCGAGGCCGTCGTCGTCGGCAAGGCGGCGCATGGCATCAAGGCCGCACAGCCCGGGACAGAAGAGATAGCCACCGGCGCCGGCGTCCTTGGCGAAGTGGGCACGGGAATCGATCTCGCCGGCTGGTGCGGAGACGTTCGGCAGATAGAGACAGTGCCGACCTGTCTGCGCATTGGCGCGGGCCACGGCATCGGCACAGCGCCGGACGCGCTCCTCGAAGGGACAGAAGCCTTGGTCGGTAAGACCGTGATCGTCCTTGATGAGATCGATGCCGCCGAGCGCAAGCCGGTAGGCCAGCTCGGCCAGCTCGGCCGGCGAGAGTCCCATGGGCTTGAGGGCGGTGCAGAGCAAGGGGCGATCCTGGACGCCGAGCAGGGTCCGAAGTCCTTGCTGGCCAAACCTTGGTCCGGGGTATTCCTGCCCCAGGGACTCGGGCAGATCGAGGCGCATCAGGCGAATGCCCGGCTTGATGCTGATGTTGCCGAAGAGGACGTTGATCAGCTGAGTGAGCTCACGACCGGCGGCCTCGATGGGATAGCTGATCCGAACGGCGAATCGCTCCGGGCCGATCTCCTCGACCGATTCGATCTGGCCGATGATCTGATCGCGAATCGCCGTGCTGGTGATCAGGGCTTCAGGGAACTCCACGGTCTGCTCGACACAGATATCGCGAGCGCGCGCCTCCAGCTCGGCCGCTGACGACCGGATGTGATAGAGCGCGCTGAAGCGCTCGCCGCCGAGGGATAAGGCCGATGGCTGGGTCATGCTCGAATTCCGGCAAGGGTGATGGGCAGCCGCGCATGCGGACCATGAGCCCGACTGGATGCGTCGGGCTCAGAGGGATCGGCGCTAGAGGTCTTCGGTCTTGTCCACCTGGCGCATGGTCTCGAGTCGGACAGCGGCGAGGTCGTCCTCGGTGAGCGCCAGGGGCTGACCGATCAAGGATGCGACGGCGCGGACGAGGGCCATGGCATCCAGGCCATATTCGCGCATCAGATACTGGCGGCTCGCGCCATGCGCGTAGGTATCCTGAAGGCCGATGCGCAGGAGGCGCACACCCAGTCCGCGCTCCGCCATCAGCTCCGCGACCGCCGAGCCGAGACCGCCAATGACGCTGTGGTTCTCCATGGTGATGACGCCGCGCTTGGCCTTGGCGATGGCTTCGAGGACGGTCGGATCGTCGAAGGGCTTGAGCGTGGAGACGTGCAAGTGGCCGACATCCAGCCCGCGCGTCCGCAGGGCCTGGGTCGCCCGCACGGCCTCCTCGGTGCAGATACCCGTGGAGAGCACCAGAACCTCCGCGCCTTGAGTCAGGACGCGGGCGCGATTGAAGCGCAGGGGCTCGCTCGGATCGAAGAGCCTGGGGACCTCTCCGCGCAGCATACGCACATAGACGGGTCCGTCGATGTCCTGGGCGACATCCAGGACAGACTCGACATCTGTGGCGTCGCCGCACTCCAGGATCCGCATGTTCGGCAGGATGCGCATCAGCGCGATGTCGTCGATGGCCTGGTGGGTCACACCGCCCGCTGTGGTGATCCCTGGCAGGAAGCCAATGAGCCGGACCGGGAGATTCGGATAGGCGATGGACATGGCGACCTGATCGAAAGGCCGACGGCAGATAAAGACCGCGAAGGTGTGGATGTAGGGAAAGAATCCCTCGCGGGCGAGACCAGCGGCGAAGCCCATCATGTTCTGCTCCGCCATCCCCATGGAGAAGAAGCGCTCCGGATAGGTATCGCGGAATCCGTCCGCCTCGCAAGACGAAGTCAGGTCGGCGGACAGCACCAGAACCTCCGGCCGGCTCGCGGCCCAGCGAATCAGGTTCTCGCGATGGGGACGTTGCACGCTTTCCATCAGCAGGCCTCCGCACGCAAGCTGTCGAGCAAGGAGCGATAGGTCGCAAATTCCGCGTCGCTCTTGAAACGGACATAGTGCAGCTTGGGCGCGCGCTCGCGCAGCTGCTCGAGACCACGGCAGGGGTCGGTTCGCGCGATCACCACCAAGGGTCGGTCCCGCTCGATGGCCGAGTCGGCCGGTGCGGCCAGGGCGACTGGATCGTGACCGTCGACCTCGTGGACCTCGGCACCGAAGGCACAAAGGCGCTCGGCCAGGGGCTCGATGCCCATCACGGCATCCATGGGGCCATCGCACTGCTGGGCATTGGCGTCGACATAGATGCCGATATTACCGAGACGATGGTAGGCGAGGGCGGCGAAGGCCTCCCAAGTCTGACCCTCTTGAAACTCGCCGTCCGACATGAACACCCAGACACGCCCAGTCTCGCCGCGCATGCGGCGGGCAAGGGCAATCCCGCCGGCCTGGCTGATAGCTTGGGCCAGCGACCCGGCCGTCACCTCATGGCCTGGCGAATGCTCGGCGCCGATCAGCTCGACGGTGCTGCCGTCTCGATTGAAGTCGTCCAAGGCATCCGGACCAAGCCGGTCGAGCTCGATCAGGAGCGAATAGAGCACCAATGCGTAGTGAACCGGCGAGAAAATGAAGCGATCCAGCTCGGGGGCCTTGGTGCCATTGTAGCCCGCACCTGTGAATGCGCCCGGATTGGCGCTGCTCGGAACGCCTGCAAAAGGGCGCGGGTCGAGTGGCTCCTGGCTCGGTCCGAGACGCATGACGCTCAGATAGAGGGTCGCCAGGATCTCGGCAGAAGAGCAGGCCTGGCTCAGATAGCCGCCGTTGTTGTTGAGGGTGTGCTCCAGGACGCGCCGCCGGACGGCATCAGCCACCCCGCGGATGTGCGCCGCCGGGGACTGCGCCCGCGGCTGAATACCGGCTTGTGCCATAAGCGTCGTCTCGGGTCGAAGAACTGATGGGATCCGCGGTAGCAGGAGGGTCGCGCCATTGGCCGCGAGGATCCGTCCGGAGCCCGCGAGGGTACTGCGCGGGAAGGCGGTCATCAAGGCGGTGCCTGGCGAGCGGCCGCATCATCCCGTGGCGAGCTCGGCGGTGCTGACTGCCGACAAACGGCAGTTGATTCAGAAGGTCGCTCATGACTAGGCTAAAGATAGGTGGCGTTTCTCGACCCACCTGCTCACCGATAGACGCTGAGCATCATCTGACGTTCTTGGGGGATTCCCATGAATCGCTACGATTTCGCGGTCTATATCGGCCGCTTCCAGCCGTTCCATGATGGCCATCTCGCCTGCGTCACCCAGGCGCTGAGCCTCGCCTCGCACCTCATCGTGCTCGTCGGATCCATCAACCGTCCGCGCAACATTCGCGATCCCTTCAGCTACGCGGAGCGACGAGAGATGATCGAGGGGGCGATCCCTCCGGAACTGCGCGATCGGGTGGTCGTGTCCGGCGTTTCGGACCGGCTGTACAACCTCCCACAGTGGGTAACCGCGATACAGGCGGCCGTCCGTGGCATCGTCGAATCCACTGCGGGGAAGGATGCAACCATCACCCTGGTGGGCCATCGCAAGGACCAGACGTCGGACTACCTCGACCTCTTCCCGCAGTGGGCATTCAGTGCGGTCGAGGAGGTCAGCATCCTCTCGGCGACGCAGATCCGCGATGCCCTGCTCGGAGCACCTGAGGCGCATCTCGAAAGGACGCTCGCTGAGCAACCGATCCCACCGGGCGTGAGAGAGGCACTCGGCGCCTGGATCGCCTCGCACGCGGATGCCTGGAAGGCCCTAGGCAGCGAGTGGGACTTCATCCAGCGCTACCAGTCCCAGTTCAAAGGCCTGCGCTATCCGCCGATCTTCCAGACGGTCGACGCAGTGGTGATCCAAGCGGGGCATATCCTGCTGGTCGAGCGCGGTGCGCACCCCGGCAAGGGCTTGCTCGCCCTCCCGGGAGGCTTCCTGGATGCCGAAGAGCGCATCGAGGACGCGGTCGTCCGAGAGCTGCGTGAAGAGACGGGTATCAAGGTGCCGGAGCCGGTGCTGCGTGGAAGCATCCGCGCCCGCGCCCGCTACGACGACCCCATGCGCTCGCTACGCGGGCGGACCATCACGGATGCCTTCCTCATCGAGCTGAGACCTGGCCCACTGCCCAAGATCAAGGGCGGCAGCGACGCCCGCAAGGCGCATTGGACCTCGCTCGCCGAGTTTCAGTCGCTCGAGGCGCAGGTGTTCGAGGACCATTTTCATATCGTGCAGGACTTGCTCGGACGCATCTGACAGACGAGAGGCCGAGCGAGCCCGAGGGCCGCACGAAAGCCGCCATCGCACCGATGGCCCAGCCCCGGGGATTCCGGGATCGAACGGGAGAGACCCATGACCATCCACACCCTGTCCAGATTGCAGTCGAATTTCATCCTCAATACGGATTCCTACAAGGAATCGCACTATGCGCAGTTCCCGCCAGGCACGGAATCCGTCTTCAGCTATGTCGAGTCCAGGGGCGGGCGCTTCGAGCGAACCCTCTTCTTCGGGCTGCAAATGTTCATCCAGGAGTACCTGAGCCGACCGATCACCCGGGACATGATCGAGGAGGCCGCGGACTTCTATGCCCGGCACATGCCTGGCTCGCCGTTTCATCGCGAGGGCTGGGAGTACATCCTGGAGCGGCACCAAGGCCTGTTGCCGATCCGCATTCGCGCGGTGCCGGAGGGCTCCCTGGTCCCCGTGAGGCAGGTCCTAGCGACGATCGAATCCACGGATCCACGGATCCCCTGGATCGGGCAGTTCGCCGAGACGGCGATCCTCCGGGCGATCTGGTATCCGACGACCGTGGCGACCATCAGCTGGCATGTGAAGGAACTGATCCGAGGCTACTTGGAGCGCACCTCGGAGTCGCTGGACGGCTTGCCCTTCATGCTGCACGACTTCGGCGCACGCGGCGTCAGCTCCTTCGAATCCGCAGCCCTTGGCGGGGCGGCGCACTTGGTGAGCTTCCAGGGCTCAGACACGGTCGCGGGCGTGGTAGCGGCCAATGACTACTATGACGCCGAGATGGCGGCCTTTTCCATTCCCGCCACCGAGCACTCGACCATCACGGCCTGGGGTGAGCCAAGGGAGGTCGATGCCTATCGCAACATGCTGGATCGCTTCGCACGCCCCAGGAGTCTGCTCGCCGTCGTGTCGGACTCCTATGATCTGGAGCGCGCCGTGGGCTTCTGGAATCGGGAGCTTCGTCAGCAAGTGATCGCGTCCGGCGCTACGGTGGTCATTCGCCCGGATTCGGGACATCCGCCGACCGTGGTACGGCGTACCCTGCAGCAGCTCGCACAGGGCTATGGCACCACCACCAATGCCAAAGGCTACCTGGTGCTCGAGCATGTGCGGGTGATCCAGGGCGATGGGATCGAGTACGACTCCATCGGTGAGATCCTGGCGGAGGTCGAGCGGGCGGGATTCTCCGCGGAAAACCTTGCCTTCGGAATGGGCGGTGCCTTGCTGCAGCGTCTCGACCGCGACACCCAGAAGTTCGCCCTCAAGGCCTGCGCGATTCGCATCGACGGGCAGTGGCAGGATGTCTTCAAGCGCCCGAGAGAGGATCCGCAGAAGGCCTCGAAGGCCGGGCGGCTGACACTGCTGCACAACCCGGAATTCGGGACCTGGCGAACGCAGCGCGTCGAGGAGCCGATCGAGCCCGGTTGGCGAGAGGCGCTGCAGACCGTCTATGAGAACGGCGTCGCGATGAATCGCCAAAGGCTCGCCGAGATCCGGACGCGCGCGGATGCGGCTCTGGGAGCCAAGACGAGGCATTGAGGCGGCATCGCCTTCCGGCACGGGAGCGCGCTCTTGCGTGCCTCCCGCGCCGGCCATCACTTGCCGATACAGAAGCTCGAAAAGATCCTGCCCAGGAGATCGTCCGAGGAGAATTGACCGGTGATCTCTCCAAAGGCCTGCTGGGCGAGCTGAAGCTCCTCGGCAACCAGTTCCGGTCCGAGCGTCCCCACCAGATTGGCACGGGCGGTCTCCAGATGCGTCTGGCCACGCGTCAAGGCATCGACGTGGCGACGGCGTGCAAGGAAGGCACCTTCGGTGCTTGCGGTGAGGCCAGCGCGCTCCCGGAGGTGGGCCCGCAGGAGATCGACGCCTTGGTCGTCCCGCACGGAGAGGGCGATCTCCGGGCCGCCGGGAAGGTCGGTCATGCGGGGCTCCTCGCCGAGCAAGTCGATCTTGTTGCGGATGCGCGTGACGGGCACGTCCGGCGGGAAGGAGGCTGGAGTCGCCTCGTCAGGACCCTGGTTGGCGTCATAGACCCAGAGCACCAGGTCCGCGCGATGCACGGCGTCGCGCGCCCGTCTGACCCCCTCTTGCTCGACGGGATCATGGCTGTCGCGCATCCCGGCGGTATCGACGATCCGAATGGGCAGGCCGTCGACCTGGACGTCGATCTTCAGCAGATCACGGGTGGTTCCTGGGATGTCCGTGACGATGGCCGTTTCGTCTCCACTGAGCCGATTCAGCAGGCTCGATTTCCCGACATTGGGCGAGCCTGCGATTACAACGGCCAAGCCCTCGCGAATCACCTGGCCATGGTGCGCCTCGACGAGGATCTCGCGTGTTGAATCGATCAGCGCTTTGAGGTCGTCGAGGACGGTCGAGTCTGCGAGAAAGTCGATCTCCTCTTCTGGGAAGTCCAGGGTCGCCTCGACATAGACTCGGAACTCGATGAGACGCGCGATCAAGGCATTGATGCGCAGGGAAAAGACGCCCTGAAGGCTGCGGCCGGCCAGACGGACGGCGAGTGCCGTCGAGCCCTCGATGAGGTCGGCGATCGCCTCGGCTTGCGCGAGATCGAGCTTGCCATTGAGGAAGGCACGCTCGCTGAACTCGCCCGGCCTTGCGAGGCGCGCACCCAGCTCGAGACAACGGCGCAGCAGCAGGTCCATGACAACGGGTCCGCCATGGCCCTGAAGCTCCAGGACATGCTCGCCGGTGAAAGAGGCTGGGGCGGGGAAGAAGAGGGCGATGCCTTCGTCGATGAAGTCGCCGTCGGCCGCGCGAAAGCGGACAAAGGTGGCGTGGCGGGGCTCTGGTAGCCTGCCGATGATCTCGGCAGCCATCTCAGGGATGCCCGGGCCACTGAGCCTCAGGATGCCGACGCCACCGACTCCCGGCGGCGTGGCAACTGCGGCAATGGTATCCGCCCCCATGGTGCTGCGGGCTATCGCCGGCGCTTAGCGGTTTCCTTCTCGAGGTTGCGGGTGATATGCCACTGCTGCGCAATCGAGAGGACGTTGTTCACCGTCCAGTAGAGCACCAGGCCCGACGGGAAGAAGGCGAAGAAGACCGTGAAGACGAATGGCAGGGCCATGAAGATCTTCGCCTGCATCGGATCCGGTGGCGGCGGATTGAGCTTCTGCTGGATGAACATGGAGACACCCATGATCAAGGGCAGCACATAGTAGGGGTCGGGCGCGGAGAGGTTGTCCAGCCAGAGCATGAAGGGCGCCTGCCGCATCTCGACGCTCTCGAGCAGCACCCAGTACAGGGCGATGAAGACGGGGATCTGGATCAGGATCGGCAGACAGCCGCCGAGCGGATTGATCTTCTCCGTCTTGTAGAGCTCCATCATGGCCTGATTCAGGCGCTGCTTGTCATCTCCGTAGCGATCCTTCAGCGCCTGAAGCCGAGGCGTGAGCTGACGCATGTGCGCCATGGATCGATAGCTGGTCTCCGAGAGCTTGTAGAAGGCCAGCTTGATCAGAATGGTCAGGACGATGATGGCCCAGCCCCAGTTCCCGATCAGAGAGTGGAGGAAGCTCAGGAGCCAGAAGATGGGCTTGGCGATGACGGTCAGCCAGCCGTAGTCGACAGCAAGCTCCAGGCCAGGCGCGATCTCTTCCAGTCGTTTCTGCAGCTTCGGACCGATGAAGAGCTGATTGGAAAAGGTGTGGGCGGCGCCCGGGGCGATGCTGACCGCAGGCGTGTATTTGCCGATGATGTAGCGGGAGCCGCCGAGGACGTTGGTGTAGAAGGTCTCGGCAACGCCACGCGGCGGGATCCAAGCCGCCAGGAAGTAGTGCTGCATCATGGAGATCCAGCCGTCGACGACCGTCTTGTCCAGCTTGCCGTCGGTCATGTCGTCGAAAGAGACCTTCTTGTACTTGTCTTCCGGGCTGTAGTAGACGCCGCCCGTGAAGGTGTGGATGAACTTGGTCTCGTTGGGGTCGTAAAGCTCGGTGCGTTGAAACTGGCTGTACTCGCGGGCCACCAGTGGGACATCCGTCCCGTTCGTAACGGTCTGCTTTGCCTCGATGAGGTAGCTGCCCCGGGTGAAACGATAGGTCTTGGTAACCTCGACACCTGCGTCGCTCTTCCAGACGAGCATTACCGTCATGGAATCGTCGTCGCCAAGGCTGTAGCTGGCCTGCGGGCTGGAGAAGATCCCCTCATGCGTCGGCAGCAAGGAGGCATCCTCGCCCAAGAGACCGGACTGGGTGATGAACATGTTCGGCGGAGCCGGCTTCATCAGCCGATACTTTTGCTCCGGCTGCTCGGGCGTGACCGCGTAGTCGCGTAGCCAAACGCTGGCGATCGTCCCGCCGCGCGGAGAGATCTCGACCTTGAGGACGTCGGTCTCGACCTGGATCGGAGCAAGCGTCGATGACGCGGTCGACTCGGCCGACAGCGCACTGGATGCGACCGTATCCGGCGTCGTGGCGACCGTGGGAACGCCCGCTGTTTCGGGTGTTGCCGACGGAGCGCTCGGCATGCCCTGTGTCTGCTCGATGCTCGACGCCGGGGTCATTGGCTGCCCGTAGTCTTGCATCCAAGCCTCGTAGATCAGGAACAGCACCGCGGCAAGCGCGAGAAACAGAAACAAGCGCTGGTTATCCATGAATCGTTCTCTGCCTTTCGTGTGGAACCGGGTCGACGCCACCCGGATGCCAGGGATGGCACCGCAGGACGCGGCGCGCGGCTAGGTAGCTCCCGTAGGCGATGCCGTGGCGCTCAATGGCCTCGACGGCATAGTGGGAGCAAGAAGGATAGAAGCGGCAATGGGGACCGAGCAGCGGACTGATCAGATACTGGTAAGTCTTGATCAGCCCGATCAAGAGTCGGCGCATGCTGATTTCCTGATTGTGGCCCAGGCTTGCTCGAGCGTATCGAAGAGCCGGCGACTCGGCATTGTCGTTGCGCCACGGGCGCACAGCACGACGATGTCGACGCAAGGCAAGCGCTCGCGATTCCGCCGAAAGCTCTCGCGGGCGATCCGCTTCAGCCGATTGCGGTCGACGGCGCGCCGCGCGCACTTTTTCGAGATCGCCAGGCCGAGTCTTGCCGTCTCGAGCCCGTTTGGCCGGTATAGCAAGACATATCCGGGCTTCGCCGCACGACTTGGCTCGGCGAAAACCCGCCGAAACTCCCGCGGTTGAGTCAGCTTGAGGGCGCGGTCGAGCCCCTGGTTGGGACGGCCGGTTGTCTCTGCGGGGCTCAGGGTGCGAGGCGTGCGCGACCTTTGGAACGACGCGCGGCAATGACCTTACGGCCGTTGCGCGTTGCACAACGAGCACGGAAGCCGTGCGTACGAGCCCGCTTCAGGCGGCTAGGTTGGAAAGTGCGCTTCATGAACGGGTACTCCAGAGTGAATCGATGGGAGATGCGAAGGGCTCGACAAAGCCTTGCCAGAAAAGGGCCGGAAATTTACGCAATCTAGCTAGATAAGTCAATCGTTAGCCTGCGCGCTCGGCGGGGCTCGGTTGTGGATAAGTCGACCTCAGAGCTGTAGACTTGATGGCTTCTACGGACCGCGCGGAGAGGCTCGGGCTTGGACATCAGGCTCCTTTGTGGTCGAGCCCGGATCTTCGGTCGAGCTGAGCAGAGTGGCGGCAACCTCCAATCGCAAGGTCAGCGCGATGTCGAGCTGCTCCCTTGGATCCGGCTGCTGTGTCGGATCCGCCAGATCCATCAGATCCGGCGAGCAATGACGCCGGACCAAGAGGCGCAGCCCCGCGCCTCGGCCACCTCCTTTGGCGGCGATCATTCGGGTCTCAGCTCGAGGCTCGGAGAGGAACCGCGGTACGCCGTCGCACACTAGCGGCGCCCTTGGGTCGTGAAGGAAGACCCGAGGCGAGCAGCTCTGTCCATCCGAATCCAATCAACCCACGAGGACACAGACAGCGGTCCTCGCTCCACTCAGACGGGACGACGAATGTCGGGAATATCTTTTGGCTTGTGGGATCAATGCGTCAGACAGCTCAAGGGAGAGCTTACGTCCGCGGAATTCAACACTTGGATTCTGCCACTGCAAGCACGGGTCGATGGCAGAGAGCTAAGACTGCTGGCACCGAATCGGTTCGTCCTGGAGTGGGCGCAGAAACACTACGCGAAACGGCTTCTCGACCTCTGCGCCCAGTACAGCGACGGCACCGTCGGGCAGGTTCGGTTCGACGTTGGCGGATTCGATCGAGAGGATGGCGAGGAAGCACAGATGGGGGGCTTCGATGAGGGCATCTCCATAGCGGACCTGCAAGAGCGCCGCGCGGCCGCCAATCTGAACGTCGACTTCACCTTCGACACCTTTGTCGAAGGCAAGTCCAATCAGCTCGCCCGAGCGGCGTCCATGCAGATTGCTCAGAATCCAGGCACGGCCTACAACCCCCTCTTCATCTATGGGGGAGTGGGTCTGGGCAAGACACATCTCATGCACGCGGTGGGGAACATCATTCTGGCCTCGAATCCATCGGCCCGTGTCATCTATCTGCACTCGGAGCGGTTCGTCGCCGAGATGATCAAGGCGCTGCAGCACAACAGGATCGAGGAGTTCAAGAAGCGCTATCGCTCGGTCAACGCCCTCCTGATCGACGACGTTCAGTTCTTCGCTGGAAAGGAGCGCTCGCAGGAAGAGTTCTTCCACACCTTTAACGCGCTCTTCGAGTCGCGTCAGCAGATCGTCCTCTCGAGCGACCGCTTCCCGAAGGAGGTGGTCGGACTCGAGGAGCGACTCAGATCGAGGTTCGGGTGGGGCCTGACGGTCTCCATCGACCCTCCGGATCTGGAGACCAGCGTGGCGATCCTGCACTGCAAGGCGAGCCAGCTTGGCATCGAGCTGCCAGAGGATGTCGCCTTTTTCGTTGGCCGGCGGATCCGCTCGAATATCCGCGAGCTCGAGGGAGCGCTTCGCCGACTGGTCGCAAACGCGCAATTCACAGGGAAGCCCATCACGCTTGATTTCGCCAAGCACGCACTGCGCGACGTGCTGGCGGCGCAGGACAAGCAAGTCACCATCGAGAACATCCAGAAGACGGTCGCGGAGTATTTCAAGCTCCGGACATCCGACCTTCTCTCCGCAAAACGCAGCCGCTCGCTCGCGCGGCCACGCCAGATCGCGATGGCGCTGGCTAAGGAGCTCACCAAGCACAGTCTCCCGGAGATCGGGAATGCATTCGGGGGCCGGGACCACACGACGGTCTTACACGCGACGCGCAAGGTCAAGAGTCTCCGCGAGAGCGATGCCGGGGTCGAAGAAGACTACAAGAACCTGTTGAGAATACTGACCTCTTAGCTGTGGAAAAGGTGTGCGCGGATTTGGGCGGTTCGAGGAGCCGAGAGTTATCCACAGCTTTGGCAGCGGATAGCCAGACCCTCAGGTTCGGTTAGCGTGCTGTTTTGACTGCGATTTACCGAGTTTTCGGGGTTTTCCACAGCCCTTATCATTACAATCTTTATATTTATCTTCTTTGTTATTGGAGATGCCCATGGATTTCGTCGCGAACCGCGAAGTCTTTCTGCCAGCCATCAGCAAAGTCATTGGGGTCGTCGAGCGACGTCAAACCCTTCCGATCCTTGGGAACTTGCTGATCGTCGCGCATGGTGAAACCGTGACGCTCGCCGGGAGCGACCTAGAAGTGGAGGTGAAGACGGAGCTACGTGCAAAGGTCACGGAAGAAGGTGAGACCACGGTGCCAGCCCGAAAGCTGGCGGACATTTGTCGGAATCTCGCGGAAGGTGCGGATATCCGGCTGCGCGTCAAGGACGAGCGATGCGTGGTGACGGCGGGGCGAGGACGGTTTTCGCTCGGTTATCTCGCTGCGTCTGGATTTCCCGCGATGGAGATCGAGGAAGACGGCTTCGATTTCGAGATCGAAGAGGGACAGTTCAAGCGGATGCTGGAAAAGACGGCCTTCGCGATGGCTCAGCAAGACGTTCGCTATTATCTCAATGGTCTGCTGGTCGAGCTGAGCAGCTCGATGGTCAAGACGGTGGCAACGGACGGGCATCGCCTGGCGAAGTTCGTCGCGGCAATGGATTTGGCGATGCATGAGGGGAGGCAAGTCATTATTCCGAACAAGACCGTGATGGAGCTAAGACGGCAGCTGGGCGGGTCCGAGGACAGCGTCCGGCTGAGCCTCGGCGAGAAGAGCATTCGGATTCTGATGGGCCAGACGACCATGACCTCGAAGTTGGTCGATGGCAGGTATCCGGAGTTCGAGCGCGTTATCCCCAGGGATCTTGGAGAAGCCGCGATCCTCGATAAGGACGCACTGCGTCGGAGCCTGTCCCGGGCGGCGATCCTGTCGAACGAGAAGTACCGGGGCGTGCGACTGAGCTTTGCGAAAGGGATGCTAAAGCTGCTGGCGCATAATCCGGAGCAGGAGGAAGCGGAAGAGGAGATCGAGATCGACTACGAGGGAGAGCCGGTTTCTGTGGCGTTCAACGTCGCCTACATGATGGATGTCCTGGGGGCGATCGACGCAGCAGCGGTCGAGATTCGATTCCAAGTGGACAACAAGAGCTCGATTTGGCGGGGGCAGGGTGCGGAGGACGAGACCTTTGTCGTCATGCCCATGAGGATCTAGGTAGGGGTGGCTGATCGGATTCGAGGTGGATCGGGGAGAGGTGCATATTGGCGGTCTGCGAGCCCTGGAGATCCATTCGCTAAGAAACCTGGGGCGAGTGATGGTGGAGACGGATGCGTCCGCATGGCTGGTGACCGGGGCGAACGGAGCGGGCAAGACGACCTTCTTGGAGGCAGCCTATCTGTTGGCGCGGGGCAAGACCTTCCGGGGGCTGAAAGCAGGGCCGGTTTGCGCGAGGGGGGCGGAACGGATGCTGATCCGCGGGGATGTGGAAACGCGGGAGGGTGAGCTTGGAAGGATTCGGGTGGAGCGTGACCGAGAGGGGATGCGCCGGGAGACGGACCCAATCAGCTGGCTGGACGGTGGCTCGGCGGGGTTTCCGTTTCGGGTCAAGCTCGTGAGCGAGAATCCACAAATGCTTCTGGAAGGGTCGCCGGAGCTGAGGAGGCGCTTTCTGGATCTTGGCGTGTTCCACGTGGAACCTCGATTCGGGGCGAGCCATCGGCGCTATCGCCGCATCCTAGCTCAGCGCAACGCGGAGCTCAGGACACCAACCGGGCAGGTCGAGGCTTGGGATAGCCCCTTCGTTGAGGCGTCGCATGAGCTGCATGCCTTTCGAGAGGCCTTCGTGCGCGCTTGGAAGGCTGCCTTCCGAGAGCTCGCTCGCCACTTTGAATTTCTCGATGGCTGCGATCTTCGGTACGCCCCCGGATGGTCGGGGGAGGATCTCGGGGCCTTGCTCGTGCGACATCGCGCGCAAGAGATCCGCCGAGGATTTTCTGTGGTCGGTCCGTCGCGGGCGGACGTCTATCTGGCCCGCGGCTCGGAGAGGGCCGTTTTCTCGCGCGGCCAAGCGAAGGTCGTGGTGACGCTCCTGCAATTGGCGGCCGAGCGCGTCCACATCGATGCTGGGTGCGAAGCTGCGGTGCTGTTGCTCGACGACTTGGCAAGCGAGCTCGATGAAGAAACGGCAAGCCTGCTATGGGCACTCGTGAGCAGCACCAGAAGCCAGATTCTGGCGACAGGTGTTGCCGTGCGTCCCAGGGCCTACACTCCGCTCTTGGGCCGTGAGACTGCCATGTTTCACGTGGAACATGGCGATATCCGGTCAGTCCTCACCTAGCTCCTCTCCTTACTCCGCCCTTCCTCTCCTGCCGCCTGAATCTCCGGCGTATCAATCATTTAGGCGTAAATTCACGCCTTCCCGTATAATGGGGCGTCCTGAGAGCCATCCGCCGTTCGCCCACACGAGGCCGATCTCATCGCCCCATCCGGCAACATCCTCGCCGGTTGCGCTGATTGCCGTCGGGCTTTTTCGGCGGCCCCTCGTCAATGCTCCATTCACCATTCTTCGACCTCCCATGACGTACGATTCTACGAATATCAAGGTGCTCCGAGGGCTGGATGCTGTTCGCAAGCGCCCCGGGATGTACATCGGCGATACCGACGATGGAACCGGTCTACACCACATGGTGTTTGAGATCGTGGACAACTCCATCGACGAAGCCTTGGCAGGATATTGCTCGAGCATCACTGTCACCCTCCACAGCGATGGCTCAGTCTCCGTTCTCGACGATGGGCGGGGCATCCCCACGGATATCCATGCGGAGGAGAACCGTTCTGCTGCAGAGGTGATCCTCACCGTTCTGCACGCAGGAGGTAAATTCGACGACAACTCCTACAAGGTGTCTGGCGGGCTGCATGGGGTCGGCGTCTCGGTCGTCAATGCCCTTTCCGAGCGCCTCTATCTCAAGATCTACCGCGCCGGATCCCTCTATGAGCAGGAGTATCGACTCGGCGCTCCTCAGTATCCCCTGAGGGTTGTCGGGGAGACCCCCGAGACTGGAACCGAGATTCGCTTCTACCCTTCCTCCGAGATCTTCTCCAATCTCGATTTCCATTACGACATTCTTGCACGTCGCCTGCGCGAGCTTTCCTTCCTGAACTCCGGAGTACGGATCACGCTGAGCGAGGAGGCGTCCGGGCGGAGCGACACCTTCGAGTATCAAGGCGGGATCCGCGCCTTCGTCGAGCACCTCAACAAGAACAAGGAGCCGGTGCATCCCACGGTCATCTACTTCACGGGAGAGCGACAGGGTATCTCCGTCGAGCTGGCGATCCAGTGGAACAATAGTTATCAGGAGACCATCTTCTGCTACACCAATACCATCCCCCAGCGGGATGGTGGCACCCATCTCGCGGGTCTGCGTGCCGCCTTGACCCGGACGCTGAACTCTTACATCGAGCGCGAAGCCTTGGATCGCAATCAAAAGGTGAGGCCTGTCGGCGATGACGCACGCGAAGGCCTGACCGCTGTCCTTTCCGTCAAGGTTCCAGACCCCAAGTTCTCCTCTCAGACGAAAGATAAGCTCGTCTCCTCCGAGGTGAAGGCCGTCGTCGAATCCCTCGTCGTCGAGCATCTCGATCGGTTCCTCGAGGAGCAGCCCGCAGAGGCCAAGGTCATCGCCAACAAGATGCTGGAGGCCGCGCGCGCTCGAGAGGCAGCCAGAAAGGCCAGGGAGATGACGCGCCGCAAGGGTGTCCTGGACGTCGCAGGCCTGCCCGGGAAACTGGCGGATTGCCAGGAGAAGGATCCCGCGCGCTCCGAGCTGTACCTGGTCGAGGGTGATTCCGCTGGCGGCTCGGCGAAGCAGGGACGTGATCGCGCCTTTCAGGCGATTTTGCCCCTGAAAGGAAAGATTCTGAACGTGGAGAAGGCGCGTTTCGACAAGATGCTTTCATCCGCGGAGGTCGGTACGCTGATTACCGCGCTCGGCTGTGGCATCGGTCGCGAGGAGTACAACCCCGACAATCTTCGCTATCACCGTATCATCATCATGACCGATGCGGACGTCGACGGTGCCCACATCCGGACCTTACTGCTCACCTTCTTCTATCGCCAGATGCCAGAGCTGGTGGAGCGTGGGCACATCTACATTGCCCAGCCACCACTCTTCAAGATCAAGCGGGGTAAGCAGGAGGACTATCTGCTCGATGAGTCCGCCTTGAACGGCGCCATGCTGCAAAGTGCCCTCGACGGTGCGGAGCTGCACGTGACTTCGGAGGCCCCACCTTTGGCCAGCACCGCCCTCGAAGCCCTGGCCAAGGACTATCAGATCTCCGTGGCGATCGTGAAGCGATTGGCACCTCGCTACGATGCGGCCTTCTTGGAAGAGCTCGTTCGCTCCGCCCCGGTGACCGATGAGATCCTTGCGGATCCCGATCGGCTCGAAGCCTGGTGCAAGACGATCGAGTCCGGCCTCAACGTCGAGGATTCCATCTCGCTGAGCTATCGTCTGCGCCTCGCGGGGACCTCGTCGGACAAGTCGGCGCATCTCGAGCTAGTGCGCCTCATCCACGGTATCCCGGAGACCCGCATCATCCCACTCGAGCTCTTCCACACGGCTGACTATGTCAAGCTCAGAGAGTTTGGCGAAAAGCTCGAGGGTCTGATTCAGCCGGGTGCCTACGTCCAGAGGGGCGAGCGTCGCAAAGAAATTCGCGATCTCGGGGAGGGCATTCGTTGGCTACTTGCGGAGGCTCAGCGCGGCTATAGCATCCAACGCTACAAGGGCCTTGGCGAGATGAATCCGGAGCAGTTGTGGGAAACCACGATGAACCCAGACTCCCGTCGCCTGTTGCGCGTCACCATTGAGGATGCTGTCGCCGCCGATCAGATCTTCACGACCTTGATGGGGGATCAAGTCGAGCCGCGCCGTTTGTTCATCGAGCGCAACGCCTTGAGCGTGGAGAATTTGGACGTCTGAGACGAATCAGATCGAGCGCTTTCAGTCCTAGGGGCCGGCGCTCGATTCTGTCACCACTCCCTCAAGGCGCTTGGCCAAAAAAGGGAGCTGTCAGCCCCCTGCCTTTAGCGGTCAGCTTTTCGAGATCAGCCAACTCGCCATCCAGTGGGGACCTCTTGGGCTCACATGGGGGGAGGCGTTAGGAAGGGGAAGACGCGACACAAAGCCGCTGGGTGCATGCAGCTGGCGGTTCGCCCCTTCGGCCGGGGGCTTCCGAACAATCAGGTGATTTCCTGAGATGATCCTACCCAGACAGCGCCTCCAGTAGGATGGGCAAAGCCCCTGGCACGCCGGCGCGCATGGGGAAGACGTTTGTGGGGCGTGCCCACCCAGGTCGCTCAGGCGCCCGGACGATGGGCACGCTGCGCTTTGCCCATCGGGGAATCTGTTTCCCGGAAATCACCTTAGTCGACTGCCCATCAACCCACGCCCGACGTTTCCAGCCACCCCCACCATCCTGCGTGGGGCGAAACTAGGCGCTCGGTAGCTCCGCGACCGCTCCTTCGATCCAGTCTTCGGTCATGGCATTGATTTCCGTTGCCTTGCGACCTTGGGTCTCGATAACCGGGCCGACGATCACATCGATTACGCCAGGCCGCTTCACGAAACTGCGCCGTCCCCAGAACACCCCCGCGTTGTGCGCGATCGGAACGACCCGTCGGCCGCTCCGCGCAGCCAAGAGGGCTCCACCGACACCATAGCTATGCCGCGCCCCAGGCGCGACTCGTGTTCCCTCGGGAAAGATGACGACGTTTCGGCCAGAGCCCAGCTGCTCCGTACCTTCCTGAACGAGCCTGGTGATCTCCCGCCGTCCGGCCGAGCGATCGATCGCTATCGGGCCGCATCGCATCAGTGCCCAGCCGAAGAAGGGGATGCGCGTCAGCTCTTGCTTCAGCACCCAGGATTGCTGCTCCGGAAGGATCGCGCGAAAGGCGATGGTTTCCCATGCCGACTGGTGCTTCGAGAGGAGGACGATCGGCTCGTCTGGGAGATGCTCTAGCCCCCTGATCCGATAGCTCAATCCACAGAGTGTCCTGAGCGCCCAGAGATTCGTCAGTCCCCAGTATTTGGCAACGCGATCGCAGCGCGCGAGCGCCGGCCGGATGCTCACCCCAAGTATGATGATCGAGAAAAACAAGCTGGAAAGGATCAGAACCACTTGGTAAAGCAGCGAGCGAAGAAAGATCATAGATATCCTTGATCGGTGAGAAGGGCATGAGCCGCCGCGCCGAGGTCGGCGAAGATAGGGACATCCGCCAGCTCTCGACCTCTCGAGCCCGCGAGCGTCCGCTCGCCCTTGCCGGTCCTGACCAGCCAGGGAGACGCCCCGGCTGCGCGAGCGGCTCTGACGTCGCTGATGGAATCGCCGATGAAAGGGACGGATTCGAGACAGCAGCCGAATCGTCCCGCGATCTCCTCCAGTAGACCAGGCCCCGGCTTGCGGCAACGGCAGCCGGCATCCGGGCCATGCGGGCAGAAGGCGATCAACTCGATCTTCCCGCCTTGTGTCGCTAATAGCGCGTGCAGCTGCCGATGGATCGCGTTGAGCTCGGCATGGGTGAAGAGGCTGCGGGCGAGCCCAGATTGATTGGTCGCCACAGCGACCCGGTATCCCGAGCGTGAGAGCCTGGTGATGGCATCGATACTTCCCGGGATGGGAGTCCATTCCCCGACCGATTTCACGTAGGTATCTGAGTCATGATTGATGACCCCATCCCGGTCTAGGATCACAAGGCGCCCCGCGGAGGATGGGGGCTGCCTCACTGTAGCCTGGAGATGTCCGCGACCTGCAAGAAGAGGCCGGACAACGATTGGAGCAGTCTGATCCGATTGCGCCGCACCGACGCGTCGTCCGCCATGACCATCACCTCGTCGAAGAAGCGATCGACATCCTCCCTGAGGCCCGCGAGGGTTCCGAGCACGCCCACGTAATCCCGCTCTGTCACCAGTGGTGCGATCTCGGATTCGAGTGCCTTGATCCGGGCCGCGAGCTGAACCTCGGCAGCGTCGCCGAGGAGATCTTCATCCACGGCACCTGCGTCCCCCGGTCCGACTTCCGCCTTCGCCAGGATATTTCGAATCCGCTTGTTGGCGGCAGCCAGCCTCTCCGCCGCCGGCAGCTGGCGGAACTCCGCGACGGCCTTGACGCGGCGATCCAAATCCCAGGTGTTGGTCACGCCAGTCTCGATGACCGCCTCGACGCTATCGAAGGACACGCCCTGGTCCCCGTAATAGCCGCGCAGCCGATCCGTCGTGTACCCGAGCACGGTCTCGACGACATCTTCGCCCAGCAGACCTGCCGGGAAGCCACGCGCGGCCTTGCGCAGAAGTGCCGCGAGATCCAGATCGAGCGGCGTCTCGATCAGTAGGCGCAGCACTGCGATCGATGAACGCCTCAGCCCATAGGGGTCCTTGGTCCCGGTCGGCTTGAGCCCGATTCCGAAGACGCCGACCAAGGTATCGAGCCGGTCGGCGAGCGCGAGCGCGATCCCGCAAGGGGTGACTGGCAACCGATCTCCCGCGAAGCGCGGCATGTACTGCTCTTCCATCGCCGCGCAAACACAGGGATCTTCGCGAGCGCGCTCGGCGTAGTAACGCCCCATGGTGCCTTGAAGGCTCGGGAACTCGAACACCATGGCGCTCACGAGATCGCACTTGGCTAGATGAGCCGCTCGCTCGATCAGACTGGCGTCTGTCCCCAAGACACCGGCCAGCTCAACGCCCAGCTGTGCAACCCTGCGACTCTTCTCGGCGAGGGTCCCGAGCTTATCCTGGAAGACAACGCTCTCGAGCCGCGGGGCGAGATCGGCCAGCGGCTGCTTCAGATCCTGCGACCAAAAGAAGGCGGCATCCTCGAAGCGCGGTCGGATGACCCGCTCGTTGCCGGCCTTGACCTGATCCGGCTCACGGCTGGCGATGTTCGCGACCGCGATGAACTGCGACCGCAGAGCCCCCGTCTCGTCTTCAAGCGGGAAGTACTTTTGGTTGCTCTGCATCGTTTCGATGAGCACCTCGGGCGGGATGTCGAGGAAGCGCTCGTCAAAGCTGCACAGCAGAGGCTGCGGCCATTCGACCAAGGCTGTCACCTCGTCGAGCAGCCCATCCTCGATGCGCGCCTTCAAACCATGCTCCGCGGCGAGCGCCAGGACCTGGCCGCGAATGCGCTCCCGTCTTGCCTCGAACGAAGGCTCGACAAAGCCCTTGGTCCGCAGGGCCTCCGCATAGTCCGTCGCCTGCTCCAGCATGACTGGGCCTGGATGATGAAAGCGGTGTCCAAAGCTATGGTCCAGGGTCTCGACACCGAGGACAGTTCCGGGAAGGCGCTCAGAGCCGAGCCGCATGCAGACCCAGTGGATCGGCCGCACGAATTCTTCCGATCGGTCGCCCCAGCGCATGCGCTTCGGAATGGGCAGTGCCCCTAGGGCGACCTCCGTCATCTCCGGCGCCAGACTCGCCGTCTCCTTGCCGGTTGTGACGCTGCGGTGGGCGAGCCAAGCGCCCTTGTCGCCCTCTTCGCGGCCGAGCGCCTCGATCTCTACACCGCAGGAGCGCGCGAATCCAAGCGCGGCCTTCGTGGGCTGGCCGTCGGCGTCGAATGCCGCCTTGAGCGCGGGTCCTCGCCGCAGGCTTTCCTGATCCGGCTGACGTCGCTCGACGCCGCGGGCCAGCAATGCGAGTCGTCGCGGCGCCGCGAATCCTTAGATGGAATCGAAGGCGATCCCCGGCGTCTGGAGCTGCGACTGAAAGCTATCGACGAATGCCTTCGAGAGCGTCGGGAGTGCGACGGGAGGAAGCTCCTCGGTCCCGATCTCGATGAGTAGGTCAGTGCGTGTGTCCAACATCATCCCCTGGTCAAGACTGCAGCATGGGAAAACCCAGCGCTTCCCGCTTTTCGTAGTAGGCCTGGGCGACGGCCCGTGACAAGGTCCGCACCCGCAAGATGAATCTCTGCCGCTCGGTCACCGAGATCGCGCCCCTTGCATCCAGCAGATTGAAGGTGTGGGATGCCTTGAGGACCTGCTCGTAAGCCGGCAGGGGGAGTCCTCGCTCGACGAGCTCGGCGCCGATGCGCTCGCAGGTGTCGAACTGGTGGAAGAGCGCATCCGTATCCGCGATCTCGAAGTTGTAGGTGGATTGCTCGACTTCATTCTGATGGAAGACGTCCCCGTAGGTGACGACGGACCCTGAGCCTCGACTCCACACCAGGTCGTAGACGCTCTCCACCTCCTGGAGATACATCGCGATGCGCTCAAGACCATAGGTGATCTCGCCGGTCACAGGGCGACAATCGAGCCCACCGACCTGCTGGAAGTAGGTGAACTGCGTGACTTCCATGCCGTTGAGCCAGACCTCCCAGCCGAGGCCCCAGGCCCCGAGCGTCGGGGATTCCCAGTTGTCCTCGACGAAACGGATGTCGTGAACTAGAGGATCGATCCCGAGCCGCTCGAGTGACCCGAGATAGAGGTCCTGGATCTCGAGCGGCGACGGCTTCAAGACCACCTGGTATTGGTAGTAGTGCTGCAGCCGGTTGGGATTGTCCCCATAGCGGCCGTCGGTCGGCCGGCGCGAGGGCTGGACGTAGGCGCTGCGCCAAGGCTCCGGCCCGATGGAGCGCAGAAAGGTGGATGGGTGAAAGGTTCCAGCCCCGACTTCCATATCATAGGGTTGAACGACGACGCACCCATGCTCGGCCCAATAGCGCTCCAGCGCGAAGATAAGACCTTGAAAGGTCGAGAGGTCCTCCGATTCGAGACTCAAAATGGACTCCTGCGACGAGGTGATGAGTAAAACCCGACAGTATATTCGGTCGGCGCATTCGCTGCCGGGGCGTGGCGCGGCAGCGCAGCATCTGGGATCCGGCTTGCGCATCCGAATCTTTTGATCTCGGGGCGAGCTGGGTGTCCTGTCTTGCGAGCGCAGGTCTTGGCCATCGTTTGGTCCGGCGTCCGCTCCATCTGCCACTTCTGACGCGGGACGCCCGGCCGTGCTTCGCTCGTTACCCAGGCCGCAGCCCAGGAATCCAGCCCAGCCGCTCTTGCGGTCCGTCGCGCGACGCGATGCTGGAGCCTGGGAGCCAGAAGAAAGTGAGGGCCAAAGGATGATCGACGCCCGAGCGCACACCTGGCCTTGCCGGGCGCATCGGCGCGCCTCCCGAGGAGCCAAGCGCTTTCCGGCCGACTTTGGGCAATGCTCCTGGCGTATACTGAACGGCTGTCCGGTGCGCATCAATGGAGCCTTCGACGTGACCTCCGATCAACCTTCGTCCATCGACCGCAGCAAAGCGGTGACCCGAACCGCGGTCGTGGGTGCGGTGGTGAATCTACTCTTGTCGGCCGTCAAGATCATTGCCGGCATACTGGGTCACTCTCAGGCCCTGGTCGCCGACGGACTCCACTCGCTCTCCGATCTCCTATCCGACATCCTGGTGCTCTTCGCCGGGCATCACGCCAACCAAGGACCGGACCAGAGCCACCCTTATGGCCATGCCCGATACGAGACGGTTGCAACCCTGGTCCTCGGCTTTCTGCTCCTCGCCGTCGCCCTTGGTATCGGTTGGGATGCCGCCAAGAGGCTCTTCAACCCAACCGAGCTGCTTAGGCCGGATGCCCTCGCAATGGCCGCCGCACTGCTTTCGATCGGTGCCAAGGAGTGGCTCTATTGGTGGACGCTGGGTTATGCCAAGCGGGTCCGCTCGGATCTCCTGCGGGCCAATGCTTGGCATCACCGGACAGACGCGGTTTCCTCCATCGTCGTCCTGGTCGGCATTGTCGGTACCATGGCGGGACTTCCCTATCTGGATGCCATCGCCGCGGTTATCGTGGCCCTCATGATCGCCAAGATCGCCTGGGAGCTCGGCTGGGAGGCGACCAACGAGCTCGTGGATACCGGATTGGAGTCCGAGCGTCTCGCGGAGGTGACGGAGACCATCCGCTCCGTTGGCGGCGTCCGCGACATCCACATGCTGCGGACGCGCCGCTCAGGCGGCCAGGCGTCGGCTGACGTGCACGTCCTGGTCGATCCCGACATAAGTGTCTCGGAGGGTCACATGATCAGCGTCCTGGTCGAGCAGCGTCTGAAGCGGGAGATCGACGAGATGACGGATGTGACCGTCCATATCGACCCCGAGGACGACGAGATCGCCCCAGCATGCCCGTCGCTCCCCCTGCGCGCCGAGGCACTCGCGCGGCTGGCATCGCATTGGTCTGGAATCCCGGCGGCCAACGAGCGTCAGCGCATCATCTTGCACTACCTTGCTTGCAGCATCGACGTGGATGTCTACTTCCCGATCACGGCTTGCCTGCGCGAGGGAGCGGACCCACAAGGGCTGCGTGACGCCCTGCAGGAGGCATTGGAGCAGGATGCCGCCTTTCGGCAGATTCGCGTCTACTTCGGCTGATAGCTGCGCTGATATGGTGCGTAATGCTTGTTGGCGCATCTATTTGGTGCGTTTTGCCCGGCGTCCTTACGACTTATGGGTGCGATCACTCGTACCCGAATCCTTCGGGAAGGCCGCAGTGACGACGCGCCCATCTCTGGATCGACAGCAACTCTTTGTCTAAGCGAATTTTTTCCTCATCCCAGCTGAATCATGCCCGCGCTTGAGGCGGGTGCCATCCCCTCGACGCCCGCTGGCGTATTCGTTGCATGCGCGCTGCGAGGCAGTGAATGCGCTATCCGATTCCGCATGCCCCGACCCAAGCGTCGGGGCATCATTCCATGCCTTGCAGGATTCGTGAGGTTGTTTTGACGAATCGTGCAGCGCGATCCACGACCTGGTACTCTCCGGCGCCGAATGCGTGGGCTGCGGGCGATTTCGTCGTCCGAGGCGGCGCGTCGGACTCAGCCGGTCCAGCTTTGTAGAAACAGCATCGGAGACTATTCAATGACTGATGTCATTAAGATGATCAAAGACAATGAAGTGAAGTTCGTCGATCTTCGCTTCACGGATACTCGCGGCAAGGAGCAGCATGTCTCCATGCCTGCAACCGTGGTCGATGAGGATCTCTTCAAGGACGGCAAGATGTTCGACGGCTCTTCGATCTCCGGCTGGAAGGGCATCGAGGCGTCCGACATGGTCCTGATGCCAGAGGCAGATACGGCCGTCATGGATCCCTTCTCCGACGAGAACACCCTGATCATCCGCTGCGACATCCTCGAGCCCGAGACCATGACCGGCTACGAGCGCGATCCCCGCTCGCTGGCCAAGCGGGCCGAGGCCTACATGAAGTCGACCGGCGTCGCCGACACCGCCTTCTTCGGTCCCGAGCCAGAGTTCTTCGTCCTCGACGACGTCCGTTGGGGCGCGGACATGGGCGGCGCCTTCTACAAGGTCGATTCCGAAGAGGCTGGCTGGAACTCCGAGCGCGTCTTCCCCGATGGCAACATGGGTCACCGTCCCGGCGTCAAGGGCGGTTACTTCCCGGTCCCGCCGGTCGATTCCCTGAACGACCTGCGCGCGGCCATGTGTCTGACGCTCGAAGAGATGGGCGTTCCGGTCGAGGTGCACCACCATGAGGTCGCAACCGCCGGACAATGCGAGATCGGCACCAAATTCGACACCCTGGTCGCCCGCGCCGACCAGAATCAGATCCTCAAGTACGTCATCCACAATGTGGCGCATGCCTACGGCAAGACCGTCACCTTCATGCCCAAGCCTCTGGTCGGTGACAACGGAAACGGCATGCACGTTCACCAGTCCCTGAGCAAGGATGGCCAGAACCTCTTCGCTGGTGACAAGTACGGTGGTCTCTCCGACACCGCGCTCTATTACATCGGTGGCATCGTCAAGCACGCGCGCGCACTGAACGCGCTGACCAACGCCTCGACCAACTCCTACAAGCGGCTGGTCCCAGGTTTCGAGGCCCCGGTCATGCTGGCCTACTCGGCGCGCAACCGCTCCGCATCCATCCGCATCCCGCACTGCGCCAGCCCCAAGGGTCGTCGTATCGAGGTCCGCTTCCCGGATTCCATGGGCAACCCCTATCTGTCGTTCGCTGCAATGATGATGGCTGGTCTGGACGGCATCCAGAACAAGATCCATCCGGGCGATGCGATGGACAAGGACCTCTACGATCTGCCCCCGGAAGAGGCCAAGTCGATCCCGACAGTTTGCTCCTCCTTTGAGATGGCGCTCGAGTCGCTGGATAAGGACCGCGACTTCCTGACTGCCGGCGGCGTCTTTACCGATGACCTCATCGACGCCTACATCGCGCTCAAGATGGATGAAGTCACGCGTTTGCGCATGACGACTCACCCCGTCGAGTTCGATATGTACTACAGTCTGTAAGGCGGACCAGCCTCTAAGGGCAACGCGGTCGCGCAGGATCCTCCGGCCGCAGGCGCAGGGAAGCGCCTGCCCTCACAGGCTTCTCTTCCTCCATCCAATTGCTGCAGCGTCTGCTGCTTGCAGATTGTCGGCCGAACGGCACCCCCATCCTGTTGTTCTGGCGATTGGCGTCGATTATGCTCTCGCTATGATCAGACCATGCTTGATCATCGCCGCCATTTTGGCCCCGTCCGTCGGCTCCGCCGAGATCTATCGCTGGGTTGATGAAGCTGGACGGGTGCACTTCTCCGATCGCTGGAATCAAGGCTCTGAGAAGGTCTCGACTGCGCCCAAGACTGATGCGGATGCTCCCGCACCTGCTCTCCCCCAGCCGGATTCTCCAGATGTCGAATTTCTCGGCCCCTATTCGGCGCTCGACATCATCGCTCCTGCCGCCAATGAGACCCTGACACAGCAAGACGCTGGCTTGCCCGTGAGCCTGATGGTCAATCCTTCCCTCATGGAAGGGCACCAGATGGCGATCCTGCTGGACGAGGCCCCTTTGACCGTCGCCAGTGGTGCGACGCAATTTCGGCTGACCGGCACCGCCCTTGGCAGTCACCGTCTGCAGGTCCGCGTCACGGGTGAGAATGGCAGCGTCGTCGCCCAGTCCGCACCGCGCCGATTCCACGTTCGAAAACCAGACGAGCCGGGACAGTTGCGCTGATCCCGTCCCGGACGGGCGCCTGAGCCCGCACAACTCCTGATTGCGCGTTGTGAGCAAGCTCGGACGCGTTGCCAGCTAATTCTGGTACTTTTATTGCCTTCCGTGACTGGCCAGGGCTCGCCTAGCTCAGGATTGTGCCCTGCGCCTTGCCGCGCGATCGTCGTCGACCGTGGCGATTCGGCGCGCTTGGCGATGGCGTCAACGACCCAAACAATGCAGTCACCTCATTTGGAATCAGCTCGATGACGACTCTAGCGGCCACTCCGGCTCTTGAGCGGATGATTCTCGATCATCTGAACACCGCCGTCATGTTGTTCGACAAGCACTTATATCTGAAGTACATCAACCCAGGGGCGGAGGTTCTGTTCGAAGTCAGCTCCCGGCACCTCGTTGGACAGCATGTTTCCGCCGTACTTCCCTGTCCGGACGATCATGCGGAAAAGCGGCTGACAGAGGCCATGACGTCACGTCATCCTTTCACCGAGCGCGAGATCAATGTCCGGGTAGCGGATGCGCGCACCAAAACGGTGAACTGCACCGTGCTTCCCTTGCACCATTTCGATGCGGACGCGGAGATCCTGGTCGAGCTCTATCAGGTCGATCGTCAGCTCCGTATCACCCGTGAGGAGCAGCTTCTCTCGCAGCATCAGGCGACTCAAGCCCTGATTCGCGGTCTCGCGCATGAGATCAAGAATCCGCTCGGCGGGCTGCGCGGCGCCGCGCAGCTGCTCGAGCGGGAGCTTCCCGATCCCTCCCTGCGCGAGTACACCCGCATCATCATCGACGAGGCGGATCGTCTGCAGTCTCTGATGAATCGGATGATCGGACCGAATCTCATGCCCCGCCGCGCGCGGGTGAACATCCACGACGTCCTCGAGTATGTACGTGGCCTCATCTTGGCCGAATTCCCCCGCGGCCCGGCGGTCATCCGCGACTATGATCCGAGCATCCCCGACTTCATCGCCGACCAGGAGCGGCTGATCCAGGCCTTTCTCAACATCGTCCGCAATGCGGCTGCCGCCGCGGGCGTCCGAGGTCACGTCGAGCTGAAGACGCGGGTGCTGCGTCAATTCACCATCGGAAATCGCCGCCATCGCCTGGTTCTTCAGGCCCAGGTTCGGGACGACGGCCCCGGGATTCCGGACGAGCTCCGCGATCAGATCTTCTTCCCGATGGTATCCGGACATCAGGGCGGCACCGGACTGGGGCTGCCGATCGCGCAGGAGCTGATCAACCAGCATGCGGGCCTGATCGAATGCGAGAGTCGTCCCGGCGAGACGACCTTCTTCGTCTATCTGCCCTTGGAGCGAGAAGATGCATAGGGAGCCGAACGTCTGGGTCATCGACGATGACCGCTCGATCCGTTGGGTGCTGGATCGCGCACTCCGCAAGGCCGAGATGAACGTCACCTGCTTCTCCAATGGTGTCGGCGTCATGGAAGCGCTGCAGCGCGAGCAGCCGGACGTCATCCTCACCGACATCCGCATGCCGGGGATCGATGGGCTAGAGCTGCTGCGCCAAGTCTCGGATCGCTACCCGGGGCTTCCGGTCATCATCATGACCGCCCACTCAGATCTCGACAGTGCGGTCTCGGCATTCCATGGCGGCGCCTTCGAGTATCTGCCCAAGCCCTTCGACCTCGACGAGGCCGTGTCGCAGGTGACGCGCGCCTGTCGGCGCGGTCGCGACGATCGCGCGGAGGAGGCCACAGTCCCTCAGGGCACGGACATCATCGGCGAGGCCCCCGCCATGCAGGATGTCTTCCGCGCCATCGGGAGGCTCGCCCGCTCCAACATCACGGTGCTGATCAATGGCGAGTCAGGCACCGGAAAAGAGCTGGTCGCCCATGCCTTGCACCGTCACAGCCCGAGGAGCGATGGCCCCTTCATCGCGCTCAATATGGCGGCCATCCCCAGGGATCTCCTGGAGTCCGAGCTCTTCGGCCACGAGCGCGGCTCCTTCACTGGTGCTCAGACGCGTCGCGAAGGGCGTTTCGAGCAGGCCAACGGCGGCACCCTCTTCCTCGACGAGATCGGCGACATGCCGGCCGAGCTGCAGACTCGTCTGCTTCGGGTCTTGGCCGACGGCGAGTTCTATCGCGTCGGCGGCTTGGCCCCGATCAAGGTCGACGTGCGTATCATTGCCGCAACCCACCAGCATCTCGACGAGCTGGTGCGTCAGGGGCGATTCCGCGAAGATCTCTTCCATCGTCTCAATGTCATCCGCATCCAGCTGCCGGCCTTGCGAGACAGACGCGAGGATATCCCCCTGCTCATGCGGCATTTTCTCGCCCAAGCCGCTCAAGAGCTGAGCTGCGAGCCCAAGGTGCTGCTCCAGGATGCCATCGATCACCTCCAGCGCCTGGACTGGCCAGGTAACGTCCGCCAGCTCGAGAACACGGCGCGCTGGGTCACCGTCATGGCGTCCAGCAAGCAGATCCACGCCGAAGATCTGCCGCCCGAGCTGAGTGCGCCGTCCGTCGAGCAGGCGCGCGACGAGCCCTGGGAGAGCGTGTTTCGTCGCTGGGCGCGGAACGCCCTCAAGCAGGGCAACGAGGCCCTGCTCGATACCGCCCTGCCGGCCTTCGAGCAGATCCTCATCCAGACTGCCCTCGAGCACACTGGGGGGCGACGCCAGGAAGCCGCGCGACTTCTGGGGTGGGGGCGCAACACCCTGACGCGTAAAATCAAGGAGCTGCGGTTGGAGGGAGATGGCGAGCGGGAGGACCTGCCGGCCTCCTAGTCCGCCGTTCCATCTTATGCTGCAGGCAGGGGTAACGCCGGGAGTGTTGGCCTCTAGGTCAAGAGGTGTCGGCCTGGAGGCAGACACTCCCAGCACTGATGGCCCCCACATCAATGCTGGGATCGCAACCTAGCGCGATAGCACACTGAGAGTGAAGCGCGGTCCTAGCGCTAGTGGCTCGGCCCATCATCGGCCGCTGCGCTCGCCTCCGACGTGGAATGAGCCAGCTGATGTCATTGAGGAAATTTGCGTGGATACGATGAGCGTTGACCTAAGAGACTCGGAAATCTCCGACATCAGGCTTGCGGAGGGTCGCTTCGAGCTGACCTTCGCGCGGGCCTATCTCATCAAGACGATGACCGGCTCGTTGGAAAAGACGCGCTGGTGGCAGGCGGGCGTCTTGGTGATCGACGAGGCGGAGGCCGAAGTCCCTGTGCCGACGGGTCCGCAAGTCTGTGCGGGTGGCGATATCGAGGACAACATCTACACCTATCGCGACATGATTCCGGTCCCCCTGGAGAGTCGCGGAAGGGTCGGCTGCCGCTTGCAGCTGCAAGGAATGGAGGCCTCGCTGATCGTGAGTGGGGCCGCAATTCGCCTGGAGATGAAGGATACCCCGAAGTACATCGAGCACATCCGCCCGGACGCTTAGGGGCTAAGGCGATTTCTGTCAATTCCCATACCATCTGGCTTGTCTTGACGCCCGCCTTCTGTGTCGCCCCGCCAGTCACATCGCCCAGCGATGCTCCTGGCGGCGCTCCTTGAAGGCGGACCTCAATCCGGCGCCACCTGGTATAAGAATTTCCGGCAATCGCCTTAGGGGTCTAGCGGCACGCGCGAGGTGCCGGACATGAAAAAGCCCGCGATGGCGCGGGCTTCGTCTGCTCAGGAGAGCCTCTTCAGGAAGAGGTCGCCCAATCAGCCCTCAGACACGGGCGGACCCGACGATCTCGTGGGCGAGATCGACGACGCGATTCGCCATATCCATGTACTCTTGGCGATAGTTCGCGAGCATGCCGTCGGACGACGCCCAATAGTCTTTGCCCGAGACGCCATTTTGGTGCTCGTAATCGATGAACTGTTTTTGCATCTCGAGCATCTTGTCGATCAGTTCCTGCTTCTCTTTTTTCAGCGCGGCGATATCGCTCATGAAGGTGTCCCCCCCATCATAAAGTGGGCTGATGATGCAATAGGTTTTCAGTAGATACTGATCTCTTAATATAGCACGCAACTGGGAAAAGCGGTCAACAGATCCGCCAGCGAGCGTCAAGTCAAAGACCAACACGATGTTCGAGCTGATTCTCTACGAGCCTGAAATCCCGCCCAACACGGGCAACGTGATGCGACTCGCCGTCAACAGCGGTGCTCGTCTGCACTTGATCGAGCCACTGGGCTTTTCGCTCGATGACCGCTTGCTGCGTCGGGCCGGGCTCGACTACCGCGAGTGGGCAGACGTCCGCGTTCATCAATCGCTCGGCACTTGCTTGGATGCCTTGCAGCAGCCTCGGCTATTCGGCGTCAGCACGCGGGGAGCCCGCTGTTACACAAGGGTTTCCTACCAAGCTGGAGACGCCTTCGTCTTCGGTCCGGAAACGCGGGGCTTGCCGGATGCCGTACTCCAGGGACTGCCGGAGCAGCAGCGCCTCTTCTTGCCCATGCGTCCGGGGAACCGCAGCCTCAACCTCGCGAACACGGTCGCGGTGCTGGCCTACGAGGCTTGGCGGCAACTGGGCTTTCAAGGCGCCCAGGGTCGCCCTGTCGAGCCGTGAGTCAGCCGAACTCGGGCTTTGGCTCGCGCTCCAAGAGGGCGCGTGTGGCCTCCTGAGGCGAGACTTGCTCACAGAGGACCCGATAGACCTGGCTGGCGATCGGCATCTCGATGCCGAGCCGCTCCGAGAGCCGATGAATGGCCTGTGCGGTGATGACTCCCTCGACCTCCTGACCGATGACCGCCTTCGCCTCGTCGACCGACTGGCCGCTCGCAAGTGCCAGGCCCAGCCGGCGATTGCGGGACTGATTGTCCGTACACGTCAGGACGAGATCGCCGATGCCGGCAAGCCCGGTGAAGGTCTCCGGCCGGCCGCCCAAGGCGGTACCTATGCGGATCAGCTCCGCGAGGCCGCGTGTGATGAGTGCCGCTCTCGTGTTCGCGCCGAAGCCCAGGCCGTCGGCGATCCCAGTGGCGATCGCCAGGACATTCTTGGCCGCGCCACAGATCTCCACCCCGATCATGTCCTCGCTGGTGTAGGCGCGGAAGCGACCGCCATGCAGCAGGCGCGCAGTCCGCGTCGCGAAGCGCCCGTCGTTGGATGCGACCGAGACGGCTGTCGGCAGCCCTTTCGCGACCTCGGTGGCGAAGCTGGGGCCGGAGACGACCGCTAGGGGGCGGTTGTCCAGGACCCCTTGCGCGACCGTGTGAAGGAGCTGTCCGGTGGCGGGCTCCAGCCCTTTGGTTGCCCAAGCGACGCCCATCTCCGGCGGCAGCCGCGAGGCCAGCTGAGTCACTACCTGTCTGAACGCGTGACTGGGGACGACGACCAGACAGTCGGTTGCGTCTTCCAGCGCCTCATCCAGCGAATCCGTCGCCATCATGGTGGACGGAAACGGAAAGCCAGGTAGGAACTGGGTGTTTTCGGAATCCCGCCTCAGCGCCTCGACCTGTGCGGCCTCATGCCCCCAGAGCCGAACGCGATGGCCGTTGCGGCAGAGCAGGAGGCCGAGCGCCGTCCCCCAGGAGCCGGGTCCGAGCAGCGCGACCTTGGCGGAGGGCTCTGTGCTCAATGCTGACTCGGCTTCTCGCCGCCTTCACCCTGCGCCGCGGCTTGCTGCTGGTGCTGTGCGAAAAGCGCATCGAAATTGACGTGCTGCAGCACAAGCTGCGGGAAGCTGCCCTTGACGACCAGGTCGGAGACGACTTCGCGCGCATAGGGGAAGAGGAGATTCGGACAGTAGGCGCCGAGCAGCGGGCCGAGCTCCTCTTCCGAGAAGCTCGCGGCGGTGAAGATCCCAGCCTGTTGAACCTCGACGATGAAGGCGGTCTTGTCGCCGACCTTTGCGGAGACCGTGACGTGGAGGACAACCTCGTAGGTGGTCTCGTCCAGCTTGTCGATCTTGGTGTTGAGGTTCAGCTCATGGGTGGGCTTCCATTCGCCGCGAAAGACCTCGGGCGCATTGGGCGATTCGAAAGAGACGTCCTTGGTGTAGACCCGCTGTACTGAGAATTGGCGTTGGTTGCTGTTCTGCTGTTCGGCCATGCCGGCTCCTAAAAGATGGCTAGAGTGAAGAAGGTGACTGGAGTGAAGCGAGTCGCTCGGGCGAGACGACTCGAATCCATGCGCAGCAGGTCATCGCTTCTTGCGCGTCAACGGCAGACTTGCGGCCTCCCAAGCCATGATGCCGCCTTGCAGATTGTAGACTTCCTCGAAGCCAGCCTTGCGGAGCTGGCTGCAGGCCACGGATGACTGGGATCCAGATCGGCAGTTGACGATGATCGGACGCCCCTTGTACTTGCCCAAGGTCGCCATCTGGTTCTTGAAGCCATTCATCGGGAGATTCAGGGCGTTGATGATGTGTCCCTTGGTAAAATCCGCGGCTGGGCGAACGTCGATGACGACCGCGTCGCGGTGGTTCACGAGCTCGGTGGCCTCCAATGGGCCGACGCTTCCCTTGCTGCCAACGATGAGGTTGTATGTCAGCAGCCCGAGAACGACGACAAGGGCCAAGAACAAGAGCCAATGATTTCCAACGAACTCGACAAGCTGGGCTAGGGACATTGGTATGCTGTCTCACTCAGGGTTGTGGCGCCACGCATGGGCTCGGGCATAGATGCGAAGAGGCAGCGCATCGGCGTGGGGACTGCGAACGCAGCTCGAGGCGCCTATGCGGCCCGGGGCTCCAAAGGCGCCGAAGTATAAGGATCGAGGGCTTCGGCGTCACCCTGGCGATCACTGAATCTGGGATGAGTGGAACGCCGAAGACGTGGCGAGCGTTGGACGCCTAGCGCGTGTGGTGGCAGAAGACCTCACGCATCATGCCGATCAGCTGCAGGGTCCTGGAATCGCTGACCCTGTAGTAGACGCGATTCGCATCCTTGCGCGAGGCGAGGATTCCCTTGTCGCGCAGGATGGCGAGGTGCTGGGAGATGTTGCTCTGCGAGGTTCCCACATGGTCGACGATCTCCTGCACGCTGATCTCCTGATCTCCGAGCGTGCAGAGAATCTTCAGCCGCAATGGGTGCGACATGGCCTTAAGAGACCGCGAAGCCCGCTCGATGTCCGCGTCGTCCGCGAAGAGATCGACGTCTCCGCCGCCGCCCTCGGGCAGGTTCAAGACCGGGTGGGAGGGATGCCTGAGGTCGCTTACCATGGAATCGCATCTGATCGACTTATCACCATACAATAATAAACTCTTTCTCCCCGGGTGCGAAGCACTCGCGTCTGCATAACTGCCTGAGTCGTCGGCGCTAGTGCCCGAGGCAGCGGGTATTTCGGGATCTGGAATGGTATCGAGGCTTGGTCTTTCTTCTCGGGCTCGCGCATGCTCCGTCCGAGGCTGGGCGAAGGGAGGCCGCGCCTCATTGCCCGGCCTGATGTCGCATCGCGCGCTCGTTCCCTTTGGCTTGGTCGCGATGCTGCTCTTTGCGCCCGGGCGCGCTCTCGGGGAGGGAGACGTCGATGCCAAGCTCCAGGAGAGCGAGCGCGATCTCGGTAAGATCGAGGGGCGCGTCGACACGCTCATCCGCGAGCTCGGCGAGCGTCGCGAAGACCGCCGATCGCTGATCGCCGAGCTGGAGGCGCTCGAGAAGAATGTCGCCGAGCTCGCCCTGGCCAACCGCGAGCTCGAGCGTCTGGTCGCGGAGCGTCAGGGCGTTGCCACCGAGCTCCGGGCGCGCCAGCGGGAGGAGCGCCGCGTCCTGGCCGAGGAGGTCGATCAGCTCGCCGATCTGCTGCGCACGGCCTATGTCATGGGGCGGGCCGATCGATTGCGGCTGCTGCTGAATCAGGAGGATCCGACCCAGGCGAGCCGCGTCATGTCCTATTTCGCCTATTTCAACCGCGAGCGTCTGCGGCGCATCCTGGGGGTGCAGCGGTCCGCCGCGCGGCTGGCCGCGCTGGCACTCGCCGCCGCGGCCGCGGCGGCGCGGCTCGCCGAGCTCGCGCGCAGTCAAGAAGCGACGCGGCAACAATTGGTCGCGGCGAAGGAGCAGCGCGCCGAGGTCCTCGCGCAGCTCGAGGCGACCATCCAGAGCCGCAGCGAGACGCTCGACGTCCTGAATCAAGACGCGGAATCCCTGAAGCTGTTGATCAAGCATCTGCGCCAGAGGGCGCAGATCAGCGCCGAGCTGGATATCGACCACGATCCCTTCCCGGCGCGCAAAGGCCGCTTGGCCTGGCCGATTCTCGAGGGCCGCATCCTCGCCGGCTTCGGGACGCGCAAGGAAGACTCGGATCTGGACTGGGATGGCGTCCTGCTCGCCGCGGAAGAGGGCGAGGAGGTCAAGGCCGTGAGCGACGGGCGCGTGCTCTATGCCGACTGGCTGCGTGGCTTCGGCCTTCTCATCGTGCTCGACCACGGCGACGGCTACATGACGCTCTATGGCCACAACGAGGCCCTGCTGCGGGAGGTCGGCGAGTGGGTCTCGACCGGCGAGCCGATCGCGCTCACGGGAAATAGCGGCGGGCGCGCCGAGCCCGTTCTCTACTTCGCCGTCCGCAAGGACGGTCGGCCACAAGACCCGGCCAAGTGGTGTGCGGGACCGAGCCGCCATCGCGCGCAGCTCGACGCTGGGCGGAGGGACTTACGCCTCTAGAACGGCAGAGCGAGTCTTGCCCGAGGCGCCGGTGCGTCCGTGCATAGCCGGCTCCTCGGGCATAGGCCGGTAGGCTAGGGGGCGCCGAAGTCGTAGCGCAGACCGACCGCGAAGACCTGGCCGCCGCTGCAGCTCCAGCAGGTCTCGGCGAGACCACCATACTTCGTCGTAATGGCGGCGGTTTCTTCCTCGCTGTAGACCTCGGCGAAGAATTTCAGGTCGTCGCGATGCCGATAGTCGTAGCCGAGGTGGTAGATGGTCTCGCCGTAGTTGTCGACGTCGGCGATCATGCCCTTGATGGTGTGCTTGCCGATGTTATAGCCGGCATAGAAGTTCATGGCCGCGTCGCCGTCGGCGCCGTAGCCGCTGTCGATCTTGCTGTCGTGCTGCTCGTACTTGGCGCCGACGTAGAGGGCGTCGG
>NZ_JAAIJQ010000050.1 GCF_010820565.1 Thiorhodococcus minor | reverse complement strand
CCACGCCTCAATCCCGGCAAGCTCAAGCCCGGATTCCACCCGGCGTACTGCCGGGCGGCTTAAGTCCATGGCATTGGGCGCTGCGATCAGTCAGCGCGTGAATGGTCCCAGTGACCCAAACCGTATCGAAGAGACCACCCTGGTAGGGCTCGCCCGCAGGCATGACGACATAGACGGTCTGGCTCGCCGGTGGCGGCGGCGTATGGATGCAGGCGCCAAAATAGGGCACCAGGAGAAAGCCTGGCATCTCCTGCTCGCCCCATTCGACGGGCACCACGAAGCCAGGCAGCCGCACCCTGCGGCCGTCGATCCCATCGACCAGGGGCGCCTTAGCCCACTCGGCTTTGAGCTGGTCCAGCAGGGCGATGGCGCGCGGGTCCTCGTCGCCCAGCGCGTCGATGCCTTCGGCCTCGAGCTGCTTCAGATAGGACTCAGGGCTCCAGTCCGGCGGCATGAGGACGTCCCAGTTGATGACCTCCGCGTCCGTGAAGGGCTCGGTCGGCTGCCGCGCATCACAGCCGGCCAGCAGGAGCACGACCATGCTCCAAAGCCACAGAGGATGCAGCCGCCGACGCGCGCAGATCTCAGACATCCCGAAGCCGCTCAAAGGGGAACGAAGCTGACGACGGGATTACCCGGGGTCAGCTCGGCGGCGCCTCGCCCAGCCGGCATCACATAGTGGACCAGCACCCGCTGCAGCGCCGGGAAGCCGATGAAAAGTCCGAGCGCGGCGGTGTCGAGCGCCTCGGGGCGTGCGCACGCGAACCCATACTCGGCCGAGATCTCCACACGAGCGGGCGCTTCGGACCCAGCCTTTCCGGGCCTAGCCGAATCCGGCAGATCGGCGTCGACCGACGCCTCGACCAAGCGGCAGGCGGCCTTGGTGTTGAAGCGAACCATGCCGTCGCCCGCCTCCAGGTTCTCGCGCGCCAGCGTCAAGGTCTCGGACTCCAGCCGCGTGCTTGGGGAATGCTCGAATCCGACCAGGGTCGCTGCCGGGGCAAAGAGCCGGACGAGGACCTGCTGCCCTTGGATCTCGAAATCGAGATTCGCGACGCCCTGCACATAGGGCCGCCCCCGGCCTTCGGCGTGGGCACCAAGGGCCGCAACAAGGAGCAGCGGCGCCAAGACGCCGATCGCCCGAAGGATCTTCACACGCATAAGGTGACTCCAATGTCGACGGTTTTGAGCCTAAAGGAGCCACCAGCAGCCAGCTCTAGGCTATGACGGTGCTCCGCTGGCGGCTGGTAGCTGACTGCTCCATTCCGAACGCATTGACAACCGTTGCGCCCTTCGCGCGCTTTGCGGTTCAACAGCTCTCTTCAGGCTCAAGGCTTGGTTCAAGTCAGTGGCGCTTGCGCACGCAGTCCGCGCAGGTCCCGATCAGCTCCACCACGGGACGCTCCGCCCGGAAGCCGCTCGCCGCGGCGACCGACGCGAGACTCTCGGCGACGGCCGCATCCTCCACCTCGGTGACCAGTCCACAATCGGCGCAAATGAGGAACTGACAGGAATGCGGATGCTCCGGGTGCGTGCAGCCGACAAAGGCATGCCGGCTCTCCAACTTGTGCACCAGCCCCTGCTCCAGCAGAAAATCCAGAGCGCGATAGACCGTTGGGGGCGCCAGCGACCGGTTGCCCACACGCATGGCGTCGAGGATCTCATAGGCGCCAAGCGGCCGCTCCGCCGCGCAGAGGATCTCGAGCACCCGTCGCCGCTGCGGGGTCAGGCGCACGCCGCGCTCGTGGCACAAGGCATCCGCACGGCGCAGGGCGAGGTCGATGGGCTTGGCGTCCATTGGCATGACCTCCAGCTAGGCCGCCTTGGCCCGACGGCGGGCCCGATGGCGGACGATCATCTGGCTCGAGAACGCCGAGCAAACATAGACGCCGCCCGCGAGCAGGATCATGGTCGGCCCTGCAGGCAGGTCCGGGCCGAACGACAGCGCCAGACCCAATGAGGTGAAGAGCGCCCCAAGGAGTGTCGCGATCAGCATCATGGCGCCCAGGGAATGGACGTAATGACCGGCGATGGCGGCCGGCAGGGTGAGCAGTGCGATTACCAGGATGAGCCCGACGACCTGGATGAGCAGGACCACGGTGATGGCGACCAGGCACAGCAGGAGCAGGTAGAAGAAGGCGACAGGGACACCGCGCAGCCGCGCCAGCTCCTCGTCGAAGCTGATCGCCAAGAACTGCCGATAGAAGAGCGTAACCGCCGCGACCAGCAAGAGGTCGAGACCGGCCATGAGCCAAAGCTCCTCGGTCGGCACCAGGAGGATGTTGCCGAACAGAAAGCTCATGAGATCCGAGGCATAGCCTGGGGTCTTGGCGATGAAAAGCACGCCGACCGCCATGCCGATGGCCCAGAGCGCGCCGATCATGGTGTCCTCTTGGGTCTTCCAGGCCAGGCGGACCGTACCGATGAGCAGGGCTGAGGCGATGGCGGCCGCCAGGGCACCCGCGAAGGGGTCGAGGCCGAAATAGAGCGCCGCCCCCATGCCGCCCAGCACCGAGTGGGCGATGCCGCCCGCCATGAAGGCGATGCGCTTGACGACGACGAAGGTCCCGATGACACCACAGCCGACGCTCGCCAAGAGCCCCGCGATCAAGGCCGACTGAAGGAAGCCGTATTCGCCGAGGGCTGCAAGGAATTCGCTCATGCCGCTGCTCCGCGCGACAACCGCTGACTCAACAACGACCGAATCCCCGACCCGACGGCAATCACTGAGCCTTGGCAAGCCATGTCAGTGCCCATGCGCAACCTGACGGACATGGCCGCCGTAGAGCTGCTGCACGGTATCGCCGTCGATCTCGAGCGTCCTATGGCAGGCCAGGGTGCGATTGAGGCAAGCCACGCGGCTGACGTACTCCGAGATGAAGGCGATGTCATGAGACACCAGCAGGATGGTCAGGCGCCGGTTGAGCTCGGCCAGCAAGCCGAAGACATCGGTCTCCGCCCGTTGGTCGACATTGGCCGTCGGCTCGTCCAGGATGAGGATCTCGGGCTCGCTCGCCAGCGCCCGGGCCAGCAGCACGCGCTGCAGCTGGCCGCCGGAGAGCGCGCCGATCGGCCGCTTGGCCAGGTCCAGGGCCTCGACTTCCCTCAACGCCCCTGTCGCGGCGGCCCGGTCGGACGTGTCATAGCGCCCCAGCAGCCGCCCCATGCCGAGCCGCCCCATCAAGACCACCTGCTCGACCGAGATCGGAAAGTCGCGCGGAAAGCTCGGAAATTGCGGCACATAGCCGATGCGCCGCACCGCGCGGCGCGGCGACTGCCCCAGGACCCGTATCCGTCCGACCTGCGGCCGCAGCAGCCCCAGCACGAGCTTCAGGAGCGTGCTCTTGCCGCCGGCATTGGGTCCCACCAGCCCGACGAACTCGCCGGACTCGATCGACAGCGTCACCTGCTCGAGCACCAGCGCATCCCCATAAGAGAAGCTGAGGTCCTCGACCTGAATTACGGGCTCAGCCATGCCGCCAATCTAGCCATGTAAGCCTCAGCGCTCATTGTCGTGACGCCCATTCAAAGTTAACCCAACCTCACGCGAGCCGGCCCTCAGCAGCGGCCGAATGCTATATTGTAACGCAAGCCGGAACGACGACCTAGCGGCATCCCCGCAGGCCATCCTCTCGCCCTTCTAGCCCAGCCGGGTCAGGCGGTCGGTGTGAGCGACCGTCCGCAACCAGAAACGCTTAGAATCCAGCCGCAGGAAAGGCCGAGAAGATGGCCGCTTCGCGGGGAGCACTGGTGCCAGGATCGCAACCAACAAGGGAGGCAGGCTGGCGCCGCGCCGGCCGGATACTGCTCCACATCCTGCTCATCGTCTTCGGCTACTCCGGTGATCGCATTCCTCGGCGGCGATTTCGCGGGCGTCGTGCTCGGCGTGCCCGCAATCCCGATGCTCCGCGAGCTCGTCTCCAGACCCAAGAAGCGGGGCACCCTCAGCCTGAGCTGGCCGGATGCCCTGCGCAGGGCCCTCCACGTCGCCGGAGGCGCATCGACCGCGCCCTTCGCCGCCTGGCTGCCGGCCAAGCCGCAGGTTCAGACGCAGATCATGGCGCTCCTCATGTTTCTCCCCATGGTGCTCGCCGGATTGACACAGGGCGCGCGGATCGCGCCGATTTCGCCATGTACTCGGCGAAGACTGGAAGCAAACCGCAGGATTCGAGAGGCAATGCGGCGTCGACCCGATTAGGATGACGGCGATTTCATGACGCGCACGCGAGCCAAGACCTCATGACCTTCACAAGCCAGCTTTACTGGGCCGTCGGCCTGAGCCTCTACGTCCTCTGCATCCTCTTTCTCACCCGGATCCCCTACCAGGCCATGGTCGAGCGCGGCATGGAGCCCATCCGCGCCGTCTACTACAACCGCAAGATCGTCCACATGATGGCCGGGGGCGTGGGATCGCTGATGGTCCCCTTCGTCTTCGCGGACCCCTGGTTCCCGCTGATCTGCGGCCTGCTGCTGACGGCCCTGACCTATCTGGGCCATCTCACTGGCCTGCGCTTCTACTGGTTCCAGACCCCGGAGAACCGCAACGACGTCAAGTTCGCCCTCATGTGGAGCGTCTCGGTGTCCTTCCTCTGGTGGCTGCTGGAGAATCCCTGGCTCGCCATCCTGCCCTCCCTCTACATGGCCTTCGGCGACGGCGTCACCGGCATCGTGCGCAACGCCATCATCCGCAAGCGCTCCAAGAGCCCCATCGGCAACCTCTTCATGCTGCTGCTCTGCGCCCCCATGGGCTGGATCGTCGGCGGCATGGCGACGCCGGCCATCCCTGTCTGGGGGCTCATCTCTGCAGTGGTCGCGACGGTCGTCGAGCGCTACGAATTCGGCCCCATCGACGACAACATCCTCATCACGGTCGCGGCCTCGGGCGTGTTGCTGATTGGGACCTCCTTGGGACCCTTAGGAGTTGTCCATGCATTGTTTCCCGATCCGAGTCTCTGGTGACGCAGCTCCAGCTGCGTCACCCGCGAGACGAAGCTCCGCTTCGCGAGCCTAAAGGTAAGCGCTGCTTTCGACCTGGTGCAGAGGCCGGAAGTGGTCGGCGTCGTGAAGCAGAGCTTCATCGCCGAGGTCACGAAGCAGGAGCTTCATGACCAGAAGAGCGGGAAGCAGTTGATGGACACTTCCTTAGTGTGAGAATTAGGATCCGGGCGGCGGCCCAAGCCTCCATCGGATTCCTCTGTGACATCCATCCGGTGCCTCGAGCCCGGCGGGGGACAGCTCCTTCAAGATGACTCGGCGACTGAGCGAAGTCGTCGAAAGGCCCAAGCCGCATCCGACCCCGAAGGCGGTCAAGCTGATGGCGTATCAATGCAAGGTCGGCAACACCGCAGACGTGTTTTCCACCTTGAGCCCGCCGAGCGATTGCTCCAGCGGCCCGGCCATCGCGCTCAGAGCCGGTCCAGGTGAGAGTGGGTCCGCCATTGAAGCCGAACCAGCCGAACCAGAGGCTGAGCGCGCCCGCCAGCCGCCCAGCCGTTCGATGCCTGGGTGGAGACCCCGTTCCTGCGGCAGGTGCATGGCCTGGCCTCGGGTTGCGGAGGCTAGGTTACCCTGGCTCAACCCGCTTCGAGGCGCCCCGAACGAGGGCAATCACCCGGACCCAAGGGCGCGCTCGGACACGCAGGGATCAAGTGCGCCTGAGCCGACCTCGCAGCAGATCGCGGCGACTGATCGCCGGACTAGCGTCCGGCTGGGGGGCAAGGGGCTTCGGACGGGGCGACTCGGACGGGAGCAGACCCTCCAGGATCTTCGCCGCAGTCGCCACGGCCGTCGCCTGATCGGCGAAAGCACCCATCGGGGAGTAGAGCGAGCACGCCAGGAAGGCCCCCACATCGGCCTCTTCCGAGCCGATCGTCTCCACTTCGGCGCCCGGCAGGGTGAGGGTTTGCTTGATCCCAACGCCACCTGGGCGGTGTGCCGATCCCGGCCCCGGCACCAGGACCAGGTTCATGGTCCAAGGCGTGACCAGAGCCCCGACCCAGTCCCCATCGAAGATCCGGCCTCCGACCACCTCCACCGAGAGACTCGGGTGGAGGATCGGCAGACCCGCCATCCGCTCCCGGTGGATCCGCTCGAAGGCCAGGGTCAGGCGTCGGGCGACGTCCTCGGGGCTCAGATCGGGCGTCGTCACGGGACTGCCGGCGGCGCTCAGCGCACCGCCTCCAGGATCTCGGCCAGGCGATCGGCGCTGTCGTCGATGTCCTCCTGGGCCGCGAGCGCCGCGGAGGGGACGTCGACCACCTCCAGGGTGTTGAGGATGAGCTTGTCGTCGGAGTTGAAGTGCTGCACCCACCAGCAGTTGCGCAGCCCGGTCGCGGAGATGCGGCAGCTGCCGTAGCCGCGCGAGAGGATGGTGACCGGCCCCAGCCCGAGCTTGGCGGTCAAATAGTCGAGGTCGTCGGGCGAATGCGGCAGCAGGGTGAGATTCACCACATGCGCCGGGTCCCCGAAATCCCAGGCCGCGACGCGCTCGTTCAGCTCCGTGAGTATGGATCGGCCGGTGAGGACGCCCTCGGGCAGCTCGCCCTCCGGGCTGACCTCGGTCGCGGCCCCTGTGAAGGCGAGCTCGCGCACGCGGCTCGGGATCTCGGCCACCTCCAGCTCGTCGCTCAGGACCTGCCCGAGCTCGTCGCAGCGCTGAACGCGCCAGATGCCCGCAAGGCGTGTCTCCTGCCCACGCAGGATGGCGTCGCTGGTGAAGAGGATGCTCACCTCGCCCTCGCCCAGGGCCTGCGTCACCAGATGACGGTCGGCATCCGGCAGCTCGAGGAGATCCAGGACGCGCGACGGCTCCAGCACCCGGTAGCTGCGCACCTGCACCAGCAGGCGCTCGAGCAGGCGGATACCCTGGGGGCAGCCCGATACCTCCTCGGGCTCGGGCAGCGACGGCGGCGCATAGGTCTGCATGTCCTTCGGCATGCTCAGATAGCTCAGCTCGGCGCCGTCCTCGTCGACGGGCTGAGAGCCTGGGCCCCTGGTGTGGGCGATCGGCGCGAAAGGCTGCATGCGTGCTCTCCTGAATGATTCGTTTCGTCAACGCGGTGGGAGCCTCGCCCCGGCGCGACCTGCTCCGGCCAGGCTGGAAGCCTCGTCGCGGCGGGGCGCCGCTCCCACAGCGGGCTCAAGGCCCCCGCAGGTGCTCGGGAAGCTGAGGCTCGCGGTCGACGAGATCGGCGAACAGATGGTCGACGGACTCCCCCGCCATGGCCGCCTGCATGGCAGCCAGTGCATCCCGCACGCGCAGGGCTTGGGTCTCGCCCATGACCTCGCGGGCGACGCCGAGGAACACCAGGACCCAGGCGCCCGGCGGCTGCGCGCCGACCAGCTGCATGTCGACGCGCTGGCGCTCGCCGCCGTCGTCGCACCAGGCCCAGACCGGCCCGGACTCGATGACCTGCATGGGCACGCCGATACACATCAGTCCCGCCCTCGCGCCGCCAGCACGCGGGCGTCGCCGATGCGGCAGGCCTCCTCGGCGGAGGGCCGCCCGGACTCGTAGAGGCCCATGCTGAGTGAGGGATGGGGGACATCCTGGACCCGCTGCTCGACAAGATCGCGGACGGGCTGCCACTCCAAGCCGAAGCGGTCGAGGAAGCCTCGCGCGGCCTGGATCGCCGGCACGATCTTGGCCTTGACCTCGGGCCTGAGGCTGCCCCCGAAGTCCTCCAGCTCGAGCGGCTGCACGCCGACGAGCAAGAGGTGATCCGGGTAGTCGCCCATGAGATCGGCCATCGCCAGGACTTCCTGAAAGCCGGTCTGGTGCAGGCTCATCTTCTTGGCACCCATGAACCTGGGCACGGCGTCGCCCTCGACCAGCTTCAGGGTGCCGGGCGCCAGGCCGTAGTCGATGGCATCGAAGACGACCAGGACGTCCGCCCAACGGATGTGATCCACCAGGTAGATCCCCTGGGTGCCGCCATCCAGCACCCGCACATGGGGGCCAAAGTGATAGCGGGCGGCGATCTCCTCGATCACCCGCACGCCGAACCCCTCGTCCGCCCAGAGGACGTTGCCGATGCCCAGGATCAGGACGTTGGGCCCCGCCGTGCTCACGGCTGGGCTCACGGCCGGTCGTCCTTGAACATGCGCCAGCCACTGATCATGGTGCTGATCAGGCTCTGACGCGACATGATGTCCTCGCGGATGGCGGTGTAGACGTGCAGCATGACGAAGACCACGATGACCCACATGCCCCAGTGATGCCACATGCGCACGTCCTGGCTCTGACCCACGAAGGGGATGACCCAGCCGAAGAGATCGTCCTGCCAGCTGCCGAGCCCAGTCTGCTCCGAATAGAGCGCCATCCCGGTGACGATCATCACCAGACCGCCCACGGTGATGATGACCACCATGAACAAGTGCGCGAGCGGGTTGTGGCCGATGTATTTGCGCGGCTCCTTCTCGAGGAAGGCGTACCAGCGCACCTCGTGCACCAGCTCGCTCCAAAAGCGCTTGCGCCAGAACGGCAGGGTGAAGAGCTGGTGAGAGTAGGAGTTCCCGACGATCGCCCAGTAGATGCGGAAGATGAACCCGACCATGAAGAAATAGGCCGCGGCGAAGTGGAAGAACCGGATGTTCCCCATCAGGTAGTGGTCGCTCGCCTCGCCTGGGAGTGTCGGCAAGGGGCTGCCGATCAGGTATCCCGTGATAGCGAGGACGGTGATCGAGAGCGCGTTGACCCAGTGCCAAATCCGCACCGGGGTCTGATAGACATAGACGGCGGTCTGTTTGACCGTTGGCAGATCCGTAAGCATGGGCTCAGCCTCCGGGCTGAAAAATCAAAGGGGAGCTAGCTGCTCGTGGGAGCGGCGCCCTCGCCGCGACGGCATCGGCCTCCAGCGCTGGCGCCAGTCGCGCCGGGGCGGCGCTCCCACACTGATCACTGATCACTGATCACTGATCACTGATCACTGACAACTGACAACTGACGACTTCTACCTGACTTTCACCCGCGTCAGCTCCTCGCCCTCCGGGCTCATGACGTGGGTCGAGCAGGCGAGACAGGGATCGAAGCTGTGCAGGGTGCGCAGGATCTCCAGCGGCTCCTCCGCCTTGGCCACGGGCGTGTTCAGCAGCGCGGCCTCGAAGGCGCCGATGTTGCCGGCCGGATCGCGCGGCGAGCCGTTCCAGGTGGTCGGGACCACGGCCTGGTAGTTGTCGATCTTGCCGTCCTTGACGACCACCCAGTGACCGAGCGCACCGCGCGGCGCCTCCGTGGTGCCCACGCCCTGGGCCTCCTTGGGCCAGGTCTTGGGATCCCACTTCTCGATATTGGCGGTGCTGCTGTCGCCGGCCTTGATGTTGGCCATCAGCTTGTCTTGGAAGTAGCGCATCTTGTGCGCCGCCCAGGAGCCCTCCAGACCGCGCGCGGCGGTGCGGCCCAGCGTGGAAAAGAGCGCCGACACCGGCAGCTGCAGGTCGGTCAGCACCTTCTCGACGGGCTCCTTGAACTCGGGATTGCCTTGGGCGTAGCCGATGACCCAGCGCGCCAGCGGGCCGACCTCCATGGCGTGGCCGCGCCAGCGCGGGGCCTTGATCCAGCTGTACTTGGCGCCCTCGTCGATGGCCTCGATCCGGGTCTTGGTCCCCTTGGTGTTGGGGCCGAGGACGAAATTGGGCTCGGTTACGCCGTCCCAGGGGTGCAGCCCCTTGGACTCGTCCTCGTAGCTGAACCAGGAGTGGGCGACGAACTCCTGAATCTGCTCTGGGTCACGCAGGTCCACGTCGTGGATCTCCGCGAGATTGCCGTTGATGATGGCACCGCGCGGGAGCATCTGATTCGCGGCCGAGTCGTCGTTCGCACGGTCCGGGATGTCGCCGTAGGAGAGGACGGACTGGCTGCTCAAGCCGCCACCATAGGTCCAGTCCTTATAGAAGGAGGCGATGGCCATCAGGTCCGGGATATAGACCTTGTCGATGAACTCGATGGTCCGGTCGATGATGGAGGAGACCAGGTTCAGCCGCTCCATGTTGACCGCACCCACGGCGCCCGTCTCATGCACGTTGATGGCGCAGGGCACGCCGCCCACCAGCCAGTTCGGATGGGGGTTCTTGCCGCCGTAGATCGTATGGATCTTGACGATCTCCTTCTGGAAATCGAGCGCTTCTAGATAGTGCGTGACCGCCATCAGATTGGCCTCCGGCGGCAGCTTGTACGCCGGATTGCCCCAGTAGCCGTTCATGAAGGGGCCGAGCTGACCGGACTCCACGAAGCGCTTGATGCGGTTCTGCACGTCCCGGAAGTAGCCGGGCGAGGACAGCGGCCAGTCCGAGATGGACTGCGCCAGCTCGGAGGTCGCCTTGGGATCCGCCTTGAGCGCGGAGACCACGTCCACCCAGTCCAGCGCGTGCAGGTGATAGAAGTGCACCAGGTGGTCGTGCGCCTGGAGCGTCAGCTGCATGATGTTGCGGATGGCGTTGGCGTTCTCCGGGATCTGGATGCCCAGGGCATCCTCCACGGCGCGCACCGAGGTGAGCGCGTGGGTGCCGGTGCAGACACCGCATATCCTCTCGGTGAAGGCCCAGGCGTCGCGCGGATCGCGCCCACGCAGGATGACCTCCAGGCCGCGCCACATGGTGCCGGTGGAGACGGCATTGCGGATGACGTTGCTCTCGTCGAGGTTGACCTCGCAGCGCATGTGCCCCTCGATGCGGGTCACGGGGTCGACGACAATGCGCTGGCCCGAGGTGTCGAGCGCGAAGCCGTTGGGGGTCTGGACGGTCATGACTTGTCGTTCTCCTCGTGATGCTCACCGGCGCGCTGCTTGATGCGTTGGACGGCGCTCGCGGCGGCGTGCGCGGCCACCGCGGCACCGACCGTGCCTGCAGCCGCGATGCCCACCTTGTCGGCGTTCGCCTCGATCCCGAACACATGTGTGTCGGTGACATGGTCGTAGAAGCTGCCCTTGTCCCAGAATCCGTCCTCGGAGCAGCCGATGCAGCCGTGGCCGGACTGGATGGGGAAGGAGACCCCATTGTTCCAGCGCACGGTCGAGCAGGCGTTGTAGGTCGTCGGCCCCTTGCAGCCCATCTTGTAGAGGCAATAGCCCTTGCGCGCGCCCTCGTCGTCCCAGTCCTCGACGAACTGGCCGGCGTCGAAGTGCGGTCGGCGATAGCATTTGTCGTGGATGCGCTGGCCGTAGAACATCTTCGGCCGGCCCTGACGGTCCAGCTCGGGGATGCGGTCGAAGGTCAGCATGTAGGTAATGACGCCAGTCATGACCTCGGCGATCGGCGGACAGCCCGGCACCTTGATGACCGGCTTGTCGGTGATGACCTCGTGGACAGGCGTCGCCTGGGTCGGATTCGGGTGTGCGGCCTGGACGCAGCCCCAGGAGGCGCAGGAGCCCCAGGAGATGACGGCCTTGCAGTCCGAGGCGACCTCTTTCAGCTGCTCGACGAAGGGCCGGCCGCCGATGATGCAGCTCATGCCGTCCTGATTGAGCGGCGGATTGCCTTCGACCGCCAGGATGTAGTTGCCTTTGTATTTCTCGCGGATCTCGGTGAGGATCGCCTCGGCCTGATGCCCGGCGGAGGCCATGATGACATCGTCGTAATCCAGCGAGATCATCGACAGCACCACGTCCGACACCAGCGGGTGCGCCGAGCGGATGAAGGACTCGGAGCAGCAGGTGCACTCGAGCCCATGGAGCCAAAGCACAGGCGTGCGCGGCTTGGTCTCCATCGCATGGGCGATCTTGCCGGCCAGGGCCGGCTCCAGCCCCAGCGCCGCCGCCGTCAGGCTGCAGAATTTCAGGAAGCTGCGACGGGTGATGCCCTGTCGGCGCATCACCTCGTAGAAGGTCTCTGTCATTGCCATGGTTTATCCCAGTTGGGTGTCTCCCAGTTGAGGATCTAGCCCCGTGATGGATCCAGGTCGGTCATGGACCTAGCCCAGTTGCGGACCTCGCGATCTGACCGGACGCAACGCCGGCGCAATCGAAGCTCAGTGCAGGGGCCTAGCAACGCTCAGGCCAGATTGAATTTCTCACTACAAACAATCGACTAAGCCCAAGGCTGACATCGCAGCGTCATGAAGAGCGCCAAAGGTTCTTCCAGATCGATCACGCAACCGAAAACTTTGTTTGCAGCAGACGAGACTGAAAGGGGGTAGCCAGAGGGTTTCCATGACGGCACAGGGGTTACGTAATCGTACGGATAGCTCTGCTGCCGGGGGTCTACTAGCTTCTCTTCGTAGTCATTTCCTCATTCAGTGGGGACTGACCGATCGCGTCCCGGGCATCCGCTGCCCCTCTCACTGGTGCGCGTTCTGCGTATGCAGTGCGGGGGTGACCAGCAGAAACGGGCCACGCACTCCGGAGTTAGAGCGAGCCTCTGGTAGGAATGCGCCGAGGTGCGCGACGCGCACCCTCGCTGATCCTCGGTCGTAGCAATCCCTATCCACCGTCCGATGTGTCGCCGCGGCAGCGACCGCATCGGCGGTCGGGAGCATGAGAATGACAAAAGGCCTTGGCGAAAGCGTGCTCGACGATCTGCGGATCGAGTGCGAGGCCCTCAGACACCAGCTCATCGAAGCCCATCGGGCCTTGGCCTCCGCCTCCGGGCGCAGCGACATGGTGCTGGGAGATGCCCCTGCCGATCTCCCCGCTCATCCGCGGCCAAGCGCCGAGGACACCACCTACGGGCGGCTGGTCGAGAATATCCTCCAAGGTGTCGCCCTAGTCTCAGCATCCGGCCAAGTCCTACACGCCAATCAGCGTCTCGCCCAACTGATCGGAATCGCCCCCGAGCAGCTGCCTGGGAGCAGCCTACCGGACCATTTGCCGGCCCAGGTCGCCAAGGAGATGTCCACGTGGCTCGATACCGCTGCAGCCGAGCCCGTTCGCGCCAGCCACCGCATCCCGACACGCGATGGCCAGGTCCGGCATCTCCATTTCAGCGTCAACCGAGTGGCACCCGAGACGAATGCCGCGCGCTCCCTGGTCGTCACCGACCTCGATCAGGTGTTCGATCGCCAAGTTACGCAGACCGAGGAGCAGGTCGACGCCACGGCCGATCAGTCGATCGAGCACGCCCGCTCCCACGCCCTCACCCTGCTGAGGAGCGCGTTGGACGCGCACGCCCGCGCCGACGCGATCCAGGATGAGCTGCAGCGTGAGATCCGCGAGCGCGAGCGTGCCCAAGCAGCCTTGGAAGAGGCGGAGCGCCGCCATGAGCGCATCATGGAGACGATCGGCAGCACGCGCTGGCTATCGACCGCGGATTGGGAGACGCTGCTCTTCTTGGATGGCACTCAACCGACGAGCCGCAGAGTCGAGCGGCAGTCACCCAAGACCAGCTTCCTCCCCTTCGGCCTCAACCCCAAGCCCGGCACCTGAGCCACCGCCGGAAACCTCCGCCGCAGTCCAGACCAAGGCCCGCGCCCCGCCAGCTTGAGGTACCATTGCGCACCGCCCGGCGCACGGAGGGATCAGACGGCCAAGCCGCCGCTCCATCGGCCACGGCAAGGTCCGCCCTCCCGCACCAGAGCCCAGATCCAAGGCCGCCCGCCAGCCTCATGACCCAACGCACACGTGCCCCGAGACGCGAGATCTTCGGATGGGCGATGTTCGACTTCGCCAACTCCGCCTACACCACGCTCATCATCACCGTGGTCTTCGGCGATCTCTTCACCCGCGTCATCGTCGGCGACGCGCCGGACTACAAGCTGGGCAATCTGCTGTGGAGCCTCGCCCTGGCGGTCAGCTACCTGATGGTGGTCGTCTGCTCGCCCATCGTCGGCGCCATCATCGACTACAGGGCCGCCAAGAAGCGCTTTCTCTTCGCGAGCTATCTGCTGACGGTCGTCACCACCGCCATGCTCTACTGGGTCGCCCCCGGATACGCCTGGCTCGGCGTGGTGCTGCTGATCCTGTCCAACTTCGCCTTTTCGATCGGCGAATCCTTCATCGCCAGCTTCCTGCCGAGCTTGGGACCGCCGGAGGACCTGGGAAAGATCTCCGGTTTCGGCTGGGCCTTGGGCTACATCGGCGGCATGGCCTCGGCCCTCTTCGTCGTCCTGCTGCTGGGCGAGGTGAGCGCGGAGAACTTCGAGCACATCCGCTGGGTCGGCCCCTGGACCGCCTTCTTCTTCCTGGCCGCCGCCATCCCGACCTTCATCTGGCTGCGCGAGCCCGGCGTGGCGCGCTCCCTGCCGCCAGGAGCCAGCTACGTCCGCTTGGGGCTCGACCGCGTCAGACAGACGCTCACGCATCTCAAGGACCACCGGGATCTCGCCGTGCTGCTGGTCGCCGTCTTCTTCTCCATGAGCGGCATCAGCATCATCATCACCTACGCCTTCATCTATGGGGCACAAGTCATCGGCTGGGACGAGTCCGTGCGCACCCTCATGTTCGTGCTGGTCCAGATCACGGCCGCGGCAGGCGCCTTCGGCTTCGGCTTCGTCCAGGACCGCATCGGCGCGCTGCGCACCTATCTGCTGACGCTCGTGCTCTGGATCCTGGCCATCCTGCTGATCTACCTGACGCCGGCCATCGCCGCGGCCGCACAGACTCGACTTGGACTCGACTGGCAGGCGCAGTACGTCTTCCTGATGGTCGGCTGCGTCGCCGGCACGAGCCTGGGTGCCTGCCAGTCGACCACCCGCACCCTGGTCGGGCTCTTCTCGCCGCTGTCACGCTCGGCGGAGATGTTCGGTTTTTGGGGGCTCTCCATGAAGCTGGCCGGGGTCTTCGGCCTGCTCGCCATCGGGCTGCTCCAGGCGCTCTTCGGACTGCACAAGGCCGTGCTCTTCTGCATCCTGCTCTTCGTTGCGGCGTTCCTGGTCGCGCGCGCCGTGGACGAGACGCGCGGACGCAGGATTGCCGCTGAGCACGACACTGGGGTGAGAGCCTGGTAGGACGGGCCAACTGCCGGGCGACATCCACCAGGCCGCTTCGCAGACACCAACAAAGGGATGCGCGATCAGATTGTTTTCTGAACGACATCTCGGAAGCGAAACCTGGCCATACCGCGAAACCGCCGGCTCGGATAGTATCCACATCACTGCGCAGGCGGTTTCCCCTCATGCCGCCTGGGTTGGCTGAGCGCCCGACGTCGGCATCGCGCCAGTGGTCACATAGCCCCGAATGCGGCTACCTGTCTGCCGACGCCCTTTCCGGGCGAGCCTCGACTCGGCGCTACTGGGTATCGGATTATCCGGCAATCAGGCCAGAAGGCAGGGAGCCGCAGAACCCTCACAAAGGTGCCCAACGATGTCCGCGTCCAAGCATTGGGGAATGATGATTTCCACGGTTGTTCTCTTTGCCGCCACCGCAACGGCGGGGGAGGCCGAGTTCTACCGTTTGCTCGAGATGCTGCTGCAGAACGGCACCCTGACACAGCAGCAGTATGACTCGCTGCGGGGTGCGCTCGATGATGACGGCGTCGCGAGCGAGGCACTGGAAGCCGAGGCTCCGCGGGTCGCGGTTGACACCGCAGGCGGGCTCGAGGTCAGCACGGATGACGGTGCCTTCAGCTTCGGGCTCGGTGGCCGGCTGATGATCGACTCGGCCTTCTATCGCGAGGACACGAACGACCTCGGGGACGGGACCGAGCTGCGCCGCACCAGACTGGAGGCAGAGGGCATGCTCTTCTCCGACTACGCTTACGAGCTCGGGGTCGATTTCGCCGGCAGCGACGCCGACGTCAAGGACGCCTTCATCGAGTATCTCGGCTTGTGGCCGGCAACCATCAGGGTTGGGCAGTTCAAGGAGCCGTTCAGCCTGGAGGAGCTCACCAGCTCCAAGTACATGACGTTCATGGAGCGCGCCCTGCCGAATGCGTTGGCGCCGGGCAGGCATATCGGCATTGGTCTGGGGTCGCGCGGCTCGGGCTGGACGGCGGCTGGCGGAGTCTTCGGCGAGTCGTTCGACGATGATGTGAGCGACGAGGGCGACGAGGGATGGGGCATCACTGGCCGAGTGACCTATGCCCCCTGGCGCGAGGATCGTCGCGCGCTGCATTTCGGGGCGGCGCTCTCGCACCGCGTTCCCGACGAGACCAAGGAAATCGAGCTCGATACGCGCCCGGAGAGCCACATCACCGACGTGCGCTACTTGAACACCGGCCGCATCACGGATGTGAGCCATCTCGATCTGGCCGGCCTGGAAGCCGCATGGGTCGAGGGGCCGTTCTCGCTGCAAGGCGAATACGTCGCCGCGGCCGTCGATCGCGGCGCCGGACAGTCGAATCTAGCCTTCGATGGCTGGTACCTGTACGGCAGTTGGCTTCTCACCGGCGAATCGCGCAACTATAAGCCCAAGGCTGGCAAATTCGGGCGAATCCGCCCCATCGCCCCCGGCGGCGCCTGGGAGTTGGCGCTGCGCTACAGCTCGCTCGATCTCAACGACGACGATGTTGCCGGCGGCCGCGCGGGTCAGATGACCGTCGGCCTCAATTGGTATCTCAACGCCCACACCCGCCTCATGGCGAACTACATCCGTGTCGATAACGATGCCAACGCGGACGATGACGGCGACGTGGCCGGTGATGACGATCCGAGGATCATTCAGCTGCGCGCGCAAATCGATTTCTGAGCGCCACCGGAGAGCTGCCATGCAGGTTCGAAAGCCGCCCCCAACCCTTGGCAGAGACGCCGCGACGCTGCGCGCTCGCGCGCTTCTCGTCCTGCTGGCCGTGATGGCTGCCATGGCCCTCGGCGATGCGTCCGCCGCCGACGAGGCGCGCGATCGCACACTCGTCATCGGCAAAATCAGCACCAACCCGAAGAAGCACTATCTCTACTTGAAGCCGATCGCCGACTACGTTGTAGCGAATATGCACGATCTCGGCATCGACCGGGTCAAGGTGCTGATGGCCCGCGACAACCGACAGATGATTCGATACTTGCGAAGCGGGCGAATCGATTGGGTGACCGAGACGGTGTTTCCAGCGATCGAATTCGAGGAGCAGGCAGGTGCCGAGATCCTGGCACTCAAGTGGAAGAAGGGCGTTCCCACCTATCACAGTGTTTTCTTCACGCGCAAGGAGAGCGGGGTCAAGACCCTGGCGGACCTCGTGGGGCGGGTCATCGCCTTCGAGGATCCGGGGTCGACATCCAGCTTCCTCGTTCCCGCGGCGATCCTGGCGGACGCTGGCCTGCGGCTCGAGCGCTTGGAAACACCGCGAGACGCAGCCTCAGCGGATGCGGTCGGCTATGTGTTCGCGAAGCAGGAGATCAACATGTCCACCTGGGTCCACAAGGGACTGGTCGACGCCGGGGCCTTCGCCAACCAGGATTGGGAGAAGGAAGACCATCTGCCAAGGGCGTTTCGGGCGGCGATGTCGATCTTCCACCGAAGCGAGCCCATCCCGCGCGCCCTTGAAATCGTGCGCAAGGACTTGCGGCCGGATGTCAAGAGACGGCTGAAGCGTCTCCTGCTGACCGCCCACGAGGATCCGGATGCCGCGTCGGCGTTGCAGGCCTATCAGAAGACCACGCGGTTCGAGGAGATCGGGGTCGATGTACGCGCCGGCATCGAAAGGATCCGCAAAATCAAGGAGCGGCTCGAGACGGCGCTCTGATGCCACGGTCACCCCTCCAGGTACGCTACACCCTGACGATTCTGACGCTCGTCACGGTGGCCGTGGTCACCCTAGCCACGGTGCTTTCGGCGCAATCGCGCAACAGCGCGCAGCAGCTGACGGTCTTGACGGCGGTGCAGATGGAGCAACGCTTGATCGCGCAGTTGCAAGATCGCGGCGAGAGCATGGTCAGGCTGCTTGGGGCGAATCTGGTCAATCCGCTCTACGAGTACGACATGCAGAGCATGTACGAGCTCACCAGCACGACCTTGCACTTAGACGAGGTGCTCTATGTCTACATCGTCGGTCCGCGCGGCGAGCTCATCCACGACGGTACCGAAGAGCTCAGGCGTTTCGGAGACCTGCCGGACGACGCCTTGACGACAGCCGCCGTCGCAGCCGAGCGTCTACTGATTCAGCAAGCCTCCGACCATATCGATTTTGCGCTGCCCCTGGCCATCGGCGACGAACGGCTCGGCACCGTGCGCCTCGGGCTGCCGTTGAGCACCATTGCCGGCGACGTCGCCGAGGTACGCGATCGCCTTCGGGCGATCAGTGAAACGGGCGCGCGGCGCAGCCTGATCACGACAGCCTGGACCATGGGCGCGATGCTGATGCTCGCTCTCCTGCTGGCAGTCGTCGTCTCGCGAAACCTGGTCAGACCCATCAAGCAGCTGTCGCAGTGCGCGGAGCGAATCGGTCGGGGCGATGACGTCGAGCCGATGGATATCCGGCGCAACGACGAGCTCGGCGAGCTTAGTCGGGTCTTCAGGCAGATGCACTCGAATCTTCGCGCCAACCGCGAACGCCTGCTCGCGCAGCGGCAGAATCTCGAGGACGAAGTCGCGAAGCGCACCCGCGAGCTGGTTAAATCCAAAGACGCCGCCGAGGAGGCGAGCCGCACGAAGAGCGCCTTCCTGGCGACCATGAGTCACGAGATTCGCACTCCGATGAACGGCGTCCTGGGCATGACGGAACTGCTGCTGGACGCCGATCTCAGTGAGCGTGCCCGGCGCCTGGCGGCAAACGCACATCGCTCCGCGGAGTCGCTCCTCACGGTCATCAACGACATCCTGGACTACTCCAAGATCGAGGCCGGTCGGTTGGAGCTGGTCGAGGAAGACTTCGATCTGCGCGAGCTGCTCGAGGACACGCTGGAGCTGCTGGCCGAGTCCGCCCATCGCAAAGGCTTGGAGCTGATCGCGGACATCCCCCACGACCTGCACGGACAAGTGCGCGGCGATGCGGTGCGCCTACGGCAGGTGCTCGTCAATCTGCTCGGCAATGCCGTCAAGTTCACGGCGCAAGGGGAGGTTCGTCTCGTGGCCTCGGTCAGCGCCGACCCAGCCGGGGGATGCGACGTAAAGCTCAGCGTGATCGATACCGGACCAGGGATCGAGGAGTCGCTGCAAAGCCACATCTTCGATGCGTTCACTCAAGCCGATGCGTCGACGACCCGGCGCCATAGCGGTACCGGACTGGGGCTCGCGATCGTGAAGCAACTGGTGGATCTGATGGGTGGGACGGTCACCCTGCGCAGTGTGATCGGCCAGGGGGCGTGCTTCGATTGTCGAGTCCCGCTGCGCGCTGGCCACGCGCGGGCAACCTCGGACCAGCCCCCCGAGCAGCTCCAGGACCTGCGCGCGCTGATCGTCGACCATCGCGCAGTCAACCGCCGCATCTTCCATGAGCAGCTCCGCGCATGGGGCATGCCCAATGAATGCGTGGGCTCGGCATTCCAGGCGCTGCGGCATCTGCGGCAAGCCGGGGCTTCCGGCGCACCATTTCGGCTGGTCCTGCTGGACCAGGATATGCCGGACGGCGATGGGCTGGAGCTGGTTGCCGCCATCCGCGAGAGCGAAGATGTCCCGCAGCCACGGCTGATCCTGCTCCGTCGCGGGGGAGGGCGGGACCTCGCCGACGTTGCGCCTCGCTACCGCATCGACGGCATCCTTGACAAGCCCGTTCGTCGCGAGCGACTGCGGAGCTGCTTGCTGCGCCTGCGGGGGGAAGCGACGGAAGCCCCGTCGGCCAGCCCCCCGTCGAGCGCTCGGCGCTATCACGCCAGGGTGCTGCTGGCCGAGGACAATCGCGTCAACGAGGAGGTGGCGGTCGGCATGCTCGAAGCCTTGGGGGCAAGCGTTCAGGTGGCGCATACGGGCAAGGAGGCCGTGGAATCCTACGCCGCGGACGCCTGCGACTTGGTTTTCATGGATTGCTACATGCCGGAGATGGATGGCTTCTCGGCAGCGACGGCAATCCGAGGGACCGAGGAGCGCGAGCGGCGCCAACGGGTGCCCATCATTGCCCTCACGGCCGACCGACGGGAAGGGACACCACAGCGCTGCATCGCCGCGGGCATGGACGACTACTTGAGCAAGCCGTTCAAACGCAAGACATTGCGGACGATGCTCCGCAACTGGCTGCCGGCCGCCGAGGACACCCCGGAAGCGACCGAGGCTCTCCAGCATCCTCACGAGCGCGCCGCCGAGCCAGACGCCATGGGCCTGCTCGATGAGAGCCTGATCCGGCAGTTGCGCGATGCCGGCGCGGGCAGCGGAAGAGACATCCTCGGCAACGCGATCGCCGCATATCTGCAGACTGCGCCGGACGATCTCGGCGTGCTGCGGCAGGCCGCGGCGCGGCAAGATTCCGAGACGGTTCGGCGGATCGCACACAGTCTCAAGTCGGCCAGCATGAATCTCGGCGCCACGGCCTTCGCCGAGCTGTGCGCGGCCGCCGAGGCCGCTGCACGGGATGGGCGGCTGGAGGAGGCGCATCGGCGAATCCACGCGATGGGCGATGCCTTGCCGGCGGTGTTGCGTGCGCTGCGCGAGCAACCCACCTTGGTCCTCCCGAAGCCGCTCCCGATTCCCTTTCAGGGTGCGGGCGAAGGGCAGACGATCCTGCTCGTGGACGACGATGCCAGGTTTCGGAGCACGGCCGGCGAGGCGCTCACGGCTGAGAGGTTCGCGATCAAGGAGGCGGCCAACGGCGCGGAAGCCATTGCCGCCTGTCGCGAGAACGCCCCCGAGCTCGTTCTGCTCGATTATCTCATGCCGGACATGGACGGGTTCGAGACCTGCCGCCAACTGCGCTTACTTCCTTCGATGAAGCATGTCCCGATCCTCATGGTCACCGGCACCGACGATCTGTTTGCGGTCCGCTCGGCATTCACGGCCGGGGCCAATGGCTTCGAGATCAAGCCGCTCAACTATCCCGTCACTGCCCAACGCATTGGCTTTCAGCTGCGCGCGGCGGCCGACGCGCGCGCCCTGCGCGAGCTGACACGGCAGCTTGCAGCCACCCAGCACATGGCGAGACTGGGCTACTGGCGCTGGGACGAGCGGCGCGACCTGCTGGTGCTCTCCGAGCAGCTCGCCGAGATCTGCGGCCTGGGCTACAGGCAAACCGAAATCACGCTCGCGCAGTATCTCGAGCATGTGCACCCCGAGGATCGGAACGATCTGCGCCAGCAGATGGAGGCGTTCGACGACGAAACCGCAATTGCGGTTTCGGACTATCGTCTGCTCGATCCCGACGGCAGGGTCACCTTCATCCATCAAGAGATCGGGCGAGCGGAGGATGAGACGGCCATCCTGCTGGGCACGGTTCAGGACGTCACGCGTCAGCGCGAAAGCCAGGAGCGGATCCGCCAGCTCGCCTACGAGGATACCTTGACCGGTCTGGCCAGCCGGGCGTACCTCCAACTGCATCTCGAGAACCGCGTGAAGGCGCATCGGCGGCATGCAGCACCTTTCGCCTTGTTCTACCTCGACCTGGACGCCTTCAAAGACGTCAATGACAGTCTTGGACACGACGCTGGCGATCGACTCCTGCAGATCGTGGCCCAACGGCTCAAGGACGAGCTTCGTGCATCGGACTTCGCCGCCCGGCTCGGTGGAGACGAATTCTGCGTCCTGCTCGATGGTTGGGGTGATGATGTGGTTCTGGGGAGCGCCGCCGAGCGCTACTTGCGCGCGATCAACGAGCCCGTCGATTTGGTGGGGAGGCTGCACCAGCCGCGCGCCAGTCTCGGTATCGCGCGATTCCCCGCCGACGCCTATGCGCCGCAGGCTTTGCTCAAGGCAGCGGACAGTGCCATGTATGTCGCCAAGAGCTCCGGCAAGCATCGCTACGCCTTCTATGCACCGAAGCTCACCGCTCAGGCCGGAAAACGGCTGCAATTGGAGAACGACCTGCGCACTGCGATCGAGGACGGCCAGCTCGAGCTGCTATACCTGCCAAAGGTCGATCTCCAAGACGGCCGCCTGAGCGGCGTCGAGGCCCTTGTCCGTTGGCGGCATCCGGAGCACGGCCTATTGGCAGCCGACGAATTCATCGAGACAGCCGAACGCATTCGCATCATCGAGCGGCTTGATCGATGGGTGCTGACCACCGCTTGCCGGCAGCTTGCGGAATGGCGACGCCAAGGCCTGCCCGATTTCGAGCTTGCGGTCAATATCTCGCCCACCCATTTCCAGAATCCGGAGCTGCTGCCCTTCGTCGTCGCGTCAGCTCGAGACAACGGGCTCTCGCCGACCGATCTCGAGCTCGAGCTGACAGAGCGCTCCTCGCAGGTCGATTTCGATCTTGCGGCACGGTTCCGCGCCTTCGGCGACCGTGGGATCAGGTTGGCGCTGGACGATTTCGGCTCGGGATGCTCATCCATGGCCTCGATCGTGAATCTGCCGATCAATTGCCTCAAGATCGATCGACAGTTCATCGGCACCATGCTGAAGAGCAGGACTGCGGCGAGCATGGTCGGCGCGGTGGTCAGCCTCGCGCGCGCCCTGGGATGCCGGGTCGTGGCCGAGGGCGTCGAGACCAGGGACGAGGCCGGCGCCCTACTGGGAATCGGGTGCGACGAAGCGCAAGGGTATTGCTTCAGCAAGCCGGTACCGCCGACGCGGGTGCCCGCGCTCGTGACGACCGACTTCTTCGCCCCGGCGATGCAGGAGATGCCCGGGGATCCCGCGCCGTCCGTTGAGCCATGATCGAGCGCCCGCAGATAGGTGATCCGCTGTTGACACGCCTCGATGCCAGAGCCGCGCCTGTCTTGGCGCCCGGCGTGCCCTACCTGCTGCAAGCGCTGTCGAGCGACACCAACAGCTTCCAGCAAATCGTCGCCACACTGGAGCGCTTTCCCGGCATCACCTTTCGCCTGATCGCGCTGGCCAACTCCGGCTGGTCCTCGCCCGCCCGCCCGATCGACTCACTGGAGCAGGCGTGCACACGGCTCGGCCTGGACATTGTGCGTACCGTCAGTATCGCCGTGTGCGTGGCCGCGCCCTTCAATCCACAACGTTGTCCGGCTTTCGATCGCGAGCACTACTGGACGCATGCCATGCTCACCGCCGCGGCCGCACGTGAATTCGCAACGCTATCGGCACGGGAACTGAGGCTCGACCCGCCAGCGGCGCATGCCGCCGGCCTGCTGCATCGCATCGGCCTGCTCTGGCTCGCCAGCCAGCTTCCCGCAGAGCTCGATTCCATGCTGCGCTGCAGGCGGACGGGGTCCGGGCACCGCCTCGGCGAGCTGATGCGCTCGCGGATCGGGACCGACTATGCGGCGGCCGGCGTCCACCTTGGGCGGGCCTGGGGGCTTTCCGAGAGCATCCTGGACCCGATGATCGCCGAGAGACGAGGAGCGGAAGAAAGGGTGAGTCCCATGGTGACAGTCGTGCGCTCGGCGCGGGCGGTGTCATCCATCTTGCTGGAAGACGAAGAGGCCATCCGCCAGCCCTACGAACGGCAGCTCGCGCGGGACCATGCAACGGCTCGATTCGCAGGAGTGGTGCGCGAGCAGGTCCGCGACCGGCTCCCAATGATGCGCGCCCTGGCCAAAGAGCTCTTCGCCGCTTGACCGCCATGGCGTGATCTCGTCGGCATGCCAGGCGGGCAGCTGCAACAGACGCCGATGGATCTCTGTATCCACGTGAGGGACGTCATGCCGCATGGCGGCACCTTGACCGTCTCAGCTCGAGCCCAGCGCATCACCGTGAAGCGCTGCCTGGCTCGCGGGACATCCGTAGCAGGGTCGTAGATCCTGGTACGGGTCAGGGAATAACGAGCGAGCAGCTCGATCAGCTGTGTCAGCCTTTCTTCACAACGAAGGAGGTCGGCAAGGGATCCGGAATGGGCCTATCTGCGGTCGCCGGTCTGCTACAGCCATTGGGCGGACACCTGCTCATCGACTCCGAGGTCAGCCAGAGCACTGTTGTCAGCTTACTGCTCCCGCCCGCCGAAGCCGCGCACAGGTCGGCCCCGGCGTCCTCGAATCCCCGCCTGCTTGTCGTGGACGATGACCTCGAGTCTCCTCGAGTATTACCGCGAGACCCTATCCTACGCCGGCGCCGAGATCACCCTGGCCGCAAACGGCCCGGAAACACTGGAGGCCATGGCGAGCCATCCCGAGCGCTTCGATCTCGTCCTGACGGACCTTGGCCTCCCGGGCATGGATGGCCGACAGCTGATCGCGCAGACCCGGGAGATCGACCGCGCGATACCAATCGTTCTCTGCACCGGAAACGACGAGCCCCTGGAGCCCGGCAGTCGGGAGAGGCTGGCTATCGCCGAGGTATTGACCAAGCCCGTCGTGCTGCCTGAGCTGGTGGAGGCGATCGCGCGGGCTCTGGACGACCCGGCCACGCACTGATCGAACGCCCAACGGCTGCTGTCGCTGGGACGGCCAGGCACTGATCTGGAAACGCTGCAGCGACAGCAAGCCGCGTCCTCGCGGCTCCGCCAGATGGACAGTCAGCTCTCGCCGCTTCCCCGCAGCTTCGCTGGCGGCAACAGCAACCGAAAGCGGCTGCCCTCGCCCGGACGCGAGCTGACCAGGATGTGGCCCTCATAGGTCCGCATCAGGCCGGCGATCACGGAGAGCCCCATGCCGGAGCCCTCGCCGACCTCCTTGGTGGTGAAGAATGGCTGGAAGAGCAGATCCAAGTGCTCCTTCGGGATCCCGCAGCCGCTGTCCGCCACGCTCAGCTCGACCCAGTCGCCGCTGACCCGTTCGCGGCAAATCGCGCACGTATCGTCGGCCTCCGTCTTGCCCAAGATCAAGCGGATCTCGCCACCCTTGGGCATGGCGTCGCGGGCGTTCAGCACCAGATTCAACAACATCTGCTGAACATGCAACGGATCGATCTCGACGATCAAGCCCTCGGAAACGCCCTCGAGCCGAACGCGCACATCGGGCGGCAACGCCGGGCGCAGCATCTTCAGGACCTCCTTGACCATGGGCTCCAGTGGCATCGGCTGCGCCCCGAGCGTGCTGTCGCCGCGGCTGAAGACCAGGAGCTGGCGCACCAGGTCGCGCGCCCGACCGCCGGCGATATCGATCTGCTCCAGATAGCCCTCCAGCTTGGCATCGGCGCCCGCGTTATGCAGCCGCGAGAGCTCGGCAAAGCCCAGGATGCTGCCCAGAATGTTGTTGAAGTCGTGGGCGATACCGGCTGTGAGCCGGCCGATGGCCTCCATCTTCTGACTCTGCGCCATGGCCTGGCGCAGCTGCAGTGCCTCCGTGATGTCCCTGGACTGGGAGAGGATCACGAAGCCTGGCGGACTGTCCGCATGGGCAACCCGATGGCTGTTGGTCTCGAGCCAAATCCAGCTGCCGTCCTTGCGGCGCATGCGATACTGCACCCGATAGACCGACTGGCTGCTCAGGACGGTGTCATGCGAGGTGCGAACCGCGTCGAGGTCGTCCTCGTGGAAGAAGTCGTAGGGTGAGCGGCCCAGCAGCTCCTCGGGCTCATAGCCGAGCAGGGTATGACAGGATGGCGAGACATAGAGAAAGCGGCCATCCAGGCGGTGCTTGGCGATGAGGTCCGAAGAATGCTCGGCGAGCATTCGATAGCGTGCCTCGCTCGCCGCGAGCTTTTGCTGTGCCTGAACCCGTGTCGAGACATCGCGCTGAGAGCCCATGTAGCCCACGACCGCACCCTGCTCGTCATGCAAGGGCGAGACCCAGTAGCGGCAGTGGAAGAGGGAGCCATCCTTGCGGCGGTTGAGCACCTCTGCGGCGACTTGCTCGCCTGCCGCCAAGCGCGCGTAGATCTCCTGCTGGTGCGCCCCGGCATCCAGCTCGGCGTTGAGCATATCGGGCGAGCGTCCGCGCAGCTCATCGAGGGTCCAACCGAACAGCGCCTCGAAGGCAGGATTGACGTAGTTGATCCGGAAATCGATATCGGTCAGCAAGACCGCGTCCGCGGACTGCTCGACCACCCGCGAGAGCATGTGCAGACGGGCGGCGTCGGCCTTCTGCGCGGTCAGGTCGCGTACCGTTGCAATCACCTCGTCCGCGCCGGACGGGACCATGCGCGCCTCCCAATCGCGCACCCCACGGCCCGGAATCTCTAGGCCGAACTCGAACGCCTGAAGCTCGCCCGTGCTCAGCGTCTCGGCGATCTTCGCCTCGATGAGATCGGCAAAAGGCGCCGGCGCCAGCTCCCGCACGCTCAGGCCGATGAGACTCTCGACGTGCTGAGCCGCGAGGTCTTCGCGTGCGGCCTTGTAGTCCAGATAGACAGCCTCCCGATCCAGCCGAAACATGAGATCCGGCATCGCCTCCAGCAGGGCACGCGCACGCTGCTCGCTCTCCCGAAGCGCCCGCTCTTGGCGCTTGCGCTCGGAGATGTCGAGCACCGTGAAGGTCGCCCCCGCCTCCGGACGGCTCTGGTCCAGCCAGGCCGACCGCAGCAGCACATCGACGGCGCCACCGTCGCGCCGGCAAAACCGCGTTTCGGCCTCCCCAACGCCGCGCTCGGCAAGCATGGCGTATTTCTCGCGCCCTACGCGCTCGAACTCGGCATCGTCGACATAGAGGAGCCGCGCGCTACGCCCGATCAGCGCCTCCTCCCGATAACCGAGCAGGTCGCAGAATTTGGGGTTGACCCGCTGAAAGACCCGTTCCTTGACGACGCCGATGCCAATGGGCGCGGCACGAAAGACACTCGCCAGGTGCCGCTCGCTGCGGCGCACGGCCGCCTCGGCGAGCGCACGCTCGGTGACATCGCGCAGGTTGGCGAGGACGCCCGCGACCACGCCATCCGCATCGCGTTGCGGCGTATAGGTCACCTCCAGGCAGCGCGGGCGGTCTGGAAAGCCGTCGATCTCCTCGACGACGGGAAGGACCTCGAATTCACCGCGCAGGCAGCTCAAGAGCCTGTCCTTGAGCTTGGCCTCGAAGCGCTCGGCGCCGACGATCTCCTCCACCTTGCGACCGACCAGCGCATCGGAGCTCAGCCCCCAGAGTTTGGAATAGGCGGGATTGACGACCAGGAACCTCAGCTCGGGATCGATCAAGGCAATGGCATCGCGACTGACCGCGACCATGTCCCGGAAACGCCTCAGCTCCCGATCCAGGCGCAAGCGCTCGGTGACGTCCTCGGCCGCCGCAATGTGGAGCCTGGCATCGCCCGGCCCATCGTCCAAGGCGGACAGGGTCACCTTGACGTCCAAGACCTCGCCAGTCTTGCGCCTGGCCTGCATGAGCAGCTGATGCCCCACGGGTGCCTCGAGCAGCGCCTCCGCGCGCTCGTCGCTCGCATCGTCCACATGGAGCTGTCGCGTCGACTCCCCGAGGATCTCGTCGAGCCCATCGCCCACCAGATCCTCCAGGGCATCGCTGACACGCAGGACGCGGCGATCCTCGTCCACCACGGCGAGCGCGACCGGGAGCCGGCGAAAGATGCCTTCCAGGAGATCGGACTGCGCGCGCAGATCCCGCTCCCTGCGCTGGAGATCCGTGACATCCCGCGCCAAGAGGGCGGTCAGAGGCATGGGGCGAGCGAGCCTGCGCAACGCCAGCCGGATCGAGCGCGGCGCGCCCTCCGCAAGGATCACCAGGTCAAAGTCGTCCGCTCCCGCGAATGCAGATGCCAGGTCGCCGGGATCGCTTGCGCAACGCCCCCGAATCCGCGACCAGATCCGCTCCACCTCGGCGTCGGCGCAATCGACCAAGCCGAAGAGGTCATGAAAGCCCTGCGTCATGGCAGCCAGGGTCCCGTCCGCGCCCCAGCACAGCATGGCTCCCGGCCCCCACTCCGCGAGCACCAGCTCGAGCAAGGCATCTGTCATCGCATTCGCCATTGTCTTTCCCGCAAGTCCGCAACCCCCACTGGCCACCCGACGCGCTGGCGCCCGCCGCGAGCGGTCTTCGCCTCACTCGACAGGCACCCGCGCCCTTGGTGGTGACCCATATCAAGACCCAGGCCATCCTAGCCGGTCGATTCTAGCGGGATTCGATAAAAGCGATAGAATCTCGGGTTGAGGGACCCGATCGCCGTTGCCGGCGCATCAATGGATGACGGCTGCTCGGCCGACGCCGAGCGCGGGGCGGCGATGATCTAGAATCAAGCCAGGTCCAAACCCCAAGGTGTTGAGAGCGAGGCCTCTGTCATGACCCCTGCCTTCGGAACGCAGTACGACTTCCAGTGGACGGACCTCGGAGACATCGAGCTCGGACGCCCCAACCTCGGCCAGCAAATGCCTGTCGCGGTCTATCGGCTGGCGCAGTACAGCATGCGGGAGGCCCTGAGCAAGCGCTATGGCGACAGCGTGGCGAGCGACATCCTGCGCGAATCGGGCTGGATCGCCGGACGCGAGCTGTGCGTCAACACCCTCGACACCAGCAAGCCGCTCAGCGCCTTCCTGGCCGATCTTCAGTCCAAGCTCAAGGAGCTGGGGATCGGTGTGATGCGCATCGAGCATGCGGACCTGGAGGGCCAGAGCCTGACGATCACCGTCTCTGAGGACCTGGACTGCTCCGGGCTGCCGGTCTCGGGCACCACAGTGTGCGATTATGACGAAGGCTTCATCGCAGGCATTCTCCATGCCTATAACGGTCGGAGCTTCTCCGTGAAGGAGATCGACTGCTGGGCCACAGGCGACCGCACCTGCCGCTTCGCCATCGCTCCGGAATGAATGAGGCGGATCGCCGCTACCTGACGGCCGCGGCCCGGCAGATCGACGCGCTGCTTTCCGCCAGGGCCGCCACGCCAATCCGGGCGGAGGGGCTGTCGGACGAGCTGCAGTGCCTCGCCGAGCGGCTCGACGCGCTGCTCGAATCCCTCTCCGCTCTGCGGCGCCTGTCCATCGCGCTGGCGAACGGCGACCTCAGCCATGACTCGCCTCAGGGCATCCACCTGCTCGGACCCCTCAAGCAGCTCCAGTCCAGCCTCCGCCACCTCACCTGGCAGACCCAGCAAGTCGCCCAAGGCGACCTGGAGCAGCACGTCGACTTCCTCGGCGACTTCTCCGACGCCTTCAACCAGATGATCCAGGCGCTGCGCGACAAGCGCATCGCCGAGGAGAAGATCCGCTACCTCAGCGAGCACGACAGCCTGACGGGGCTGCACAACCGCGCCTTCTTCGACGACGAGCTGAGCCGCCTGAGCAAGCAGGGCCGCTATCCCGTCAGTCTCGTCATCGCCGACCTCGACGGCCTCAAGCGCGTCAATGACGAGCTTGGCCACCACGTCGGCGATCTGCTCATCCAAAAGGCCGCGCAAGTCCTCCAATCCTGCCTCGGCGATGACGATGTCCTGGCCCGTCTCGGCGGCGACGAGTTTGCCATCATCCTGGCGGGGGCAGACGCATCGCAGGCGAGCGCCACGCTCGAGAGGCTCCGCGGCGCGGAAGCCAAGGCCAACCGCAAGGACAAAGTCTTCCCGATCCATATCTCGGTCGGCGCGGGCACGGCCTCGGAGCCGGCCGAGCTGCGCGAGGCGCTGCGCCGGGCAGACCAGGCCATGTATCGGGACAAGGCCGAGCGAAAGACCACACTCGGAGGCATCTCTCGACACAGGTGATCATGAAGAGAGCTGCCAGCCTCCAGTCTCCAGCCTCCAGCCTCCAGCCTCCAGCCTCCAGCCTCCAGCCTCCAGCCTCCAGCCTCCAGCCTCCAGCCTCCAGCCTCCAGAAAACGATAATCAGACACTTCCCCTATTTCCTCGCTGATCAGCCGCTCGGCCGTTGGGCAAGTCGCAGCGCACCCAAGAGCGACTCCGAAACCAAGCGTTAAGCTGGCTGCCGGTGACCACTGGCAGCTCTACTCAAGGTGCAGGCCGCGATTTGCGAAGACCTCGGCAAGCCAGCAGCTGGAGGCCGATTGCTGGCGGCTGGCGGCACTCTCTAGATCCATCGCGCTCGGGATCCGCGCGGCTGCGGCCTCCTTTCTCCGATCCCCCCGCCCCCCCCCCCCACGAGCGGCAAACCGAGACCGCTGACTGAATCGATAAAAACGATATACTTAGGCACCAAAAGGCTTTGAGCATGCACTCCTCAGGAGGAACCGACATGGTCACGAAAGACCTCTTGACGCCCAGCCAGGCCGCGCGGCTCCTGGGGGTCTCGCCCGTTACCGTCCGCATCTGGGCGCGCAAGGGCAAGCTGCACGCGCATACCACGCCCGGGGGGCACCGCAGGTTCGACGCCCTGCAGCTGAGGGACTTCGCCAGACGCAACGGGATGGGTCTCGGCGGTGCCCTGCGCGACAGGATGCGCATCCTGGTCGTCGAGGACGACCCTCAGTTCGCGGCCTTCGTGAACGAGGCCTTGAGCACGCTCGAGCCAACGCCCGAGATCGACAACGCCTACGAAGGCTTCGAGGCCGGGCGGCGGCTGCAGCGCTTCCAGCCCGACCTGGTCCTGCTGGACCTGATGCTGCCAGGCGTCGACGGCTTCGCGATCTGCAGGCGCCTGCGCAACGACCCCGAGACCCGACACATCCGCGTCATCGCCATGACCGGCTACAACAGCCCCGAAAATCGCGACCTGATCCTGGAGGCGGGCGCGGAAACCTGCCTCGCGAAGCCGTTTCGCACCGCCGAGCTGCTCGCGGCGGTCAAGCCCGCCATGGCGGCGGATCGCGCCGAGCCCGCGAGCGCAGCGCCCGCCTGCTGATCGCGACAGGCGGCAAGCTCCCGCCGCCTGGGCGCGGGAGCCCATCGGGCGCGCACCGGGAGACGTGGTGCGCGCCTAGAAGCCATCACGCAGGGAAAGGCCAGAACCGAGAATCATCGAACAAGGGCCCCGCCAGTCCCATGAGCGAGCCGAGCACAGACGAAGACCCAAGAGACGCCGTCCTCGAGGCACTCGAGCTGCCGACGGAGCAGGTCAAGGCCCGTGCCCTGGCCGCATTGCGCCAAAAGCGTTTCGACCTCGCCGAGCAGCTCCTGCGGAAGGAGGACATCAGCGCCCGAGCCCTGGTCGAGAACCTGCGCATCTACCAGGCGGAGCTGGAGATCCAGAATGAAGAGCTGATCCGCAGTCACGCCGGCACGCAGGAGGCCCTGATGCGCTTCACCGCGCTCTTCCAGGGGCTGCCCGTCGCCAGTCTCGTGATCGACCGCCAGGGACTGGTCAAGGAGAGCAACGGCGCGGCCCAGAAGCTTTTCAATCTGGAGGCCTCGCATCTGCGCCAGCACTTCTTCTCGCGCATGATCGGTGCGGAGGACCGGGGCAGCGCGATCGATGCTTGGTCCAAGCTGGGCAGCACGCAACGCATCACGCTCGAGGGAATCCGTTTCAACGACGGCACTGAAGCAGGCTTCTTAGGGGATCTGCACATCGCGCCACTGCCGGGCGCCCATGGCGACCTGTCGCAGTTCGTCTGCGCCGTGCTCGATCGCAGCGAGGCGATCCGGCAGCGCTTGGAGCTCATCGAGACCGGCGCGCGCTTGCGCCACAGCGAAGCGGCCTTGGAGGAGCGGCTCAAGGAGCTCGCCGCGCTGCACGACGTCTTGATCGAAACCACGGGGGACGGCCACTCGGAGGACAGCGTCCTCCAGCGCGTCGTTGACCGGCTGCCGCAGGCGTGGCAGTTCCCGGAGCTGGCGGAGGCCGCCATTCGGCTGCCGGACGCGGGCTTTCAGACCCCGGGCTTCGCACCGACCGCCTGGTCGCAAAGCACGCGCTTTCCCGTCGACGGTGATCGCGAGGGCGAGATCTGCGTCGCCTACCGGACCCCGCCCTTCGCTTCCGAGCTCCCGCTCTTTCTCGATGAGGAGCAGGCCCTGCTCGATGCGGTCGGTCGCCACGTCGCCGCCTTCCTCGCCCGGCGCCGGGACGAGGCCCGACTGCGCGACAGCATGGAGAGCTTCCAGGTGCTCGCCGAGCACAATCCGGAATGGGAGTACTGGCTCGAGCCCAGCGGTCGCTACCGCTACGTCTCGCCCGCCTGCAGCGCGGTCAGCGGCTATGACGCCGCGGCCTTTCTCGCCGACCCGGACTTGTTCCGAAGCCTCGTTCACCCCGAGGATCTCGCGGACTGGGACCGGCACATCGCGCACACCCAGACGCGGGAGGCGATTTCCTCCGAAGGAAGCCTGATGCAGCTACGCATCGTCGACCGCCATGGCCAGATCCGCTGGATCGAGCATGTCTGCAAGGCGGTGATCGCAGCGGACGGGCGCTACCTCGGACGCCGTGGAGTCAATCGCGATATCACCGAGCGCAAGGCGGCCGAGCGGCTAGCCGCGCGCATGACGAGCCTCTACGACGCCTTGAGTCGATGCAGTCAAGCCATCGTGCGCTGTTGCGACGAGGCCAGCCTCTTGGGCGCGGTCTGCAAGATCGCCGTCGAGCTCGAGGGCGTGCGCGCCTGCGCCATCATGCTGGCAACGGAAGAGGGCCAGGGGCCGCACGTGACCGCCGTGCAGGGCATCAGCGCAGAGCTCGCCGAGCAACTCGGGCGCAGGGTCACAAGAGACAGGCGCCAGGCGCGGAACGGCCTGGTGGAGCATGCCAGCGTGCGCGACGTCCTTGACCAAGCCGCCGATGACGAAGGCTTGGCGTCATTGGCCGAGCAAGGGCTCCGCACGGCGGGCATCTATCCGCTCAGGCGTGACGGCCGCCCGCTGGGGGCCATGCACCTCTACGCGGAGGAGGAGGACTTCTTCGCCCCGGACATCACGGGCCTGCTCGAAGAAATGGCCGCCGACGTGTCGCTCGCCCTCGATGGCTTCGCGCAGGAGCGGGCCAGGCGCGCGGCGGAGGCGCGGGTCATGGAGCGCGAGCGCCATCTCTCGGCGATCTTCCGCGCCGCCCGGGTCGGCATCGGGGTCTCGCAGGACAGGGTGATTCGCGAGGCCAACCAATCGCTCTGCGACATGCTCGGCTATCCGGGGGACGCGCTGATCGGTGTGGATGCGCGCGCCCTCTATTGCAGCGATGCCGCCTATCGCGAGGTCGGCGCGGAGCCCCCGTACGCCGAGACCAGCCCGGCCGTCCGCGCCGTCGAGACGCAATGGTGCAGACGCGACGGCAGGCCGCTGGACGTCCTCATCTCGGCCTGCCCGCTCGACACGGACAACCCCGAGCGCGGCCTAGTGGTCACGGCCCTGGATATCACCGAGCGCAAGGAATTCCAAGACGCCCTGGAGCGCAGCGAGGAGCTGCTGAATGCGACCGGACGTCTTGCGAAAGTGGGCGGCTGGGAGCTCTACCCCATCAGCCAGCGCTTGAACCTGACCGAGGTGGCGCGCGAGATCCTCGAGGTCGAGCCCGCGCGGGTCGCGAGGCTAACGGATCTCGCTCCGCTCGTGGATCCCAGAGACCGGCCGAAGCTGCAAGCCGCGAACCGGGATGCGATCGCCCAGGGGCACCCCTATGATCTTCAAGTGCGCCTCGCGGGGCGTGACGACCGCCAAACCTGGCTCCAGCTGACTTGTCAGCCCGTGCTGAGCGACGGCCGCATCGACAGACTCGTCGGTGCCGTGCAGGACATCACCGCCCGCGTGGAGGCGGAGAAGTCGCTGCGGCAAGCGGCGCGCGTCTTCGAAAGCACGGCGGACGGCGTCGTGATCACGGATCCGGACGAGCGCATCCTGGCCGTCAACAAGGCCTTCACCGAGATCACCGGCTACGCCGAGGAGGAGGTGCTGGGCGAGACGCCGCGCATCCTCAAATCGGGCCGGCACCCCGCCGCCTTCTACCAGGCCATGTGGAGATCGCTCGAAGAGACAGGCTTTTGGCGCGGCGAGATCTGGAACCTTCACAAGAACGAAGAGGTCTATCCGGAGCTCATGACCATCAGCGCCGTGCTCGACGGCGCCGACGAGATCACCCACTACGTCGGCGTCTTTCGCGACATCAGCCACATCAAACGCTCGGAAGAGCAGCTCGCCTACCTGGCGCATCACGACGCGCTCACCGGCCTACCCAACCGCAGTCTCTTTCAGCTCCGGCTGGAGCATTGCATCCAGCGCTCCAGCCGCAACCGGCGCAAGGCGGCGCTCCTCTTCATCGACCTCGACCGCTTCAAGGTCATCAACGACACCCTGGGGCATCTCTTCGGTGACGCCGTGCTCAAGCGCGCGGCGGAATCGCTCGCCCTCGAGGTCAGGGCCGAGGACACCATCGCCCGCCTGGGCGGCGACGAGTTCGTGATCGTGCTGGAGGAGATCGCGCGCCCGGATGACGCGGCCGTCTTCGCCGAGCGCATCCTGCAGATCTTCAGCCAGCCCTTCCACGTCCACGGCCGCGACCTCTTCGTCACCGCGAGCATCGGCGTCAGCATCTACCCGGACGACGGGCACGACATCGACACCCTGCTGCGTCACGCGGACATCTCGATGTATCGGGCCAAGGACAAGGGGCGCAACGCCTTCGCGCTGTTCGAGCCGAGCATGGCCGAGGGCGCCGAGGACCGCTTCCGGCTGGAGACCGACCTGCGCAGGGCCATCGAGCGCGAGGAGCTGGCGGTGCACTACCAGCCTCAGATCAGGCTCGCGGACGGCCAGCTCATCGGCGTCGAGGCCCTGTGCCGCTGGCAGCACCCGGAGCTCGGGCCGATTGCCCCGGCGCGCTTCATCCCCCTCGCGGAGGACATCGGCATGATCGATCAGCTCGGTACCTGGGTGCTGGGCGAGAGCTGCCGGCAGCTGGCGGCTTGGGACGGGCAAGGCTTCCGGATACCCAGGCTCGCGGTCAATCTCTCCGTCCACCAGCTCGAAGGCCGGCGGCTGGTCGACCGCGTGCGCGCCGTTCTGGTCGCCTCGGGCGTGAGCGCCGAGCGCCTGGAGCTGGAGGTCACCGAATCCACCATCATGCGCCACCCGGAGCGTGCGGTAGAGGCCCTGCGCGACCTGAGGGCGCTCGGCATCACCCTGGCCATCGACGATTTCGGCACCGGCTATTCGTCACTGGACTATCTCAAACGGCTGCCGCTGCATCGGCTCAAGATCAACCGCTCCTTCGTCGAGCATCTCACGCAAGACGACAATGACGACGCCATCGTGCGTGCCGTCATCGCGCTCGGCGACAGCCTGGGACTCGAAACCCTGGCGGAAGGCGTCGAGACCGAGGAGCAAGCCGGCTTCCTGCGCCAGGAAGGCTGTCTGGAGTCGCAGGGCTACCTGTTCGGCCGCCCCTTGCCGCCGGAGGCGCTTGCGGCGGCCTGGGCCTGAGGATGCCGAGCCGTCAACGCATGCCCCGCGCGGCCGGGAATCGCACCCAGGTGCCGCCCCTGGACCTGGGACCTGAAAATTACTACTTTAGTAGGGTATCTGCTTCAGGCGACCTCACCTCGGACCACTGCCCGATGCCCCACGACAAGGCCTCGATCAGGCCCCCACCGAAGGCCCCTCCCATGATCCTAGATCCGGCAGTTGACCGCTTGGCACTCCATGCAACACATGGATCATGATCGAGATCCTGGCTTTCTGCTGCTCACCCGCCGGGTGAAGGTCGCTACGGCCCCCAGTGCACGCCCCGCGCGGCGTCTGGCTGCGTTGCAACGCGTTGTCGTAGAACAACTACGACGCCTCGTTGCGCCTTGCCAGACACCACGCTGGACGCACCCTGGAGGCCGTCCAACCGCCGGATCTAGGATGATCCGGCTGCGCTCCGCCACAGCGGCTGGAGCGCATGGCGCCTTCCCGCAGGGGCGGACTCCGCTTCCAGGGAATCGGCATCCGGAAAGGCCGCAGGGAGGCGCATCGACGGTGACGAACGGCTGAGATGCGCAAGCGCCCGCGGCTATCGCGCCTTCAGCTCGAAATCTGGCTCGCGACCGGGGTCGCGGTGCTGGCGGGCTTCCTGGCCGTGCAGGTCGACCACTACCGCTCCTCGCGGCAGGACATCGTCGAGGCCGTGCTCATCGAGGCGCACACCCTGCGTGCCGTGCTCGCGGCAACCAAAGAGGTCTACAGCCAGCTCTTCCTGGCCAGCGACCAGCCGATCACCGACCAGACCGTCAGCCTGCTGCCGATTCACGCCATGGCACGCATGACCGATGAGATGCGCGCTCGGGACGCCAGCCAGCTGCGAATCAAGATCGCGAGTGTCGAGAGCCCCAATCCCGGCAACCGCCCGGACGCGGTCGAGTCCGAGGCGCTTGCCTACTTTGCGGCGAATGCCGATGCGGACGAGCTGCTGACGCCCTTCGAGGCGCCGGATGGCAGGCATTTCTACTATTACACGCAGCCGATTCGCACCCAGTCCTACTGCCTCGCCTGCCATGGCGGCCCCGCAGATCGCGCCGAGTCCGAACCCGGACAGCTCAGCCCGGCATCCGGCTACACGGAAGGGTCGATCCGGGGCATCACCAGCATCAGACTCGCGGTCGACGACCTGGAGGCACGCGCCAACGCCTTCTTCCTCACCAGCCTGCGCGACCACGCCCTGGTCTTCCTCATCCTCTTCGTGGTCGGCGGCGCATTGCTGCAGCACTTCGTCATCGGCCGATTGCGGCGAATCCAAGCGGGCACCGCGGCACTCGAGCGGGGCGACTACGCGGCACGCATCCCCGCTCCAGGTCACGACGAGCTGGCCGAGCTGGCCCGCTCCTTCAACCGCATGGCCGACGCCATCGCGCTGCGCGATCAGCAGCTTCGCGACGCCCAGGCCAGTGCCCAGCTCGGGTTTTGGTCCCTGGATGCCGACAGCCGCTCGGGACATTGGTCGGCGGAGGTCTATCGGATCATGGGGCTGGATCCGACGACACCCGCCACTCAGGAGGCACTGAGGCCCCTGATCAGGCCACAGGACGCCGATCACCTCTACACATCGCTGGATGACAGCGTCGCGAGCGCCCGCGAGAAGGATATCGACTACCGCATCCGACGGCCGAGCGGCGAGGAGCGCTGGGTGCACTGCCGCGCCCGCCCCATCACGGATCGCGAGGGCCGGGTCCTGCGCCTCGAGGGCTATCTCCAGGACATCACCGAGCGCAAGGCGGCCGAGCGGCGCCTAGCCGAGAGCGAGGAGCAGCTGCGCGCCGCGCTCGAGAGCATCCGCGAGGCCTTCATCATCACGGACGCCGCGTCCGACCGGATCACCACCTGGAACCCGGCCGCCGAGCAGATCTTCGGCTATCGCGCGGAGCAGGCCATCGGGCAGCGGCTCGACGCACTCCTGGCACCCGAGCACTATCAGGAATCAGCAGGCCACGGGATCGCACACTTCGCCAGAACCGGCAAGGGCCCGGCCGTTGGCACGACACTGGAGCTGGAGGCCAGGCACAAGGACGGTAGCCTGGTCCCCATCGAGCTTTCGCTGTCCGCGATGCAGCTCGGCGAGCGCTGGATGGGGCTCGGCGTGGCCCGCGACATCAGCGAGCGCAAGCGAGCGGAGCATGCGCTGCGCGCGCGCGAGCAGACCCTGAGCAGCATCTTCCGCGCCGCCCCCATCGGGATCGGCCTCATGCGCCAGCGCGTCTTCGAGGAGGTCAACGCGACCTTCTGCACCATGGTGGGCTATTCGCGCGAGGAACTGTTGGGCCAAAGCGCGCGCCTGGTCTATCCGAGCGACTGCGAGCTCGACCATGTCGACCAGACGACCTGGGCACAGATAGAGCGGACCGGAACCTGGTGTCTCGACACGCACCTCCAACGCAAGACGGGCGACCACATCGACGTCCTCGTCAGCGCGACCCCGATCGATAAGGACGAGCCGACGGCGGGCACGACCTTCACCGCGCTCGACATGACAGAGGAGCGGCGCGCCAAGCAGGCCCTGGAGGCCGAGCGGGCCTTCCTGCAGAACGTCATCGACGGCATCGACGACCCCATCATGGTGATCGGGACCGATTATCGGATCCTGCGGATGAACCGCGTCGCGAGTCAGACGGCCGCGGCGGCTCAGCTAGGCCCCACCGCACTGACCTGTCACCAGATCTCTCATGGCAGCGAGCAGCCCTGCTCGGGCGAGGACCATCCCTGTCCGCTGCTGGAAGTCCTGGCCACCGGCCGCCCCTGCAAGGTCATCCACAACCACTGCGGACGCAACGGCGAGCCGAGGACCTTCGAGGTGGTCGCCACCCCGTTGCGCGACGAGGATCATGCGCTCATCGGCATCATCGAGTCCTCGCGCGACATCACCGAGCAGCTCGCGCTCATGGAGGAGCTGCGCGAGAAGGACCTGAGCTACGCGCACTTGGTCCAGCACGACGCTCTGACCGGGCTGCCGAACCGGCTCCTGTTCGCGGACCGGCTCAGCCAGGGGATCCGCCGCGCCCACAGACGCGGCACCAAGCTCGCCGTGCTCTTCGTCGACCTCGACCGTTTCAAGCACATCAACGACAGCTTCGATCACAACTATGGCGACGAGGTGCTGCGCGCCGTCGCCGAGCGGCTCCGTACCCTCTTCCGCGAGGACGATACCGTGGCCCGCATGGGCGGCGACGAGTTCGCCGTCATCCTCACCGAGATCAAGCGGGACTCTGACGCCGCCCTGGTCGCGCGCAAGATCCTCGGCCTCTTCGCCGAGGCCTTCCAGGTTCGCGGCCACGGCCTCTTTCTCGGCGCCTGCATCGGCCTCAGCCTCTACCCCGAGCACGGCACCAGCGTCGACGAGCTGGTCCGCAATGCGGACGCGGCCATGCACAGGGCCAAGGAGGACGGACGCAATACCTATCAGTATTACGCCCAGGAGCTGACCTCCAAGGCCTTCGAGCGCGTGCTGCTGGAGGCCAGCCTGCATCAGGCGGTGCTGCGCAATGAGCTGGTCCTGCACTACCAGCCGCAGCTCGATCTGGCCACGGGCGCGGTGCGCGGGGTGGAGGCCCTGGTGCGCTGGCAGCACCCGGAGATGGGTCTGGTCTCGCCGGCCCGTTTCATCCCGCTCGCGGAGGAGTCCGGGACCATCCTGGGGATCGGCGAATGGGTGCTGCGCGAGGCGACGCGCCAGATGAGGCAGTGGCAGGAGACGGCCGTGGTGCCCACGACCGCACTCATGAGCGTGAATCTGTCGGTCAAGCAATTCGACCAGGAGGACATGGTCGAGATGGTCCACATCGCCCTGGAGGACAGCGGCCTGGATTCGGAATCGCTCGAGCTGGAGATCACCGAGTCCATCATGATGCAGGCCCCCAAGCTCTCGGCCAAGCGGCTCGCGCGCCTGCGCAAGCTCGGGGTCCGGATCGCCGTGGACGACTTCGGCACCGGCTATTCGTCCCTCGGCTATCTGCGCTCCCTGCCGCTGACCAAGCTCAAGATCGACCAATCCTTCGTCGCCGACCTCCCGGCCGACCAGAACGACACAGCCATCGCGCGGGCCGTCATCGGGCTCGCACACAGCCTCTCGCTCGAGGTCCTCGCCGAGGGCATCGAGACCAAGGAGCAGCTCGACTTCCTGGTCCGCGAAGGCTGCCGGATCGGCCAGGGCTACCTCTTCTCCAGGCCGCTGGATGCGGAGACTTTGGAGCAATACCTGCGGGCGCACAGAGAGAGCGAATGGGCGTCCTCCGCGGATGAAGCCTCGCGCGCTTGAGCGTCGAAAGAACCGGCAGGCTATTCGCATTTTTTTGCCGGCTTGAAGTCGCCCGCAAGCGGACGCCGGCGTCGATCATCGATTGGCCCGACCTCTCGCTGTAGGGTGGGCAAACGCAGCGCAGTCCACCAGCGCGGGCGCGGGATTCGGTGGACTTCGCTCTCGCTCGTCCACCCTACCGGCCCGACTGGCGATCAAGGCGCGGGCTCCTAAGCGCCCGTCTCCGTAGGAGCCCGCTTGCGGGCGATGCTTGGGCTGGAGCAGCGGCCTCGCTTAGGCCGAGATCTCCAGCAGCACCTCGTCCGGATTCACCGCATCCCCCTTGCTGACATAGACGCCTGTCACGGTGCCGTCGATCGGCGCCTGGATCTCGGTCTCCATCTTCATGGCCTCGGTGACGAGGACGGACTGCCCGGCCGTGACGGTATCGCCCTCCTCGACCAGCACCTCGACGATGTTCCCCGGCATGGAGGTGGTCACGTGCCCGGGCTGGCTGGGCTTGGGACGCTTGCCGGCGATGGCCTTCTTGACCGCGCCCTCGGTGCCGCCGGTGAGGACCAGCTCGTCCAGGGTCTCGACCACGACCTCTTCGGGGATGTCGTCGATGGTGAAGTAGAAGTGCCGCTCGGCCTGCTCCTTATGCCCAGCGCCAGTGACCTTGATGTGATAGGTCTCGCCATGGACGTTGATCTTGAACTCGGTCGGGGCGGACTTGACCTCGCTGGTCGCAGTCTTGGGCGCCTCCAAAGGCTCCGGCTGCAAAGTGCCGGCGGCACGCTGCTCCAAGAAGGCGCGGCCGATCTCCGGGAACATGGCGAAGGTCAGCACGTCCTCGTCCGAGCCCGCGAGCGGGCCGATGTCCTTGGTCAGCCGATCGAGCTCGGGCTTGAGCAGGTCGGCCGGACGGCAGTCGATCAGCTCTTCCTTGCCGATGGCCTGCTGCTGCAGCGTCGGGTTGACGGGCGCAGGCGCGGAACCATAGCGCCCCTGGAGATAGAGCTTCACCTCGTTGGTGATGGTCTGGTAGCGCTTCTCGGTCAAGACATTCAGGACCGCCTGGGTGCCGACGATCTGCGAGGTCGGCGTGACCAGCGGCGGATAGCCGAGGTCCTTGCGCACGCGCGGGATCTCCTCAAGCACGGCGCTCATGCGGTCGATCGCATTCTGCTCCTTCAGCTGGTTGGCCAGGTTGGAGATCATGCCGCCGGGCACCTGGTTGACCTGCACCCGGGTATCGACCCCGGTGAACTCGCTCTCGAACTGGTGGTACTTCTTGCGGACCTGATAGAAGTACATGCCGATCTCCTGGATGGCCTCCAGGTCCAGCCCAGTGTCGTGCTCCGTCCCGCGCAGGGCCGCGACCATGCTCTCGGTCGGCGGGTGCGAGGTGCCGCCGGCCATGGAGGAGATGGCGGTATCGATGGTGTCACAGCCGTTCTCGACCGCCTTGAGATGGCACATGTCGGCGAGACCCGAGGTAGCGTGCGAGTGCAGGTGCAGCGGCAGATCGACACTATCCTTGAGCGCCTTGACCAGCTCCGCCGTGACATAGGGCGTCAGCAGGCCGGCCATATCCTTGATGGCGATGGAGTCGCACCCCATGGCCGCCAGCTCCTTGCCCATCCGGACAAAGCCGGGCACATCGTGGACCGGGCTCACCGTGTAGCAGATGGTCCCCTGGGCATGCTTCTCGGCCGCCTTGGTCGCCTCGATGGCGGTCTTGAGGTTCCGCAGATCGTTCAGCGCGTCGAAGATGCGGAAGACATCCATGCCGTTGTCCGCCGCCCGATGCACGAAGGCGCGGACCACGTCGTCCGAGTAGTGCCGGTAGCCCAGCAGGTTCTGACCGCGCAGCAGCATCTGCAGCCGCGTATTCGGCAGCGCCTCGCGCAGCTTGCGCAACCGCTCCCAGGGATCTTCCTTCAGGAAGCGCACACAGGCATCGAAGGTCGCACCGCCCCAGCACTCCAGCGACCAGTACCCGATCGCATCCAGCTTGGGACAGATCGGCAGCATGTCCTCGGTCCGCATGCGCGTCGCGAGCAAGGATTGATGGGCGTCGCGAAGGATGACGTCGGTGATGTTGATCTTGGGCATGGGGGGCTCGCGGGAATCGGTGGTCGGTGGTCGGTGGTCGGTGGTCAGGGGTCAGTGGTCAGATTTAAGTGTTCCAGGGGACAAGGGCCAAGATCCTATG
>NZ_JAAIJQ010000004.1 GCF_010820565.1 Thiorhodococcus minor | reverse complement strand
TGCTGATCGCCGGGACCTATACGCCCTTCACGCTCGTCGGACTCAAGGGCACCCTGGGCTGGCTGATGTTCGGAGCCATCTGGGGGCTGGCGCTATTCGGAATCCTCTTCGACGCGCTTGCGCGCCAGGGACCGCGCGTGATCCCCGTACTGATCTATCTGCTGATGGGCTGGCTCTGCGTCTTTGCGCTCAAGCCAGTGCTCGCCGCCCTGCCACCTGGGGTCTTCCGCTGGCTGCTCGTCGGCGGCATCTTCTATACCGCAGGCATCCTCTTCTATGTCCTCGATCACTGGTATCCCGCGTGTCACGGCGTCTGGCACCTCTTCGTGCTCGCGGGCAGCGCGAGTCACTATGGCGCTGTCCTGCTCTTGCTGTGAGAGCCCATGAGGCGGCAGAGCAACGTCTCACAGCGTGAGCCGGATCGGTGGCCACCCCCTGTGGCGCCCGGCAGCATACGAAGAACATCGGCTGCCGCAACCGGGGCGCCAAGTGAGCGCTAAGGCCCCGCCCCGCTCTGCGGTCATTGGAAGCGACGGAGCGTTTCCCGCGCGTAGCTCCAGGTCAGGCTTGGTCCATACAGGAAGGGATGTTAGGAAACGGTCAAGGGTATCCACCTAAAGTCGTCGATGACGGTCTCTGGATGCCCGGGCTACATCAGCAGGCGTCTGTCGCGTTTCGGATCGACGTCAAGTGTGGGCTTCTGGCATGACCTTGCCGGTCGGATGACCGCCTGGTCGTCAGATTCACCGCGAACTTTCGAGATGCTTCCCCTAAACTGCAGGGATGCCGAGCTCGACGAGGAGACATCGCATGTTCGAGGCAACCAAGGTCGGACGATCCGTCAGCAAGAAGGAGTTCAAGGAGCAGCAGGACGAGCTGCGCACTCAGCTGCTGGCCGTCCAGCGCGATCTAAGGGATACCAACATCCCGGTCATCGTACTGGTCTCCGGCGTCGAGGCAGCCGGCAAGGGCGAGGTGGTCAATCGCCTCAATGAGTGGCTGGATACCCGTGGTGTCCAAACCTTCGCATTCTGGGACGAATCCGACGAAGAGCGCGAGCGACCGCGCTACTGGCGCTTCTGGCGCTCCATGCCAGAGCGCGGCGAGATCTCCATCCTCTTCGGTGGCTGGTATCAGACCCCGATCGAGCATCGCTTCCGCGGACACTGCAGCGATTCCGAGCTGGACGGCGAGCTCAACCGCATCGTCGACTTCGAGCGCATGCTGATCCAGGACGGCGCCCTAATCGTGAAGTTCTGGTTCCACATGTCGGAAGACGACCAGCGGGCACGGCTCAAAGAGCTCTCGCGCGACGACAAGAGCCGCTGGAAGATGGTGCCGGACAAGAGCAAGTTCTCCGAGCACTACGCCGGCTTCGAGCAGGTCGCGGAGCGCGTCATTCTCCATACCGACCGCGGTACCTCGCCTTGGTACCTGATCGAGGCCGGGGACCGCCGCTATCGCGATCTCACGGTCGGCAAGACCCTGCTGCACGCCATTCGCTCGCGGCTAAGCGAGTCCAGCCTTGACGATCAGAACAACACCCTCAGTAGCCCGGAGCTGCCCAGCAGCGCGGACGCCCAGATTACGCTCCTCGATCAGCTCGACCTTTCGCTCGCCCTGCCGCGCGACGACTACAAGAGCGAGCTCAAGAAGCTGCAGACCGAGATCAACGAGCTGGCCTGGACGGCCTACAACAAGAAGCGCTCCACGGTGCTGGTGTTCGAGGGGATGGACGCCGGCGGCAAGGGCGGCGCCATTCGGCGCGTCACCAACGCCGTGGACGCACGGCTCTATCGCTCCATCCCGGTCGCCGCACCCACGGACGAGGAGAAGGCGCACCACTATCTGTGGCGCTTCTGGCGCCACATCCCGCGCGCGGGCCATATCACCATCTACGACAGATCCTGGTACGGACGGGTGCTGGTGGAGCGGGTCGAGGGCTTTGCGTCGGACGCCGAATGGCGGCGCGCCTACTCCGAGATCAATCGCTTCGAGGAGCAGCTGGTCGATAGCGGCATCATCCTGCTCAAATTCTGGATCCAGATCAGCCAGGACGAGCAGCTCCAGCGTTTCAAGGATCGCGAGAACGTGCCCTACAAGCAGTACAAGATCACGGACGAGGATTGGCGGAACCGCGAGAAGTGGCCTCAGTACAAAGAGGCCGTCAACGAGATGGTGGTGCGCACCAGCACACAGCACTCGGCTTGGACGCTTGTGGAGGGCAATGACAAGCCCTACGCGCGTATTAAGGTCCTCAGCACCATCTGCGACACCCTGACCGAGGCCCTGAAGCAGGATGCGCAGCCGATCGCCGGCTATCTGCCCTGCGGCGAGAAGCGGGTGGAGGAGATGGAGAAGAAGGACGAAGACGCCAGCGACAAGAAGAAGAACGGGAAGTCCAAGTAGCTGCCGACGGCAGCCCTCCTCAGGCGCGGCGGAAGAGCCTCAGATAGTTCTCAGCCGTGACCTCGGCAACCGCTTCAGGTGCCATGCCGCGCACCTCTCCGATGCACTCCGCCACGTGCCCGACGAGTCTGGGCTCGTTGGGCTTGCCGCGATGCGGGACGGGTGCGAGGTAGGGAGAGTCGGTCTCGATCAGGAGCCGGTCGTTCGGCACCTGACGTGCCACCTCGCGCAGCTCAGCGGCATTCTTGAACGTCACGATGCCCGAGAAGGAGACATAGAAGCCCAAGTCCAGGCCCTGCTTCGCGGTCTCCCAATCCTCGGTGAAGCAGTGCAGCACACCACCGACCTCGGCGGCACCCTCCTCTTTCAGGATGCGGATGGTGTCTTCGCGCGCGTTTCGCGTATGGATGATCAGCGGCTTGCCGCAGGCCCGCGCGGCGGCGATATGGGTGCGAAAACGCGCTTGCTGCCAACCGATGTCTTCGCCGGAGCTACGGTAGCAGTCCAGCCCCGTCTCGCCGATCGCCACGTTGCGCGGATCCGCTGCAAGCTCCACCAGTGCTTCGAGGCTCGGCTCGCGCCGGCCTTCCTCGCTGGGATGGACGCCCACGGACACGTCCACCTGGGCATAAGGCTCGACCAGCTCGCGCATGGCCGGATAGTGCTCGAGGTCGATCGAGACGCACAGCATACGCGTGACGCCGGCCTCGGCGCTCGCCTGCATCATGCGGTCGAAATCCTCGTCGTAACGCTTGAGATCCACTCGGTCCAGGTGGCAGTGGGAATCGATCAGCATCTGGCCAGCTACATGGTGTGTGTGGGTCGCTCGGAGCCCAGCGCTCCGGCGAGATAGCCCTCGATCTTGCTGCGGGCGGCGCCCTTGTCCTGCTCGCTGAACTGGACGCCGACCCCGATCGAGCGGTTGCCCTCCGCCCCGGCCGGCGTGATCCAGACCACCTTTCCGGCGACCGGGATGCGATCCGGCTCCTCCATCAGCTGGAGCAGCAGGAAGATCTCGTCGCCGAGCTGGTACTTCTTGGTCGTCGGGATGAAGAGCCCGCCATTCTTGATGAAGGGCATGAAGGAGGCGTAGAGGGCACTCTTGTCCTTGATGGCGAAGCTCAGAATCCGTTGTTGACCACCCAGCCCACCGAGTGGACCCATGGGAGTGCTCATGGCTCAGGGTCTCCGTGCGTTGCCGCCCTGGCTGACCCTGAGCCAGTCGATGGCCAGGGATTCCAGGAGCAGCTGATGATTGACATTGGCTTCCAGCAGTGGCCGCCCGTCGATGACGCGCTTGAGCAACCGATGGGCACTGGCCGGATCGATGCGCTGCGCGAGCGCGGCGAAGGCAGATCGCTGATCCGGGCTATCGAGTCTGACCGCTTCCCCATCGACCATCAACCGCAGGACGTCACAAATCCAGCTCGCGAGCCACTCGAGGATGAGCTTGTCCCCAAATTTGTGCCATGCAGCCGCCTCGGAGAGCGGATCCACCCGCCCGGCGGCCAGGTCCAGGAAGCCCTGGAGCCTTGCCCGACGCTGTTCCATGAGGGCGTCGTCGTACTCCGCGAGCGCCCGCAGTGGGGCGCCATGCGCGAGCCGCAGACGCAGGGGCCAATCCTGCCGCGCCGACTGCGTCCGAAGCCAGTCGAGCGCCACCTCCTCGGTGGGCGTCGGCACCTTGAGCTGCAGACAGCGGCTGCGGATGGTGGCGGGCAGATCGCCCATGCGCTCGCCCACCAAGCAGAGAATCGTCTGCCCCGCCGGCTCCTCCAGCGTCTTCAGCAGGGCATTGGCTGCCGAGGCGTTGAGCCGGTCCGCCGGATCGATGAGCGCAACCTTCCAGGCCGCACGGCTAGGTGTCAGGGACTCGCGCTCGGCGAAGAGACGCACGACACCGATGGCGATCTCGCCGGATTTGCTCTCGGGATCAGGGCCGACGCGAATCAAGTCCGGGTGATTTCCAGCCGCCAGGAGCAGGCAATCGGCACATTGGCCGCAGGCGTTTCCATCGGGTCCCGGCGAGCGGCACAGCAGTGACTGCGCCAGGCACGCGACCAGGTGCCGCTTGCCGACGCCCTTGGGACCGCTGAACAGCAGGCCATGGGCGAGCCGGCCCGCCTGCCGCGCACCTTGAAGCTGCGCCCAGACCTCTCGCGCCCAAGGCAAGGGCGAGGTTTCTGGAATGCGCTTGTTATCCGCCATGGGGGTTGGTGTGGCCGGATCGCCCCAGGGCATCGTCCACGAAGGTTCCCACGAGGCTGAGAATCTGCTCGCGAACCCTGTCGATCGGGCGCGTCGCGTCCAAGACGCGATAGCGCTCGGGTGTCTCGCCCGCCCGCTCCAGATAGAGCGCTCGGGCGCCCTGGAAGAAGCGCAGATCCTCTGCCTCGAATCTGTCCTTGCCGCCCGAGCGCGCTTGAGCTCGCTCCAGCCCGACCGCCGGCGGCAGATCGAAGACAAGCACCAAGTCCGGCCGCAGATCGCCTTGGACCAGCTGCTCGAGCAGGCCGATACGCGCGAGGTCGATGCCCCGGCCGCCGCCTTGGTAGGCGTAGGTCGCGTCCGTGAAGCGGTCGGAGATCACCCAGGCCCCGCGGGCCAAGGCAGGGAGAATCGTCTGCTTCAGGTGCTCGGCGCGCGCCGCGAACATGAGCAGCAGCTCGGCCGTATCGCTCATCCCCGCGTTGAGGGGATCGAGCAGAAGGGTGCGAAGGCGCTCGGCGATGGGGGATCCGCCAGGCTCGCGGGTGGTGACGACCTCGAGCCCACGGCTGCGCAGCATGGACGCAAGCGCCTCGACCTGAGTCGATTTGCCTGCCCCTTCGATGCCTTCGAGGGTAATGAAGCGTCCGCGACTCATGCCTAGCCTCATCCGCCTTTGTTGAGGATGTAGCGGCGCACCGCTTGCTGGTGCTCGGCGAGCGTGCTGGAGAAGACGTGACTCCCGTCTCCGCGGGCGACGAAATAGAGCGCCTCGCCTTCGGCCGGATGCAGCGCGGCATGGATGGCCGCGCGGCCCGGCAGGGCGATGGGGGTCGGCGGCAGCCCCTGGATCACATAGGTGTTGTAGGGGGTCGGCTCGCGCAAGTCCGCGCGGCGAATATTGCCGTCGTAGCGCTCGCCCATGCCGTAGATCACGGTCGGGTCCGTCTGCAGCTTCATGCCGCGCTCCAGGCGACGCACGAAGACGCCGCCGATCGCCGGACGCTCCTGCTGCACCGCCGTCTCCTTCTCGATGATCGAGGCCAGAATGAGGGCCTCGTAAGGGGTATCGAAAGGCAGGCCGGGCTCACGATCCGACCACTCCTCGGCGAGCACCTGATCCATGCGCTCCAAGGCGCGCTCGAGCACGTCGAGACCCTTGGCCTTGCGCGGAAAGTGATAGGTGTCGGGAAAGAACCGCCCTTCCGGATGCTCTCCAGGCCGCCCCAGCTTGGCCATCAGCTCGGCGTCGGACAGCAAGGAGAGTGCGTCGCCACCGAATTGCTCGTGGGCGTCGATGACCGCCAGTGCCTGGCGAAAGGTGCGCCCCTCGATCAGCGTGATCGCGAACTGCACGCCCTTGCCGGCCGTCATGGCATCGAGCAGCTCCCGCGGCGTCACGCTGGGCCTGAGCGCATACTCGCCCGCCTTGATCCGCCGCTGAGCCCCCTCGAGATAGGCCAGAGCGATAAAGTAGTAAGGCTGATCGAGGATCCCCTCGCGCGCCATCCGATCGGACAAGGCGCGCAGCGAGGTGCCGCGAGGAATCTCGAGATAGGGCTCCGAGCTGGGCACACCGACCGGCGTCTCGAGAAAGCGCTGATAGTCGATCCAAAGCCCCACACCCAGTGTCGCCACTGAGAAGAGCAGAACGAGCAAGCCGATTCGCCAAGTCATCGCCGTGGCCTATCCAGAGTCGCGCGCCGCGTCGTAGACAGATTCAATGAGGTCCCAGGGTAGCTCCGCAAGATCGAACGGCCTTCCGTCCAGCTCGCGCACGGGCCACACACCAATGATGGCGTTGGTCAGGAAGAGGCCGGCGGCGACGCGCAGGTCCGCCGGCTCGATGCGCATCACGAGGCATTCGATTCCCATGGTCGCGGCCAAGCCCAGCGTCAGCCCGCGAACCGTGCCAGCGATCCCGCAGCGATCCAGTAAGGGCGAGATGAGGCGGGCACCATCCCAGACGAAGAGGTTCGTCATGGTCCCCCCGACGATGCTCCCGAATGGGTCCAGCATCAAGCCTTCGGCGACGGCGGCATCATCCCACTCCAGACGCGCGAGCACCGAGTCCAGCCGATTGAGATGCTTGATCCCGGCCAGGATCGGGTTGATCGACGCTGGGGCTCGACAATAGCGGACGGCGACACCCCGACGCCAGTCTTCCGAGGCGGCGGCCGGCGCCGGATAGCTGAGACAAATCCGCACAGGATCGGGCGACGCCGGGGGGCGATAGCCACGACCGCCGGCACCACGCGACAGAATCAGCTTGAGCACACCCTCGCTCAGCCCATCCGCCGCCCGCAACCCCTCGGCGCGCAGCACGCCGGAATCGGGCGCGGGGATCCCGAGACGCTCGGCGCCCAGCAAGAGCCGGTCGAGGTGCCGCTGCCATTGGCAGAGGCGGCCCTGGTGGAGGCGGACGGTCTCGAACAGGCCGTCGCCATAATGCAGGCCGCGATCCAGTAGCGGCAGGTGCTCTGCCACCTGCTCGCCATTCACCAGGATACGGCTCGGCGTCCCCGAAGAGACAGCCGAAGCGCCCCCGGCTGTCTGGGTCCCAGCGTGCGCCGCCTTCAGCGGATCACTCCGGCAAAGAGCTAGGCTTTGCGGAAGACGAGCGTGCCGTTCGTGCCGCCGAATCCGAAGGAATTGGAGATTGCGACGTCGATCGCCATCTCGCGGGCGGTGTTGGGAACGCAGTCCAGGTCGCAGTCAGGGTCTGGCGTCTGGTAGTTGATGGTCGGCGGCGCGGTCTGATCGCGAATCGCCAGGATGGTGAAGATCGCCTCGGCACCGCCAGCAGCACCGAGCATGTGTCCTGTCATGGATTTGGTCGAGCTGACGGCGAGCTTGTAGGCATGATCGCCAAAGGCGCGCTTGACGGCGCGGGTCTCGGCGACGTCGCCAGCAGGTGTCGAGGTGCCGTGTGCGTTGACGTAGCTCACCTGCTCGAAGTTGACGCCCGCGTCGTTCAGGGCCTGCAGCATGCAGTTCGCCGCTCCTTCACCGTCTTCGGAGGGCGCCGTCATATGGTAGGCGTCGGAGTTCATGCCCACACCCACGAGCTCGGCATAGATGGTCGCGCCGCGCGCCTTGGCGCGCTCGTACTCCTCGAGCACCACCACGCCGGCACCATCGCTCAGGACGAAGCCGTCGCGGTCCTTGTCGAAGGGGCGGCTCGCGCCCTCGGGGTCGTCATTGCGCGTCGACAGCGCACGCGCGGCCGCGAAGCCACCAAGCCCGACGGGAGAGGTCGCCATCTCGGCGCCACCGGCGATCATCACGTCCACATAGCCGTGACGGATCATGATGGCCGCCTCGCCGATGTTGTGTGCACCCGTGCTGCAGGCGGACACGATGGAATAGTTGGGACCCTTGAGCCCGAACTTGATCGAGAGATTGCCCGCCACCATGTTGATGATGTTCGCGGGCACGAAGAAGGGCGAGATGCGACGCGGCCCCTTTTGACGGTAGGACTCGTAGTTGCTCTCGATACCACTGATACCACCGATACCTGAGCCGATGGCGACACCGATACGACGGCAGTTGGACTCGTCGACCACGAGACCTGAGTCCTCGATGGCCTGGCATCCGGCCGCCAGTCCGTAATGGATGAACTTGTCCATCTTCTTGGCTTCCTTCTCCGAGACGTACGGAGTCGGATCAAAGCCATAGATCGGACCGCCGAAGCGCGTACTGAACGGCTCGATATCGAAATGGGTGATCGGTTTGATTCCGCTCTTGCCGGCGAGGATGTTGTCCCACCCGGACTTAACGTCGAGCCCTACCGGCGCCACAAGACCCAATCCGGTGACTACTACCCTTCTGCCTGCCATTACTTACCTCTGTCGTTCAGAACGCCACATTCGACGAGCCCTTAGCGCGTCGCCACCCGTAGTGGACGCATCGCGTCTCTAGGATTCTCCAGGCCGTGATCAGCCCTGATGCGCGTTGATGTAATCGATAGCCTGCTGGACCGTGGTGATCTTCTCGGCATCTTCGTCGGGGATCTCGGTCTCGAACTCCTCTTCGAGGGCCATGACCAATTCGACGGTGTCGAGGGAGTCCGCGCCCAGATCGTCGACGAAAGACGCCTCTGGGGTCACTTCCTCTTCTTTGACGCCCAGCTGCTCGACGACGATTTTGCGAACTCGATCTACAACGCTGCTCATAGGATTAATTCCTCCGGATAACAAGAATTGGCCCTCGCTGGGCCACGGCGTATTCTAGTGACAAACGAGGCCCGATGAAAGCCGAGATCGGACTCATCAGACCTCACACAAACTACTGATTTTGAAGTGCAATTCTTTGCGCCGCGCGGGCGTCACGCCATGTGCATGCCGCCGTTGACGTGGATCGTCTCGCCCGTGATATAGGCACCGCCCGGAGACGCCAGGAAAACGACCGCACTGGCGATCTCCTCCGGCTGGCCGAGTCGGGCCAAGGGAATCGCCGACAGCAGGGCGTCGCGCTGCGCATCCGCCAGCTCGCGCGTCATGTCGGTGTCGATGAAGCCAGGTGCGACGCAGTTGACGGTGATTGAGCGCGAGCCGACTTCACGCGCCAAGGACTTGGTGAAGCCCATCATGCCCGCTTTCGCCGCCGCATAGTTGGTTTGCCCGGCGTTGCCCATGGCGCCGACGACCGAAGCGATGTTGATGATGCGCCCCTTCCTGGCCTTGCTCATGCCGCGCAGGCAAGCCTTCGACAGACGGTAGATCGAGGTGAGATTGGTGTTGATCACCGCATCCCATTCGTCGTCTTTCATACGCATGAGCAGGTTGTCGCGGGTGATGCCGGCGTTGTTGACGAGAATCGTGGGCGCGCCGAGCCGCTCATTGAGCGCCTTCACGGCCGCCTCGATGGAGGCCGGATCGCCGACGTTCAGCACTAGGCCGATGCCCTGATAGCCAGCGTCGCCAAGGGCCTTTTCGATCCCTTCCGCGCCGGCCTCGGTCGTTGCCGTGCCGGCGACAGTGGCGCCCTGCTCCGCGAGCCCCAACGCGATTGCGCGACCGATACCGCGCGATGCACCCGTGACCAGTGCAATTTCACCCTTAAGCATGTGCAGTTGCCTCTATTGCCGCCTCGAGCGTCTTTGGATCGAAGACCGGCAGCGTGGTCATGTCTTTCGCGATTCGTTTACAGAGCCCGGCAAGTACCTTGCCCGGGCCGCATTCCAATGCTGTCGCGACACCTTGTGATGCGACACCCTCGACCGTCTCCACCCAGCGCACCGGACTGTAGAGCTGCTGCACGAGCATGTCACGGAGGGTCTCGACACTATCCGCCGCCGTCACGCTAACGTTGTGGATCACTGGAACACTGGGAAGTGCCAGTGCGACATCCGCCAGGCGCTCGGCCAACTGCTCAGCGGCAGGCTTCATCAAGGCGCAGTGCGAGGGTACGCTGACGGGAAGCGGTAGGGCGCGTTTGGCACCCGCTGCCTTCGCCGCGTCAATGGCACGCGCGACCGCTCCGGCACTGCCGGCAATCACGACCTGGCCTGGGGAGTTGAAGTTGACCGCCGAGAGCACCTCACCTTGGGCCTGCTCGCCACAGATCGAAACGACCTGATCGTCAGCCAAGCCGAGGATGGCCGCCATGGCGCCCTCTCCCTCGGGAACGGCCGCTTGCATGAAGCGCGCACGATCGGCCGCCAAGCGGACGCCGTCGGCGAAGCTCATGGCCCCGGAAGCCACCAAGGCCGCATACTCACCCAGGCTGTGGCCAGCCATTTGGGTCGCGGGACGCCCACCGGCCTCTTGCCAGACACGCCACACGGCCACACCCGCGGCGAGCATCGCCGGCTGCGTATTCTCGGTGCGGTCCAGATCTTCTTTCGGCCCTTGACTGACTAGGCTCCAGAGATCCTTGCCCAGCGCGTCAGACGCTTCTTCGAAGGTCTGCTTGACGCTGGGATGGGTTTCGCCGAGGGCGTCGAGCATGCCAAGGGACTGGGAGCCCTGCCCAGGGAAAAAGACTGCGAGTTGTTGAGACATGGGAAGGAGCGGTGATTCGTTGAATTGGTTTCTATGTTCTTATTCGTGCTTGGCCCCTGACTGGTACTTGGCTAGTACTTGGCCAGCACCGAGCCCCAGGTGAAGCCGCCGCCGAAGGCCTCCATGAGGATTGTCTCGCCACGCTTGACGCGCCCATCCCGCACGGCCTGATCCAGCGCGAGCGGGATCGACGCGGACGAGGTGTTGCCATGCTCCTGCACGGTAACGACAACGCGATCCATGGGCAGATCCAGCTTGCGCGCAGTTGCTTGGATGATGCGGATATTCGCCTGGTGCGGTATCAGCCAATCGATATCGTCACGCGTCATCCCATTGGCCTCGAGCGTCTCATCGACGATCCGGCCGAGCGTGGTCACTGCGAACCTGAAGACTTCGTTGCCACGCATCTCCACGAAGGCCGCATCGGGCCGGCCATTGCCATGACCGCCTGGAATCTGCAGGAGATCCTTGTAGGTACCATCGGCGTGGATGTGGGTGGAGATGATGCCAGGCTCATCAGCGGCACCGATCACGACCGCGCCGGCACCGTCCCCGAAGAGGACGCAGGTCGCGCGGTCGGACCAGTCGAGCACCCGGGAGAAGGTCTCCGAGCCGACGACGAGCACGTGCTTCGCCGCACCTGTACGGATGTACTTGTCGGCCACGTCCATAGCGTAGACGAATCCCGCGCACACGGCCTGCAGGTCGAAGGCAGGACAGCCATGGATGTCCAGGCGCTGCTGCAGGAGGCATGCGGTGCTCGGGAAGAACTGATCCGGCGTCGTCGTGGCGACCAGGATGAGATCGATATCGGACGGCCTCAGGCCAGCCGACTCCAGGGCTCGCCAGGAAGCAACCTCGGCCAAGTCGCAGCACGTCTCGTCGTCGGCGACCAGGTGCCGACTCTCGATCCCCGTACGCTCGCGAATCCAAGCGTCCGTGGTGTCGACGATGGATTCGAGATCGGCGTTCGTCATCACCCGGGCGGGCAGATAACTGCCGGTCCCGAGAATGCGGGAGAATTTCATCAGGCGGTTTCCCTGTACTGCTCACGGCCCAGATGCTGCCCAACCTGCTCGCCGATCCGCTGCGGGATGTTGGCGTGGATCTCTTTCTCGGCGATGTAGATCGCATTCTCGAACGCGACCTCGTCTGCGCCACCATGGCTCTTCACCACGATGCCGCGCAGTCCGAGCAGGCTCGCCCCATTGTAGCGGCGAGGATCCACGGTCCGCCTGAAGCTCTTGAGGATGGGCAGCGCGGCCAGGGCCGAGAGACGCGTGTACCAGGTCCGCTTGAACTGCCCGGTCAGGGTATGCCGAATGAACTTGGCAACGCCCTCGCTGCATTTGAGCGCGACGTTCCCGACGAAGCCGTCGGTGGCGACGACGTCGATATCCTCGACGAAGATCCCGTCGCCCTCGACATAGCCGACGTAGTTCAAGTTGCTCTTCGACAGCAGCTCGTGCGCTTGCTTGACCTGCTCGTTGCCCTTGATCTCTTCCTGGCCGATGTTCAGCAAGCCGACGCGCGGTCGCTCGATCCCTTCGACGGCGGACACCAGCTCGCTGCCCATGACCGCGAACTGAAAGAGATGCTCCGCGGAGCAATCGACGTTCGCCCCGAGGTCGAGCATATGGGTATGGCCGTGCATGGAGGGCACGGCGGTGCAGATAGCGGGGCGGTCCACGTAAGGCAGCGTCTTGAGCACGAACCTCGCGGTTGCCATCAGCGCGCCTGTGTTGCCCGCGCTGACACAGGCGCCCGCTTCACCCTCCTTGACCAGGTCGATGGCGACCCGCATCGACGAGTCTTTCTTGCCACGCAGTGCCTTGGAGGGCAGCTCATCCATCGCCACCTCTTGGGTGGTGTGACGAATCCGCAGCCGCTCGCGCGACGCTTTCCCCAGGATGGCGTCGATGCGCGGCTCGTCACCGACCAAGATGATGTCGACGTAAGGATTAGCCGCGAGGTAGCGAACAGCGGACGGCACGACGACCTCCGGCCCATGGTCTCCGCCCATGGCGTCCAAGGCGATGGTACAGCCCTGCTTCATCGGAATCTTAGTGACGCGACCAGAGCCCGAGGACGGGTTGGCGCCGGACCGACCGGACGCCTTCACTCGGATCTATCCACAACCTTGCGGCCGCGATAGAAGCCATCCGCGGTCACGTGATGCCGACGGTGGGTTTCGCCGCTCGTCGGGTCCACCGACAGCGTAGGCTTGGTCAGGGCGTCATGCGAGCGACGCATACCGCGCTTCGATGGGGTCTTCCGATTTTGTTGAACAGCCATTGTTGTCTCCAATCACTCAGGTCTCGCACCAAGCCGTGGTGAGAGCGCCAGCAGAACAGAACAAGATTACGTGTCTTTTCGCTTCGGCAAGCCGCACAGGCTGAGGCACGCCGTCTAACTAATACCAGCCATCAGGCGTCAGTCGCCGCCCTGCCCCTTCAGCTCGGCGAGCACGGCGAACGGATTGACGCGGTCGTCATGCGCTCCCTCGTCTTGGGGATGCCGACCCTCGTCAGCGACCGATGGAGGCTCACAGGCTCCCGGCTCGTGCCGCGGCACCACTGGAATGGCCAAGAGCAGCTCTTCCTCGATGAGGTCGACCGGGCGCAGGCTATCCTCGTCGACGATCCAAGGATCGAGGTCGGGCGGGAGCTCCGCGACGCCATGCTCGCCAGGCATCAAGACCAGACTCAGACGCGTGTCGACGGGCACGGCCACTTCGCCTAGGCAGCGCTCGCAGCGCAAACGCAGCTCAGTGCGCAAGCGTCCACGGACCACCGAGCGACCCTCGGCGTCACGCTGGAAGCCGAGCTCGTAGCTGACGACGTCGGCGGCCTCCGCCGCGATGCTCGCCGCCAGCCGCGCGAGCGACCGCAGCGCCAGCGTACCGCTCAGGCACACACCCGCCTTGGCCGCACGCCAAGGATCGACCTGATCAGGTAGAGTGAGCGACATAAGCGCGCAACATTACTCCAGCGTGCGCGCTTTCGTCAATCAGATCATGGATCTCCAAAAAAGAAACCCCCGCCATCGAATCGCCGGAGTCGGGGGCGATATTATGGCAGGGGAAGTATCAAAGTGGCTGCTAAGCTCTGACAGCAGGATGCGGCCGTCTACCTCATCCCCCAGGTCTCAAGTAGCCCCGGACCGCTGTGCGGTAAGCCTGAGCGACGAGCGCCTGGCGCGCAGTTTCTTGTGAATTCAGCGTCGGAGAGTCTCTTCTACCGATGCTCCTCCTCGTCTTCTTCTCTTTATTCAGTTAGCAAACCTGGAGTGCTCTGGCCTGCTCGAGGCCGGCACCCTAGCGCCCGCCCATCCGACGCCTGACCTCGTGCATCAAGAGCCGGCGCCGCCCAGCGGCCGGCCGGAGCCGCGCCCCTGTTCTCCAGGCAAGCTTAGGACGGCCCATTGGTTGGCCGAGGCTGCCTCGCGCCACCTGGATGCTTCTTGTTTCACCAGGGAAGCCACACCCGGCGAGATGCCGGGAACGATCGAGCTGTCGGAAGCCTTGATCTTGGTCTTGGTGTGAATCATGGGCAACCGTCCTAATCAGTGGATTTGAGGGAGCGGCTCGAGCACTTCCGAGACGCAGCGAAACAGCTTGATCGGTGAGACCCGTCTTGTTGCGCGACAGCCTGAGATCGATTCGGCGCGAGGCCGTCAGATGGAGCGATAGGGATGATCCCCATGCGAGCTGCGGGGAATAATAGACGAGACCTCTTCCAGACAATATCCGTAGGACCACTCAATTCGTGGTCGCTTATGGAGCCCTCCGCCCAAGCGTCGCGGCTTGTTGCGGACAGGTGCCTGAGGACGCGCCCGAGCCTGTCGAGGCGCCTTCGGCGACCGGCAGCTGGAAGCTGGAAGCTGATCGCTGGCGGCTGATTGCTCTTTCTGAGGTCAACGGCGCGGCGAGACGGCGGCTGGAGACTCGCCGCTGACTGCTCTTGATGGGCCGAAAAGAGCTGTGGAGAGCGCGCTAGGCAGCGCTCTGGCGAGACCACGCCTGGATTCGGCACCCCTGAGCCCCGAGCGGCCGAAACTCGAAACCGGCGGCGAAACGCAGCCCGGACAAGGCGAGACCGGAGAGGAAGCCCCGCTCAGCGGGTCGAGCCGTTCGCCTGACACACGGTCGACATACGGCAAAGCTCCGCGAGGTTCGATGCCCCCATCTTCTCCATCATGCGCGCCCGATGGTTTTCCACCGTACGCGGACTGATCCCGAGCTCGCGCGCGATGTCCTTGTTGGTCAAGCCCTGGGTCGTGAGCGTCAGCACCTCATGCTCGCGCGGCGTCAACTGACGGAACCGCTCCAAGATACTCTGCTCGGTCGCCGCCTCCTCGCGACGCCGCTGGTCCTCCGCCAAGGCGGTCTGGATGCGCTGCAAGAGCACTTCCGTCGTCGCCGGCTTCTCGAGGAAGTCGATGGCGCCGCCTTGAATGGCCCGCACGGTGGTCGGCACGTCGCCGAAGGCCGAGAGAAAGATGATCGGGAGCAAGCATCCGCGCTCGAGCAAGACGCCTTGCAGATCGAGACCACTCATCTCGGGCATCCGCTGATCGAGCAGCAAGCACCCACGATCTGCCGATGAGTAGTCATCCAGGAACTCCATCGGGGATGCATAGCTCCTGACACGATAACCGGCCAGCTCCAGGATCAGGGTCAACGAATCCCGCATCCCTTGATCGTCGTCGACTAGAAACACCGTCTGAACCTCAGCCATCGATCAGCCTCCCCGATCTGTCGCTACGAGCGCGCCGGCCACCACGCGCGCTCAGTCCTACGCAGCCCATAGCACCGCGCGAGATAAGTCCTTGTCCTCAAGGGACTTCAACTGAGAATATATCGGCTTTGGCGAAGCCTGGGCAAGCCGATGGCGAGCAAGCCGATCGTCGGTACGCCAAAGCATCCCAAGGGATCGCCGAGCCCGAGGATCAGCCGGGTGCAGCAGCGGTCAGCCGCCAGCAGCCGGCTTCCACCAATTGTTTCGCCGCGCCTGTCGATGCCCTGCCGCCCTCACCCACAGAGTGGGGCTAGGAAAGCCCCATACGACGGCTCATGGCCGATCACGAGAGAATGGCCGCTGAAGGCTGGGAGCCGACGGCCCCTACCAGGATCGAACGTCCGGAGCAGAATGAGCGAGCCGCCAACCTGGTCCTACATCGCGATCGGATCCAATATCGATGCCGAGCGCAACGTCGCCCGGGCCATCACGCTGATCGCGGACGTTCGGGAAACCGAGCTGCGCCGCCAATCGTCTTGGTACACGACCAGCCCTTGGGGAATCGAGGAGCAGGCCGACTTCGTCAATCTGGTCGTCGAGGTCGAGACGACCCTTTCGGCAAGATCCCTTCTCGAGGCCACGCAGGCCATCGAGGCGCGACTGATGCGCAAGCGCGCCATGGCGAATGGGCCTAGGACGATCGATCTGGATATCCTGTTGTTCGGCGATCTCATCCTCGACGAGCCCGACCTGCGGATCCCTCACCCAGCCCTGACGCACCGCGACTTCATGCTGCTCCCCCTCGTCGAGATTGCCCCGGGCACCCTTCACCCTGGATCTGACCGCCCCCTCAGCGCACTGACCGACGAGATCCGCTATCGCCAGATCTTGTCGAAGAAGCCGGGCGCGCCAACCGCCTAGAGGATCGACCGACCGGCGCCTCGCCTAGACCTGCGGGTAGAGGTCGGGTATCGCCTGGTCTTCCGGCGTCCTGCCCGGCCGTCCGGCCGCCTTGAGCATCGGCTCCAGCTCGGCCCAGGCGGCCGCGCCGTCCCAGCCGGTTCCGGGCGGCGCATAGATGACGCGATCGATCTCACGCAGGCAATCGGCGATCGCCTCATGGCCGAGCCGCGCCGCGATGCCTTCGAGTCCGGCTGGGGGATCTTCCGGCCAGCGCTGGCGGGCCCAGTCGATCAAGGCGCCACGCGCGGCGCGGGGCTCGTTTGCCAGGCAGGCCTGCTTCAGACTCTGGAGGGTCGCGCGCAAGGCCCCAGAGTCCCGCTCCGCCAGGCGCGGCTCGACCCGTGGCCGCTCGCCTGCGACTGCACGGCGCCCACGCCGTTCCCACAGCCACCAGCCGAGCGTCAGCAGCCAGCCGACGCCGAGCGCGAGCGCCAGCCAGGGCCACCAGCCGGCGCTGGTCTGCCGATCGGCTGGTACGCCGGCCGCCTCGGGCTCGGCGGGCCGCGCCGCGGGCGCGTCTGCGGGCTCTGGGGGCTCCGCGGGCACGGCCTGAGGCGGCGGCGCGGCCGGCGAGTACGGCGACTGGACGCCGCCAGGTGCCGACGCAACCTGAACGGTGCGGGCGGGGGCCACCACGACACGCTGCGTGTCGGCGGCCGTGTCCCACCAGGGCAGGCGGATCTCGGGCAGGGTCAGGGGGCCGGCGCGTGTCGGGACCAGCGCCACCTTGAAGGTCTTGACGGCGGCCGGCTCCGGGCCGGCCATCATGTCCTCGCTCTTGGGCTGGTCCGGATAGACCTGGGCACCTTGGATGTTGCCGAGATCCAAGTCGGGAAGCTGCGCGGCGGTGGCTCCCTTCGCGGTGAGCGTCAAGGTCCGGGTGACTGGCTCACCGACCCGAAAGGTCGGTGGGCTCGGCGACCACTCGTCCGAAAGCTGGACCGAGGTCGCCGGAAGCCAGGGCGTCCCTGACCCTGGCGGCTGCGCGCGCACCTCGATCTCGACATCCTGGGCGCGCTCGACGACACGGCGCCCCGGGTGGGTGACGCCAGGAATCTGAGGGAAGCTCTGGAAGAGCCGGCCGCCGAAGGCCTCGTCCAAGTCGGCGAAGGGATCGCGCCGCGCCCGATTCGGATCCGGGATCATAGCCTCGAGCCTCGGCCCCTGGATACGCAGCGGACCACTGCGCTGCGGGACGACCTGGAAGCGGCGCTCGATCACACGGTAGAGCTGCCCGTCCACATACTCGTCGTAGCCCCGATCCTCGCCGTACTGCTCGATCGTCGCCCCCTCGGCCCGGGGCTCCGAGAGCACCGCCCGCTGCGGCTCCTGGCGGAAGTACAGCTTGACGCGATAGTCGACGACCTGCTGGACATAGGGGTTGATCGCGCCGACCTCTGCCTTGAGAAACAGCGGCTTAGGGGCGTCGCCGGAAGCGGATTGGTCATCGGCGGCCACCTCGACCGCAACGGCCTGACTTTGGTCCTGGCCTACAGAGATAGGCGGAATCTCGAGCTTGCCCTCGCGCAGCGGCGCGAGCTGGAGCGTCCACTGGCGGCTTTGCGAGATCTTGCCATTGACGATGCTCGTCACCTGGCTCTGGCCCTGGCTGAGGATGTCGAAGTCCTTCCGCAGGGGATTGAAATCGGGCTCGCCCTGAGTATCGCCCTCGGCGACGAGCCGCGCGCCGAGAATGTCATCCATGCCGATGCGCTTGCGGTCGACCTGCATCTGTAGATCCGCCGCCCAGGCGGTGCTGACCAGGACTGCAAGCAGCAAGCAACAGATCGCACCTCGAATGGTCACCTTGAAGATCACGGTAGACGTCCCTCGCGACGCAAGTGTTGGAGCAGAAAACGCTGACGGATCAAACCGGCCGGATCATCCGGGACACGTCTGAGCTGAGCCTCGATCGCTTGGCGCTGCTCGCGCTCCTCGGGTGACAGCGATTCCAGCCCGCCAGCCTGCAACGCCTGGCCATCCGCCAGCTCCTCCTCGGTGAGGCCCTGCAGGCCCGCGGCCGATTGCCGCTCTGACGCCTCCGCCGATGAGCCGACCTCGCCTGGAGGCGGCTCTGGCGCCAGTGCCTCCCGCCCGAAATCCTCGGACCCGGGCTCGGGCGGTGTCGAAGGCTCGCCGGACGCCGAGCGCCCCTGCCCTGCCTTGGAGTCCTTGCCGTCCGACGCTGGGGAAGCGTCCTGACTCGATCGGTCGGCAGATTCGGCACCTTCACCCTGGTCCTTCTCCCCGCCCGCCTGCTCTCCGTCGGATGCGTCCCCGGACGACGATTGGCCCGATCCATTCTCTTGCTGCTCATCGTCTTGCTGCGATTGCTGCTGTTGCTGCTGTTGCTGTTGCTGTTGCTGTTGCTGTTGCTGTTGCTGTTGCTGTTGCTGCAACAGATTCTTCACCAGCTCGAGATTGTGCTTGGCATCGGCATGATCGGGCTGGCGCTCGAGGGCATCCTCGTAAGCGCTGACGGCATCTTCCAAGCGTCCTAGGCGAGCCAGGGCGTTGCCTCGATTGAAATCCGCTTCGGCGCCCTCCAGCCCAGAGACGCGCTCGAGCGCCTCGGCATAATCGCCGGCGCGATAGCTCGCCGCGGCCCGCCAGGCGGGGTCCGCGAAGCGGTCCGCGGCGCCCGCGGCATCACCGGACTGAAGCTGCCGCGACGCCTGTTGATCCGGGGTAAGCCACAGGTCCGTCCAGTCGAAGGCATAGCTCGGGTCTGCCGGCAAGATGGCGATCGCCAAGATCGCCGGGAGCAGCCAGCCACGCCGGAAGGCCAAGGCCGCGATGGGCAGGAGCAGCAGGAGCAGCCAAGGCCCCTCCTCGCGCCACTGTTCGGCGGTCACTGTCTGTTCTTCCATCGCCCCGTCGAGCCGCGGCGTCGCCTGGATCAGTCGCTTGGTGTCCCGATCGCCGACCGCCGCATCCAGGTATCGGCCCCCGCCCGCCTTGGCCAGCTCCTGGAGCGCCTTTCGCTGCAGGCGCGCGACTTGGATGCCGCCGTCCGCATCCTGGACGAATCCACCATCCAGGCTCGGAACCGGCGCGCCCTCGGCAGTCCCCACGCCGAGCACGAAGAGCCGATGCCCGCGGCCCTTCAGCCGGCGGGCCTGCTCGAGCGCACCCGCAAGATCGCCGGCGCCATCGGTGACCAGGATCACATCCGCATGCACGGCCCTCGCCTGCTCCAGCATCTCCGCCGCCTGCTTCAAGACCAAGTCCGTGCGCCTCGGCCCGGGGACGGGAATGAGGTCGGTCGTCAGCTGTGGCACCTGCGCGGCGACCGTGTTGGCATCTCCGCTCAGCGGTGAGACGACGAATGGCTCGGGTCCGAAGGCCAGGAGCGCGACCTCGCCCTCGTCGGCGGCGTGCAAGAGATCGAGAATCTCGAACCTGGCCCGCGACAGCCGCGACGGCTTCACATCCGTCGCCCGCATGCTCGGCGACAGGTCGAGCAGGATGGCGCGCTGTGCCAGCGTGCCGAACACCGGCTGCGGCAGTCGCTCCCAGGTCGGCCCCGCCAAGGCGAGTGTCAACAAGGTCCAGCCGAGACCCGCCAGGAGCAGCGGCAACCGCCTCGGACGCGACTCGCCGCCGGCCAGCAGATGCGGAAGCAGATGCGGATCCACCAGCTTGCTCCAGATCGCGGCACCGGCGCGAGCGCGCCAATGCAGCCCGAGCAGGATCCCCAGCGGGACCAAGGCGAGGAGCCAGTAGGGTCTCAGGAAATGCAGCTCGCTTGGGATCATGAGGCTCACAGCTCCACTCGGTCCGGCCGCAGCCCGAGGCCGCCGAGTGCCAGGGCGACGGTCAACACCAGCGCCAGCCCCGCCGGCCACACGAAGAGCGCCCGCTGCGGTCGGTAGGTACGCTCCTCGCGCTCGTTCGGCTCCAGCCGGTCGAGCTCGGCGTAGACGGATTCCAGCTCCTCGCGGTTGGACGCCGCGAAGAAGCGCCCGCCGGTGGCCTTGGCGATCTCCTTCAGGGTCGCCGGATCGAAATCGCTCCCCTGCCTCAGCAGCCGAATCCCGAGCGGGGTGCGAATGCCGACATCGCCGCCCCCGATGCCGATGGTGTAGATGCGAATCCCTGCCTTGGCGGCCAGCTCGGCCGCCTCGATCGGATCCAGGACCCCGGCCGTGCTGGCGCCGTCCGTCAGCAGGACGAGCACGCGCTGCCCCTCCGGCTGGTCGCGCAGGCGCTTCACGGCCAAGCCGATGGCGTCGCCGATCGCCGTCTGGCGCCCAGCCAGTCCCACCACCGAATCGCGCAGCATGGCCGCGACCGTCTGCGCGTCGAAGGTCATCGGCGTTTGGAGGTAGGCGCGGCTGCCGAAGAGGATCAGCCCCAGCCGATCCTGCTCGCGCCGCCGAATGAAATCGGCCGCGACTGTCTGCACGGCCGCGAGCCGCGAGACCGCCTGTCCCCTCACCTCATAGTCGGCCTGCTCCATGCTCTGCGAGATGTCGACCGCCAGCATGAGGTCACGGCCAGCCACCGGCAGACCAATGGGGTCCCCGACCCACTGCGGGCGCGCTGCAGCCAGCACCAGCAGCATCCAGGCGAGCGCCGCCACCGACAGCCGCCACCAGCTGACCCGTCGCTGGCCTGCCTGGGGCAAGCTTTGCAGCTTGGCGTAGATCGGAAAGCGCAGCGCCGCACCGATGTCACGAGCGGCCCGCGGCAGCAAGCGCGCCGCGACGGGAAGCGGAAGCGCGGCCAGCACCCAGGGCCATTCCAAGGTGATCATGGCCGACCTCCTTCGTTCGCAGCCATCCATCTCTCCGCCACACGCTCGAGCGCGACGACGTCCTCGCCGGAGCCTCCTGCCGACGCCGGCCGGTAGGCCAGGAGCAAGGTCCGGCCAGGGCCCTTCGCGAAGTCGCCCGCGCCACCCGTGGCGTCGAGAAACTCCAGCCAATCGGCGCCGCTCAGCCCAGCGACGCGCTCGCGCGGGAAGCGCAGGAGCGCCAGGCGACGCAGCAGGCGGGAGAGCCCCATGGCGTAGTGTCGCGCATCGCCCTCGGATGCGTAGGCGGCCCGCAGCGCGGCGAGCTCTTGCTTGGCGGCACGCCATGCGCGTCCTCGCCTGTGTCTGCGCCGGAGCCAGAGCGCGACGGCCAGGCTGGCGAGCATAACGAGGCCAAGCAGGATCCACCAGCCGGGGGCCGGCGGCCACCAGGACACGGGCTCCGGCAGGTGCCAAGCCCGCAGATCGGCCAAGGGATCCGGTGTCATGGTGCAATCCCCCGAGCCCGCGCCGCGGTGCGCGCGCCCAGTCCGAGCGCCAAGGCCGGCCCGACGGCATCCGTCGTCGCGAGCGTCAACAGGTGAAATCCATTGCCACGCGCCAGGCGCTCGAGCAGTGCGGAGCGCGCTTCGAACTGCTGGCGGTAGGCCTCGCGCGCGCTCTTGGCGGTCAGATCAAGGATGCCGCGACGCCCCGCGCTGGCCACCGGATAGCGTCCGGGCGGAGGCGCCTGCGACTCGATGGGATCACGCACGAAGATGAGCAGCAGCTCGCCGCGATCACCCAGCTGCGTCAGCCAGCTGCCGCGCCCCGCCTCGAGATCGAAGAAGTCGCTGACGACGGCGACCAGGCTCCCCGGCCTGACCAGGCGGGCGAGACGCTCCCCGGCCTCGGTCAGCGCGGCGTAGCCGCCATTGCCTTCGCCGGGAGCCGCAGCCAGCCGGTCGAGCAGGGGCAAGAGTCCGGCGCCGCGCGCCGCGGGCCTGCGCTCCAGATGCGCCCGCTCGTCGAAGACCAGCCCGCCCACCCGGTCGCCGCGGTCGACCGCAGCCCAGCCCAGCAGGGCTGCGGCCTGGGCTGCGATCGCCGACTTGAAGGCCACCCGGGTTCCGAAGCGCATCGACGGCCCCTGGTCGACGAGGAGCCAGAGCGGGCGCTCACGCTCCTCGCGAAACAGCTTCACATGCGGCGTCCCGGCCCGGGCGGTGACGCGCCAGTCCATGTTGCGCGGATCGTCTCCCGGCTGGTAGACGCGCGACTCGTCGAATTCCATCCCGCGGCCGCGGAATCTGGACAGATGCCCGCCACTGCGGGTCGCCAGCACGCGCCCGCGCGGGGCGAGGTCCAAGCGCCGCGCCTGCCCGCGCAGCGCGACCAGCTCCTTCAGGGTCGGGCGCAAGCCCGATGACTCCTTGCTGCCTTGGTCAATCATGCCGTCTGATGTTCAACTAGGATCGGCCAGCCGAGCCTCAGGCTTGCCCAGCGCCCAACTCGATCAGGCGCCCGACTCCGGCTAGCGGCTAAACGGACCATCCCAGCTCCTTTGCCTGATGCGCATCTCAGCGCCCCGGCGGCCTAGGGCGCGGGGACGCGCGTCAAGAGCGCCCGGATGAAATCGTCCGCCTGGCGGCCTTCCGCCTCGGACTCATAGGAGAGCAGCACGCGGTGGCGCAGGACATCGGGCGCGATCGCCTGTACGTCCTCGGGTGAGACGAAGTCCCGCCCATTGAGCCAGGCGAGCGCCCGCGCGCAGCGGTCCAGCGCGATGGTGGCGCGCGGACTCGCGCCGAATCTCAGCCAGCCCTCCAGCTCGAGCGCATAAGCCCCCGGCTTGCGCGTCGCCATCACCAGGTGGACCAGATAGTCCTCGACCTCTGGTGCCATATAGAGCTCCAAGATCGCCCGCCGGGCGGCGAAGACATGGGCCTGGCTGACGACGACCCCGCGCGCCCCCGAGCGCTCTTCCCGCGCCTCGTCGCGATTGAGCCGGAGAATGGCGCGCTCGGTCTCGAGGTCCGGATAGTCGACGCGCACATGCATCAGGAAGCGGTCGAGCTGCGCCTCTGGGAGCGGATAGGTCCCCTCCTGCTCGATCGGGTTTTGGGTCGCCATCACCAGGAAGAGCGCGGGCAGCTGATAGGTCTCGCGGCCAACAGTCACCTGTCGCTCGCCCATGGCCTCCAGCAGCGCCGACTGCACCTTGGCGGGCGCCCGGTTGACCTCGTCCGCGAGCAGGAGATTGTGGAAGATGGGCCCGCGATCGAAACGGAAGCTGCCATCATGCGGACGATAGATCTCGGTCCCCGTCAAATCCGCCGGCAAGAGGTCCGGGGTGAACTGGACGCGATGGAAATCGCCCTCCAAACCCTGCGCCAAGTGCTTGATCGCCGTCGTCTTAGCGAGACCGGGAGCGCCCTCGACCAGTAGATGCCCGTCCGCGAGCAGCGCGATCAGCAACCGATCGATGAGCATCTGCTGCCCCAGGATGGACCGACCGATCTGCTCGCGCAGCCCAGCGAATTCGTGCTTCGGATCCAGCGTCTCCTGCATAGCTCTCCTACCTGCGGCCTGCCTCTCGAGCATCCCCGCCGACCGAGGACGCAAAGCGGCACGGCCGGCTGCGGCGATGGTCTTTGGCCTGCCGCGTGCTCTCAACTTGCCCTATAGCCTTACAGGTTTTTCGAGCTAAGACCCGTTAAAACTTGTTAAGGCGAGCAATTCGCGAGGGTGATTCAGAAGATGGTCGGGGGCGGCCCGCGCCAGCCCCTCCGGCGAGTTGTAGCCCCAGCCGACGGCGACCGCGGCGACGCCGACGGCGCGGGCTGCCTCGACATCGCGCACCTCGTCGCCAACATAGACGACGTCGCCCGCAGCCAGGCGCTCGCGCCGCAGCAGACGGCGCAAGGCCGACTCCTTCTTGAGCAAGGCCGCCCCGCCGACGACGAAGTCGAGCCCCTTCAAGCCGTGCCGCTCGGCGTACTCCAAGACGCTGTCGCGCGCGTTGGATGAGAGGATGCCGACGCGATGCCCGCGGGCCACAAGTACCTCCAAGGCTTCAATGACACCATCGACCGGAGGGGTCTCCATGAGGTCTGCGCGCATCGCTTGACGCATCCGCTTGGCGAGACGAGGGACGCGGTAGAAGGGGATCCCCATCTCGCGAATGACCTCCCGAACGTGCATTCCACGCATGGCCAGGAGCGCGTCGCGCGTGAGCGGCTTGCAGCCCATCTCTGGGCCGACGCGCTCGAAGGCGCTGAAGGCGACATCCATGCTCTTGACGAGCGTTCCGTCGAAATCGAAGCAACAACAAGCTGGCACTGAGGATTTTCAAGAAGCGACTTGAATTGAAAGGCGCGCGGAGCTCATTGCAAGGGGGACCGAGAGCTGCACCTCGCGTCCGCTTCAGGGCTCCACAAGCGCCACTGAGGGCTCGCTGTCGTCACGCCCCGACGGCCTGGGTCGGCCGACGGGGACGCAAGCTTACCTCAGCCGGCGTTTCCAAGCTGAACCAAGAGCTCCGAATCGCGGGGCAGGACGTCGACCTCGGCGCCCGAATTGATGAGCTGCTCCGTCTCCATGACCTCCATCACCGCATCCAGGACCTCGGTGTCCTGCTGAGCGATGTTGTTGAGCGCCTCACCGACGATCGCGGGTCTGGCCGCGGCGGCCTCGGCCATCTTCTGCGAGACTTTGTAGGCCGTCTCACTCTTGATGAGACCGACGCGGTTCTCACCATCCTGCTTCATGGCGCTGGTCACCTGGACCAGACGCTTGACCACCTTGTCGGTGATGTTGTCGACCATCTGCCGATCCGTGAAGGCGACCTTGCGGATGTAGACGGAGCCGAGCTGATAGCCCCAGTGCTCGGACAGGGGCGAGACGGCCGCCCGCACCCGCCGGCTGAGCTGGTGGCGATCCTCCAGCATCTTGTCCATTTCCAAGTTGCTGAGCGTGGAGATGGTCGAGCTGGCCACATTCGCCTGCAGCGAGCCCTCGGGGTTGGCGTTGCTGAAGAGATAGGAGACCGGGTCGCTGACCTGCATCTCGTACCAGATCCCCACGCCCATGGGCGTACCTTCCTCCGAGTTCACCATCTGGTCGCGCAGATAGTGCTGACGCAGGGTGGTCGGCACTCGGTAGAGCTTGCCGAAGAAGGGCACCAGCAGCGCCTTGACGCCGAAGTAGCCGATGGGGAAGCGGATCCCAGGCTCTTCGAGTGTCCCGATGACCTTGCCGAAGAGGGTGAAGACCTGGGCCTCGCGCTCGCGCACGATGGCGTAGAGCCCGAGGGCCCGCGCGATGCCCAGCAGCAGGGGGATGTAGAGCAGCCCGATGACGAAGCCGATGATTGGGCCGATGGCCATGTCGAGTCCGAATGTCATGTCGCTATCCTCCCTAGGTCACTGGCTGGGGCCACTGGCCTGAACGATGCGCTTGGCCTGGCCGAGCAGAGGTACGCGCAGGTTGCGGATGTAGGTCCGCAGCGCATTCGGCCCGCCGGAGGCCTTGATCCTGGTCAGGGTGTCCGCCAGCTCCTTGAGCGGGGCGACCTCGGCCTGGGCGTTGTTGCGCGCGATGTCGACCGCCCGCTTGCTCATGGTGATCTGCTGCTCGGCGTCCGCGCGGGCCGTGCTGATATCCGCGGCGACCTGATTGCGCGTGGTATTGATCGCGGAGAGCGCCCGGTCCACCTCGGGCGGCGGGTCGATCTGGGTGATGAGCGCGGCGTCCAGCTCGATGCCATAGCGCGCCCCGGTCGAGCGGCACTGCTGCTCCATGTAGTCGTTCAGCAGGGGCAGATTCTTGCGCAGGTCGTTGATGGAAACCCCTTCCGACAGCTCGGACTGGGCGCCACTCTGCGGCAGCTCGGTGTCGCCGACCAGGCTCTCGCCCTTGGGGTCCACGAAGTTGGCGATGCGCTCGCGCAGCACCGAGATGAAATAACCCATCACATGCTCGAGCGGGCTATCGACGCCGAAGAAGTAGGCGTAGAGGTTGTTTTCCGAGACGCGGAACCGGATCTGGCCTCCCACCCCCGTCGTCAGATTGTCCTTGGTCACGGCCTCGACCGTGTTTTGGGACTTGGTCGGATCCCAGGTCAGATCGACGGACTGGGTGACGACACGGACCTTGTGGACCTCCTGCCAGGGCCATTTGAAGTAGGGGCCGCCCGGGCCGATGGTGCGCAGCCGTGGGAAGCGATAGCGCCGATGCTCCTCCTCGTTGAGCGAGCCGTCCTCCACCATCAGCTTGCCCAGGCGCTGGGCGCGTCCGAAGGACGTGATGATGGCGCGCTCATCCGGCTTTACGGTGTAGAAGGCGCGGACGAATACCTTGTAGACGATGAACACGAACAGACCGAGCATGAATGCGGTCAGTGACGTCATGAGGGTCTCCTAGAGGCTCAGGGGGCGACAAGCATACGCCAGTGGTAAGTCGGCGTTCTTGAGACCTGGTCACAGCATGATGACGGCCTCGCGCGCGGCGAAGCAGGCCAGGTCGGGACCACAGGGTTTCGGACAGACGGCGCCGTTTTGGCAACGCACGGCGGGCTGGGTTGCGAGTCGTCAGCCGGTCGTCAATCCCGAGCAGGGCTGTCGCACCACAAAGCGCACAAAGGGTCAAGATGTGCCGCGCAATCGACCGTGCTCGGCCAGCGGACGATCGACTCGCATCCACAGATCCTTGTTCTTCGCGTCCTTTGCGTCTTTGCGGTTCGACTTCCCGACGAGGTCAGTCGCTCTTGAACCCCGCCTCGCGATGGCTCCCGTCGCAAAACGGCTTGTTCTTGGACGCCCCGCAGCGACAGAGGGCCGTCCCCGTTCCCTGCCAAGCCTTCCGGCCGGAGCCGGTCGCAATGGTCACATTTCCCTGCAGCTTCAAGGGTCCGTCCGGGATGACACGCACGCTCAGCAGGCCATCCTTTCCCGCAAGGCCTGGCCCTGGCTCTCCAACCGCGCCGGCGTCCTGGAACTGCGCCTGCACGTGGCTGTTATCGCAGAACGGCTTATTCTTGGAAGCGCCACAGCGGCACAGCGCCGCGCGATGGCGAACGCCGGGCATGTCTTTCGGCGCACCTTCGATCTCCAGCTCGCCGTGCAGATAGTAGGGACCGTTGTAGGCCACCAGGATTTCGTTCGCCGCGGGCGCCGCCTCGGGCTCCCCGCTCTTGTCCTCGTAGGTCAGCGCCCCGCTCGGGCACCGCTCGACGATCTCGCGGGCTTCGGCCTTGTCGACCACGTCAGGGGCGCACCAAGGGTCGCGCCCGCCGACGAAGAGCTCGCCGGCCGACTTGCCGCATTCGCCCACGCCGATACAAAGGCGTGAGTCGAAGCTGATATCGATGTCTTTACCCTCGAACTTCTTGACCGGCGCATCACTCATGGCTCGAATTCTCCAATGGATTAGGCTGAGGCGACCGCGAGCTGCAGAGGCGTTGGCTAAGGAGAGTCGGTGCCTCAAGCACGCTCCATCCTCTGCTCAGGCTGTACCCGCTGCTAAGCAGCATGGGGCTTCACCCAAGTCAGACAAGGGTTGAAATCTCGGAATATCCGACCTAAGCCCTAGGATGTAGTCGGCAGCATGAGAAGGTCGACGCGCGTCGCAGCCGAGGCCCTTGGCCTTCAGCATCCAGACGCAGAGCGGGGAAAACCCGGCCGATAACGCTGGCCCTAGATACCATCCACCGGAGGAATCGCCATGGGAGCCCATGCCATCCACGACCACCAGTCACAGGGATCAGACCTACCCGCGATTCGCAAGGTCGAGCTCGCCGAGCCACTGGACTGGATCGGACAAGGCGCCAAGACCTTCGCGAGACACCCGGCCCATAGCCTGCTGTACGGAGTCGTCTTCGCCTTGGCTTGCTGGCTCACCGTCTTATTGACCTGGTCCTTGCCTTGGTTCACGGTCGCCTTCCTGACGGGCCTCATGCTCGCGGGCCCCTTCTTGGCCGCGGGTCTCTATGTGGCGGCCCGTCAAAGCGGGTCCGATTCGGCGGTGAGCATCCGCGAGAGTCTCGGGCTCATCTGGGAGCGCCGAACCAACCTCAGCCTCTTCGCCCTCTTCCTCGGCCTCATCGCGGCGGCCTGGGTGCGGCTGTCAGCGCTGCTGTTCGCGGTCCAGTTCAGCGCCTTCGCGCCGAGCATCCAAAGTTATCAATCCGTCCTGGGCGGCACAGGCTTCGATCCGGTCGTCACCGCCTTCTTCATCGGAATCGGCTTCATCCTCGCCGCGGCGGTCTTCGTCACCAGCGCCATGGCCATCCCGCTGATCCTGGATCGGGATGCCGGCCCCATCACGGCCATCCAAGCCAGCGTCCGCGCCTTTACGCGGAATTGGCCGGCCATGATCCTCTGGGCCGCCATCATCGTCGCCTTCAGCGGGATCGGGATCCTGACCTTTTTCGTTGGGATGATCGTCATCTTCCCGCTTCTCGGCTATGCCACCTGGGAAAGCTACAAGCGGGTGCTGGACTGACCGCGTCGCTCGCGGCGTCCCGAGTCCCGATCTCGCGACACCGCAGCTCACCGACCGATAGGGTCTTCCACTGACGCCGGCGAGACCAAGCGATGGCTCGCCGAGAGCTTCACCCGGTCTATCGGGTGGCGATGTCGAGGTGTCGTCCCAGGGTGCCTAGCGCGTCGCCGCCCGGGCCTTGACCGTCAGTTGGACCGGTAGGATGCACGAGCGAGCGCGAAGCCACCGAATCCCGCGTCGGCGTTGGTGAACTGAGCTACGAGACTGTGAGAGTAATCCAAGCGCACCGCGAAGATCGCAGATTGGTGTAGGTTGGGCCGACGCAGGAGGCCCAACGATCAAAGCGTTAGGCTAGCCGCCATGTTGGGCTTCGTACCTCAGCCCAACCTACGCAGAATTTCTTCACAGTCTCTACGCTTGTTCACCCTCTCAGCAGAAGGCCGGGCCAGTCGACGATCGGCGCCGTCGCCCGCAAGCGGGCTCCTACGGCGGCGGCGCGATGCGCTATGGTTCGTGCATCGGCGCGGCATGCCATCGGCCGGCTTGAAGATCACGCCTTTGGCGCGCGTCCTCTACCGAGCACCTGCTCCAGGAAGGTCGTTTTCCATGCATACAGCATCTCTTATAGCAAGACGCGCGCGCCGCGGCGTGCGGGCGAGCATTTTCGCCTCCGCCACCGCCTTGTCCCTCATATTCACACCAGCCAAGGGAGCCGCCATGACGGACGAGCAGCGCATCGAGGATTCCGCTCAGCAGGCGCTCGCCGTGACCATCTACAACGAGGATCTCGCGCTGATCAAGGACAGGCGCCTCGTCAGGCTCGCGGCCGGCGACAACCGGCTGGCCTGGCGCAATGTCTCGGTGGGTATCCGCCCGGAGACCGCCCTGCTCAACACGGCAGACGATGCCCTGAGCCTGACGTTGATCGAGCAGAACTTCGACTTCGACCTGCTGACCCCCGAGAGTCTGCTGAAAAAATATCTGGGGCGACGCGTCGAGGTGATTCGCACCAATGAAGCGGGCGAGCGGACCAAGGAAGCAGCGACCGTCCTTGCCGTGAACAAGGGTGTCGTGCTGCGCTACGACGACCGCATCGAGACCGAGATCGTCGGTCATCTGTCCTTCCCGGACGTGCCGGACGACCTCCGCGATCAGCCCACGCTGGTCCTACATCTGCGCTCTGGCTCGGACGCCGAAGGACCTCTGGAGCTCTCCTATCTCACAGGCGGGCTTTCCTGGCGCGCCGACTATGTCGCGGATCTCGCGGCGGACGAGCGATCCATGGACCTGAACGGCTGGATCACACTGACAAACAACAGCGGCATCGCCTATCGCAATGCGCAAGTCCAGCTCGTCGCCGGGGAGGTCAACCAGGTGCGACCGCCCATGCTCCCGCCGGCCGTGGAGCGCGGCATGGTCATGGCGGCCGCCGCCCCCATGCCGGAAGAGGAGTCGCTGTCCGAGTACCACCTCTACTCACTGCCACACCGGACGGATGTGCTGAATCAGCAAACCAAGCAGGTCGCCCTCCTATCCGCGCCCGCGGTCGCGGTGACCAAGGAGCTGGTCGCCCAGGGGCAGGCCCACGCCTATCGAGCGAGCATGGGAGACGGCTGGATGCCGGTCGCCGTCACCTCATACCTCAAATTCGTCAATCAGGAGGGTGCGCTCGGCATCCCCCTGCCGAAGGGAACCGTGCGCGTCTACACCAAGGACAGCCGCGGCAACGCGCAATTCATTGGCGAAGATGCCATCGACCATACGCCCAAGAACGAACGGGTCTCGCTCAAGCTCGGCGAGAGCTTCGACGTGACCGCGAGACGCAAGCAACGGGGCTTCAAGAAGCTGGCCGGCTCAGGTGCCTACGACTACCTCTACGAGGCCAGCTTCGAGATGGAGATCAAGAACGCCAAGGACGAGCCCGTCGACGTCACCGTGCGAGAGCGCATCCCGGGCGACTGGGAGATGGTGAAGGCAAGCCAGCCCCACACCAAAGACGCCGCCCATCTGGCGTCTTGGCGGGTGCAGGTGCCGGCAAACGGCGCAATCACCCTCAGCTGGACGACGCGCGTGCGCCATTGAGCGGCAGCGACGCCGCCCCCCGTCAAGCGCGCTCGACGGGAAACGACAGGACGGCGTCGATGTGATCGGCGCCGACCGCGATCATCAGCAAGCGGTCGATCCCTAGGGCGACACCTGAGCAATCCGGCAGGCCAGCTTCCAGGGCGGCAAGGAAGCGGTTATCCACTGGCGGCTGCTCCAAGCCCAGAGCGCGCCTGCGCTCCAGATCGGACTGAAAGCGCTGGCGCTGCTCGGCTGGATCGGCGAGCTCGTGAAAGCCGTTCGCGAGCTCCACTCCCCGGATATACAGCTCGAAACGCTCGGCGGCCGGACATTGGCCGTCGCGAACGCGCGCCAGTGCCGCTTGCGTCGACGGATAGTCGTAGACGAAGGTCATGCCGTCCTGACCCAGGCGCGACTCCAGCCGCTGGGTCAAGAGCAGGTCGAGCCAGCCGTTCTTGTCGAGCTCCAGGCGCGTTGCATCTGGGATACCGGCCCGCAGCGCAGCCGCGGCCAGATCATCGGCACTAGCCCGCCATGGGTCGACGCCCAGCGCCTGTTGAAAGAGCTCCTGGTAGGTCAATCGCTCGGCAGGCATCTCCGGCCGATCCAGGGCCGCACGCACCACCTCCGCGACCTCGTCCATGAGCCGATGGTGGTCCCAGCCAGTCCGATACCACTCCAGGAGGCTGAACTCCGGGTGATGCAGACGGCCCCGCTCCTGGCCTCGGAAGACCTTGCAGATTTGATAGATCGAGCCCACATCCGCGGCAAGCAGGCGTTTCATGGCGAGCTCGGGCGAGGTCTGCATGTAGAATGGCAGGCCGCCGTCGCCCCTGGCACCGGAGATCCGTGTCGCGAGGCTGGCAAGGACTGGATCGGTCGCGGCGGCGGACGACAGGATGGGGGTATCCACCTCAAGAACGCCCGAGCTGTCGAAGTAGGCGCGCAGGCGCGCGAGCATCGCGGCCCGAGCCTCGAGGGTGGATCGCTGAGCGACCGGGCGCCAATCCTGCCTCAAGCCTGGAGCCGGGTCCCGAGCTGGAGCGCGACCGGAATCCGACGTCAAGGCAAAGGTGTCAGCGACACCGCGGCTCACGCGTCTTTCGCCCGCGAGACATATTCGCCTGAGCGCGTGTCGACCTTGATCAGCTCACCTGTCTGCACGAAGAGCGGGACGCGCACCACGGCGCCCGTCTCCAGGGTTGCGGGCTTGCCGCCGCCGCCCGAGGTATCGCCCTTCAGGCCGGGGTCGGTCTCGGTGATCTCGAGGGTGACGAAGTTGGGCGGCTCGACCGACAAGGGCACGCCATTCCACAGCGTCACCTTGCAGATATCCTGCTCCTTGATCCACTTGGCGGCCTCGGCGACCGCGTTGGCATCGGCCATCATCTGCTCGAAGCTATCGGGATCCATGAAATGCCATTCCTCGCCATCGTTGTAGAGGTACTGCATCTCGGTATCATGCACGTCCGCAGCCTCGACACTGTCCCCGGACTTGAAGGTCTTTTCGACGACCCGGCCCGTCTTCAGGTTGCGCACGCGCACACGGTTGAAGGCCTGCCCTTTTCCAGGCTTGACGAACTCGTTCTCGACGATGGTGTATGGGTCACCGTCGAGCATGATCTTGAGTCCGCCCTTGAATTCATTGGTGCTGTAGGAAGCCATGTCATCCTCATTTTCGCTCAAGCTAAACCGCGCAATGGTAACGCGAAGCAGCACGGCTTGTCAGAGCGATGGCTGGAAGCGGGAGCTCGCGCGGGCACACCGCGATGCCCGGACGCTGCTGCGTACCCTGGGACTGAGCGCGCGGGACATCCCGGACCTCGATCCGGAGGCGCAGGAGTTCGGACTCTTGGTGCCTCAGGCCTTCGTCGACCTGATGCGTCCCGGCGATCCGCAGGACCCGCTCTTGCGTCAGGTGCTCCCCTTGCGGGCCGAGCACCAACAGGCCCAAGGCTTCAGTCTGGATCCGGTATGCGACAGCGACGCGGAGCTGTCGCCGGGACTGCTGCAAAAATACCCGGGGCGCGCGCTGCTGGTGGTCAACGGCGCCTGCGCCGCGCATTGCCGCTATTGCTTCCGTCGGCATTTCTCCTATCGGGCGCTCGGTCCCGCGGAGCCGCGCCTCGCGCGCGCCATCGACCGCCTAAGTCTGGCGCCTTCCGTGCAGGAGATCGTCCTGAGCGGCGGCGATCCCCTGATGCTCGACGATGCTCAGCTCGCCGAGCTGATCGACCGACTGGCCGCGATCCCGCATCTGCGTCGCTTGCGCATCCATACGCGTCTCCCCATCATGCTGCCATCACGGGTGACCGAGGCGCTCGTCCGTATGCTGACAGAGGGGCGCTTGCCAGCCATCCTTGTGATCCATGCCAACCACCCGAGCGAGCTGGGCGGCCCGGCCGAGCAGGCATTGCGCAAGCTGGCCGCCCACGGGGTGCGGCTACTCAACCAGAGCGTGCTGCTGCGCGGTGTGAACGACAGTGTCGCCACGCTCCAGCAATTGAGCGAGCGTCTATTCGAGTGCGAGGCGCTTCCTTACTACTTGCACCAGCTCGACCGCGTTCAAGGCGCGGCGCATTTCCAGGTGAGTGATAAAATTGCCACAATACTCGTTGATCAGCTCCGCGCCCGCGTCTCCGGCTACCTGGCTCCCGAACTGGTCCGGGAGATCCCAGGAGAGCAGTCGAAAGCACGGATTGCTTGAGACTTGCTCCGCGAAACGCGCGAATCGCTCTTCCGTCTAGCCTCCAAAGACCGATAATCACGGACCTGGGACCGTCCCAAGGACATCGAGCAGAGTATGCCCACCCAAAGCCGCAAACCTACGCTTCTCATCGTCACCTCAGAGACCAGTGAGGCCGAGCGCCTGGTCGGCACCTTGCGTGAAGAGGGTTTGGTGGGCCAGAGCGTCTCCATTCCGAACGCCGAGCGCCTGCAGAGCGCCATCAAGGAGCGTAGCTGCGACCTCATCCTGTGCTGCGGCTACGACCGGGACGTCGACCTCGACGAATTTCTGGACGGCTACAAGCAGATCACCACCGACACTCCGCTGGTCCTGATCGTCGAGCCGGAAAGCTGGAGCGCCGTCGCGGACAAGGCTGGGCACTTCGGGGTCAGGGACCTGGTGCGCCGTTACGACAACGAGCACCTCAGGATCGTCGTCAAGCGCGAGAGCGCGGACCTGTGGAAGCGCCGCGAGGCGAACGGGCTATCGGCGCGGCTGCAGAACTGCGAGGCAAGCACGCTGAGCCTGCTCGAGGTCACGAGCGCCGGCGTCGCATTCGTGCAGGACGGGATGCACGTCGACGCAAATCCGGCCTATGTGAGCCTCTTCGGCTATGCCGACGCCGACGACATCCTCGCCGTTCCGCTGCTCGACCTCGTCGCCTCGGCGGACCAAAAGAAGATCCGCGATCTACTCAAGCGCGCGGATCAGTCCCAGCTGACCGACTCCCTCACCCTTGATGTCACTTGCGTCCAAGCAGACGCGCGCGAGATCGAGGCACGGATTCTCGCCGCCCAGGCAGAATTCGAGGGCGAGCCCTGCCTGCGCATCATCGTCCAGCCAGTCCAGTCCGTTGCCTCCGCCGGCCCGAAGCCGGCAGCGGAGCAAGACGCCAGCTTCGGCGTCCGGACATTTCTCGACGAGGTCGAAAGCCGTATCGACGAAGAGCGGCTCGTCAAGACACCCTTCGCGATCTTCTTCGTTCAAGTCGCCAAGAGCGTCGAGCTGAAGCGCGACCTGGGATTGACCCTTGCCCTCGAGCTGTTCGCTGAATTCGGCGAACGACTCTCCGCGATCGTCGGCGAGCGCGGCACCGTCACCCAATTGAGCGACGACAGCTTCGGCATCATCGGCAATGACATGGTCGACCTCGACGCCAAGGGCCTGTCCGAGCACCTCAAGAACGAAGCCAGGCTCTCCACCGGAGCAGCACGCGAAGGCGGCAATGAGGAGGACTGCGAGATCGGCTACTTCGTCGTCAGCGAGCGGGCGGCGGCCGCCGAGGACATCCTCAACGCAGCCTACCGGCTGTGCATCGGCCATCGCTACACGGACCATGACAACAAGCCTGGCCAGGGCGCACCCACGTCACTTGCGGCCAAGACCAAGCAGGAGGACGCGGAAAACGCGGAAGACGACGAGACCATCGCCAGGAAGATCGAGTACGCCCTGCGCAACGATCAGCTCAGACTCGTCTATCAGCCCATCATCAGCCTGATGGGCGACAACCAGGAGAACTACAGCGTCCTGCTCCGCCTGCTCGACGAAGAAGAGAATCTCCTCGAAGCGAAGGACTTCATTGGCGCCGCCATCCGCAAGGGGTTGATCGAGGAGATCGACAAATGGACCATTCGCGCGGCCATTCAGGTGATTGCGGAGCAACGCCGCTCCGGCCACAACCTCAGCCTCTTCATCAACCTCTCCGAAGACACCTTCCGAAATCCGAGCATCGTGCTCTGGATTTGTGATTGTTTGCGGGAATTCGATGTGCGCGGCAATTGGCTGACCTTCCAATTCCAGGAAGAGCTGGTCGTCGGCAATTTGGCGAGCATCGGCAAGCTGGTCGAGACCCTCAAGAAGATCAAGTGTCGCGTCGCGATCAATCGCTTCGGTGTCACGGAGCGCCCCGAAACACTCCTGCAGGGCATGTCGCTGGACTTCGTCCTCCTCAAGCCCGCGTTCGCGCAGAACCTCGCCGACGACCCCGACAAGCAGCAGAGGCTGCTGCAGCTCGCGACCCTTGCACGCGAGTTCAACGTCAAGAGCATCGTCACTGGCGTCGAGGATGCCCGTGCCCTGACCGTTCTCTGGACAGCGGGTGTCGACTATGTGCAAGGCAACTTCCTGCAACGCCCCTCGCCCACGCTAGAAGTCCAAGCCTAGGCTGCGTCATCTCAGAGAGCGCAGTCAGCGGTCAGCTTGCAGCTGCGCCTTTGACGAGGTTTTCGCCGATCGGAGCCTTCGCCCCATCGGGCGAGCTCGGGCGGACACCCTGAGCCGACCAGCTGACTGATCCCAAGGAGCTGGCGGCTAGAGGCCGACAGCGCGTCAGCGAGGAGGATAGATCGCATCCAGACGGTCAAGCTGCTGCCGCTCGACCTTCTTCTTGGGGCGCCGATAGAGGCGGCTCTCGAGCAGCGTCCCAGAGGGCTTATTCAAGCGCGAGGAAAGACGACTGGGCGGTCTGCGCGTCGCGGACCTCGCGCCCCGACCATCCATGACCGCTCCCGCCTGCGATTGCCTCGCATTGCCTTGGGTCGGCATGTCCGTCCCAAGACCGCTCCAGGCAATGGCCTCCGTCCGTGGCGCGGCCGCCCGCTCCGCCGACGTCAACGCAGGAATTGGAAGGCATTCCCGGCCCTGCTCTGGCATCACCCCGGATAGACAAGTCGCGGGCTCGTCGAGCCGTGCGAGCGCCGAGGAGCCATAGGCCGCGCAGCTGTAGATTGAGACGAGCAGAAGCAACGGATAGCCTTGTACCAAGAATCGCATAATAACCTCCTCACCACGCATCGACGCTCAATCATTGATGATGCGTACTTCGCAACGATGACGATCAGACACTGACGAATCATTGAGCGATCCCGCAGCGTCCGCTATGAATCATCCGCTATCAATCGCGGACCTATGGCCGGCTCGGCTCTTTCAAAAACGACTTCGATCATCGCTTCTACCAGTCGTCCACTCTAGGCTGGACAAGCGCAGTGCAGTCTCCAAGGCCGGTGCGGAGCTCGATGGACTTCGCGCTCGCCCTTCCGCCCCACTGGCTCAGCCCGCTCAAAAACCGACGGATACCTTTGGGACATTGAGGTGCATGCCTTTCAAAGCTGGGCTCGGTATCCGAAAAGAAGGATCCGCGAGCTTGGCCCGAGAAGAGCGGCAAACACATTCATGGATAGATGGATAGATAGATAGATAGATAGATAGATTCATCATGAGCCGAGCAGCGAGCCTCCAGCCACCAGCATCCATTAGCAGAATAAAATCAGAGACCTGCCGAGGCCCACCTCTGGTCAGCGCTTCCCCGTTGGATAAGCCATAGAGCGGCCGACAGCAATTCCAAAACCAAGCCCCAGGCTGATAGCTAACGCTCCCTCTTTCTTGGCTCAAAGACCGCGATTGCTTCACCTGAGAGCGAATCCGCGAGACAAGAAACCAACTAAAGTAGGATGCCTGCCCAATGAAGAGGCTACCGAATTGCACCTCGGCCATTTACCTCCACCAGTCAGCCCACTTTCGCCATCCGCGCCATCTGCATTCCCAGCCTGACGCGGCCGCTCTTCAACCGCTCAGACCAAAGAGTCGTAACGCGGCTTGCGCGTTTTGCTAAACTGAGCGTCCCATGCGGTCCCCTCCGGCCGTGTTGAAACGATGCGATGGATGCCCGAGCCTTCGGCGCTAGGAACTTGAAGAGATGTACGAATCCTTCTTTGGTCTGAACGAAAAGCCGTTTTCGCTACTGCCAGACCCGAGCTTCTTTTATCTCAGCAAGATACACCGTGAAGCCCTCACGCTGGTCGAGTATGGTCTCCACAACCAGAGCGGCTTCACCGTTCTCTCCGGAGAGATCGGGTCCGGCAAGACGACGCTCATGCGCTATTTGCTCGATCGGCTAGACGAGCATTTCACGGTAGGGCTCATCTCCCACACCCACGAATCGATCGGCCAGATCATGGATTGGGTATGCGTCGCCTTCGAGCTCGACGCGCCGGCCGGCGACAAGATACGGCAGCACCAGGCCCTCGTCGATTTCTTGCTGGACCAGTATAGGCGGGGCAAGAAGACCCTCCTCATCGTCGACGAGGCGCAGAACCTCGGCCTAGAGAAGCTCGAGGAGATCCGGCTGCTGTCAAACATCAATGCGGACAAGGATCTGGTGCTTCAGCTCCTCCTGCTCGGCCAGCCGCAGCTGCGCGATCAGCTCCGTAGTCCGAATCTCGAGCAGTTCGTTCAGCGCATCTCCGCGTCTTACCACCTCGGTAGACTCAACGCCGAGGAGACCTTCTACTATATTCGGCACCGGCTGAAGGTCGCTGGCGGCCACAAGTCGATCTTCACCCCGGATGCCTGTCACGCTGTCTTCCACTACAGCAACGGCATCCCCAGAATCATCAACCTCATCTGCGAGACCGCGCTCGTCTTCAGCTATGGCGCCGGACGCAACCCGATCACGGGTGAGGCGATCGACGACTTCGTCAGGAACGATGCCTCGAATCTCCTCCTGTCCGTAAACAGGAGCGAGCGCGTCGGGCCGGATCCCGAGATCGCGGCCAACCTCGAGGCCGCGGCCGAACAGCTCGATGCGGCAGCGCCGCCTCCTGCGGCATCCGAGACCGGCATGGAGACGTCATTGGCGGCTTCCGAGCCACGCAGCATCGAGATCACGTCATCTATTTCACAGGAGCCCCCCTCGGCGTCGGCAACGCTCGTCGCCGAAGCCAATGAGCCGCCCCGGGAAGACGGCTCGGCGACGCATTCGCCAACCGCGAAAGACGCCGCCGCAAGCTCCGCCGCTCCAGATGATCAGCTGCCACCGGCGGCATTGATCGAGCCGTCGCATGCCCGGCTGCACCGATCGAGAGAGCTGATCGCCATTGCCGCAGGTGTAGCCCTTGGCCTCGGGCTGGCTGGCTGGTATCTGTACGAGCGTGGATCTCAGTCACCCAGGCCTCCCGAGCCGGCTATCGCCTCCGAGCAGCCGGCTCCATCCAGCCCCGCAACTGACCGCCTGCCGCCAAGTCGATCGGAAACCGAGAGTGGCGAGACGGCTCCTCTCTTCGAGACCCAGGACAGGGCGCAAGATCGTGACGATGTCCGTGCCATTGCAACGGCCGGGCTCGGACTCCCCGACCCACGACCGGAGCCACAGAGCGCGGATGATGGCCCTGGCATGACGGCGCAGACCGCCCCTCCCCTGGCTAGCACCCAGCCCACCGAGCGCACGCAGACGACTCCGACCGCCCCGATCGCGACTTCTGAGGAGCCCCCTGAGGATCCCTCTGACGAGCCCGCGGAGACCTCGAGCGCGGACCTCGAGCCTTCCCCGAGTCCAGACAGCGCGGGTGACGCAGGCATCGAGGTCGCCAGCGACGACTCGCCACGGCCGGATCCTGAGGGCTCGGACGCCGGTCAGGAGCCCTCAAGGGCGCGTCCCGAGCCCAGCCTGAGCACCTTGGCCAGCGCGCTCGGTGCCCTGTCGTACCAAATCGAGCGCGACGGCGAAGACTCCTACACCCTGGACTTCGCCCGATCGATCCGCTTCCAGGACGGCAGCACGGAGCTCGACCGCAGCGCAGTCGAGACCCTGACGGAATTCTCCGAGCTCTTGAAGACCTATGACGACGTTCGCCTGCGCGTCCTGGCGCACACGGACACCAAGGGCAGCCGCCGCGCCAATATGAGGCTTTCCGAGAAGCGCGCGCGGCGGGTTGCTGACTTCATCGAGAGTCAGGGCGTTGCCGAGGCGCGCATCTCCTACGAAGGAAGAGGCGAGGAGGAGCCCAAGGTGGATCCGGCCGAGGAGCGTATCCAAGGACCCTGGATCAACCGCCGCATCGAGATCGAGCTGACGGAAGGACCCTGAGCAAGCTCGACTCAGCCAAGCATCCGCGATTCGAGCGAGAACGGCGTGGCGTCAAGGGCGCGCGGGAAGGCAAGTCCTTGGCCGATCTGCAGCCCCCCTGGATGAGCAAGTCCCGTCGACGACGCCCTGAAATCCCTCGCCCTTCCCGAGCCCTTCGCGGCCCGACGGCTAGCGTCAGGCTCAAAGCGCCGGACGCCACGGAAGGCGAGCCCCCTACTGGCTCTTCACCCCGGACCAGCGTGACAGCGGATCACGCGGCATCGAATAGCGCAGGCTGAGAAAGACCGCATTCGAAACCGCATCCTTGTCCCTGGAGTCGTACTCTTGCCAACGATAGCGATAGCTCAAATCGACCGACAGGGACCGGGTCAGTTTGTGTCGAATACCCGGGGAGAATGAGAAATAGTCTCGATCATAGCCCGAGGACTCACCATCAGGGGTTCTATTCCGATAGCCTCTCGCACTGAATAGGAATTTCCACCGCGGAGCGAGCTCGTAATCCACCGAGGCCGCCAAGGCCGTCGTATCCAACAGGGTTCCGCTGCTGCTGGGGACAACCGAACGGTCCGCCGAGACTCGAAGCTGGCCTCGATCGAAAGTCTTCTTCAGCTCCAGCTGGAAAAGTGGTCCGGAGTTCTCCGTTTCCTCGGTCCCGAGCAAGGTTGGCGTCTCGGCCTTGGTATTGCGCAAGCCCGCATAGGTCGTGAGCGCCAGGGTCTCTGACAAAGCATAGCTGGCGCCAACTTCTGCGCCGACGCTGTCCGATGTGGTATCGACTTGGTCAGCGTCGTACTTCGCGTAGCTAGCCCGTCCGAACAGCGTCGCCCGCTCGCTCAAGCCGTAGGTGAGCGTTAGATCCGCCGTCGCGAAGCTGTAGTTGAATAGCGGAATCAGCTCCACGTCTTCGTAAGTGATTTCTTGATAGCTCGCCCCGGCCCTCGCTTGTGCCCTCGAGCCCAGATTGTAAGTCCAGGACGGACTCACCAGCACACGCTCGCGTCTCTTGTTCACCTGGACCAGGCCAGAGGTCGCGATCTCACTCGTCAGCGTCGAGTCATAATCGAAGCTCGCATCCAGCCCGAAACGACTGAGCCCCCACTGATAAGCGCTCGTAAAGCCAAGGGCCGAGTCCGTTTCATCCAGATCGGAGGCATCCGCATAACGGCGCGCAATGACTTTCGCGCTCAGGCCGATGTCGGAGATCTCGGATCGTCGACCGGCCTCGACTTCGCCGGTCGCAGTCCCACCCGACGAGCTGACCGGACTCGCGACGCTCAATCGCACGTTGTCATCGTAGAAGGCCTGCAGCGAGGCCCGCGGCTCGACGTACCATTGCTCGGCATGGACCCATGTCGACAGGGGGATCAGCAGGCCAAGCATGGCGCTTCGGCGAAGGCCTCTCTTGGCGGGTCGGACAGCATTCATTTCCATGACCAAACGGAGAATCTCCTCTGGCTCGGGCGCTCGCCCTGCCTGCGCCTTGCGCGGCAGGCAGATCCCTGTGGCCTCTCAGCCATCTCGCTCCCAAGTCACCAACAGACGAAACGGCCCTTCGCGACTGGCTCTCCTAGCAGCGCAGGGCATGAGATCACACCCTAGGGCACGACGATGACATCCCCGGCCTGGAGAGCGATATTCTGCTCCAGGGACTGGCCCCTGCGGACCTTCTTGTAATCGAATGGGATGGAGCGCTCCGTTCCGGCAACCTTTCGCAGCACCTTGATCTTGCTCTCATCGGCGAAGGGGGTCAGTCCGCCCGCCATTGCGAGTGCCTGCATGACCGTCACGCCGCGAGTGACCAAAGGAAAATCCCCGGGCTTGTTGACGCGGCCAATGACGTAGATCCGGTTTCCAGGAATCTCTTGAAGGGTAACCGTAACGACGGGATCGGAGATGTACTTCTTCAGCCGCTCTTTCAACGCCGCAGAGAGATCCCGAACCGTCAAGCCGGCAGCATTCAAGTCGCCCGCCAAGGGGAAAGAGATGCCGCCATCCGGACGCACGAGGACGAGCTGCTCCAAGCCGGGCTCCTGCCAGACGGAGACAGCGACGATGTCACCAGGTCTCAGCCGGTAGCTTTCGGGAGCCAGGCCATCATCCGCGATCGTGCTCGTGGGCGCGGGAGTCACGGGCGCAGCAGGATTCGCGACGACCCCGGCCTGACCCTGACCGCTATCGGGCGTGTCGATCAGACTCAGATTCTCACAGCCCATCATCAGCGACGCGAGAAGCGCCAAAGCCGAGAGCAGGCTCAAGCGATTCAGAAAATGCGACTGAACTCGACGTCCAAGCTTGATCTCCGAGCACATCTCCATTCACCTCAATTTACCAGGTCCAAATTTTCGGAATTACAACACCCGGGGATTCGCTTTTCCAGATCCCGCGCCAAGCCCATCGCGAATCCAAGACGCCAGCCGGAAGCATTTCGATGAGCAGCGCCGGCGAGCAAGTCCCTCCAGGATCTGTCGCTAGAGATTCGCCACGCCGTGCGGGACGTGCCCCGTGGCGACATGCATGCGGGCCGCATCGCAGTGGTGGGTCTGATCGTCGAAGAAGATATCCGCGTCGAAGGCGGCGAGAAAGCGCGCCTTGCTCAGCCCACCGAGAAACAGCGCCTCGTCGATACGGATGCCCCATGCCCTGAGCGTTCGAATCACACGCTCGTGCGAAGGTGCCCCGCGCGCCGTGACCAATGCCGTTCGCAGTGGCGAGGCATCGGCGGGAAAGAGCGTCTGGAGCTGATGGATGGCGACCAAGAGTCCCTTGAAGGGGCCTTCGCGCAACGGCTCGTGCGCGGCGGCGGACTCACGCTCATTGAAGACGGCGAGCCCCTGCTCGCGATAGAGCCGCTCGGCCTCGTCGGAAAAGAGCACGGCATCGCCATCGAAAGCGATCCTGACTTGGTCGTCGTCGTGCTCGGGCGTGGCGTCGGATGACGGCAGCACCGTCGCCGCGGCACAGCCGGCGGCAAGCGCCAAGCGGACGTCATCGGGGTCCGCCGACAGAAAGAGATGCGCGCCGAACGCCGAGACATAGCGATAAGGACTCGCACCACCCGTGAAGGCCGCTCGGGAGATATCCAGACCGTGGTGATGCGCCGAGGTCAGCACCCGCAGCCCGGTGTCGGAGCTGTTGCGAGACAGCAGGATGACCTCGACTCGGCCTCTGTCTCCGAGCGAATCGTTCAGATTCATCAGCTTGCGCACGAGAGGAAAGGCCACGCCAGGCTCGAGGATCTCGGCCTCGTGCGCGACCTGGTACTCATGATAGGCCTGGACGCCCTGCGCCTCGAAAATGCGATGGGATTCCGTCAGATCGAACAGGGCGCGGGAGGAGATGGCGACGATGAGCCGAACCGCCGCCTGAGAGGCTTCCTTGAGGTCAGCGGACATGAGATCGCCAAGGCTGCGGCGCCATGCCAGAGGCCGCTCCGAGCTGGAAGCAGCGATCGGCTACCAAGGCATGAACCAATTCATGAAGTGCATGGGACGGCTGATGCTTTGATTCATCACCGCCATATCTTGCCGCATCGAGGACGTCGACAGGGTCATACTCTGCATCGCGCGGTCCATGTGCTGCATGCTCGCCAGCATCGGCTCCAAGGCATTGACGTCGCGGGCCATGGAATCGACGCTCACGGTCAGCGACCTGACGTTGGAGCTCATCTGGGACATGTTGTCCGAGATGGACTGCATGTTGCTCGCCATCACGGTCATGTTGGTGTCGACACTGATCGCGAGATAGTGGACGTCCTTGGCGAGACTGAAAACGAGGTAGAAGCCATAGGCGGCCAGGATGATGAAGGCGAACAGGCTCGGATAGACGATCAGCTCCCAGCGCTTGGCGCTGGTCTCGAACGCCTGGGAGAGGCGATCGATGGCATAGGCATTGACCTGTGAATCCGCACCCTCGATGCTCGAAGAATCGTCCTCGGGACGCCCCTGGGACGCTCCCCCTGGGCTCAGACTCTCGTTGTCCGGCATGATCGTGTCTGCGTCTTAATCTTTGGAATCGTTTGTCAGTACAGCTGGACGAAACGACCAAGCGACTGATGCTGCTTGGGAGCTTAACAGAATGGTCAAGTCGAGCAAGGCAGTTGGAAACGTAACATCTCTCGACATCCCGACGGGCTCGAGACCGCCGGGTATCCCGCCGAACGTCGCCAACGGCTAACCGACAAGATGCGGGTAGAGCGCCGCGGTCAGGGACAAGAGCTCGCGCGCCGCCTTGCCACGGGGCTCCAGCTCGAAAACGGCCAGTCCTTCGCTGAACGAGCGTCTGAACACGGTTCGCTGAGACAGTCTCGGTTTGATGAATCTCAGCCCCGGAAGCGAGACCAAGGCCGCCGCGGCCTCATTCGTTTCCTGAACCGCATGGTGGGTATCGCCACGGTTGATCAGACCGACGATCTCCGGCGGAGAGTCCCGCTCGATCGTCGAGATCAGTTTGATGAAGCGCTGCGTCGACCAGATATCGGCCTGCGAGGGCGGCACTGGCACGACGACACGATCACAGAGCGCGATTGCCCGCCTCAGGCTCTCCATATCCGCGGTGCCAACGTCCACCAGGGTCTCGTCGGCATCGCGAAGCTGGCCTTCGTTCAGCACGGAGGTCCCGCGCACCTCGAGAATCGGATCGAAGCGCTCCTCCTTTCGCACCGCGGCGACATCGGTCAAGGTGCACTGGGGATCCGCATCGACCAGCAGGACGCGGGCCTCCGCCATCGCGAGCCAGACCGCCAAATTGAAGGTCAGCGTGCTCTTTCCCGAGCCGCCCTTGAGACTGGCAACGATCGTGATCATCTTGCGCTATCCATACAAGCCGCGGAAGCCAAGGCACCAAAGCTCTCGAATCGGCGGACCTGCAACGGCACACGGCTCTCCGCACGCCAGGAGTCCATCAACACTTCCCGACGGGCGAAGAGACCGAGACAGGCCCCGAAGGTCATCCGTCAGCGCTGCGGCGGCTGATCCATCTTCGTGTAGCCTTCGGGCACCTGAAAGCGTGCGTCCGGCTGATCCCCGACCCGAATGTTGTCCAGCTCGCGGACGAAGCCGCCGGGAAACTCCTCGCGCACCGACAGCTTCAGCTCGGGGTCGTACCACTGAAAGGTCTGCACCGGCTGCTTGTTGGGAACCGTCGTCGTCATCTGCCACTTCTCGACCGGCCGGCCATCGATGGTCTCGGAGCCCAGCATCTCGAGCTCCATGGATTGACCGTTCGGCATCTGATACTTCAGCGGCAGGCCGCGCTCCACGTCGATCCACTGTGCGCCAGTCGCGGTCTGACCATCGCGCTCGACCTTCATCTCCCACTTGATCGCCGGCCGGCCGGCGACTTCCTCTTGTCCGGCTTTACGGCAAACGAGACCAGAGACGCCTTCGCACGGATTGGCCTCGGCCGACAGCTGAGACATCGGCGAGTCGCTCCGCGCGTCCTGGGGAATCTCACGCTCCATGTAGCCCTTCTGCTCCGGGAAGAGGATCCATTCCATTCCATTCTTCTGGTCGGTGATGCGCACCATGTCGCGACCCTGCTGCGACATCTCGACACGCATCCGGTCATCGCCGACATACATCTTCCCGGTCGTCGACTGGCCATCCGGCCCGCGGCTGACCATGTCTGCCGAAAACTGAGTCCCGGCGATCTCCGCCTGCGCCGAAACCGTCAAGGCCGCGCCCAAAACCGCCGCCAACTGCAGTCGCTTCTGGATTCTCATGCTACCGATTCCCCTCGTGTGGTCTCATTGTCATGAATACTCCTGTGGATCCTTCGGCCCCGGCCGCGCCGACCGCGCGCCTGGGTGAACGCCGTGCCAAGTCAAACAAAATATCAACGGGGGCGCCATGGAGAATAGGGATCCGGTGGCGAGCCAGCACTCCCGGACATGGAATCGAAGAGGCTGCTCCGCCCCCGATCGCCCTCCGGCGGGAGATCCCCTGAGTCGCTTTTCCAGGGTCTCCAATGTGTCTCGGAGCCAGCGCCGCGACGCCCCTCCCCGCGCTCGAGCGGGCGAAAGCGATATTGCTCTCCCCATGGCCTGTCAGGCGACCTCACCGAGGGCAGCGCCGGATCGCGGCGGAAGCGGAAATCGGCAGAGCCCGCCTGCGGGCGACTTGCCGCACCATAGGTGGGCAGCCCGCCCAAATCCAGCTCGATCTCAGGATCTCGCGCCGCCCGTCCTCCTGGCGACCAGATGGCATCTGCGTAGTCTGCATCCGGTGCAATGCGCCAATCCGGCTGCCCAGCCAGGGCTGGTCGCTCAAACCCGGCTTCGTAGGGCGATGAAGGGCGAGCGGATCGCCCACCGGAATAGCGCCCGTCCACTGGCGCCGAATAGGCATCGGTGCCATCGTCTTGCCAATCCCTCCCCCGCAGGTCGTCGCGCCACGGCGCAGCGGTATGCGGGGCGACTTCATCCGGTCGGGATCTCCAGGCAGGCTCCCTGTCGGTCGGCTGGCTCCACCCAGGCTGGCCTCTCCATTCGGCGCAAACGCCCGTTCCCAGCAGGCCATAGACCAGAAAAATCACGCTCCCCATGCCGACGAAGGCGCAGCCGCGGTGCCTTTGCGGATGCGAGCCTGCCCGGCAAGCCTGCGGGCCGGGCATCGGATCGCCCTCATGCCGCAGAAGCCGACCCGACGACACGACAACCCAACAAAGGCGCACTCCCCTAGAGGATAAGGCGCTCAGGACTCATCACTCCCGGAATCAGAGCCCGTCTCCACATCCTTGAGACGGATCCCCCTGCGCGCCGCCTTCTTGGCTACTGGCTGCTGAGTCGTCTTCGCACGAGAAGTCCCAGTTGCCGTTCCAGCGCCCAACCTCGCGGCCTTCTTCTTGGTCGCTGTCTTCTTGGTCGCGGCTTTCTTCGTCGCCGTCTTCTTGCTCGCGGACTTCTTGGGTGCCGTCCTGGGCGCCGACGCCGGCCTTGGCTGGTCGTCATCTCCGGATCCCTGAGTAGCGGCCTTGGCCTCTGCCGGTGCGCGCTGCTGTTGCGGGCGCGGCACGGCGACGGCCGCGCTCTGGACTGCGCTCATGGCCGCGGGCCGCTGACCGGACTTGGCAGGCTTCTTGGTCTTCTTCAGGCCCTTGAGGTAATCGAAGAGCAGCAGAAAGATCCCGCGCACGGCATAGAAGGACAAAACGACGGTCTCGACCAGGATTCCCCAGGCGCGGTATGCAATGCCGCTGCTCTTCTTCTTTGTCTCAGGCTTCCGCTTCCCGCCAACGCTCTCCACCTCCAGGCGACAAGGCAGAGCGCCACCCGCAGGCATGCTGGCCGCGGCGACCTTGCACATATCCTCTTTCGCGGCCACGCAGCCGAGCGGGATCACGATCAGGGTCAGCATGGTCGAGACCAGCACCCCGGACAGCAGCGAGATGGCCATCCCTTGGAAGATGGGGTCCGTGATGATGACACTGGAGCCAGCCACCAAGGCAAGCGCGGTAATGAGAATGGGACGCGTCCGAATCTTGCACGCGCGGATCATGGATTCGGCAACCGGAACGCCCTTCTGGATCTCATGAATGGCGAAGTCGACCAGCAGGATCGAATTACGCACGATGATGCCGGCAAGCGCGATCCAGCCGATCATCGAGGTCGCGGTGAACTCGCCCCCCATGCCGAATGCGAACATGAAGGCGTGCGCCGGAATGATCCCCAGGAGCGTCAAGGGAATCGGGGCCATGATGATCAGGGGGATTCTGAAGTTGCCGAACTCCCAAACCACCAGGATGTAGATCAGCAGCAGGGCGACCATGAAGGCCGCGCCCATGTCGCGGAAGGTCTCGTAAGTCACCGTCCACTCGCCACCCCACTCCCAGGCGGGCTGAGAATCGTCCGCTGGAGGACCTAGCCAGTTGAAGGCGTCGCTGAAGGCGCTGCCCTCGGCGGGCCGCGATCCCTCCGGGGCAACGTAATCCGCCATCAGGTCTTGGATCTGGAACATGGCGTAGACAGGCGCCGCGAGCCGCCCGCCCACGTCGGCCACCACGTATTCCACGGGGCGCAGATCCTTGTGGAAGATGATGTCTTCCTCCGGAGCGCGCTGAAACTCGCCGAGCTCGCTGAGCGGAACCGTATAGCCGAAGGTCGATTGAATGGGCAGATCGCCCAGGCGCTGGATCTGCGAGCGCTCGGCAAGCGGCACCTGGAGCATGATTCGGATAGGCTCGTGGCCGCTCTGCCGGCCAGTCTGCTGCTTGATATCGCCGAGCGGGGTCCCGCCGAGCGCCATCGAGAGATTGCGGTTGATGGTGTCGACCGAGATACCACGTCGGACGGCCTTCTCCGTATCGACGCTGAAACGCCAATAGTCGAAGGGGTCGCGCAGATAGTTGTCCACGTCGCGCGTGCTCTCGGCCTGCTCGAAGATCTCGGTGACATCGCGCGCGAACTGCCGCCGCACCTCGGTATTCGGCCCATAGATCTCCGCCACGACGGACTGCAGCACGGGCGGCCCCGGAGGCATCTCGACGACGGCAATCCGGGCACCGGCCGCGTCCTCGAGCGGCGTCAGAAGGCCGCGCGCCTCGACGGCGATCTCATGGCTGCTGCGCGCCCGCTCCGTCTTGTCCTTGAGCTGAACCTGCAGCTCCGCCTGCCAGGGCTCCGAGCGCAGGTAGTAGTGGCGCACCATGCCGTTGAAGTCGAAGGGCCGCGCCGTGCCCGCATAGAGCTGAACGGCCGTGACCTCGTCGATCGTCTTGAGGCGCTCCGCCATCCGGTGGGACAGATTGGCGGTCACCGGCAAGGCCGTGCCCTCGGGCATATCGATGACGACCGAGAACTCCGGCTTGTTGTCGAGCGGCAGCATCTTCACCGCCACCCAGTGGAAGTAGAAGAAGGAGCAGGTGAAGAGGAAGGTGCCCCAGAGCGCCAAACGGAAGCGGCGCCGCTTGCGCGGATCCTCCATCAATGGCGTGAGGATCCTCCGGAAGAAGCGCTCCAGGCGCTCCGCCCCGCGATGCTCGCGCTTCTCCGCGGCGGTCAGATAGCGCATCGACGGCCGCAGCACCTTGGAGATGGCGAGATAGGGCGTGAAGACGAATGCCGCGAACAGCGAGATGAACATCGCCACCGAGCCGAGCTTCGGGATCGGCTCCATGTAGGGCCCCATCATCCCGCTGACAAAGCCCATCGGCAGCAGCGCCGCGATGACGGTGAAGGTGGCCAGGATGGTCGGGTTGCCGACCTCGCGCACGGCGTCGACCGCCGTGTCGTCATCCGTCCTCCCCTCTTCGAGCCAGCGGCGATAGATGTTCTCCACCACCACGATGGCGTCGTCGACCAGGATACCGATGGAGAAGATCAGAGCGAAGAGGCTCACGCGGTCGATCGTCATGCCCCAGATCCAGGCGACGAAGACCGTCATGAAGAGCACCACAGGGATGACCAGCATGACGACCAGGGCCGGCTTGAGCGCGCGGAAGGCCACCAGCACCAGCACGAAGACGAAGAAGGTCGCGACGATGAGCTTGAAGATCAGCTCGTCGACCTTGTCGTCAGCCGTCTTGCCGTAGTTGCGGGTGATGCTGACCTCGACGTTGTTCGGGATACGCGACCCGCGCAGCTCCTCGACCTGCGCGATGATGGCGCTCGCCACCGTCACGCCGTTGGTCAGCTCCTTCTTGGCGACCGCGATGGTCACCGCGGGCCGCCCATCGGCGCGCTCCTCGACATCGGCGGCCGGCCCCGTGTAGTAGCTGACCATCTGCGAGGCATCGGCCTCAGGCCCCAGGCTGACGCGAGCGACGTCGTGCATGTAGACAGGCACATCGTTGTAGGTACCGACGACCAGCCGACTGATGTCCTCGACACCTGTCAGGAAGGCACCCGTCGTCACGGAGAAGCGCGCGCCACTGACTTCGACGCCTCCGGCCGTCTGCTCGGCATTGGCGCTCTTCAGCGTCTGGGCGACCTGATCCAGGCTGATGCGGTAGCCAGCGAGCCGCTCGGGCGAGACGTCGATGGTGACCTGCTCGCGCCGTCCGCCGACGATGAAGGCATTGCCTGTGTTCTTGACCTGCTTGAGCGCCTGCAGCACGTCCTGCGCCAGCAGCCTGAGCTGGGCGTCGTCGACGTCCGGCGTCCCGTCGTCATCGAGATCCTTGGACCACAGCGTGAGGGTCACGATGGGCACGTCGTCGATCCCCTTGCTCTTGACCAGCGGCGGCATGACCCCGGGCGGGATCTTGTCCATGTTCGAGGCAAGCTTATCGTTGACCTTGACCAGCGAGGGACCCATCTCCTCGCCGACCTCGAACTCGATCGTCACCAGCCCCTGCCCGCGCTGCGAGGCCGAGTACACATGCTTGATACCTGGGATCTCGCTCATGATCCGCTCGAGCGGCTGGACCGCGAGATTGGTCACCTGCTGCGCCGAGGCGCCTGGGTACTGCACCATGATGTCGATCATGGGCACCGAGATCTGCGGGTCCTCCTGTCGCGGCGTCAGAAAGAGGCCCAGCAGCCCCATCATCAGCATCGCGAAGTAGAACAGCGGCGAGAGCGGCGAGCGAATGAAGGTCTTGGCCGTGCGGCCGGCGATCCCGAGGCCCTCCTCGCTCAGGGAGGATGTCGGGCTGTTTTCAGCGTTCGAGGGGAGATCTTGGCTCATATCCGATCCAGATTTTCCAGGCCTGCTCCAGAGCGTCGCAATGGGCGCGTTTTGCACCGGCAAGGCGCGCTAGCGGTCGGGGGAAGCCCCTTTCGCCCAGCCGGCGGAGACCCGCGGGCCGGGATTGGCGAGAATCCGCTCCCCGGGCCTGAGCCCGCTCAGCACGCTGATGAAGCCGCCGCTGAGCTCCTCACCCACGCGGATCAGCCGCAGCTGCGGCTGCCCGCTCTCGGCCAGGACATAGACGCCCGGCAGACTCCCGTTGTAGCGCACCGCGCTCTTCGGGATGACCGGACTGGAGCGCGCCGGCGCGTTGAAGTCCGGCACCATGACCTTGGCGTACATGCCAGGCTCCGAGACGCCCTGAGGCAGGTCGAATTTGATGGTCACCGTGTGGCGCTGCGGGTCGGCCATCGGGAAGATTTGGGCGACCCTGATGGGCACACGCCGGTTCGAGGGATCGATCTCTGCTTGCAGCATCTGTCCCTCGCGCAGCCCTGGCCTGAGGCGTGCGGGCACGTCGACCTCGACCTGGAGGTATTCGACGTCCGCATAGTTGAGCAGCGGCTGGCCGGGCTGGACGGTGTCGCCCACCTCGATGAACTTCTTCACGATCACCCCGTCGAATGGCGCGATGCTGCGGGCGTCGCGGATCTTGGAATCGAGCGCCTGCAGCTCGGCCTGCAGACGCAGCATGGCGCTCTGGGCCTCCTGGATCTGAATGCCGGAGGCGTAGACATCTGCCGAGCGCTCGGCGCGCTGATCGCGATCGCCGATGAAGCTCTCGACGGGCCGGGTGAACATTTGATCGAAGAGATTGGGCAGCCCCATGCCACCCGGGGAGGTGCGCGAGCGCGGCGAGTAGAGCTCGCGCGTGTACTGCACACCGGCATTGCGGAGCTGGGCATCGGCGGCAGCCATCTGCGCCAAGATGGCGCGGCGCTTGGCCACCAGCTCCTCGTCTCCGATGGCGACCAGCAGCTCGTCTTCGTCGAAGGCGTCACCCTCGCGCCCCGCGAGGTAGGTCACCCGACCCGGAAGCTGCGCCGCCAGTGTCACCTCCTTGTAGGGAACCACGGTACCGCCAAGGGATACCGTCGGAGCCCCTTGCGCCTGCTGAACGACGAAGGTCTCGCCAGGGACGGCCAGCGCAAACCCGGGGAGCGCGGCAGCGGCCAAGACGAGCATGCAGGCAGCAGAAGCGTTCTTCATCTTTGTTCCCATCGGACTACACACCAAACGCTATTCAATGGAGAGCGTCGCCCGAAGAGGTGGATCGCACTCGGGTCGACGATTCAGGCTCGCGGCGTCTCAGCGACTTGGAAACCGCGGCAGCCCTTATTGTTCAAATCGATATCGCTCAAATCGATTGTTTCGGGAGGGTGGTCGGCGCATCCCTCGCAGCCTTGCCGAGCACGCAAGGTAAACGGCCCGTGCCGAGCCTGCCTCGAGGACGCGCGACGCAGTTGCGCAGTATGCATTCAGCGAAGCTCGACATTCAAGCCGAGCCGCGCTCGCGCCCTGCCCGCAGTGTCCAGATTCGGGCCGGAATTTTGGCTCACGGGACAACTCACTATCGTTAGCCGGCGCGATCGTTGTAACATCGCGGTCCGCCGATCGCCGGGCTCAGACGCGAGCCTGCGCGCATGCATCTGACCCAGAGACCGCAAAACCCGCCGAACGGGTCCGTTCCTGATAACGCGCGGACCGCTACGCAAACCGAGGATTCTGACCCATGACGTCTACGGCCGACGCCCTCCAGCAGCGCCTCCAGGATTTGGAATCACACCTCGAGCAGGAGAACCCGGTGCTCCTCAGCGCCGTGCAGAGCTTCCGCGCCGTCGACCAAGTCGCCTATCGCATGGAGCTGCTGGACCGCAACCAGTCGTTCGCGACCCAGATCCCCTGGTGGCCGCTGATCTCGGTGCTCGGAACCTTCTCGGCCGGGAAGTCGACCTTCATCAACAGCTATCTCGGCAGAAAGCTCCAGCGCACCGGCAATCAGGCCGTCGATGACCGCTTCACGGTCATCGTCTACAGCCCCGAGGAAGCGAGCCGCACCCTTCCGGGCGTCTCGCTCGATTCCGACCCACGCTTTCCCTTCTTCCGCATGTCGCACGATATCGAAGAGGTCGCGGGGGGCGAAGGCAGCCGCATCGACGCCTATCTGCAGCTCAAGACCTCCAAGAGCGAGCGACTGCGCGGCAAGATCATCATCGACTCCCCCGGCTTCGACGCCGACGCTCAGCGCACGGCCGTGCTGCGCATCACGGATCACATGATCGATCTCTCCGACCTGGTGCTGGTCTTCTTCGATGCGCGGCATCCCGAGCCAGGAGCCATGCGTGACACCCTCAAGCACCTGGTTTCGGACACCATCAATCGCTCCGACTCCGGCAAGTTCCTCTACATCCTCAACCAGCTCGACACGGCCGCCAGCGAGGACAACCCGGAGGACGTGGTCGCGGCCTGGGTCCGCGCCATGGGCGAGGCCGGATTGACCGCTGGACGCTTCTTCACCATCTACAGTCCAGAGGCGTCCAGCCAGATCTCGGACGAGCAGCGCCGTCAGCGCTTTGAAAAGAAGCGTGACGAGGACCTTGCCGAGATCTACAAGCGCATGGAGCAAGTGGAGGTGGAGCGCGCGTACCGCATCATCGCCTCGCTACGCAAATGCGCCACGGATTTCCATCGCACCTCCATCCCGCTTCTCGAAACGGCCATGCAGCGCTGGCGCCGCCGCACCCTGACCGCCGACGTCCTGATCTTCGGTGCCTTGGCGATCGGCCTGCTCGCCGGGAGCTTCAAGCTCGGGCAGTGGCAGGGGCTCAGCTATCACGCCGGTTGGCTCGACATCGTGCAATCCATCCCCTGGGGCATTCCTAGTCTCGAGGGCGCGCTGGTGCTGCTGGTGCTCGGGATCCATTTCGGGATCCGCCGCATCGCCGCGCTCAGCGTCATGCCCTGGCTGCGCAAGCAGATCGCCAAGAGCGAGCCGCCAGGCAATGTGCTGTCTTGCTTCCAGCAGAACACGCGCTTCTGGCGCACCATACTGCTCGGTCGGCCGTTCGGATGGAACGGGCAGGCGCGCGCCGAGATCGACGAGGTGCTGCAGGGCTGCGAGACCTATATCCAGACGCTCAACGAGCGCTTCACCAATCCCCGGGGGATCAGCGATGGGATCGGGAATCCCGCGAGCCGGTCGGGCTCGACGGAGACCTCGGAGTCCGAAGCAGTTCTGACACCCGAGACGAGCTAATCCTTCCTCGGCCGCATGAGCGGCCATAATGATTACCAGGATGCGCGCCTCTCACTGCAGAGGTACGCGCTCGCCCAGGCCCATCGCAGACCCTGGCTCGACCTCGCGAGCAGGAGGAGCCCAGTCACGCACAGCCTGACGCGAGACCATCGGTTGACGACGACTCGGAGCACGACCATGCCTAGCTCGACCCATGCGGGTCCGCATGAATCCACCGCCCGGGCGCCAAGCGTCAAGGTGCCCCCCCATCCACAGTGGCCGACGCTGAGCCCGGGTGAAAAGGATGCGCTGAAGGACCGGATTCGCGCCTTGCTTGCCGCGCAGAACGCCGTTTTAGTCGCCCACTATTACACGGATGCCGATCTGCAGGCGCTCGCGGAAGAGACCGGCGGCTATGTCGCCGACTCGCTGGAGATGGCTCGGTTCGGGACCGAGAGCGATGCCGAAACCCTTGTGGTCTGCGGCGTGCGCTTCATGGGCGAGACCGCGAAGATCCTCAATCCGGAGAAACGCGTCCTCATGCCCGACCTCGGCGCGACCTGCTCATTGGACGAGGGCTGCCCCGCCGACGCCTTCAGGGCGTTCTGCGATGCCCACCCGGATCACACCGTCGTCGTCTACGCCAATACCAGCGCCCAGGTGAAGGCGAGGTCCGACTGGGTGGTCACCTCGAGCATCGCCCTTCCGGTCGTCGAGCACCTGGCGTCCGAGGGCAAGAAGATCCTCTGGGCCCCGGACAAGCATCTCGGACACTATGTCGAGCGCGTGACGGGCGCGGACATGCTGCTCTGGGATGGCGCCTGCGTCGTCCACGAAGAGTTCAAGTCATTCGCGCTGGAGCGTGTGCGCAAGCTCCATCCGGATGCCGCGGTCCTGGTCCATCCGGAGTCGCCGGACGAGGTCGTCGACCAGGCCGATGTGGTCGGCTCGACGACACAGCTCATCAAGGCGGTCGCGGAGATGCCCAATCCGGAGTTCATCGTCGCCACGGACGCGGGTATCTTCTGGAAGATGCATCAGCTCGCGCCGGGCAAGAAGCTGATTCCAGCGCCCACGGCCGGCGAAGGCGCGACCTGCGAGAGCTGTGCGCACTGCCCCTGGATGGCCATGAACGCGCTACAGAATCTGGAGCGGGTCCTTCAGACCTGGGATCAGGAGATCCAGATCGACGCCGAGGTGCGGGAGCGGGCCGTCATGCCCATCCAGCGAATGCTCGACTTCGCGCGCGAGCGCGGCATCGGCGCCAAGCCGCGCTAGCCGCCGCGGTCGCTCGCCCCGCATGGCGGGGTGCCGCCAGCGCACTGACGCGGGCAGGCGCGCGGCGGAGCTCGCTCACGCCAGGCCCTGGCCGCTCAAGTCCTTGCCCAGGAAGCTCGCGGCAGCAGCCAGCGTGGAGACGATCTCGATCGGGTACCTTTGACCGGCTTCCTTGCTGTAGACCAGCGCCGACGCGGTTTCCATGGGCTTATCGACCATGACCGCCCAGCGGCCGTTGGTGAAGCCCGGCTCGATCATATGGCGCGCCAGGAGGCGCGCCTTCTCGATCGCTGCCGGCCAGGGAACCGCAAAGCGCGAGGCCGGCACGTCCCGGGTAGGCGTGTGCGCGTGCGTATTGCCGTAATGACGAAGGACGTGAGTCCTTCGTCGTGAAGGCAATATGCAAAGCGCAGTCACACACGCCGTAGAGTCATTCGTCGTAGGGTCGTGCGTAGCCCGAGTGCGCCAACGGCGCTACTCGAGGCGGAGCAGCGACCCGGAGCGGGACGGCCCGGGCTGAGAAGGGTGTCGCCCTGCGCGAGTCCCGTCGGCGAGGGATCGACCCGACGGGTATCACGAGCGCAGACGCGACACTCCGGCCGCGTCTGCTTGAGCTGCGCCTGGCGCAGATCGACGATCCCATCTTAGGCGATTTCCAGGAGCGCTCATACCAGAGAAGAGGTCGACGGGCTGGCTTGATGGCTCGGCCGAGCCATGTCGGATCGGGTCAGCCGCTCGATCCGTGGGAGCGCCGCCCCGCCGCGACTGGGACGGTCGGAGCAGGCTCGGTCGCGCAGGGGCGGCGCAATGTCTGCCTGACGGCGGGTGATCGAATCGCGCTTGTGACGAAGATTCTCGGAAATCGCCTTAGTGACTGTCCAGGAACTACTTCCCGATTCGGTCGGTACCGTCTGCCCACAAGGCGGGAAGTAGAATGTGGACATCTCCTTAGTCCGGCGAGAAAATCCCCCTCGCCATGGATTCGTGCATCCAGCGCATCAGATCTTCTCTCTGTGCATTGCACTGAAACCGGCCGATACCTGAATGAGCGGCGCAGCCACGCGGCCGCATCGAATCCTAGCGCCTTGCAGGAGACGGGCGCGATGCGCGTCGTCGCACAAGGCCTGATTGCCCGCCAGCGGCGCCAAGGCGATTGCCGGAAGTTCTTATGCCAGGTGGCGCCGGATTGAGGTCCGCCTTCAAGGAGCGCCGACAGGAGCATCGCTGGGCGATGTGACTGGCGGGGCGACACAGAAGGCGGGCGTCAAGACAAGCCAGATGGTATGGGAATTGACAGAAATCGCCTATGGGCCTAGCGAGCCGGCTCTCCCGCTCGACCGCGTGCCGCTTGAAAATCCCAGCAAATCTTGAACAATCAGAGTCAGGGCTTCGAGCACCTCGGGCTCGACATCGCCGCGGAGACAACTGATGTCTGACGAGATCATAGGCCATTGCTGGAGCTGCGGGCAGGCGCTGTGCATACCAGACTACGGGCGCGAGACCAATTGCATCGGCTGCGGCAGGCCGACGCGATGCTGTCGCAATTGCCGACATTTCGCGCCCGGCCGCCCGCAGGAGTGCATGGAGCCCATGGTCGAGCGCGTGCTCGACAAGACGGCGGCCAACTTCTGCGAGCTGTTCGAGCCAAGCAGCCCGACCGCGGACCAAGCCCCCGGGGTCTCCGCCCCCGAAGCACTGCGCCAAGCAGCGGAAGATCTCTTCAAGTAGGTCGTCGGCGATGCGTCCTTCAACGCCCATGGTGCCTTCCTTCAATGAGCGAGAATCGGCCCGATGTCTCTGATCGCACCCATCGCCAAGCAGGTCCTACGGCTGCTCGGCGCCCTGCTTGGCGCTGTCCTGACGACCTGCGCATTGGCCTGGAATCCGGAGATGACTGAGGAGCGCCGACACCTGGTGAGCCAGATCCAGGCCGAGGTCCGCGCCACGGCCGGCGAGCTTGGCTTCGCCCAACTGAGCCCAGCGGTCGAAACGGCGCTGCTGGAGGTCGAGCGCCACAGGTTCATCCCAGCCGACCGGCAAGGCCTGGCCTATCTCAACTCGCCACTTCCGATCGGCAGCGGACAGACGATCTCTCAGCCCTACATCGTCGCCATCATGAGTCAGCTGCTCGACGTCGGGCCGGGCGACAAGGTGTTCGAGCTGGGAACCGGGTCCGGCTATCAGGCCGCCGTCCTCGCCGCCATGGGGGTCGAGGTCTATACGGTCGAGATCGTCCCACGGCTCGCCGAGCAGGCGGCTACCAGGCTCGCAGCTCTGGGCTATGAGCATGTCCATGTGCGCTCAGGCGATGGCTGGCAAGGCTGGCCAGAAGCCGCCCCCTTCGACGGCATCATCGTCACCGCGGCGGCGCCGCGCATTCCCCGGCCACTCGTGGATCAGCTGGCGACGGGCGGCCGCCTAGTGATCCCCATGGGGGAGCCCGGCAGGGTCCAGCAGCTTGCCCTCTTCACGAAGACGGACGAGGGAGAGCTCGTCCGCGAGAATCTGCTGCCCGTCCGCTTCGTGCCTGTCACGGGCGCGATGGATCAGTGACGTCAGACGCCGAGTCGACTGCAGCCTCCGAGACGCAGTCGTCTCCAAGCCCCCGGCAGATCGGCGAGGCCCTGAGGCGGCGGCTGCGCGAGGCCGGACCGCTGGGCCATCGACTCTGCATCCTGGTCAGCGGGTCACCCGCCTGGATCCAGGCGAGCGTCATCGCGCTGATCGGCGCACTTCCCGACCCACAGCCAGTGTGGCTGACCGACCAGCCAGGCAAGTGCAAGGATCGCCTCCCCCTCAGGTCCGCCACAGCACTCCTGGGGCAAGACATTCCCCTCCTGATCTATGATGCGCAGAGCGGCTTCGATCCGGACGGATTCGCTGCCGCGAGCGGAGCCATCGTCGGCGGCGGCGTGCTGATTCTGATGACGCCGCCGCTCGATCCCTGGCCTCGTCTCCCCGACCCGCAGGCCGAGCGCATTGCCGTCTGGCCCCATTCGGCGCCTGACCTGAGCGGACGTTTCATCGAGCGGCTAGTGCGCGTACTGCGCGCGGATCCCCGCGTGCTCCATCTCGATCAGTCCGGCGGCGCGCTGAGCGACACGCCCGTCCTGGCGCGAGACGCCCAGCCCTCCCCGACAGACCCCGAGCCCCCGAGGCCCGCAGAGCGCCACGCCAACCGCTTGACCCAGCCATGCACTCGGGATCAGGCGGAAGCCGTCGAGGCGGTGATCAAGACGGCCCGAGGCCGTGCCCACCGCCCCTTGGTGATCAAGGCCCACCGTGGGCGCGGCAAGAGCGCCGCCCTGGGGATCGCGGCCGGGCGCCTCATGCTCGAGCGCGACAGGCGTATCCTGGTCACGGCCCCGAGCCGAGCCGCGGTGGAGACAGTCTTCCGCCACGCCCATGCCGTCCTGGACAGCGCGCTGGCGAGGCATGGCGAGCCGAGACAGCGGCTCGCCTTCCTCGCCCCGGCCGATGTCGCGTCCGATGTACCCGCAGCGGACCTCTTGCTGGTCGACGAGGCCGCCGGCATCCCCGCGCCCCTGCTGGAGACCTTGGTCGCACACTATGGCCGCCTCGTCTTCGCGACCACGATCCACGGCTACGAAGGGACGGGCCGAGGTTTCGATATCCGCTTTCGCCAGCATCTCGACCGCGTCGCGCCGGACTGGCGCACCCTGGAGCTGGAGGAGCCGATCCGCTGGGGTCGAGACGACCCGCTCGAAGACCTCGTCTTCAGGATGCTGCTGCTCGACGCCGCACCTGCGCCTGACGCGCGCGTGACAGCGACCGCGCCGCAGGCGTGCGACTGCATCGCCCTCGACCGCGACCGCCTAGCCCGCGACGAGCCCCTGCTCGCACAGGTCTTTGGGCTGCTGATCCTGGCCCACTATCAGACCCGCCCCATGGACCTGCGCATGCTGCTCGACGGCCCCAACATCCGGATCCTGGTCGCGCGGCACCAGGGCCTTGTCGTCGGGGCTCTGCTGGCGGCGCGCGAGGGCCGCTTCACCGAGCCCGAGCTTCGCGACGCCATCTTTCGCGGAAGCCGGCGCCCACGCGGACATCTCCTGCCACAGACGCTCTCGGCGCATGCCGGGCTCCCGGATGCTACAGAGCACGCCTATCTGCGCATCGTCCGTATCGCGGTGCATCCGGCGGCACAGGGCCGCGGCCTCGGGCGCCAGCTGCTAGAGGCCATCCAGCAGCAGGCCAGGAACGAGGACATGGACTGCCTGGGCGCGAGCTTCGGCGGGACACCGGAACTGATCCGGTTCTGGGACCGCTGCGGCCATCGTCCCGTACAGATCGGCTGCAGCCGCAACGCCGCCAGCGGCGAGCATGCGGTCGTCTCCCTCCTCGGCATCAGCGATACCGGGGCAGACTTGGTCCGCCGCGCGCAAGCGCGGCTCGAGTCGGCCCTGCGGACCCTCCTGGCCGGGCCGCTGCGCGGGCTGGATCCAGGGGTCGCGGTCGCGCTCGCAATTCGGCTCCCCGCAGCCGGCCAGACCGAGGGAATTGCACTGAGCCAAGCGCAAAGCCGTGAGCTGAGCGCCTTCGTCGACGGGGACCGCTCCCTCACGGCGAGTCTGCCACTGCTCGCGGACCTGACCCGAAGGTATCTCGGCCCCGCCGTCGCCCGCGGCGAGCTGGACCTCGAGAGCGCCCGGCTGCTGCTTGCCGCGGCTCGCCAGCTGCGTCCCGTCGGCGAGCTGGTCGAGCTGCTCCAGGCATCGGGCCGCGGCGAGCTGCTGAAACGACTGCGCGAGGCCGCAAGGGGTCTCCAGCGCGCCGCAGGCGCGCTAGACGCAGGTGCATCGACTGTGTAAAAGAGTGCTCTGGAGCAGTCCTCTAGCGACCGTGTCCCGATCCCCCCGTATTGACCGTCAAGAGCCGCCAAGCCGATGCCCAGCCAACCGGAAACCGCCAACCTCGAGCCCTTGCTCACGCCCGTCCAGGCCCGCGTCATCGGGTGTCTCATGGAGAAGCAGCGCACGACGCCGGATCAATATCCCCTCACCCTCAATGGCCTGGTCAGCGCCTGCAACCAAAAGAGCGCTAGACACCCCGTCATGAGCCTCTCGCCGGGCGAGGTCGGACATGCCGTGGGGCAGCTGCAGACCAAGGGGCTGGTGCATGCCAGCTTCTCGGGGAGGACCGAGCGCTACGATCACAAGATGGTCGGGGCCTATTTCCTGAGCCGCGAAGAGCAGGCCATTCTCTGCGCACTCATGCTGCGCGGGCCGCAAACCCAAGGCGAGCTGCGTACCAACTGTGCGCGGATGGCCGATCTGCCGGGCTTGGAAGCGGTCAACGAGGCGCTTCAAGCCCTGATGGAGCGCGAGCGGGCCCTGGCGATGGAGCTGCCGCGCCTAGCCGGCAAGCGTGAGCAGAGGTTCGCGCACCTCCTATGCGGCGCGCCCGACCCGAGCGAGCTGGAAGCGCACGCGGACGACGCCGCCAGGTCCGGCCCCCATGCGAGTGCGCGTATCCAGACCTTGGAAGCGGAGATCGCCGCGCTGAGGAAAGAGCTGGACCGCCTCTGGGAGCTGACCGGCCTCGCCGATCGTCGCGAGGATTGAGCCCGATCAAGTGACGCGGCCAGACTTCGCCGAGGTCTCTTGCGGTCGGCGAGCCCAGATGCTACCAACGCGGCGATCGCGCTCCGAGCGCGCTTCCGCTCGCCGGATACGCCCACCGCCTAGCGGCGTCGCCAGACCGCCAATGCGAGATCGACGGGCCATGACTTCTCCCCTCGCCTGCCTTGGATAGACCTGCCATGTCACAGCCTTTCAGCACCTCCATCCGCATCGGCGTCATGCCTCCGCTCTCCGGGCTCGGAGGGCTCTATGGGCCGGAAATGTCCTTGGCGACCCAGATCGCTTGCGACGAGCTCAATGCCGCGGGCGGCATCCTCGGCAAGCCTGTCGAGCTCATCATCGCGGATGACGGCGGACTTCCGGAGACGGCGATCCAGACCGCCCGGCGCCTCCTCGACCTCGGCTGCGTGGCCCTGGTCGCAAACCTTCCCGCCAACACCCGCTCCGCCGTGGCGACACAGGTCGCCGAGCCGCGCGAGAGCCCCTATCTGAACTGCAGTTTCTACGAGGGTAGCCTTTACGGGCGCTACTTCTTCTCCTTCGGCGCCCTGCCCAACCAGCAGACCGAGCGCATGATCGGCCACCTGGCGAAGGTCGTCGGGGCCAAGATGTTCTTCGTCGGCAGCGGCCAGGAGTGGGAGCGCACCACCATGGAAACGGCGGCGGGACTGCTCCGCGAGCAAGGCGGCGACGTCCTTGGTATGGAGCTCGTCGGGACCGAGATCGAGCGAACGGACCCGATCCTGGAGCGTGTGAAATGCTCGGGGGCGGACATTGTCATGCCCTTCTTCGAGGGCGAGACCCAAATCCGCTTTCTCAAACGGCTCTGCCAGCTCGGCCTCAAACAGCACTTCGCCGTCGTCATGTGCAACTTCGACGAGGCCATTGCCGCCATGCTGCCGCCCGAGGTCCGCGAGGGTCTCTACGCGAGCGGCGCCTACTTCATGAGCGTCGAGACAGCCGCCAACGCGCGCTTTCTGAGGGCGATCGCGGCGCTGAATGAGGCGCAAGCCGCCCCGGGCGCCGGCAAGACCGTGGTCACGAGCCACGGCGAGGCCGCCTACCTCGCGATCCACGCCCTCGCACAAGCGGCGGGCACGGCCGAGTCGCTGGACCCAGCGGCCTTGGTGCGCTGCCTGGAGCAGGTCCAGGTCGAGGGTCCCCAGGGCAAGGTGCGCATGGACGCCCTGACGCATCACGCCCAGGTGAACGACTATCTGGCCCGCTGCAGCTTCGACGGCAGCTTCGAGACGCTCAAGCACTTCGGCGCGCGCCAGCCGGTGATCCCGGAGCGCTACCGCTATTGCCTGCCCCCGCTCGAGCGCGCGGAGATTGGCCCGAGCGGGGGAGAGCCCACGACCGAGCCAGGTCTCTCCGTCGCGATCGCGGGTGTCGACAGCGAAGGCAAGATCGCGCTCTTCAATCCGACCCTGCGCACCCTTTGGGGGCTGCCGGAGGACGAGGAGCTGATTGGTCTCCCAGTCACTGCCCTGTGGGACGACGAGGCCCGGCTCGCTGAGATTTCGCCGACGCTGACGCGCGCCCCGGAATGGCGGGGCACCCTGACCGCGCGCCGCGCCGACGGGACGCTGAAGCGCCTGGCCGTCGTGGCCGAGCCATTGCGGCATCGCGACAGGGAGATCGCTGGATACACCCTGGCCTGCATGGACACCCGCGCCCGTCTCGTGCCACAGGGCGAGGCATGCGGCCATGTCTTGGACATGGCGGACGTGGCCATCCTGGCGGCCGACGCCGAGGGCATCGTCATCAAGGCGAACCGGCGCGTCGGCGAGCTGTTCGGCTACGGCGGCGAGGAGCTGATCGGCCTCAGCGTCCACGTGCTGGTACCGCCTCAGTACCGCGAGCAGCACGCCCACCAGGTCGCTGGCTTCGTCCGCGGCGCCATGACGGAGCGCCCCATGGGCCTGCGCAGCGAGGTCACGGGGCTGCGCAAGGACGGCAGCGTCTTTCCCGCGGAGGTTTCCATCTCCAAGATCCGGGTCGATGGCAGGTGGCTACTGGTCGCGACGCTGAACGACATCACGGATCGCAAGCTCGCCGAGCACGAGCTGGTCTGGCACGCATCGCATGATTCGCTCACCGGACTGCCGAACCGCACGCTGATCCATGATCAGCTGACCCGTGCCCTGCTGCGCTCGAAGCGCCAGAGTCACGGCGTCGCCCTGCTCTTCATCGACCTGGACGGCTTCAAGCTCGTCAACGACGCGCACGGCCATGCCACGGGAGACGACCTGCTGAAGATGATCGCCTGGAAGCTCTTGGACCAGGTGCGTCCCGGTGACACCGTCGGACGCCTGGGCGGCGACGAGCTCGTCATCCTCTGCGATCGGGTGGAGTCGCCCAACGCCCTCACCGCACTGGCCGAGCGCATCAACGAGATGCTGCGCACGCCCCTGGAGGTGCAGGGGCACCAGCTCTTCGCCACGGCGAGCATCGGCCTGGCCATGGGCCATGGCACCACGCACAGCGCGGACGACCTGCTGCGCAACGCGGATGCGGCCATGTACAAGGCCAAGGAGCACGGCCGGGACGGCTGGCGCTTCTTCAGCGAAGAGATCCACCAGCAGGTACGCGAGCGCCTGGACATCACCAACGGGCTGAGACAGGCCATCGAGCGCGGCGAGCTGCAGGTGCGTTTCCAGCCCATCCTCGGCACCGAAAGCGAGATCGTCCGGGGCGCGGAGCTGCTGCTGCGCTGGCTGCCCGCGGAGGGCGAGATCCCGCCGGCCCGCTTCATTCCCATCGCCGAGATGACGGGCTCCATCGTCCCGATCGGGAAATGGGTCTTCGCGCAGGCCTGCGCCGCAGAGGCGGCCTGGCGCGCACGCTTCGCCGAGCGCGCGCCCTATGTCAGCGTCAATCTGTCCGCGCGACAGCTCAACGACGACACCTTGGTCCAGAGCGTGGCCGCTATCCTCGAAGAGACGGGCGCCGATCCCAGCCGCGTCCTGCTCGAGCTGACCGAAACCTCTTTGATGACCGACGTGAGCCGGAATCTTGACATCCTGAAGCAGCTCGCGGACCTCGGGATGCATGTCGCCGTCGACGACTTCGGCACCGGCTATTCGTCCCTTTCCCAGCTGCTGCGGATGCCGGTCAGCACGCTTAAGATCGACCGTGAGTTTGTCGACGGCATCGAGCGCGAGCAAGACAGCAAGGCCATCGTCTCGGCCGTCACCAGCATGGCGCGCGCCATGCAGCTCAAGGTCGTCGCCGAAGGCGTGGAGACCGAGGGCCAGCTGCGCTACTTGCGCGACCTCGGCTGCAACTACGTCCAGGGCTATCACTTCTATCGCCCCATGCCTCCGGCCGAGCTCGAGCAACTGCTCGCGACGCAGAGCGCGAGCCAAGCCGCGGAGCCAGCCGACGCGCTCTATACCCTGCTCTATGTCAGCGTTGCCAGCGAGCCGATGAGCGACCGGGCGCTCAGCGATTTGCTGCAAGGCTCGCGCGCCAAGAACCGCAGTCAGGGCATCACTGGCTTCTTGCTCTATCTCAACGGCTCATTTCTGCAAGTGCTCGAAGGCAGCCGCCAGCAGGTTCAGACGCTCGTCGAAACCATCGCCAAAGACCCGCGCCATCACTCGATACGCACCCTCTACGAAGGGCCCATCGCGCGACGCGCCTTCGCCGACTGGAGCATGGGGTTCCGCAACATGAGCCACATGGATCAGGGCTTCGACTTCAAGGCCTGGCAGGTGCGCACCCTGAGCTTCGTCGAAATGTCGGAGGATCCGGAGGTCTGCTACAACCTGATCACGGCGCTCGCCCGCTAGCCCAGCGCGACTCAGCCCCCGGACAGGGCGCGCAGGCACAATGGCGCCGTGGCAGCCTGCCGCGCTTTGCGGTGGGGCCAGAGCGCCCTCGACCGCGCCGCTCAGAGAAAGAGCGTCAGCACGCCCGTGTAGCCGTAGATGCGGTCTTGCGAGATCTCACCGTTCGCGTAGAAGCCGATCAGCGGGAAGTCACCGAGCCTTCTTTGGATCTGCTTGAGCTCGGCCGAGCCCGGCCCGAACAGGTTGGCGCCTCGGCCCAGGCATGACACATAGATGCCGCCGCGCGGCCTACCCGAGAGCCGCCGCTTGATCGCCGTCAGCATGCGGTCGAGATCCTCCTTCGCGGTCCCGGCGTCGCGACGGCAGAAGACGATCTGCTGCCCCGCCTCGACCAGCTCGGCAACGGCGAGGAGACTGTGATTCGGGTCCACGCCGACGAGGTTGCGCACGATGTAGTCCCCCGTGTCCGAGCCGCGAATCGGCAGCCCCACGAAGACATTGTCGCCTAGCTCAGACAAGTCCGAGGCCAGCTCCTCGCCGATGTCTCCGCGCATGACGTCCAGCGCCGGGTGGCCATCGATCTCGATCAGGATATTGCGCTGACAATCCGTGATGGCGTGGGTCGGCCCCATTGGCGAGCAGCCTTGCGTCAGCGCGGTCGTGACCGCGACACTGTCGGTGAGCAGAACACCCGAGAGCGGGTCCGCGCTGCAGCGGTCGGCGATGCTCTTGCCTCCCCCCTGAGGGCTTCCGAGGCCACCGACGAGAAACCCCGTCGTCGTGCTCCGCGCAAGCTCGCGCACCAGCTCCTCGATCGTCCCATGGGCCGGATCGCCATGCACCAGCCCGATGAAGGGCTGCCGGTCGGCGATCCAGGCGCCGTTGAGCGCATCGAATTCGGCCATGTCTCCACCTGGGACGCTGAAGACGCGAAAGGCGTCCGGCGTGAGCTCCGCGAGCATCAGGGCAACGGCGGGCTGCTCATAGTACTCGGCCCCTGTCGCGCAGATGCCCCCGCCCTGGGCGCCGACCCAGTGCTCGATCCCGGTCGAGGCACGCACCAGGCCCAAGAGGTCCTCCAGATCGTCAGCAACGGCATCCGTGGCGTAGAGGATCCCGAGATTCGCCTGCTCCGGCACCTGACCGATCTGAGTCAGACAGTCGATCGCCGCCTGGCGCCAATCGGCGCCAGCGGCATGACCATAGCGGAACTGGGGCATCGGGATTCACTCCGGAGACTGGTGCGGCGGCCCGCGCGCGGGGCGGGCCGCTCGGCTGGCGCGGCGCGCTAGACTTCGGCGAGATCGCCCTTCGCTTGCAGCCAGCTGCGGCGATCCGCAGCGCGCCGTTTGGCCAAGAGCATATCCAACAAGGTATCGCTCTGATCGTCAGGTTCAACCGTGAGCTGTACCAGACGTCGCGTATCCGGATGAATGGTCGTCTCACGCAGCTGGGCGGGATTCATCTCGCCGAGTCCCTTGAAGCGCTGGACGTTGACCTTGCCCTTGATCCGCTCGGCCTCGATGCGGTCCAGGATGCCGCGCTTCTCGTCGTCGTCCAGCGCATAGTAGACCTGTTTGCCGACGTCGATGCGATAAAGCGGCGGCATGGCGACATAGACGTGTCCCTGGGCGACCAGGGTGCGGAAATGCCTGAGGAAGAGCGCGCACAGCAGCGTCGCGATGTGGGCGCCATCGGAGTCGGCGTCGGCCAGGATGCAGACCTTGCCGAAGCGCAGCCGGCTGAGATCCTCGCCCCCCGGATCGACCCCGATCGCGACGGCGATGTCGTGCACCTCCTGGGAGCCGAGCACCTCGGCCGGATCGACCTCCCAGGTGTTCAGGATCTTGCCGCGCAAGGGCAGGATCGCCTGGAACTCACGGTCGCGTGCCTGCTTGGCGGAGCCGCCGGCGGAATCGCCCTCGACCAGGAAGAGCTCGCTGCGCTCGGGGTCGGTCGCCGTGCAGTCCGCCAGCTTGCCCGGCAGTGCCGGCCCCTGGGAGACCTTCTTGCGGGTGACCGTGCGGCCCGCGCGCAGCCGCGCCTGAGCGGCGCCGATGGCCAGCTCGGCGATGCGCTCGCCCGCCTCGACGTGCTGATTGAGCCAGAGACTGAAGGAGTCTTTGACCACGCCGGAGACGAAGGCCGCGCACTCGCGCGAGGACAGCCGCTCCTTGGTCTGACCCGAAAACTGCGGATCGAGCATCTTGACCGAGAGGATATAGCTCAACCGCCCCCAGATGTCCTCGGGCGCCAGCTTGACACCGCGTGGCAGCAGATTGCGGAACTCGCAGAACTCGCGCACCGCCTCGGTCAGCCCGGTGCGCAGACCGTTGACATGGGTACCGCCCTGAACGGTCGGGATCAGATTGACGTAGCTCTCGGCGATGGGCTCGCCGCCCTCGGGCAGCCAGGCGAGCGCCCAGCTCGCGGTCTCGTTGTTGCCCTCCATATCGCCGACAAAGGGCTCGGCGGGCAGGATCTCGGCGCCCTTGAGCGACTGCGTCAGATAGTCCCGGAGGCCTTCTTCATAGCACCAGGTGGTCTCGTCGCCCGTGGTCTCGTCGCGGAAACGGACCTCGAGCCCCGGGCACAGCACCGCCTTGGCGCGGAGCAGGTGCATCAAGGGCCGCACGGCAAACTTGGGCGTGTCGAAATACTTGGGATCTGGCCAGAAGCGCAGCCGGGTGCCTCTGCTGGCCCGACCGACCTTGCCGACTTCGGCCAGATCGGAGACCTTCGCCCCATCCTCGAAGGCCATGCCGTACTCGGCTCCGCCGCGCTTGACCCAGACTTCCAGACGCTTGGAGAGCGCGTTGACCACAGAGACGCCGACCCCGTGCAGACCGCCGGAAAAACGGTAATTGTCCGAGTTGAACTTGCCGCCCGCGTGAAGCTTGGTCAGGATCACCTCGACCCCGGGAAGCCCCTCCTGCGGATGGACGTCGACCGGCATACCGCGGCCGTCATCTGTCACTTCCAGCGAGCCGTCCTGCAGCAGCGACACCGAGATGCGCCTGGCGTGGCCCGCCAGGGCCTCGTCGACGCTGTTGTCGATGACCTCTTGGGCCAGATGGTTCGGACGCGAGGTGTCCGTATACATCCCTGGGCGCTTGCGCACAGGGTCGAGACCCATGAGGACCTCGATCGCTGAAGCATCGTAATTGCCGGTCATTGCCGTCGGGGGTTTTCCTTGCTGCGGGAGGATCGAAAGGCGCGGGTGGCCGCGGCCGCTGAGCCGGTTTGACCACTCAAACGACCTACGGTACCGTACTTGGAAAGTCTGATTCAAACCCTATGAACGAGCCCGCCGATTCCCCACAGCCATCCTTCGAGCAAGCCCTCGGCGACCTGGAAGCCATCGTCGACGCCTTGGAGAAGGGCGACATGCCCCTGGAAGCCTCGCTCGCGGCCTTCGAGCGTGGCGTTGGGCTGACGCGCGTCTGCCAGCAAGCGCTCGACAGCGCGGAGCAGCGGGTCCGCATCCTCACCGACGCCCGGCCAGACGCCGAGCCTGAGCCCTTCGACCCTCAATGACCCAAAACAATTTCGACGCCTTTCGGACGCGTTGTCTCGCGCGCACCGAGTCAACGCTCGACGAGATCTTGCCACCCGTCAGCGTGCAGCCGTCGCGCCTGCACGAGGCCATGCGCTACACCGTGCTCGCCTCCGGCAAGCGCATCCGCCCCCTGCTCGCCTACGCCGCAGGCGAGGCCATGGGGGTCGAGAACGACGCGCTCGACCGTCCGGCGGCCTCCGTCGAGCTGATCCATGCCTACTCACTCATCCATGACGACCTGCCAGCCATGGACGACGACGATCTCAGGCGCGGCCGCCCGACCTGCCACCGCGCCTTCGACGAGGCCACCGCCATTCTCGCCGGCGACGCCCTGCAGACGCTGGCCTTCCAGATCCTCGCCGAGGCGCCCGGGCTCAGGGCCGAGTCGCGCATCCGCATGGTGGAGACCCTATCTCGCGCAAGCGGATCGCGCGGCATGGTGGGCGGCCAGGCCATGGACCTGGAGGCCGAGGGCACGCCGCTAGACGTCGCCATGCTGGAGAACATCCACATCCACAAGACAGGCGCACTCATCCGCGCCTCTGTCCAGATGGGCATCAGGGCCCGGGGTGACGTGGTTCCGGACCACGCGGAGCGGCTCGATCACTTCGCCAAGTGTCTCGGCCTAGCCTTCCAGATCAAGGACGACATCCTGGACGTCGAGGGCGACACCAGCGAGATCGGCAAGACCGCCGGCCGCGACCTGGAGCTCAACAAGGCGACCTACCCCGCCATCGTCGGGCTGACCGAGGCCAAGGAGATGGCGAAGCGCCTGACCGACGAGGCCCATGCCGCCCTGGAAGTCTTCGGCGGCGCCGCAGACCCGCTGCGCTGGGTCGCCAACGCCTTGCTCGAGCGCAAGCATTAGCCGGCAGTCGGCGGCAAGGTCGCCGACCTGAGGCCCCGCTTCGGACGGACGTCGCCTCACAGAGCGCACATCGAGACCGCGAGGCGCCCTGTGGGCGCCTCGCGGTCCGCCGATTCTCCAGCTCGAGTGCCCAGCCCGCGTCCAAAGATGCTTCCATCGCACTCATCGCCGCTTTTCCTGGTAGGCCCCAGACCCAACCTCTTTGGCGAAAGCAGGCAGTAAAGATCCGTTGAGGAATTCGTTTATGGAGCAATCGCTCAAGACCAGGTGCAGTGTCCCGACCGCGGAGGGCGAGATCGCCGACGTGCAAGGGAGCACCGACACGCGCCGCATCGCTATCGACAAGGTGGGCATCAAGAACATCCGCCACCCCGTGCGCGTGCGCGAGCGCAGCGGCATGGAGCAGCACACGGTCGCGGCCTTCAACATGTACGTCTATCTCCCGCACGACTTCAAGGGCACGCATATGTCCAGGTTCGTGCAGATCCTGAACAATCACGAGCGTGAGATCAGCGTCCCCTCGTTCAAGGAGATGCTCGCGGAGATGTCCGAGCGGCTGGAGTCCGAGGCTGGCCACATCGAGATGCGCTTTCCCTTCTTCATCAACAAGAAGGCCCCCGTGTCCGGTGTCCGGAGCCTGCTCGACTACGACGTGACCTTCGTCGGCGAGATCCGTCACGGCGAGCCCAAGCTGGAGATCAAGGTGGTCATCCCGGTCACCAGTCTCTGCCCCTGCTCCAAGGAGATCTCCTCCTACGGAGCGCACAATCAGCGCTCGCACGTCACGGTTCAGGTGCGGGCGCAGGCGTTCATCTGGCTCGAAGAGATCATCGAGATGGTCGAGCAAGAGGCCTCGTCCGAGCTCTTCGGACTCCTCAAGCGGCCGGACGAGAAGTTCGTCACCGAGCGCGCCTACGACAACCCCAAGTTCGTCGAGGACATGGTGCGGGATGTCGCCAGACGATTGAACGCCGACGACCGCATCCTGGCCTACGTGGTCGAGGCCGAGAACTTCGAGTCCATCCACAACCATTCGGCCTATGCCCTGATCGAGCGTGACAAGGAGCAGGAGGCGCAGACCGCGGAGGCATCGCTCTGAGCCGAGGCCGGACCGGCTGCCTGCTTCTGCATGGCTTCACCGGCGACAAGGAGGATTGGCGCTCCAGTCTCCCCGGCCCGACGTCGGGTGGCTGGCTCGCCATGGATCTGCCCGGACACGGCGATGCGGCCGCCCCGGAAGGCGATTTCGAGTGCGTCGTCCACTCCCTGCTGGCCGCTTTGCCGCAGAGCATCACCGAGATTGCCGGCTACTCGCTCGGGGGACGTATCGCGCTCGGCATGCTTGCCCGGGCGCCTCTGCGCTTCCGGCGCGCGACCATCGTTTCCGCACACCCAGGACTGAGCGATCCGGCCGAGCGGGCTGCACGGCTGCGGCAGGACGCGCGCTGGATCCACCTCCTGGAAGCACAAGGAATCGCCGCCTTCGTCGCGGCCTGGGAGGCCCAGCCGCTCTTCGCCAGCCAGTCCCGGCTGCCGGCCGAGACTCTGCTGCGTCAACGCCAGCGCCGGCTGAGTCAACGGGCGCCCGGCTTGGCCGCCAGCCTGAGAGCGACTGGTTTGGGCGCCATGCCGAGCACCTGGTCGGCGCTGCGCGCCTACCCAGGGCAGCTGCGCTGGGTGGTTGGCGGCGCGGACGCCAGGTTTCTTGGGATCGCGCACCAGGTTGTAGAGCTGCGGCCGGAGACCGAGCTTCATGTTCTCCCCGAGGTCGGACACAACCCGCTCCTCGAGTGTCCCGCGCAGCTGGCCCAGATCCTGGCCGGCTAGCGCGACGCCCTTGCGCCTGACGCCGGGCTTTCCGCTTCGCCCGGATCGGGCGCACCCATCACCGCGCCTTCCCAAGCCATTGCTCGACATGCAGAATTGCGGGACATGCAGAATCATGTGACATGCACAATCGCTCGACATGCACAAAGGATGACCCGTCTCGGGCTAGATTTCTGATTTTGCCGAGAATATCTTAGGAACGGTCGGGATCTCACGCCAACGTCGACCATGTGAGCACCTGCCCAAGGCAGGGATGCGGCAGACCTGGTAGCGTCACCAGATCAGGGGACATGCCGGTTATACTGGAGGCCTATCCCCCTTGGTCCGACTCGGACCCGACAGCGTCCGGACTCCGCCCCTTGGAAGACGATCTCGCAGCGCGCCGCGAGCCGACGGCTCGGCAGAACGCGCAGCCATCTGGAGACACACAGGCGGATAACCGCTTCACAGAGACCTATGCTCACGAACGCCTTCTCAGGCGCCCGCTATCTCTTGCAGGGCGTCAAGCTCATCAGCCGGCCCGGACTGCGGCCCTTCGTCGTCGTTCCACTGCTGGTGAACATCCTCGTCTTCACCGGCGCCATCTACGCCGGCGTCGCCCAATTCGAAGCGCTCATGGCGCTCCTGGACTCCAAGGTGCCGAGCTGGCTCGGTTGGCTGGACTGGCTGCTCTGGCCGGTCTTCATTCTGGTCATGCTGGTGGTGGTCTTCTACACCTTCGGAATGGTCGCCAACCTGATCGCCTCGCCCTTCAACAATCTGCTGGCCGAAAAGGTCGAGCTGATGCTCACTGGGCGCCCCCTCGAGCAAGACAACGACTATCGGCGCTTGTTGACCGAGCTTATCCCGACCCTGATCGACGAGCTGAAGAAGATCCTCTACGCCACGCTTCTCGCCATCCCCTTCTTGCTGCTCATGCTGGTGCCTGTCGCCGGCCCGCCGCTGTGGTTCCTCTACACGGCCTGGATCCTCGCCGTGCAGTACTGCGACTACCCGATGGGCAATCACGGTCTCAAGTTCCGCGAGATGCGCCAACGGCTCGGCGAGCGCCGTACCCTGAGTCTCGGGTTCGGCGCCGCGGCCGCTGGGCTCGGCATGGTGCCGATCCTCAATTTCATTCTCATGCCGAGCGCCGTGGCCGGTGCCACGGCGATGTGGCTGCGCGAGCTGAAGCCCGCGAGCAATTACCAAGGGCCGCATCAGTCGAGAGTGGCCACCCGCCATGTCCTGCTGACGATCGATCATCTGTCCGGCCGCATCAACGGAGAGATCCTCGCCGGGCCATCGCGGGGTCGCAGCCTGGAGGAGGTCGCCACCGAGGAGCTGCTCGACCTGCTCGGAACCTTCTACCAGACCGACGCGGATTCCGCCGAGGCGCTCGAGGTCTATCTGAGCCAGGCGCGCGGCCATGTCTTCCACAGGCCGCCGCCGAATCAACGTCCGGAGACGAGAGCCGCACCCGAGCCGCGCGCAATGGATGGCTCGGAGGCATGCGCGATCCTGGGCATCGGCCCGGACGAGGACGAGGAAGCCGTCCGGGCAGCCCATCGACGCCTCATCCAGCGACTACACCCAGACCGCGGCGGCTCCGACTACCTCGCTGCCAAGGTCAACGAGGCCAAGTCGGTGCTGACAGGAGCTGGATCGCGGCGCTCGGGCGGCGAGCCGCGAAGCGCCTCAGACCGGGCTTGATGCCCGCCTGAGGCGAGACGCAGAGGCTGTAAGCGAGTCGAGAAGTGGTCTGAAGATGGTCGTCCCGTCTTCGGAAACCGCGCGTCAGAAATGGACAGGATTTGCAGGATTGACAGGATTTCGTTGGGTAAAAGAACGCCTTATATGAATCCTGTAAACCTTGAGACTTCCTGTTGATCCTGTCCAAGTCGAGATAGACCGCTCCGCGGTCTCGGCATGCAGGGATCCAAGCAGCGTCTAAGACACCCGGCGGAGCAGGTCGACCCGGTGCGGCTTCATGAAGCCTGCGCCCTCGGGCCTGAGATGCCGCTCGAACGCCGTTCGAACGCGCGCAATCTGCGCGTCGTCGAGATCATGCTCGGTGTGGGTGACATGCAGGAATCTGCCCGCGAAGCTGTCCCAGTCCGGGTAGACGCCCTCCGCCTGGTAGAAGACCTCACGCTCAAGCTGGAATAGACCTGCGTCGGCCGACCGCCGCAACCCCTCGAAGGCGGCGATCCGCACCTCGCGCTCGTCGTGGATGAGGCGCATCACCTCGTTGAAGGGTCCCCAGTAGACGGGCTCCGAGACATAGAGCAGTCCACCTGGGACGAGCACCCGGTGGATCTCCCGGAGCGCCTGGTCCATCCGGTCCACGGGAACATGGTGGAGCGACTTCAGCATCAGGGCGACGTCATAGCTGGCGTCCGGCGCGTCGATGGCCTCCGCGCCACCCAGCCGAAAGCTCACCTTGGGCAGATCCTGGATCTCCAGGTTCTTCGCATGCTGAATCCGGTCCACCTCGGTCGCCGTGACCTGCGCCGCATCCAGCTGCTCGACAAGCTGCCTGGTCATCCAGGCGGCGCCACAGCCCAGCTCGATGACGCGTCTTCCCGCGACGCGCAGCAGGTCCCGCATCACGTCCAGCTCGCCGCAGCTGCGGTAGGCCTCCGGGTCGTTGATTTTGAATTGCAAGCTCATGATCACAATGCTCCTTCTTGAAGCCGCCAAGGCGTGTAGAGAAGGCGCGGTCGGCCGCCAGCGATCGGCGTCGATGCGCTTCTGACCCATCGCTGGCAGGCGCGCGCGCTTTCTAGCATCATAGCGACCAGGAGCAGGGGACAGTGCATCCGGCATCCGAGGTCGCTCGCGAGCCGCCGACTGGAAGGCCTTCGGATTGCGGCACCGCGGATCGGCGCGCACAGGCTCAATAATGGCGCCCGAGGTGGGGCGCTCATCCCCTGCAGCCGTCCCCTCGCCCGCCGCAAGCCGCCCATGGATTCGGTCCACCGGCCCCACAAGGCTCAGCTACTGCCCATGATCTCCCGCTTCCTCTTGGTTCTCATCGCACTGCTCGCCATCGTCGGCGGCTTGGCCTTCATCAAGTACACGCAGATACAGAAAGAGATGGCGGGCGCTTCCCGGCCCAGGCCCGCACCCGTGGTCTCGGTCACCCATGTCACCTCCGAGACCTGGCAGCCGAGTCTCAAGGCAGTAGGAACCGTGCAGGCGGTCCAGGGCACCCTGGTCAACAATCAGGTGCCGGGGCAGGTCCAGGAGATCCTGTTCGAGTCTGGCGCCATGGTCACCAAGGGTCAGATCCTGATCCGGCTGGACGATGAAGTCGATCGCGCCGATCTCGACGGGCTGTTGGCCGCGGAGCGATTGGCAGGGATCAAGCTCAAGCGCAATCGCAGCCTCTTGAAGGACCGCGCCGTCGCCCAAGGCGACGTCGACGAGATCACGGCGGCCCTCGATCAAGCCAGGGCCCAGGTCAAGGCCAAGCGGGCCACCATCGAGAAGAAGGCGATCCGCGCCCCCTTCTCGGGACAGCTCGGTATTCGCCAGGTCAACCTGGGACAGTACCTGCCCGCCGGCTCGAGCATCGTCTCCCTGCAGGCCTTGGATCCGACGTTCGTCGATTACAGTCTTCCGGAGCGTCACCTCGCCGTGCTGACCAAGGGTCAAGAGGTCCAGGCGCGCGTCGCCGCCTATCCTGACCGGGTCTTCAGCGGCCGCATCGAGGCCATCAGCCCGGCGATCGATCAGGGGACGCGCAACGTCCAGGTCAGGGCCAGATTCACGAACCAGGATCTGGCACTCCGCCCGGGGATGTTCGCCCGCGTCACCACGCTCCTGCCGACCAGGGGCGAGACGCTCACGCTGCCCCGCGAGGCCATCACCTTCAGCACCTACGGCGACTCCGTTTACCTCGTCCGTGAGGTAGAGGGCAAGCCGCAGGTCCAACGCCGCCAAATTCGCACCGGCGATGCCCGCGGCGGCCGTGTCGCCGTGCTGGAGGGGCTCGCCGATGGTGATACAGTCGTGCTCGCGGGCCAGGTGAAGCTCACCAACGGCCAAGAGATCCGCATCAAGGAGGAGGCGCCGAGTACAGGCTCGCATCAAGGGCCAACGCCCAGCGCATCGACCCCATGAGCTTCACCGACATCTTCGTTCGGCGGCCCGTCCTCGCGACCGTCGTCAGTCTGCTGATCTTCATCCTGGGCGTGCGCGCCTTCCTCGGCCTCGAGGTGCGCCAGTACCCGGAGACCAAGAATACCGTCGTCTCGGTCAGCACGGCCTATCCGGGCGCCAGCAGCGAGCTGGTGCAGGGCTTCATCACCACGCCGCTGCAGCAGGCGATCGCCGAGGCCGACGGGATCGACTATCTCTCGGCGACCAGCTCGGCGGGCACCTCGGTGATCGAGGCCCACATGCGGCTGAACTATGACCCCAATGCCGCCGTGGCCGAGATCCAGGCCAAGGTCGCCAGCCAGCTCAACGTCCTGCCGGAAGCGGCACAGAACCCGGTCATCGATTCCACCACCGGGAGCACCACGGCGCTCATGTATCTCGCCTTCTACAGCGAGGAGATGAGCCTGCCGCAGATCACGGACTACCTGCTGCGCGTCGCTCAGCCGCAGCTGCAGGCGCTCGAGGGCGTCGCCAAGGCGGAGCTGATCGGCAACAAGACCTACGCCATGCGCATCTGGCTGGATCCGGCGCGCATGGCCGCGCTCGGCGTCAGCGGCACAGACGTCACCCAGGTGCTCGAGAGCAACAACTACCTGACGGGCGTCGGCAACATCCGCGGCGAGATGGTCCAGGTGGACCTCTCGGCCACGACGGACGTCAGCAGCGTCGAGGACTTCCGCCGCCTGGTCGTGGGCGCCGAGAACGGCGCGCTCGTGCGGCTCGACGACATCGCCGACGTCGAGCTCGGCGCCGCGGACTATGACTCCAGCACCCTCTATAAGGGCATCCCCGCGATCTTTATCGCCATCGAGCAGACGCCAGGCTCGAATCCGCTCGACGTCGCCGAGCGCGTGCGCGACCTCATCCCCGAGCTGCGCACCCAGTTTCCAGAGGGCCTGAGCGCCAAGACCGCCTACGACGCCAGCGAGTTCATCGAGGACTCCATCGCGGAGGTCTTCAAGACCCTCGCCGAGGCGGTGCTCATCGTGCTCTTCGTCATCTTCCTGTCGCTCGGCTCGATCCGCGCGGCCCTGGTGCCATCGGTCGCCGTGCCGCTGTCCATCATCGGCGCCGGCTTCCTGATGCTGCTGATGGGGTTCTCGGTCAACCTGCTGACCCTGCTCGCCATGGTGCTCGCCATCGGGCTGGTGGTCGACGACGCCATCGTGGTGGTCGAGAACGTGCACCGCCATCTCGAGATGGGCAAGCCGCGCTTCACGGCAGCCATCGACGCCGCGCGCGAGCTGGCGATCCCCATCATCGCCATGACCACGACCCTGGTTGCGGTCTATGCCCCCATCGGCTTCATGGGCGGCCTGGTCGGCTCACTCTTCACCGAGTTCGCCTTCACGCTCGCCGGCGCCGTGCTCATCTCAGGTGTCGTGGCGCTCACCCTGTCGCCCATGCTGGCGTCCAAGGTGCTCGTCAGCGGCGAGCGCCAGGGGCGCTTCGAGCGCTGGGTCGAGCACACCTTCGAGCGACTGGCCGGCGGCTACCGCGGCCTGCTGCACCGCTGGCTGCGCTACCCCGCCGCCACCGTGCTGGTCGCCATCGTGATTCTGGGCGCCATCTATGCCATGTACGGCATGACCAAGAAGGAGCTCGCCCCGACCGAGGACCAGAGCATCCTCTTCATGATGGCCACCGCGCCTCAGACCGCCACCATCGACTACGACCTGCGCTACGTGAAGGAGATCCTGCCCATCTTCGAGGCCATCCCGGAGTACAAGGAGAGCTTCATCCTGGCGGGATTCGGCGGCGACCAGAGCACGACCTTCGGGGGCTTCAAGATGCCTCCGCCCTCCGAGCGCGAGCGCTCGCAAATGGAGGTGCAGCCCCAGCTGCAAGGCGCCCTCAGCCAGGTAGCCGGCTTGCAGACGGTGGTCTTCCCCAGGCCCAGTCTGCCGACACCCGGCCGCGGCATTCCGGTCGAGTTCGTCATGGTCTCCGACCGCTCCTATGAGGAGCTGAACGCCCTCTCCGGCCAATTGCTCGGCAAGGCCATGCAGAGCGGTCAGTTCATGTTCTTGCAGCAGGACGTGAAGTTCGAGCGGCCGCGCACCCTCATCGAGGTGGATCGGGATCTCGCGGGCGACCTCGGCATCAGCATGCAAGACCTCGGCAAGAGTCTCTCGTCGCTTCTGAACGACAACTACGTGAATTGGTTCAGTCTCGAGGGACGCAGCTACAAGGTCATCCCCCAAGTCGCCCAGAAATTCCGCAACGACACAGGTGAGATTGGGGACTTCTACCTGCGCAGCGCCTCCGGCGAGCTGGTGCCCCTGGCCGCGCTGGTCGATTTCTCACAGCAGGTCGAGCCATCCAAGCGCATGCAGTTCCAGCAGCTCAACGCCATCACCCTTTCCGGCGTCATGGTGCCCGGCGTCACCTTGGGCGATGCCCTGAGGTACCTGGAGCAAGCGTCGGAAGCGCTCTTTCCGCGCGGAGTGCGTTGGGACTACAAGGGCGAATCGCGCCAGTTCAAGAGCGAGGGCGCCGCGCTCGAGGTGACCTTCTTCCTCTCGCTCCTCATCATCTACCTGGTGCTGGCGGCCCAGTTCGAGAGCTGGCGCGATCCCTTCGTCATCCTCATGTCGGTGCCCCTGTCCATCGCCGGCGCCATGGCCTTTCTGTTCCTCGGCTTCGCGAGCGTCAATATCTACACCCAGGTCGGGCTCATCACCCTGATCGGCCTGGTGGCCAAGAACGGCATCCTCATCGTGGAGTTCGCCAACCAGGTGCGTGAGAAACAGGGCCTCTCCAAGCAGGACGCGGTCGAGCAGGCATCGGCGATTCGGCTGCGCCCCATCCTCATGACCACGGTCGCCATGCTCGTCGCCATGATCCCGCTCCTGACGGCAAGCGGTCCGGGCGCCGTGAGCCGCTTCGATATCGGACTGGTGATCGTCACCGGCCTGGGGATCGGGACACTCTTTACACTTTTCGTTGTTCCCGCGTTCTATATGCTGCTTTCGCCAAAGGAGCTGCGCCCGCCCGAAGAGTCCCCCAAAGCCAGCACAGCCTGACCCACACAAGCGATTGGGCGCATCACGCGCTGGCCTCGGGCAGAGCGTGCGCGTCATCAGGAGAGGAGAGAATGCACTCAGAAACACCGATCGACCGATGGCTGTCGATCCTTTTTCTCTATATCGAGAAGGCCGTGCTCGTCGGCGTCGGCGGGCTTGCGCTCGTTGGGATCGGCCAGCTCATACACGGCATCTATCAGCATGGCGAGGTTCGGCTCGAAGACCTGCTGCTCATGTTCATCTTCATCGAGATCATGGCGATGGCGAACGTCTACTTCCTCCGACGTAGCGTTCCCTTCACCTATCCCATGTTTATCGCCGTCACCGCCCTCTCCCGCCTTATCGTGCTACAAGGCAAGAATATTGCTCCGGAGAATCTGATCTACGAAGGCGGCGCCATCCTGCTCGTCAGCCTCGCCATCCTCATCATCCGCTTCAGCCAACGCTACAGTGCTGAGACAATGGGGAAAGCCGAGCGCCATGAAGAGGATCGGCACCAGGGGTAAGGACGAAAGCAAGTGGCTCTATCGCGATACACTGCATCAATCGCTGTCACAGAATGTGACAGGACGCATCGAGCCCGGACCAGCGACATCCTGGAGTCACATCAGAGCCGTGCCTGATGACATCGACTGGCCTGCAAGCGCCGCCCAGCCTAGACGCTCGCCCCCCGGCTGCGGCCGATCGCTGACGTCGCCGTCGCGCTCAATCCGCCCCAAGAAGCGCGACGGCGCATCCTTCGCGCTTCAAACGACGCGAGGCCCCATCTCGGACGACAGCCTCAGCATCGCCTTGGACGCAATCCCATCCGTATCGCCATAGGTCATGGAACATGAAGGACCCTTTGAATGCCTCCAAGCAGCAGGTGCTTGGCCTCGTCAACTCACTCTATGCGCTGCAGGGCGAGGAGCTTATCTCCGACAGAGTGCTGGCGAGCCTGCAGGAATTCGTGCCCTTCGATGCCGGAGCCTTGTATCAGATCGATCGGACCACCTACGAGATCGCCCAAGGCAAGTGCTCGGGCAAGGACGCGGGTCTCATCAGGGCCTATTTGCAGAAGCATGCCTCGACAGATCCCTGCTCCTTGAGCACGCGCTGTCCCACGCGCTTGAACCAGCCGAGCAAGCTCTCGAGCGTGCTTGCTCGCCATCCGGACGCCGCACTCACCGTGCAGCGCGCGCGCACGCGCTTCGGCTTCGAGCATGCCTTGACTGTGGTCGCCGGCTGGCGCGGTGGCGCGATCGCGCTCTTACGCCTGCATCGGCGTGCGAGCCGGAGCGATTTCACCGATCACGAGCTCGAGCTCATCGGCGGAATCGCACCGCATATCGCGATGTCCATGGTCTTCAACGAGGCCAACGACTCGCACTCGGCCGCCCCACAGACGGGCCTGCTCGCGCTGACCGGCGACAACCAGCTGGTCTACGCCAATGACAGCGTCCAAGAGCTGCTGTCGGAGGCCGCTCCGGAAGCCATCCGCTATTTGGCCGAATCCAAATCGGTTTGGCGCAGCCAAGGCGATCGGGTCTTCCGGCTTCGGATTCTCCCGCTCGGCGATCGCAGCCTGCTGAGCTGGATCGACCGCGAGGCTCGGGCGCTCCCGCACTGCATTGGGCAGGGGAAAGCCGCGCCAGTCATCGTCATTGCTGTCGAGCCCATTCAACGACGCCAAGCACTGGCGACTCGCCTGGTCCACAGCAGACTCTCGCGGCGCGAAGTCGAAGTCGCGCTCTGCGTCATGCGCGGCCTCTCCAATGCCGACATCGCCGCGGAGCTCAGCATCGACGAGAAGACGGTGAAGGACCATTTGCGCAGGATCTACGGCAAGATCGACGTCAGGAGCCGCACCGCCATGATCTCCAAGGTTCTCGGCCTCGAAGCCGAGCTGACCGCGATCTCGGCCAGCGCGACCTCTCCCCGAAGCCCCCAGCAGAGGACGCGGTCCCCCTCGCCCGAGCTCGAGCAGTGCTGAGCCGCCCGCAGTGAGCCCGCCCGCAAGGCGCGCCCGCGGGCTGGCCCCTGGGTGCTGGCGGCGGCGCCCGGGATGACACTGCTCGAGATCCCCGCATACATTGCGATCGGCGCGCTGGCCGGCGTCCTGGCCGGTCTCCTTGGCGTCGGCGGAGGCGCCGTGATCGTACCAGCACTTATCGTCGTCTTCGCCGAGGCTCAGCTGTCGGGCGACTGGATACCTCATTTGGCCGTGGGGACCTCGCTGACCACCATCATCGGCACCGGCGCCGCCTCGACCTTGGCGCATCAGCGACGCGGGAGCGTCCGTTGGGACATCGTGCTGAAGATGGCGCCAGGCATCGTCGCCGGCGCATGGCTAGGTGCCGCCATCGTTTCCTACATCCCGGATCTCTGGCTGAAACGGCTGTTCGCCGTCTTTCTCGGAACCCTGGGCATCAAGATGCTGTTGAGCGGTCAGCCCGCGGGCGCGAGAGGTGCCGCGCTGCCCGGAAGCATGAAGCTCACGGCGACGGGTGGCGGCATCGGGCTACTCTCGGCCTTGGTTGGGATCGGCGGCGGCACCATGACGGTCCCCTTCTTGAGCAGCCATGGAATCGACATGCGCCAGGCCGTCGGGACCTCGGCAGCCTGCGGACTCCCCATAGCCGTCGCCGGGGCCATCGGCTTCGCGATCGCGGGATGGGGGCAGCTCGACCTTCCACCGCTGAGCTCTGGGTTCATCTACTGGCCCGCGGTCGTCATCATTCTCATCGCCAGCATCCCCGCAGCCCCCCTTGGCGCTCGGCTGGCTCACAGTCTTCCGATCACCATCCTCAAACGCACCTTCGGCGTCCTTCTGATACTGGTCGCCGCACACCTCGGGCTCAGTTGACCCCAAGAATGGCTGCCAGCCACCAGCAGCCAGCAGCCAGCGTTAAGCTTCGTCTGGGAGCTGCTTTCAGGTGCTCTGCGACTCACCCAACGGATGGGCTGCCGGTCGGCCAGAAGATCCGACACATGCATGGTTTCAGTCTGCTGGAGGCTGATCGCTGACGGCTGAATGCTCGATTCGGGCTGGGCCCTCGGGAGCGCGATTTCCGGCCAGGAATCGGCCGGAGTTGACCTAGGCCATGCGCTGGAATCAGACTCAGAGGATGGCTCGGCCCTCCACCCATAGATCTCGCTTATCCGGCTTGCCGGGCGGCGCACGCGACCACAGCTCAACCGAGCTGCGTGCGGCGCTCGCTGGGCTCGGGGGCATTTGAATATGAGCGCCAATCGAAATCCCGGATTAGTGGACAAGGCCCGTCTCTTCATCGCTCTGGGCTTGCTCCTACTGGCCATGCAGAGCCTGAGGCTCGCGCTGACGGAGTCGCCTGTCGTCGAGATCCAGCTCATCATGGACGAGGCAGGCGCGCTCGGCGAGAGCGAGTCTGCCTACGTCGTCGACTACCATCACGCACTGCTGGAGGACTACGGGATCGACTACCGGGTCCTCACCACTTCATCTCCCGTCAGCACCAGCGTGATCGCCGAGAAACGCTTTTCGGAGCTCGAAACCGAGGGTGTCTGCGAGCCGGGAAAGCGCCTGCTGCTCGTGGTCAGCCCGCATCGGCGCGAGGTGCGTCTCGAGGTCGGCAGCGCACTCGAGCCGATCTACCCGGCGCCCTTCGTAGATCTCCTCGAAGAGACCCAGATGGCATCCTTCTTCCGCGAGGGACGCGTGGGCGAAGGCATCGTCGCGGCGAGCGAGCGCATCGTCACGCGTGCGCAGGAAGCCGCGAAAGACATCGACTTCAAAGCCGCCTTGGCCCAGGAGCCGGCCGCGGCGAGCGCCCAGATCACCGCTCCCGCGCCTTCGGGCAGCGCGGAGGACATTACACCCATGCCGGACGTGCGCGCGGAAGGCGACCCCGTCGAGACGGTCAACGCCTACATCCAAGCCATGGAGGAAGGCAACGCGCGCCCGGATCTGGACATCTACACCCATGACTCGCAGGAGATGCTGAAGGATTGGGTCGTGACCAAGGCGCAGATGCGCAATGTTGCGCGCGAGCACAGGCGCTGCACAGGAGAGCGCTATCAAATACGGGGCAGGCTGGCAGTCGTCCAGTACGACCCTGAGCCTGGGGTCTGCAACCCCTATCTGATGCGCCGCGAGGAGCGCTATTGGCGCATCGATTTCGTCGCCATGCAGAAATACATCCGCCTCGACGAAAACAACCATTGGACCATGCCCTGGGGCGCGGGCGAGTTCGCCTTTGCCTTCCCCGAGCTCCCGGAGCCCATGGTGGCGGAAGAGAGGTGTCGCTGGTGCTTCACCTTCCGACAAGAAGATCTTGTCATCCTATCGGTCGATCCCGACTCGGTCGGCGAGAAGATGGGCCTCCAGGTCGGCGACAAGATCTTGAAGCTCGACGGCGAAAAGAATCCCACCATGGAATGGGTCTTCAGCCACCTCTACACGGTCGCGCGAGGCGAAATGGTGCGTCTGACCCTGCTGCGGGATGGCGAGCGCATCGAGATCGTCCATCCGGCGCCTTGACACGCCCGGGACCTCGCCAGCGTCAAGGTTTCCGGTCGAGGATCAGGCGGCGGTAGAGGAAGACCTGCCCGTCGTCGCTCCTCAGTGCGAGGCGTCCTTTGTCCAAGGCGTACTCAAAGCCTTGCGTCACACCCTCTTCGTCGTTGCTCAGCTCGAGGCGATTGTCGGAGAGCCGGATGCCGCCCTCGATGTAGCCCCTGCATTGCGAGTAGAGCCGGTAGCGCCTCCCCTGAACGATGAGGACCCCGCCTTGATTGTCCTCCCACACGCCTCCCAGTGAGGTCTGCCCCCAAGGCATGCCAGGCGCCTGACCTTGCATGCCCTGCATCATCTGCTGGCCCATGCGGGTCATTCCATCCACGGCCGAGTCAGCCATGTCAGAGACCCCGGAATCCGGCAGCGCACCACCTGGCCAGGGCGTCATGGGTCCCGGCCAGCCGGGCATGGCGCCAGCATCGGGATAGGCGGGTGCGTCGTAACCGGCGGCGCCCGAGAAGCCCATGCTCTCCATCATCCGCGCGATGGCGCGAGCCATCGCCTCCGCCGGCGTCTCGGCCGCCGCATCACCAGAGCCGCAGCCGAGCGCGAAAAGCATGACGAGGCCGGCGCGCAGCGACATCGAGGCGCGGGATCGCCGGAGAAACATCCGTTGCATAGAGCGCGTTATCCACATGAGGCCAGCGTGAGGCGCTCGGCATCATCCAACCGAGCCTGGCCGTCCAAGATCCTATCGAGAAAAGCAAGGCAATGAGAAGATGCCAAGACAAAATCCCTTTATGATACCAGACCCAACCCTCATTGAGACTCTAGAACCGAGCCGCCCAGGGTCCGCATGGCGGAGTCCAGGCCATACAGCCCTGCCCAAGGCTCAGCCGCCGCCCGCAACCTTGGGCGTCGACCGCTCGCCGAGGCCATCATCCCCGCTGACAGTGGGAAGGATCTCGCTCAAGCGCAGCGGCTCGCTGCCGAATCGGGCTGCATAGATGATGCGATAGGCCATCACGCGCTCGACGTAACGCCTGGTCTCGGGGAAGGGGATGGCGGCAATCCAGAGATCGACGGCTTCGCAGCCGCGCGGCCGCCAGCGCACGACCCGATGCGGCCCCGCGTTATAAGCCGCCGTCGCCAGGGCCGCATGCCCGAAGCGGTCGCGCATCCGCGCGAGATACGCGGCGCCGAGCGTGACGCTCAGCTCCGGATCGAAGAGATCCCAGCGCGACGGCCTCGGCAGCCCGAGCCCCGCGGCGACCTCGGCGGCCGTCGCGGGCATCAGCTGCATCAAGCCGATGGCGCCCGCGGACGACGCGATCTTGCGTGCGAAGACACTCTCCTGACGCAAGACGGCCATCACCCAATCGGCTTCGATGCCCGTCTGCCAAGCGATGTCTCGCGCCAGCTCCTGATGCTCCAGCGGAAATCTCAGCTCCAGGTCATCCCAATAGCTGGCCTTGGCGAGCGTAAAGATGGCCTGATCGTGCCAGCGGAAGGCATCGGCAACATAGGCGGCCGCCATGAGGCCGCCTCGGTCGAGACCCTGGGTCAGGTTGCGCCATTCGCGGCGGAGGTCGGTGTCGCGCCCAAGACGGTCGAGCTCGCGGATCCGAGCGAAGGCAGGCGCGCGAACGATCTCGCGAATCCGGTCGGGATCGGCCGGCGTCGGGGCATGATCGAGCCGATAGGGACGGTCGACGCGATCAGCCGCCATGAAGCCCCAAAAGCTGCGCTGACGAGCCGCCTCCGCATAGATGCGCTCGGCTACGTCAATGTGCCCGAGCTCGGCCTCCGCTCGGCCAAGCCAGTAGAGCCAGTGATCGCGCTTCGCCGGGCTATCGGGCATCGCGCGGATCCAGGTCGCCGCCCAATCCCATGCCCCGAGCTCGATCGCCTTGCGAATCCGCCGCTCCTGCTCGCCCAGATTGCTCTCGCGCGGCTCGAGTCCATCCCAAACCCTGAAGCCGGCGCGGTCGCCAGAAGCCAAGAGCGCCCTCGCGACGGCGGCGTGCGCATGATCGGACGCTCGCTCGGCGGGCGCCATCTCGGCGGCGTATCGCTGAAGCGCGCGCCGAGCCGCATCCGGCGATTGGTCCGCAAGCCTGGCGATGCCGTCCGTCAGGATGTCGGGGCGGACGGGATGCGACTTGCCGGAAAAATCTTCGTCGACGAGACGCGCTGGCTCACGGCGAACCTCCATCCAGAGGGCGAGCCAAGGCTGCTCCGAGTCGGGCAGAAGACGCCCGAGATAGCGCGCGAGCCCCAAGCTGCCGGTGTCCATGGCGAGACGCAGGCGCTCCCAGACAAGCGTCGGCGTGAGCTGTCCGGCGTCCTGCCAAGCCTCGAAGACGGGGTCGCAGGCGCCCGGGCGCGACTGGCCCGATAGCCAGATGGGCTCCACCTCGGGCAGCGCGAGATCGGCCTTCCCCGTCTCGATCAGGGCGCGCAGATAGAGGCATTGACGCTCGACGGAAGCCCCAGGGCGATAGAGACGCACATACTCCGACCAGCGTCCCTGCCCGGCCAACCGCTTCAAGTAGGCCGCCCTTAGGCGCTCGGCCATGGGCGAGTCCGGATAGCGCCTCAGGAAGCGCTCGATACGCGCGTCGGCGGCCGCAGCGAGGTCCCGCGTGATGGCCTGATATTCGAGGTAGGGAAAGAGCGGATAGTCCCCGAGCCCTGCCTGCAGAGTCTCCAACACCAGGTCTTCGCCCCGCGCGAGCGCACGCTCCGCGGCGAGAAAATCACTGCGCTGGTCTGCTCGCGCATCCCCGGCTCCCCAGGTGCAGACTGCGACGAGCACAGGGTTTAGCATGGACGCTCGCAGCCTGAGCCAAGCCCAGCTGAATTTCGGAGAAGTCATGAGATCGAAGAAGTCATTGAGATCGAAGAAGGCATTGAGATCGGAGGAATTATGAGAGCAGTCACCATGGCGCTGGTCTTCCTGTTGATCGGCATTGCGGTTGGCGGTGTCCTCGCGGTCGGCGTCGGCGCCGGCATGGGCGCGGCCGGGGGCCTGCTGATGGGCGCCCAGGCCGGCGTCTGCCTGGCCGCCGATACCGCCCATGCGCAAGGGGCCCTGGATGCCTCGGCTCGGGACGACATGATCGCGGCCACCGTCGCCAAGATACGCGCCAAGAGTCGCGCGGCGCCAGTGGATACGGGCATCGAGTGGGTGCAGGATGCCGCCGGCTGCGCCAAGCTGCTGGAGCAATTCTCGCCACAGCAGGAGGAGCAGAAAGGCGGCTGACAGCGTCTAATATGTGACTAGAAGACCAAGCGAGGCGTCCGTCCCCAATCACCGTGCCGCGCATCGCATCGCGCGCGACCCATGGCACAAACCGACGCGGAGGTCGACCCATGTCTCTCGTCAGAAAACCCGCTGTCGCCAACCGCTTCTATCCCGGCGACGCAGAGACGCTCAGCCGTATGCTCGATGACTTCATGGCCGAAGCCAAGTCGACACGGCCGCGGCCGAAGGCAATCATCGTGCCGCATGCGGGCTACGTCTACTCGGGGCCAATCGCGGCCACGGCCTATGCGACGCTCGCCGACGCAGGTGACAGCATCACCAAGGTGGTGCTGCTCGGCCCCTCGCACCGGGTCCCGCTGCGCGGCCTCGCGACCAGCGATGCCCATGCCTTCGAGACCCCCCTCGGGCAGGTCGCGCTGGACCGCGGCGCGATCGAGCGCGCGCTCGGCCATCCCGCCGTTCGCATCATGGAAGAGGCGCACGCCTTCGAGCATAGCCTCGAGGTCCAGCTCCCCTTCCTGCAGAAGGAGCTGGGGGCGTTCTCGCTCGCGCCCTTCGTCGTCGGCGATGCGCGCCCCGAAGATGTCGCCGAAGTGCTCGATCTGCTCTGGGGTGGCGATGAGACGCTCATCGTCATCAGCTCCGACCTCAGTCACTACATGAGCTACGAAACGGCGCAACGGCTCGATACCGCCACCTCCTGCGCCATTGAGGCCCTGCGGCCGGAAGACATCGGGGAGCGGCAGGCCTGTGGCCGCATCCCGGTCAAGGGCCTGCTCGAGACCGCGAAGCGTCGCGGCCTGCGGGCCGAGACGCTCGACCTGCGCAGCTCGGGCGACACCGCCGGACCACGCGATCGGGTCGTGGGGTATGGTGCCTATGGCTTCTACTGAGTCCCCCGGCTGCTATAGCAGCGAGGAGCGCGCCATCCTCCTGGATGTGGCGGCGGAGTCTATCGCGAAGGCCTTGGAGCAGGGCTCGCCCTGGGTGCCGAGCCCGTCCGATTATCCGGAGCGGCTGCGCGAGCCGCGCGCCACCTTCGTCACGCTCGAGATGGATGGCGACCTGCGCGGCTGCATCGGCGCCCTTGAGGCCGACTGCCCGCTCGTTCAGGACGTGGCTCACAACGCCTTCGCAGCGGCCTTTCAGGACCCGCGCTTTGCGCCGATGACGGAGTCCGAGCTCCCGCGTCTGACCATCAAGGTGTCCGTCCTATCGGTCCCGGAGCCGATCGCCTTCGCGTCCGAGGCGGACTTGCTCGCGCAGCTGCGCCCGGGCGTGGATGGTCTCATCCTCAAGGACAAGCGGCACCGGGGGACCTTCCTTCCCGCGGTTTGGGAGCAGCTGCCTAATCCCATCGACTTTCTCGCCCACCTGAAGCGCAAGGCCGGCCTGCCGATGGATGACTGGTCCGATGATCTGGAAGTGCTGCGCTACGCCACGGAATCCTTCGGGCGGGCTGCGCATGCGAAGCGCGCAGCCCGCCTCGACTGAGCCCCTGAGAGCACCTAAGCGGTGCCTGATACCATGAATTCCTGCCTCCTCGACGCGCGCACAGCCCTTCTGATGAGACACCTGCTCCTCGCAGCGGCATTGCTGACGGGCTGCGCGTCACCAGAGGTCGTCCCACCCAGCCAGCTCGACCGCGAGCCGATGCTCGCATCCGATCACGCCGTCATGTCGGACAGCTATCGTCTGCCCTTGCGGCGCTGGGCCAGCCCCGGGGAGCCCAAGGCCATTCTGCTCGGTCTCCACGGCTTCAATGACTACGGCCATGCCTTCGCCCCACTGGCCGAAGAGCTTCGGGCGGCCGACATCACCACCTATGCCGCCGACCAGCGCGGCTTCGGCGCGACGGACAAGGCCGGCCGCTGGCATGGCAGCGAGCGACTGGCCCGGGACCTCAGGGAGCTAGTCGGCTTGCTGCAGGCGCGCCATCCGAAGACACCAGTCTATGTCGCCGGCGAAAGCATGGGCGGCGCGGTCGCCATGCTCGCCGCGGCCGACCCGCCGCTCGAGATCTCGGGCCTCATCCTCATCGCCCCCGCCGTTTGGTCGCGCGACACCATGCCTTGGTACCAGCGCCTCGCGCTCCAGACCGCCGTTCATACGCTACCTTGGCTCAAGCTGACAGGCGAAAGCGTGGATATCAGCCCGACGGACAATCCCGAGCTCCTTCGCGCCATGAGCGCGGATCCGCTGGTCATCAAGGAGACGCGGGTGGATGCACTCTGGGGCGTCACCGAGCTCATGGACGCGGCCCAGCGCTCGGGCCTGGCCGATCGCGTACCCATCCTGCTGCTCTATGGCGAGCACGACGAGATCATCCCCAAAAAGGCATTCTGCCGCCTCATCCGAAGGGCGCCAGCCGCACCGTCACGCCTGCGGCTCGTCCTCTACACCCAAGGTTGGCACATCCTGCCGCGCGACCGCCAAGGCGAGCGCGTCCGCCGGGACATCCTCGCCTGGCTGAGCGACCCGAGCGCGCCCCTGCCCTCGGGTGAAGAGGCCGGAGCTCAAGGCGAGCGGATCCAGCGTTTATGTAGGTCTCGAGGCTGAAGAGAGCTACCAGCCGCCAGCCGCCAGCCGCCAGCCGCCAGCCGCCAGCCGCCAGCCGCCAGCCGCCAGCCGCCAGCCGCCAGCCGCGTATATTGTAGAGTCGGACAGTTCGCCAATCGGTGGCGCTCGCGCAGGGTCAGCTGGGCTGAAAAGGCCACAATGCGCACAAACTAGGTCAAACCAACAGCTGGGAGCTGGCCGCTCTTACCCCACCAATGCCCTACTCTTTTTCGCGTCCTTCGTGTCTTTGCGGCTCAAGCGGCCGGCTCTTGACCTCGAAGAAGCGCCAACCGCGCTAGCCGAGCCCGATGCCGCTGACGACCGTGCCACATTCCGGGCAGGCGCCTTTGCGCACGACGTTGGACATCAGCTGAAAGCCATAGCGGCGGATCAGTAGATGGCCGCAGTGGTAGCAGTAGGTGCTCTCGCCGTGCGCTCCGTGGAAATTGCCCTGGTAGATGTATCTCAGCCCGGCCGCTTGCCCGATCTCGGCCGCGCGCTTGAGGGTCGCGGCCGGCGTCGGCGGGACATTGCTCATCTCATAGGCCCCATGGAAGCGCGAGATGTGCCAGGGGATATCCGGGGAAAGCGAGCAGATGAGCTCGGCGATGTCGCGCAGCTCCTCATCGGAGTCGTTGACCTCGGGAATCACCAGGGTCGTCACCTCCAGCCAGACCCCGAGCTCGTGATAGCGGACGATGGCATCGAGCACCGGCTGCAGCTTGATGCGGCTGAGGTGGCTGTAGCTGGCCTGGCGAAAGAACTTCAGATCGACATTGACCGCGTCCAAGACGGAGGCGATCTCACGCTGCGGGGCCTCGCTGATATAGCCGTTGCTGATGAAAACATTGGCAAGGCCGGCTTCCTTCGCGAGACAGGCGGTCTCATAGGCCAGCTCGTAGAAGATGGTGGGCTCGGTGTAGGTGTAGGCGATGGACCTCGCACCGCTCGCCCGCGCACCCTGAACGATCTGCGCCGGCGTGACTGGGTCCCCTGGGACCTCGTCACCCAGTTCGGCCAAGCGCGGACAGAGTACCGCCACGTCCGGCGCCCGGCTCACCGGCTCGACATGCTTCGGGAAGCGCTCTCGCGCCCACTGACTGATCTCCCAGTTCTGGCAGAAGCTGCAGCGCAGATTGCACCCGATGGTGGCCACGGAATAGGACGTCGAGCCGGGATAGAAGTGGAAGAGCGGCTTCTTCTCGATGGGATCCAGGTGGCGTGAGATGACGCGATCGGCCACCAAGGTGTAGAGCGTGCCGCCCGAGTTGTAGCGCACGGCACAGACGCCGCGGGCGCCGTCGGCAATCACGCAGTCGTGTGGACAAAGACGGCACTGGACACGGTCCTTGTCCAGCCGGTCATAGAAACGTGCCTCTTTCATGGTCGGAATTCCCCCAGCGTCTAGACCTCTGAGGTGCGATACCTGGAGGTACCGCAGCCCGCGGCCCTTCGGCTCATCGCCAAAGGCCCTCGCTCCAAGTATGGACTAAGGGGTGGTGGAGCTGTGGGCTGCCAGCTCGGCGGCGATCTGGTCCCGAGCGGCGTCCCTGAGCTCGGCGGCCGCCCGCCAGTCCGTGCCGTGCGGCTCGATGGGCGAGCCAATGACGACCTCGACCTTGCCGGGCCTGGGTCTGAAGCTGTCGCCCGGCATGATCTCGCGCGTCCCCTTGATGACCACCGGCAGGACAGGCGCTGACGCCTGCGCGGCGGCCGCGAAGGCGCCCATGCGGAAGGGCAGCAATCCGGGCTGCTCGCGGAAGGTGCCCTCGGGGAAGAAGGCGAGGCTCTGCCCCTGCCCGAGTGCGTCGTTCAGCTGGGCGGACTCTGCCTGACTGCGGTGGAGATCGAAGCGCTCGACGAAGAGCGTCCCCATGCGGGCAAGGAAACGCCCGACCAAGGCGCTCTCCATCAGCTCACGCTTGGCGACGAAGGCCAACGGACGCGCGATGGCCGCGCTCAAGGCCAGGGCATCCAGATAGCCCTGATGATTGGCGGCCACCACGAGCGGGGCCCCGGCCGGCGGCAGCCGCTCCTGCCCCCTCACCCGCAGGCGGACTCCCGTCAGCCCGCCGAGGAGACGGATGCCCGTGCGCGCCAGTGCCCAGCGCCAACTCAGCCGGGGTGTCAGCATCACCAGGATCCAAAACGGCGGGGCGATCAGATAGAAGACCAGCCAGGCATAGCGCGCATAGAGGCTGCCGGGCAGTTGGCGCATGAAGTGTCGCGCGCGCGTGACGATGGCGGTCGCCCCCAGCCGCAGGAGCTGTACCGCTGGCCTCGGGGGACCCTGGAACAGCTTTCCCTCGAGATAGCGCGCCCGTGTGTCGACACGCCGCAGCTTGCCGCTAGAGGTCTTGAGCACGGCGCGCGGCGGGGCCAGCACAATCTCGTCCGGCGGCAAGCCGAGAATGTCGTTCGCGCACTCGCGCGCCCGCTCGGCCAAGGCCGTGCGGCGCGCCGGATCGCGCTCCTTGGACTCGGCCACGATCACCAGCCGCTCGCTGCCCTGCTTGGGATCCTTGGCGGCGAAGGCGACGACACAGCCCTTGCGAATTCCCGGCAGCTCACCGAGGGCCTGCTCGACCTCGTAGGGATAGATGTTGCGGCCACCGCGGATGATCAGATCCTTGACGCGTCCCGTGAGATGGATGTCGCCGCCGGCGAGATAGGCACGATCCCCCGTCTCGTGCCAGCCATCGCGGATCAGCGCAGCGGTCGCCTCGGGATTGTCGAAATAGCCACGGGTTGCCGATGGCCCCTGGAACTGGAGCAGACCCTCGTGGCGCTCCGGCAGGACCTCGCCTTCCGCACGCACCACACGCACCCGATAGCCGGGCAAGGGCCGGCCGCAGGCGACGACCTCGGTCGCGTCCGGGTCCTCGCAAGGGACGGGCAGCGCATAGCCTGAGCTGGCGAAGCGCACCCGGTCGATGCAATCGATACGCGGTCCGCGATCCGGCGGCGGAAAGGCCAATCCCACGGCCGCCTCGGCTAGACCATAGACGGGCGCGAGCGCGTCGGGGCGCAGCCCATAGGCCGAGAAGCGCTCGTTGAAGCGCCGCAGCGTCTCCGCGCTTACCGGCTCGGCACCATTGAAGGCGCGCCGCCAGCTGCTCAGATCCAAACCCTCGAGCTGGGTGTCGGAGAGGCGCGTCAGACAGAGCTCGTAGGCGAAGTTCGGAGCGGCCGACAGGGTTCCCCCGTGATGCTGGATCGCCTGCAGCCAACGCCTGGGGCGCGCCAGGAAGGCCAGCGGCGACATACAGATCAGAGGGACCGCGAAGTAGAGACTCCCCAGCCAGGCCCCGATCAGCCCCATGTCGTGGTAGAGGGGCAGCCAGCTGACGAAGACGTCGTCCGGGCCGATCGCGATGGCCTCGCCCATGGCACGGATGTTCGCCAAGAGATCGGCGTGCGAGAGCATGACGCCCTTGGGATTGCCGGTGCTGCCCGAGGTGTACTGGAGGAAGGCCAGGTCGTCGGCCCTCGGCTCCGCCCAGGCCGAGATCTCGGGCGTGTCCAGGATAGCCTCCAGGGTCATCAGGTCCTTGAGTGAGCCCACGTGCGCCTTGAGGATGTGCGCGACCGAGCGCGCCTCGGGCACGGTGACGAGCAGCACGACGCCGGCATTCTCGAGAATCCGGGCATGTCGGCGCAGATGGTCCTCGAGCTGCTGCGGCCGCGCCGGCGGATAGATGGGCACCGGGACCCCGCCGGCCACCAGGATCCCGAAGAAGCTGAAGAAATAGTCCGGGCTCGTCGGCAGCATCACCGCAACCCGATCGCCGGACTTGAGGCCGGCGCTCCGCAGCCGCTCGGCGACGCGCGCGGCGCCCGAGGCCAAGTCCGCGTAGCTGATCGGATGCGCCGCATCCTGGCTGTCGTAATAGGTGATGTGGGTGCGCCCGCCATGGTGGTCGCGGTGCCAGGCCAGAACGTCCAGTAGCGTCGCCGCGCCTGAGGGGACTCCAACGACGGCGGCACCCGCGTCGATTCGGCGCGCCGCAGGCATCGCGCGGTCAGCACTTTCCTCTCCGAGCAAGGCAAGCAGATCGCGGGGCGTCGCGGCCAACAGGGCCTCGTCCGGCAGCCTCGCCCGCAATCCGGACTCGACCCTGGAGATCAGCTCGGAGCGACTCAGACTATCCAGGCCGAGATCCGACTCCAGTCGCGTGTCCAGACCAATGCCTCCGCTCGGCTCCTGGATGCGCGACTCCCGGACGAAGGCACGCAGGATGTTTTGAAGTCGCTCCGAGAGGTGGATGAATTCGTCGGATTCGGTCATGGTGCTCCGATTGCGCATGCTGCGGACGCTGGCCACCGCGCCCGGGCTAGCTGTCTGGCTCGATCGTCATCAACGGGGCGGACGCCCATCGAGCATAAACCCATCCCGCCCGCGCCTCCATCAAGTCGGGCCGAAAAGGCTCGATCCTCGCCCCCCCTTCCCCAGCTGGATTTACTTCCGAGACCCAAACGCCCGGATTCGCAGGCAAGGCCCCTGCGAGCTCGCGCATGTGCTAGAGGCCCGCCACCCCCTTGATTCGCAATCGAGAATCATTATCTATTTCACCACCGAGCATTGGCTGAGGAGGAATTTAACCATGGCAAACGCGGTCAACGACTGGCTGGATTTTGCACGCGGCAGCGGCCCCGGGGCTAGCGAGCAAGCGTCCTTACGCGTTGAGATTCCTCTGGATCTCGCCCGAAAGCTGCTGGAGCAGGGACACATCTGCGCCGCCGACCTACGCTGCTTGGACAACGGCACGAAGAAGAGACTCCAACGACTCTGCTTGGAGAGCTGTGCGCGCTGTCTCGGCACGGGCTCATGCAGCCGTACCTCGGGTCAGGCGGGCTGCCCGCGCTCGGGATGCCCGAGCGCCGAAGGCGCGTGCTGAGGCAGCCCTCAGCCTGCATGAAGGGCCGTATCGTCTCGACCGAACGGCGGCCCACATGGGTCCCGGGGGCTCTTAGGCCTGAGGCCTCTCAGTACGATTCAGTACGCATGGGGCAAGACCGCGAGGCTCATGAGCGAGCTCCGAGCATCTCCATCTAGCCCGCGTAGAGCCATGTGTCGCGATCGCGACACATGGCTCACCCGCATCCTGTCCAGATAGCGAGGTCTTGGACCGAGCCTTCACCCTGCCCTCCAGTCCGTCGCGACGGCCTCGAAAACCCTGCAGGATGACAGATACCTGTTGCGGATCCATGGCGATCGGGCTCGACCCTTGCGTCAGCCAGTCGAATACCTGGATGGTTGCGGCGGCCGGTCGACAGCCAAGGCGCCCACAGGCCCAGGTCAATGGGGCCAGTAAGAGAAAGGAATCAAAGTTGATTCCTGGCTCACAAGTTTCGTACTTTCGACGTGCCAAATTGTCATTTCATCGCCACAAATCTCGCCTAGACCCTTCATCCTGCTACAATTCGGTCCACGCCTCTACATCGATGTAGCACCGACAAAATGGCATCCGTCATGGCTAAGAGCGAGCTTTCCACCCAGTCACGCATCGCCTCGATTGGAAAGCTCAACTACCTCGACTTCTACGGTCTGAGCGCTCCGCCCTTCCGCAACAACTCAGACGTCGAAGAGCCCTACCTCAACGACGCCTTGAGCAAGGCCATCAGCCAGATCGAGGCAGTCTTGGGAGGGAGCGAGGGCGGTGTCGTCGTCGTCAACGGCGCGCCCGGCTCGGGAAAAACGACACTGGTCAGCCATGCGGTCGAGCGTCTCTCGGACGACATCAGAGTCGTCAAGATCAACCGCACCATGCTGGCGGAGAACGATTTCCTGCAGATCCTCCTCCACGGCCTCGACCTGGACCCCGAGGGCCTCGACAGACGACTGATGATCGAGAGCTTCCTGGAGATGGTCGACGCGGAGAGCACGGCAGATCGTCCCCTGGTGCTGGTGATCGACGAGGCGCAGAACCTCAAGCCCGGGATCTTGAAGCTGCTCCCCGAGCTCGTCGAGCGGGACGAGGCGGAAGGGCCCATGACGAAGCGCCGCCTGCTCGTCATGCTGATCGGCCAAGACGGCTTCCAGCACACGCTGGCCCATTCCGAGCTCGAGGACGTGCAGCGCCTGGTACGCTTCCAGACCTACCTGAAGCCGCTCTCGCAGGCCGAGACCAGCGCCTACATCGACTATCAGATCCTTTATGTCGCCCAGGCGGAGCGCAACCCCTTCAGCGAGCGCGCCATGTCGCGCATCCACATGCTGACCGGCGGCAGCATTCGCCTCATCAATACGCTCTGCGACTTCGTCCTCTTCAATGCCTGTCTCGGCCAGATCCGCCGCATCACGCCCGAGCTGGTGCAGACCACCTTCAATGCCCTGCAATGGGAGGCGCCGCGCAAACGCGCCGACAACGACGCCGATGGGCAATCTCAAGGGACGAGGATCTCCCGCCTCATCCTGGAGTACGACCGCAACCTCGAGCTCCCCATCGACAAGGACACCCTCACCATAGGCCGCGCCAGCGACAACGACCTCTGCATCCGCGACCTCAGGGTCAGCCGCTACCACGCCCGGCTCGTCCGAACGGAGCAAGGCCTCCGCATCCAAGACCTCAAGAGCACCAACGGCATCTATGTGAACGACGCGCGCGTCGACAATAGATTGCTTGCCGATGGCGATACCATCGCGATCGATCAAAACCGCATGCGCCTCATGCTCGCGCGCCAGCCCAAGAAGACGCCTTAGGCCGCCGCGAGACACCTGGCTTCAATGGGCGGCGCGCTCTCGAGCGCGAGCACCATCCGAGATCTCGCGGTCCGGGTGCACGATGACGCGATCCTCCGGGACGACCCCCTCCAGCACCTGCGAGTACAGGGTCCCGCGCTGTCCGACACGCACCGGCCTGAGTCGCGCGCGGCCATCGACGAGAGCGAATACAGCCCAGGCATCACGGTGACGGAAGAGGCTGCTGGTCGGCACCTTGAGCACGTCGTCCGCCTCCCAGAGCACGAACCTGGCGTTGACACGGTAGGCATCGCCGAGCCGCGCCCAGCGGTCATGCGGTGAGAGGATCCCGACGATCACCCAGACACGCTGCTCTTCCACGCCCAAGGCGGAGATCTTGGTAAAGGCGGTCGGCTCGATCCGCTCGACCCGCCCCTCGAGAGGCTCCGACTCGCCCCAACGCTCCAGCCAAACCCGCATGTCGGGCGCGATCCGCACCGCATCGGCCGAAAGCACGTCGACCTCGACCTCGAGTCGTGCCGGATCACCGATCTCCAGGATGGGATCGCCAGGCTGGGCGACATGGGCGCTCTCCAGCTCGCGCCTGAGCACGCGGCCACCAACCGGGGCTCTCAGCGCGACGACCCCTGCCCCGGCGCCGTCGGGCTCACCCGCGAAGGTCAGCTGCGTTCGTGCCGATTCCAGCTCGTGCTGCGCAGTGCTGACACGGAACCGCGCGGAGGCCAGCTCGGCCGTCGCACGCCGCGCGTCCGAGCGCGCCTTCTCCAGCTCGGTGCGCGACACCATGCCCTGCCGCCCCAGAGGGTCGAGGCGTGCCAGCTCGCTGCTGGCGTAGGCCTCCGCCGCCTGCGCTGCCTTGACGGCCTCGCGCGTCGCGGCCAGCTCCGCCTCCGCGGCAGCGACACGCGCCTGCGCCTGCTGGCGACTGCGCTTGTCCAGCGCGGGTGCTGCCAAGGCATCCAGCACGGCAACGACATCGCCGGCCGCGACGGCATCGCCCACGTCCAGGGTCAGACGGCGAACGACACCGGCGATCGGCGCCGAGATCCGATAGCGGTCGATGACGCGGGTGCGCCCCTCGGCCTCGACCGTGACGGCGAGATGCCCGCGCGCGACCGGCTCGGTATCGACTAGCCTCGGCGTGGGTCGAAAACCCAAGACGACCGCCCCGATCAGCATGGAGACGGCGAGCAGCGCCGAGCTACGACGCACCAGCGCAGGGTAGCGGCGAGCCATCTCAGATCACCTCCCACCCCGGAGTAGCTCGAAGACGCAAGGCTCCATGACGTCGTCGACACTCATTCCCGGGTCTTGAGCACGGCGACCAGGTCCAGACGGCGGAGCCGGCGCGCCACCAAGGCACCAGAAACGAGGGCGGAGACCAGAATCACCGTCCCTGAGAAGGCATAGACGCGTGGCTCGATAATCATTGGAATCCTGTAGAGATCGGAATCCAGGCCCTGCACGATGAGCGCGATCAAGCCGACGCCGACGAGATAGCCGACGGGAATCGCGATCAGGGTCAATAGGGCTAGCTCTCCAAGTAGGATAAAGCCGATCTCCGCGAGACTGAAGCCAAGCACCCGCAAGGTCGCCAGCTCGCGATCCCGCTCGGTGAGCGCGATGCGGGCATTGTTGTAGACGACGCCGAAGGCGATGCTCGCGGCCAGCAGCGAGGCGACCAGGGCAAAGCTCAGGACGATCTCCGCCATGGAGTCGGTGAAGCTCTGAATGGCAGTCAGGCGGTCGGTCACACCGGCGACCCGCGGCGCCTCCTTCAAGGCGGCGACGATGCCATCGCGCGCCTCGGGCGCGACGGAGAGCAAGGCGCCCGAAATGGCATCGCCTTCCTCGAGCAATCGGTTCAGGGCGCCGAGATCCATATAGGCCGAGACGCCGGTGAAGTCTTGGACCACGCCGACGACCGGCGCCTCGAGGCGCGCTCGCCGCCCTTCCAAGACATCTATCCTCAGCGTCTGACCAGGCCGAATCCTCAGCATGGTCGCCAGATGGTCGCTCAAGACCACGCCGGCCTGAGGTAGCGGCCGCACCGCGAGCCTGTCGTCGAGCACCCGCCTGAGCCTGCCCCCAGGCTCCAGCCCTTGAAGGCCGGTCCGATAGCTCGCGCTCCCATGACGCAGGCGCACCGCCACCTGCCGAAACGGCTCGACCAGATCGACTCCCGACATGGCGCCGAGGTCGAAGAGCGCGCGTCTGGATGTCGGCTCCACGAAGGTCACGGTGAGATCGTCCCGCTGGGCCAGTCCGTACTGGACCTGGACCAGGTAGTCGAGCGCACCCTCCTGAAAACGCCCGACCATGAGGACTGCGCAGGCCATGGCGATCCCCAGAATGGACAGCAGCGCCTTGCCCGGGCGGCGCTCGAGGTTGCGCAGCACCATTCTGGCCGGCTGAGCGAGAAGGCTCTGAAGTCCCCAGCGCTCGACCAAGGTGGGATGAAAGCTCGGCGGCGGCTCCGGCCGCATCGCCTCGGCGGGCCTCAGTCCGACCGCATGCCGCACCGCCGACAGGGTGCCAAGCAGCCCGGCCGCCAGCGTCACGAAGACGGCAATGCCGACGACCTGGGGGCGCACCCGAAAGCTGAGGTAGGGCAAACGAAAGAACTCGCGATAGAGCTCCGCCATCTGCAGTCCGAGCCAGAGCCCGCCTAGGACGCCCAGCAGGAGCCCGACCAGCAGGATCAGCAGGACCCACTGCACATAGTGCGCGCCGATCTGCCAATGGCTGTAGCCGAACGCCTTGAGGATGGCGATCTGGTCACGCTGCGTCCCGATCAGACGTGATAGCACCACGTTCAAGAGGAAGGCGGCGACGCCCAGGAAGATGCTCGGCATGAGCTTGGCCATGCCCTCCAACTGCTCGAGCTCCGAGCTGAGATACCGCTCCGAGAGCTGATCCGCGCGCGGGATCGCGCCCAGCCCACCATAGCGCTCGAGCAGCAGGTCCAAGCGCTCGATGACGTCGGCGGGGCGGGCATCGCGGGTCAGCAGCAGCGTCACGTCGTTGAAAGCGCCGTCCATGTCGTAGGCATTCGCCAGATAGGTGCGGCTCATCCAGAGCACGCCATGCCGCGCGAAGTCCGGAAAGAGATCGCCCGGTTTGATCTGGTAGATGTACTCGGGCGACATGGCGATGCCGACGACATCCAGCCGCTGGCGATGGCCATTGATGACCGCGGCCAGGCTGTCTCCCGGTCGAAGATGGTGCGCGCTCGCGAAGGCTTGACCGAGCACGACCTCCGAATCGCGCCCCAGCTCCGGTAGCCTGCCCTCGCTGAGGTAGAGGCGGTTGTGCTCGGCATTGCGGCCATCCGGCAAGGAAACCAGCACACCTGTGGCCGGATCCTCGAAGCCGGCGACGTCCAGACTCGCCGACGCCACCACGCGCGTCTCCACCGACTGCACGCCCGGGATGGCGCGGATGGCCTCCGCGAGCGACTCGGGCGCCCGCTTCAGTGTGGCGAAGACGTGTGCGAGCCTGTAGTCCCGATAGAAGGCATCCCGTGTCAGCGTCAGGGCGTCGAGCGTCGACAAGGACATGATGAGCGTCGCCACGCCGCCCGCGATGACGACGCCGATGGCCAGCGCCTGGCCACGCATCCCCCAGGTCTCGCGCAGCAGCTTGAGGGTGAGGGCGCTCACCAATGGATCTCGCTCGGCGGGCGCCGCCGCGGGTTGGCCTCGACCGATTGGATGCGTCCGTCGCTCATCCGGATGATGCGGTCCGCCATGGCCGCAATTCCGGCGTTGTGGGTGATCACCGCCGTGGTCGTTTGAAGCTCGCGGTTGACCCGGTCCAGCACCTCCAGCACCAAGGCCCCCGTGGTCGAGTCGAGGGCGCCCGTCGGCTCGTCGCACAGCAGCACCTGAGGACGCTTGGCGACCGCTCGCGCGATGGCGACGCGCTGCTGCTCGCCGCCCGAGAGCTGCGCCGGAAAATGGTCGAGGCGCTGGGCCAGGCCGACCAGGCTCAAGGCCTCCTCGGGTGCCATGGGATCAGTGGCGATCTCGGTCACGATGGCGACATTCTCGCGCGCCGTCAGGCTGGGGATGAGGTTGTAGAACTGAAACACGAACCCCACCACCTCCCTGCGGAAGCGCGCGAGCTCGCGCTCTCCGATCCGGACCAGGTCGCGTCCTGCACAGACGACCTCGCCACTGGAGGGCGAATCCAGACCACCCAGGATATTGAGCAGTGTAGACTTGCCACTGCCCGAGGGACCGAGCAGCACGACCAGCTCCCCCGGAAAGAGGTCGACGTCCACCCCGCGCAGGGCTTGGACGCTCACCTCCCCCATCGCATAGACCTTGGTCAGGCCGCGTGCCCGAAAGATCGGCTCTGGAGGTGCTTGGCGAGCGCTCATGCGGTTTGGGTCTGGCAAGCTCGTCATGGATGCCCGTGGATCCGGAGACTCGGCCCGGGCGTCTTTTCATAGTAACACCGCCGGAAAAACGGCCGGCGAACAACGGAAGAGAAGACGATTCGCGATGACGAATGACACCAATGTCACCTGGCACGAGCATCAGGTATCCAGATCGCTCAGAGAGTCGATGAAGGGCCACAAGGGCTGCGTCATCTGGTTCACCGGCCTGAGCGGGTCCGGAAAGAGCACGGTTGCCAACACGCTGGACCACAAGCTGCACCAGATGGGCGTCCACAGCGCCGTGCTCGACGGCGACAATGTGCGGCACGCCCTCAACGCCGGCCCTGGCATGCTGCGCGGAGCCCATGGCGACGACTTTGCCGAGCGCTTCGGACTCGGCTTCACCGCCATGGATCGCGAGGAGAACATCCGGCGCATCGGCGCCGTTGCTCACCTCTTCTCGCAGGCCGGCATCATTGCGCTGACGGCCTTCATCAGTCCCTATCGGCAGGACAGGGACCGCGTTCGCCGCACCATGGACGCGGGCGAGTTCATCGAGATTTTCGTCGACACCCCCCTGGATGTGTGCGAGACCCGCGATCCCAAGGGTTTGTACAAGAAGGCGCGCGCCGGCGAGATCAAGAACTTCACCGGAATCGACGACCCTTACGAGGCACCGTCCGCGCCCGAGCTGGTGCTGCAGGCGTCCGAAAAGACGCCAGGTGTGCTCGCTGACGAGGTCATTCACTACCTCACGACCCAGGGCATCATCGGCGCCACGGCCTAGGCGCTCGACTGAGACCGGCGTCCCAAGACCCATATCGCAGGGCACCAAAAAAAGGGAGCATCGCGACCGCGATGCTCCCCACTTTCTTACGCTCGCCTCACAGGAGGCGCCGCGCCTACCCTTGCTGCAAGAGCTTGCGCAGATCGATCACGGCCGCGTTCGCCCGCGCGATGTAGGAGGCCATCACGAGCGAGTGGTTGGCCATGGGTCCGAAGCCCGTGCCGTTCAAGATCAGCGGGCTCCAGATCGCGTCCTGCGTATCCTCCAGCTTCCTGATGATCTGCTTCAGCGAGACCAGGGCATTCTTGTCCTTGAGGACAGGCCCGAAGTCGATCTCCATCGCCCTGAGCGTATGCAGAAGCGCCCAGGTGTAGCCCCGCGCCTCGAAGAAGACATCGTCGATCTGCATCCAGGGCGTCTTATTGCTGGACTCTTGCGGCGCTGGCGTTGACTGCCGAGCGTTGGGATCCCCGGCAAGATCCGTGTTCAAATCGCGCCCCCCAACGGCGTATGACAGCCGTTGCGCCGTATTGCCCAGTCGTTTCTCGACCAGCTCTAGATAGGATGAGAGATTGTCCGCCCGCGCAAAGAACTGAGCATCGCGCTCATTTTCATCCGAGAGGCGGGCGAAGTAGCGCTCGAGCGCCTTCACGCCCTTGCGGTACTCCGACTCCGTCGACGGCAGGATCCAGGAGTCCGAGTTGTAGTTGAACTGAGGCTGGGCAATCTGCAGGTCTTTGTCCTCGATCGACTGCGATTGAGCCCGACTGAAGTCGTTGCGCAAGGTGTCGGCGAGGTCACGCAGCTCTGTCAGAGCACCGAACTCCCAATTCGGGATGTTGTCGAGATACATGCCCGGAGGAGAGACATCGTTGCTGAGATACCCGCCCGGCTTATCGAGGAGCGTCTCCGCGATGCCGATCGCGGCCGCGGTTGTATAGCTTCCAACGACCAGCCGCGACTCGTCATCACCCGCCAGCTCCATCGCCTTCTCACGGACATCGAAGGTCCCCGGCGTGCGGGACCACAGGACACCGAGGATGATGACGACGATAATGTAGGTAACGACGAAGAGCCCGCCGGTCCACCAGAGACCCTTCTCCTTCCAGATACGCGGATCATAGAGCGCGATCAGGGCCTTGATTCGCTCGGCGAGCCCCTTCTTCCCAAGGGCGGTCTGCATGTTCATGAATGTCTCCAAGCATTGACATTGTTAATAGAATTGGACTTAATCATTCCATTGTAAAGATTGGGGCAAAGCGGTCGATTCCCAGCCGGCGTCGACAGCGTGGTCTCAATCGAAATCGTGCCGAATGATGTCGGTCACGCGTCGGCAGATCTCACGTCCGTAATCCGTCCAAAGTCCCTGGCCCCAGTAACGGTAGCAGCTCGTCTGCGACGCCATGAGGTGGAACAGCGCGTTGCGGTAGTGTGGATCGTCCGTCGCGGCGCCCGACCCCAGGACCCGCTCGGCGAAGCGTGCGCTCGCCTCCTCCATGGGTCCGAGCACATTGTCGTAGCCCTTCACCCAAGAGAGGTCGCTCGTCCAGCTGCCGCCGTCCATGTGGAACTGGCCATCTTCCTGCCTGAGCGCCTCGATGGTCTTGGCCAGCTTCTCGGGACCATCGCCAGGCTGCATGCGCGCCCAGATGCGGTCCTGGAAGAGCGGCTGGACCTCTGGGAGATCGCTCTCTCGAATCCCGAGCGCGAAGAGGTGCTCGAGATACTCGCTCACGTTCATCAAGGGGGTCTGCGAGTGACTGGCGCCGTTGACCGCCTCCATGAATTTGGACGGGAACTCGTTCATCATCACCCCGCCGTTCTCGCCATCCGCGATCTGGGTCACCAGCGGCGGTATGGACTTGCCCGCAAGCTCCACCCGATCGAGACTCTGCGCCTCGTACCAGGGCTGCATCTGGGCGACCAGCTTGGTATCCGACCCCTGTGTCTTGACGATGGCGATGATACTCGCGGTCTCTCCCTGCGAGTTTGTGCAGACCAGCCGATGCGGGAGGTGCGGACGCTCCGGGTGGCTGCCATTGCCGATCTGCTGCACCGTGTGCTCCTGAACCAGCACCCATTGGTAGCCGCAATCGACCAATGTCTTGACGAATTCGTAGGCAACGTCGGGGTGGTTCGGCAGCGCCATCTCGGACGGCGAGAAGCCGCGCACCCGCTCCAGAGCCTCCCAGCCGAAGATAGCCGCGAAATGGTGCTGAAAAGCGCGCACGTGCAGCCGGTAGTCCTGAACCGGCGTCGAGGGCGCGACCGCATGCCCCCAGGGCATCCCTAGCCACTCGACGGCCCAGGAATAATCTGGATTGCAGGTGACGTTCTTGAGGGCGTCGATGACGTGGTGCTCGCCCATCTTGCGCAGGCCGTGCAGCAGCGTCCCGGAATATTCGAGCATGCAGCGCGGCGACTTCCCCGCGCCCACCAGCTCGGGCACGAATTCTCCGATGCGCTTGTAGCACCAAACGAAGGCGGGCGCATTGTGGTTATCGCCGATGTCCTGATGCTCCATCATGTACTGGAGATTGCTGATCATGGCGGCGGTATGGAGATCGTCGCCACCGGCCGGGATCAGCGGCTGATGCTGATGCAGAGCGATGGCGCAAGCACTGCGGATACCGCCGAAATCGATCCCACCCGTATCGGCGAAGAGCCCGCGGTCGCGGCCGCGCGCGACCACCGTCTCCACCTCGGACTCTTGTCCGCAGATGTTCGGAACCTCTCCAACGTACTCTGGCATTGAGCTCACGGCGCGCTCCTCGAAATCATGGATGGACGAAATGATGGACGGACATTGTGAAGGGACATGATCTGACGATCGAGCCGGGGCTCACGAGCGAGCCGGGCCTGGCCGATCCTTCTCCCGCGGCACAGGCCGAGTCTCTGCCTGAGCGATCGGAGCGGATCGACCCTCGCCCGCCGCCGCTTCCGGCTCGGCCGAAAGGATTTCTGCCGCTTCCTCCTGCCCCCGCACCTCCGCCGGCGCCGCACTCGGCTGACCGAGGGCGATCGCCCGGGCCAAGTCATCGCGGCTCGCTTGCAGCTCGGCCTCGGCGCGCGGCACCCAGGCCTCTCCCCAGTAGAGATTGCAGCTGGTTTCCGCCATCAAAAGGTGCCAAAGCGCGAATTCGATCGCCTCCGCCTCGCCGTCTTCGGTCACGCCGCGCTCGCCGGCCAGCCAACGCGCATCGTGGACCTCCTTGCTCAGCTCTGCAAAGGCCGCGAGCGTATCGCACTGCCGCTGGGATCCCGTCCACTGGGTGAAGTCGCGTCCATGATGCCAACCAGTGTTCCAGGCGCCGGTGCGCACACGCACCTCGCCATGGGCGCCATAGGCGTCGAGGTAGTCGTGCACGAATGTCGGGCGCAGGCTGGCCTCGTCGCTGCGCGCGTGCTCGAGCAGCGGCAGATAGAAGGCGCTCCAGAAATTCGCACCCTCGGTGACATTGCGAAACCAGCCGCCGTTCTCACCATCGGTGCAGGTCGTGACCAAGGGCGGGAAATCGCACCACTTGGTCCGCTCCGCCACCTCGTTGAGGAGCCAGCCCAGCTCCATCCCGGATTCCTGCGCATCGGAAAGCTCGCGGTCACGGACGACGACGACGATCTCATGCCCGCCGTGGCGCGCGATGTGCGGCCGGTAGCGAAGCTCCTGCCAGCTCATCTCGGTGACCGGCTCCACATGCTCGCTGTCGACGAAGACATAGCGATAGCCGAAGGCCCGCAACAGCGGGATGAGCTCCATGCTGAAGCCCATCTCCGGTGGCCAGAAGCCTTGGAAACGGGGACGCCACAGGAGGTGGTGCGCGATCCCCAGCCAGCGTTGCAGATGCTCCTTGCGATCGGCCTCCGGGATCAGCGGCAGCACGGGATGATAGTAGCCCGTCCCGACGATCTCGAAGAGGGCCTGGTTCTGGAAGTGCCAGAGCAGCGAGCCGCAATCGACAATGCCGTAGACCTGCTGCTGAAAGCCCGGATCCGCGAGCGTCTCCAAAAGGGTCCCGGAGAGCGAGAGATGGACCCGCGCCAAGTCCTCATGCCCCCAGAGGCTTCTCGGGATCCGATCCAAGGCGAAGAGGATCTCCTTCGCCTCCCAGGCGCGATGCCCCAGGAGGTCCTGGAGATTGCCGAGTGGCTGGTGGAGATTGAGCACAAGCGCATGGTGAGCGATCTTCATGATCGAGAGCCCGTGAGGATTCGAGGAGGGAAGAATACCAAACCAGCCGGCCGCAATTCACTAGGCCCCAATGACTCAGCCCAGCTTCGCTCGGGGACTTCGATTCGCCTCGCCGGGGCGTTACGCCTGGCGCGGCGCGGCGGCGTGCTCCAGTCTACCCCTTTCGATCTGTGCTCGTCCGTGAACGAAACGAGCGCAGCGGCCTTGAGCCCCGCAAGAAGCCCACCATTTGCAAGAGAGGTGCGAGCGAGCCGTCGGGAGATCATGCCAAACGTCATCATAGATCCAGACTCCAGGTCACTCACCGAGCGCTTCGCGCTGATCCGCAGCCCGAAGCGGTCGCGTACCCGCTTCCCCGCCGGCTGTGTCACCCTGGTCGAGGACGAAGCGGCGGCACGTGCCGGCGCAAATCCGGAGCAACGCCTCCATCCAGCCCTGGTCTATGGTCCTTCGCCATCCTCCGAGGGGCAGCAAGTCTACTATCTGATGCGTTGGCTGACGTGAGCGCGCCAGATCGCCCGAGCCTCGCGACAGCCGTCGCAGAAGACAGACCTGCGCCCATCCTGCGCGCGTCGCGACTCCACAAGGCCTATCGCGAAGGCCGTGAGCTTCACCCCGTGCTCGACGCTGTCAGCCTCGAGGTCGTGCCGGGCGAGTGCGTCGCCCTCCTGGGACGCAGCGGCTCGGGAAAGTCGACCCTGCTGAACATGCTCGCGGGGATCGATCGGCCCGACCGCGGCACGGTGGAGCTCCTCGGGCACCATCTGGCCGAGCTGGGCGAGCCGGCGCTGACGCTTCTCAGACGGCGCGAGATCGGCTTCGTCTACCAGTTCTTCAACCTCATTCCAACCCTCAAGGTCTCGGAGAATCTCGCCCTGCCCCTGGAGCTCAACGGCGTCGGAGGCCGAGACATCGCCCGCCGCGTCGGCACGCTCCTTGAGCGGCTCGGCCTAGGCTCCAGGTCGCGCGCCTATCCAGACCAGCTCTCGGGAGGCGAGCAGCAACGGGTCGCGATCGGGCGTGCGCTCATCCATCAGCCGAGCCTGGTCCTCGCCGACGAGCCGACGGGAAATCTCGACGCGGAAACGGGCGAGCAGATCCTCGCCCTGCTCTCCGAGCTCTTCCATGAGCGCAATCAGACGCTCGTCCTGGTCACCCACAGCCTCGCCGTCTCAAGCATCGCCGACCGCGTCCTGACGCTCGACCACGGTCAGATCGCCGAATCCCCAGGGGATTTCTCCTGGTGATCGGACTGCTGCGGCGCGCCAGTCTCCGCGACCTCGCGCGACATCCCTGGCAATCGGGACTCTCGATCCTAGGGATCGCACTGGGCGTCGCCGTCGTCATCGCGGTGGACGTCGCCAACAGTAGCGCGACGCGCGCCTTCGACCTGTCCGTACAGCAGGTCGCCGGTCGCGCGACACACCGCATCGAGGCCGCCAGCGGACGCATTCCAGACAGCCTCTTCGTGCGCCTGAGGCAGGATCTGCGAGCCACCGCCGCCTCACCCATCATCGAAGCAACCATCAAGCTCGGCAGTAGCACACTGACGCTGATCGGCCTGGACTTGCTCACCTATACGCAACTGCGTAGTCAGCAGGACGTCTCCAAGCTCCAGGGCAACGGCCTGGCCAAGCTGCTCTCGACGCCAGGGGCCCTGCTGCTCGACAGCGAGGACGCCCGGCATTTGGGCGTCGCGCCCGGCGACCGCATCGCGGTCGAGCTCGCGGGCCGGCAAGAGACCGCCCGCGTCGTCGCCGTCATGGATTCGGCCGCCGGATCCAGCTCGAGCGGCCTTGCCATCGCCGACATCTCGACCGCGCAAGAGCTGACCGGGCGGCTCGGTCTGATCGACCATGTCGACCTGGTCCTGGAGGCCGACGAGGTCGAGGCGGCGCGCGCGCGCCTCCCGCCTGGCCTGCGTCTGGTCGATGCCGGTCAGCGCGGCGAGACCTTCAGGCAGATGACCCGCGCCTTCCGCATCAACCTCACGGCCATGGGCCTGCTCGCCATGCTGGTCGGGGGGTTCATCATCTACAACACCATGACCTTCGCCGTCCTGCGCCGCCGACGCCTGCTCGGATCGCTGCGCACGCTCGGCTGCACGCGCGGGCAGCTCTTCAGCCTCGTCGTCGGGGAGGCCATGACCTTCGCGGCGATCGGCGCCCTTCTCGGCGTCGCCCTGGGCATTCTGACCGGCTGGGGACTGGTCCAATTGGTGACCCGGACGATCAATGATCTCTACTTCGCCCTCGCGGTGAGCAGTCTCGACCTGGGCCCTGCCGCCTTGCTCAAGGGAGTCTGCATCGGCGCGCTCGTGACCCTGATCGGCGCACTGGGGCCCGCCTTCGAGGCCGCGCGCTCACAGCCCAGAGAGGTGCTGCAAGAGACCGGCCTGGAGCGTCGCGCAAATCGCTGGGTGCTGGGCCTGGCAATGGTCGGACTCATCCTGACCGCCATCGGCTGGCTCGCCACACTCATCCCGAGCCGATCCCTCACGCTGGGCTTTGCGGCGCTGATGGTCCTGATCCTCGGCTACAGTTTCTGCGTCCCCGCGCTGCTCAAGGGCCTCGCCAGGTCGTTGACACCCTGGGCCGGCCGCACCCTTGGACTCCCTGGTCTATTGGCGGGACGCGGCATCGACGCGGCAATCCTGAGAACCGGGATCGCGGCCGCCGCCCTGACCATTGCAGTGGCCACCACGGTTGGGGTCGGCGTCATGATCGACAGCTTCCGGGCGAGCCTCGTCCACTGGCTCGCCGGCACCTTGCGCAGCGACATCTATGTGACGCTGCCCAACGACAGCGGCGCGGATAAGGCGGCCGGGCTTCCCAGCAACCTCGCGGAATCCTTGAGAGGCATTCCTGGGATCGCCGATGTCAGCCTAGGCAGAGCCGCCCGCGTCACCACGGCGGACGGCAGCGTGCGTCTGCTCGCGCTCGAATCGTCGTCCACGAGCCATCGCGGATTTGCCTTCGAGGGTCGCGAGGTGGAGGAGCTCTGGCCCCGCTTCGAGCGCGGGGAGGCGATGCTCGCCTCTGAGCCCTTCGCCTATCATCGCCAGCTATCCGTTGGCGATCGGGTCGGTCTCTTCACCCCCGGCGGCTGGCGCGATCTGGAGATTGGTGGAATCTTTCGCGACTACGGATCGGACAATGGCATGCTCGTCCTGGCGCGGCAGCACTATGTCACGCTCTGGCAGGATGACGCCATCTCATCGCTCGGGCTCGTCCTGGAGCCGGGCACAGATGGACAAGGCGTCTTCGCAGCGGCCCGGCGGCTCGTGGAGGTCTATGACCGCCCCATACTGGTCACGCGCAGCGCAGAGATTCGCGAGCGCTCGCTCGCGATCTTCGATCAGACCTTCGCCATCACCCAAGTCCTCAGGCTCCTTGCGATCGGCGTCGCCTTCGTCGGCATCCTCAGTGCGCTCATGGCGCTGCAGCTGGAGCGGCGGCGGGAATATGCCATCATGCGGGCGACCGGGATGACCCGCGGCCAGCTCGGCATCCTGGTCCTGACGCAGACCTCCATGCTCGGCCTCGCCGCTGGCATCTTGGCCTTGCCTCTTGGACTCCTCATGGGCGAGCTGCTGATCCAGGTGATCAACCTGCGCTCGTTCGGCTGGTCGATGGAGATGACTGTCAAGCCTTCCCCATTGATCTCAGGGGTGTTGATGGCCTGGCTAGCGGCTTTCCTGGCGGGGGTCTATCCTGCTTGGCAATCCACTCGAGCCGATCCTGCTAGGGCCCTCCGCGCCGAGTGATGCTGGCCTTCGGGTCAGCACTCGAGTCCCGCGATCAGCTGTACGAGAACGCCAGAAAAATCTAGGTTTGGGTGTATCCTATTGCAAGATCGCCCAGCTGTGCCCCAATGGACGATGCGGGCCACTTTTTCATTAGGGCGCGAGTCTGACGACCACGAATGAAACCTTGATCAAGCTAAGAGGCAAGCGATAGACATGGCTGACGACAAGATCGTAACCAAGAAGACGGCGGCGAAGAAAACGGCTTCGAAGAAGGCGGCCTCCAAGAAGGCTACGGTCAGCAAATCGTCGGCCAAGACGACGCCAGCGCCAGAGACCTCAGCCAAGGTCGCCAAGAAGACGGCGGCGAAAAGGACGACCAAGAAGACCGCGGCGAAGGCGGCGACGCCGAAAACCGCTCCGGCAGCGGCACCGCAGGCGCACGCCCTCCAGCCGGTCTCCGAGCGCTCCGGAAGCCTACATCGGCTCGCCAGCGTCAGCCCCGCACAGCGTCTCAAGATGGTCGAGGAAGCGGCTTACTACCGCGCCGAGAAGCGCAACTTCGCGCCTGGGCACGAGGCTGAAGACTGGGCGCTCGCCGAGCAGGAGATCGACGAGCTGATCGCACGCGCCAAGACAATGACCGGACGCTAGCAAGACGGGCGCGAGCGATCGAGGCTGCTTGCCCCGCGGGAGCCGCACCCTTCGAGCCTTTGTGGAGAAGCCTTGGGGCCAGCGGCGTCGGCTGACCACCGGGTGAGCGCGCGGGACCGCGCCCGCGCGACAGAGGCTCAGATGCCCAGCTCGTCGAGCAAGTCCTGATCGACGACATCCTCGCGCGAGGTCGTCGCCACGGTTCTCTGGCTCGCCTCCTCGACGATCCGATCTGGGTCGACCTCTTCTCGCTCGAAATCGTGGAGCTTGATGAACTCGGTCTTGTCCATCGCCAGCTCCATGTAGAAGACGTTGCGCCGCTCCGTGGTGAAGGAGACGCGCCGGGCTTGCGCGCGGTCCAGATTCGTGTCGATGCTGACCAGCACCTCCTTGTTGATGGCGAGCATTTTGGGCTGGTTCTGATTGATCGAGACCATCAGCTCGTGACCCACCTTACCCGTGAAGTCGCCGACGATCTGATTCATCAGCTCGCCCAGCATGTTGCCGACCTCGTCCGAGGTATGCTGAGTTGCCAGCTCCGACTCTGGCATTCCCATGCTCATCATGTAGGCGCGATAGATCTCCATGGCCGACTGCGCACAGAAATTCATGATGACGAGCCCCGAAAAGCCACCGTCGAAGAGCACGAAACAGCCGATATCCGGTCGCAGGCAGGTGCGGGTGATCTTCTGCACCATGGGCGAGTAGTTGATGTCGGTCTGCGTCGCGGTCGTGAGCACCTTCTTCACGGAGCCGCACAGCAGCACCAGGATGTCATCAGTCGTGAGTGTTTTTGACTTTGCGGCCACTGTCTCTTTCCTGCAATCTGGCTGTTGAGCCGGAGCGACGGCAGCTCGCGGGATGAGCGGACCGACAAGGCTCTTTGATGAGTGGAGTTGGTAGCGCATCTCGGGATCGCGCATGAAGGGACTGGACCCCGCCGCCCGAGATTGCATCGATCGATCCTAAAGCGTCTCCGGAAATGATTACCCTAATTGGAGCAGTCAGCTTCCAGCTACCAGCCGACAGCGGATGAAGATCATACGGTTGCCGGATCTTCTAGCCGACCAGCCGCTCACCCCTTTGGATGACTCGGAGAAGACCCGAAAGCAGCTCCAAAACAAAGCTCTAAGCTGGTAGCTGGTAGCTGGTAGCTGGTAGCTGGTAGCTGGTAGCTGGTAGCTGGTAGCTGGTAGCTGGTAGCTGGTAGCTCTTTCTAGGATTACGGGCTCGATCTTATGGGTCCGAGCGCCCTCGCCGCCCCCGACAAGCGCCTGAGGCCAAAAGCCGCCCTGATATCACCAAGCTGGCAGCTGGGCCGGCATCCGCATCCGCTCGATCCTTGTAATGGATTTCGGCGCCAAGCGGTGTGATGACATCCACAGACCACCCCGCCAGCGGCATCAAACCATCATGGGCGCGTCAGCGGCTCACGCCCACTGGGAGAGGCTGCGATCCACATAGCCGAAGGTCGCTAGCGCGCCGCGCACGACACTGTCCGCATCCAGACGCCCAGATTCCGCCAGCGCGTTCAGCTCATGGGAGAAATGCTTCCAGACCCTGGAGGTCCGACGGCCATGGAAATCGAGAAGACGGCCCGCGCCAAAGGCCTCGCCAAGGATGCGCGCGAGATGACGCGCGATGGTACGACCGCCCAGCGTTGCCCCCTCCAGGACATAGAGCCCGCCTACCAGCGCGCTCTCGTTACCCGGCGTGAGCGGCTCGAGCGGATCATGTCTGCGAGCCGGCATGGGTTTCGGCGTCCAAGCCTCACCCTGCTCCGCGAGATCGCGCAGCACAGCCGGCAGCTTCGGACGCACCCCCAAGCGCTCGACCAGATCCCCGGGAAGGGCGCCATAGAGGCGCTCCTCCAAGGGCGAGTAGACCCCTGCCATGATGCGAAGATAGCGCCGATAGTCATCGAGCGTCGCGCCATCGGACATCAGCGCCACCATCACGGGCAGCCTTTCAACGGACGCATGCGCCTCTGAGGTATCGTGGCGCAACCGAAGGGCCAGACATGGTGGATTCAGGCCTCCAGGTAGACATTGGACAAGGGGCTCCGTCATTCGATGATCCTGCTGAGAGACGACAAGCGAGAGTCTACCCCATCGCCGCGCGACGGCTGGAGAGCTCCGCCTCCGCGCCTCGACCTCATTCTACTTTGCCAGATCTAAGTCGTTATAAACTCAACAGCCACTAGCTGAAGCTGGTGGGTCGAGCCTAGGGACTGAAAGTCCGGATACGGGTCGACGGACCCGTTGGCCTTGATCGGCGCTTGGTCCAGCGTCTACCCCACCCGGAGCTTCTCACACTGGACTCCCGGCCGCGTCCCGCGCGTCGCGAGGCTCCAGCGGCCCGCGAAGCGACGCCGGAGCCTCGCGACTCGCACCCACGCCGTGGGAGCCAGAAGGAGGAGGCCGTGGTCGAAACGATGATCGACGCCCTGTTGACAGACCGGTCACCTAACCTGGAGCTGATGCGCGAGCCCGAGCCCAGGTACCCGGACCGAGATCGCGGCCGAGCTCAGGAAGACGTCCTCGTATCGGCCTCCGGCGTTGGCGCGGTCGGCTCCGCGCGATCCTTCTCTTCCGGATTCTCCCGCGAGCTGATCTTGCGCTGGCGTTTTTCCTCTTTCTTGGCCTTTTTTGCCAGATCTCGCTGCCGCTTCTCGAACGCGTAATTGGGTTTTGCCATCGGGCGCCTCTCTGTAAGAATCCTTGAATGCTACGATTGTACGGCACTCCTACTGCAATGCCTCGGGCTCTTTTGCCGAGGCCGATCTCGTACAGTCGACTCCGAGAGATTCCTTGTCCACCCCGATGCCCCTCGATCGTCGGCCGACCCATGGTGACGCGGCGAGACGCCGAGCCCACCTTCGCGCCGCTGAAGAGGCGGCTGTTGGCCGAGACGGCACCAGGCGAGTGCCGTCATTACAACGCGCCCGGATCAGTAGACAGGTGCCGCCTTGTCGTAGTGCAGCCCCTTGTCTGCGGCCTGCTCACGGACGGCACTGAAGATCTTGTGATCCAGTGAATCCTCGGCCCCGCCCTTTGCCTCCACTTGGGCATTGAGGTACCGAGAGCGCTCTTTGGTCAGCGCCTGGATCTCGCCCTCGAGTGCTTGGCGCTTGCGGGCCGTCTCGGCGATCACGGCCTGTTGCGCCTCCGCGTCCAGGTCGGCCAGGGGCTCTGGCAGCTCCTCCGCCGGCAGCTCGGCGAGATCCACCCGGCCGCTGACGACCTCCTCGACCAGCTCCTTGTCGCCGAGCAGACTCGACTTGCCGACCTCTGAGGTGACGAATCCAGCCCGGCTGGCGAGGGCCGCCGGAGATGCGGCGGCCTTGGCCGCGCGCTCGGACTCCAGTTTCTCGCGACGCTTGGCCCGCTCTTCGCGCTTCCCGTAATAGATCCGTGTCGCGTCCAGCTCGGCGGACAGGGTGGCAAGCGTCTTGTCATAAGGCGTGGCGATGGCGACGGCACTGCCGCCCTGCTCGACCTGGAAATAGCTCCCCGAGCCGAGCTGCGCGATCTGCTGCCATTCGGCGCGCGTGTCGGTCAGCGTGCCGCATTGAATCGCGTTCACCCGGATCCCGCGCCGCTTGGCCTCGGCCACCGTCTGCGGATAGGGCACGTCATCCTGATAATCCATGTGGGCGGGCGCATCGCCGACGAGGAAGATCACGCGGTAGGCGTTGGGATCCTGACTCCAGCCGATGCGATGCAGCGCATCATGCAGCGCCTGATTGACGCTCTCGGGGCCATCGCCCCCGCCTCGGGCCTGGAACTGCATCAGCTCGCTGTGAACGGCATCCAGATCCTTGGAGAGATCGACCACGCGGGTCACATAGTCGTCACCCCGGTCGCGGTAGGCCACCAGGCCCATGCGGATCTCGGGCGTCGGCTGGGCGGCGGCCATGGTCGAGGCGATCGACCAGATCTTGTCCTTCGCCGCCTGGATGAGGCCGCCCATGCTGCCGGTCGTATCCAGCACGAAGACGGCCTCGATCACCGGATGCTGGACGATACCTGGCATCGGGGCTGGATCGACGAGTGGCGGGGCCGGCGGGCGTGTCACCTCGGCCGACTGGATGGCCGGATAGTAGAGCACGGCGCCCGTGGTCATCCCGATCAGGGACAAGGCTGCAAGCGTGGTCTTGGTAGGCGTTTTCATGATCTGCTCCGTGTTTCAGAAAGACTCATTGGCGTGCCGAAAGCCGGCTCAGGGCGCGCTCGGCCGCGCGCTCCGCGGCCGCGAAAGGGTCCTCGGAAGGCTCGTCCGGGCGAGTCCCCTCCCAGCGGCGTGGAATGAGTGGAAAGAGGGCCTGGACCAGAAGGAGCATCCAGACGGTCAGGAAGAGACTCCCGGTGCGCTCGAGCGCCCAGAGGGCCGCGGCGAGGCCGAGCAGCAGAAGCCCGAGATCCAGCACGGCCGATAGAGGCTGCGCCTGGTAGTAGAGGACGCGCGTCAGCCAAACCAGGACGAGCTGCGTCAGGAGCTGCAGTCCAGCCCCGCTGGAGAAGCCGGCCACGATGAGACTGACCGTGATCCAGCCGACCACCATGACGACACGCCCCGCCTTCTCCCCGCTGCGTGCCAGCAAGTAGAGCCCGTAGCCCAGACCCAGGCCCATGCAGAGAAGCTGCGCAACATCGGCCCTGGGAATCAACAGGCTCAGCCCTGTCTGCGCGACGCTCGCAAGCAGCGCGGCGCCGAGCGCGACCAAGACACCTTCGCCGAATCCTGGCCTGGTCATGATGCCGCCCCCCGCTGGCGCTTGGCCTGCAGCAGGGCCACCTCGACATCGGCGTCGCGAACGGCATCGGAGGACGCTGGCCAGGTCTCGCGGTAGACCTCCTCCTCCGGCTCGACCATCTCCTGGTAGAGCGCAGCACGCGCCCTCAAGTCCGCGAGCCTGGACTCCTGCTCGGCCAGACGCTGCCGCCGAGCCTCGCAGTCGACCTCAAGCTCCCTCAGGCGCTGCTGGAGCTGCCCGACACGGCGCTCGGTCTCCAGACGGCGGCGAACGACAGGACGAGCCAGGTCTTCCTGGCCCGCGGCGAGACAGTCCTCCAGCGCCTCCGCCGTCTGTCTCAGCGTGCTCTCCAGCGCCGCCTTCTGGTCCCCCAGCCTGGCGCGCTCCCGCTCCTGGCGCGCCAAGGCACGCCGATCCCGCTCCAGGGTTTGCTCCATCTCCCGCACCGCTTGGGCAAGCACCAGATCCGGCGCCTCCAACCGATCCAGCATGGCGTGCAGATCCGCCCGCATTAGGCGCGACAATCGGGTCATGAATGCCATCTTCGTCACCTCCGCTCTGTTTCATCGACTCTGGCTTTCAGTCTATGGAGCGGCATCGAAGTGGCGTAGACAGGGCTTGGTAAAAGCCTTGGAGGATGTTTTACAAGGAATTTACCGAGGCGCTCGGCTTGTGCGGCTAGGCTTCAGGCAGTGGGCAGTGTGATGCTGGTAGGCCCACACAGAATCGCGCAAGTCTCCTATCCGTTGGAGGTATGCTTACCTGAAAGCCGAAGACAACAGCGGAACCTCCCACCCCATGACACCCGCCCACACCTGACACCTGACACCTGACACCTGACAACTCTCTCCCCCATGCCCCGCAAATCGCGCTTGCTCATCATCGAGGACGAAGAGCCCATCCGCGTGGGTCTTGAAGATCTCTTCGTCTTTCACGGCTTCGAGGTCGAAAGCGCCGAGGACGGCCCGGCCGGGCTCGCCAAGGCGCTCACCGGCACCTTCGATCTGATCCTGCTCGACATCATGCTGCCCGGCATCGACGGCTTCGCCATTTGCGACCGCGTGCGCGCCGTCGATCGCGCCCAGCCGATCATCATGCTGACGGCGCGCACCGCGGACGCCGACATCATCCAGGGGCTGCGGCTTGGGGCCGACGACTATGTCTCCAAGCCCTTCTCGGTCACCGAGCTGGTGCTGCGCGTGCAAGCGGTGCTCAGACGCAGTGGGGCATTGGAGGCCGAGCAAGACCGGTTGATGGTCGGTGATCTGGAGCTGGATGCCCGCAACCTCAGCGGCAGCCGAGGAGACCAGGAGATCCCCTTCACCCAGCGCGAGGTGGACATCCTCAAGTACCTGGCCGCCAATGCGGAGCGTCCCGTCTCGCGCGAAGAGCTGCTGAACAAGGTCTGGGGCTATGCGCGCGACTGCGGCATGGAGACGCGCACGGTGGACATCCATATCGCCAAGCTGAGGCGCAAGATCGAGCCTGAGCCCGGCGAGCCGCGGGTGCTCATTACGGTGCGGGGTGTCGGATACCGGCTGATGGCCGCGGCGAGCGGAGGGGATGGCTAGGATGGCCCGATACCCGAGCTGCAAGAGAATCGCCGCGCTTCGCAGCGGCTTGCGCGGGACGAGCGACCACCGAAGCTGTCTTGGTGCGTCCTGGTGGACTTCGCTCTGGCTCGTCCACCCCAAGGGTACACCGCGCGGAGCTGGAGGCTGGCCGCCGGAGGCTGGCCGCTCGAGATGAAAGGCTCGGATCACAGCCGCGCCCGCAATCGGCTGAGGCTCGGGATCGCGCTCTTCGTGCTGGCCCTAGCGGTGCCCAGCCTGCTGCTGGTGCACAAGGCCTACGACCAGATGAAGTGGGAGTCCTTTCGGCAGCAGCAGCTGATTGCGGAGGAGCTTGCAGATCGCGTCAATGAGGCGCTCGTCGCCATCGCCCGCACCGAGGACGCCAGGCCGATCGAGGACTACGCCTTCCTCGTCAGGTCAGGTGATGCGGCAGCCTCCTACACGCGGCGCTCTCCGCTCGCGGAGCTGCCGAGCGGAGACAGGATCCCGGGGCTCATCGGCTGGTTCGAAGTCGCGGCCGACGGCGCATTCAGCTCGCCCCTGGTGCCAGAAGCTGGGATCTCGCCCGCGGACTATGGGGTCGACGCCGCGGAGCTTGCGCTGCGGCAGGCGCGTGCGCAGCAGATTCGCGGCGTCTTGGTCGGAAACCGCCTGGTCGAGCGCGACGCGCGCGAGCGCCGCCCCGGGCTTGCGGGCTCGGCCGCGCTCGCGCCTGAGCCGGCAGGTACACCCAGGTCGCTCCCTGAGCTCGGCGGCCTCGGAGACACCGAGCTGGCAGAAGCGCCGGCTCCGCAGGAGACTGAGGAGGTCGCCCCGCCCCAAGCCGAGCCCGAGGACGCAAGCCGACTTTCCCAGGCGGCATTCGAGCGCCTCGCGCGCAAAGAGGCCGCTCCCGCGCCCAAGTCCGAGATGGCATCGCGCGCGAAAGGAATCGACGCCCTGCAGCTCGACGAGGGCCTGGCGCTGCGCAGCCAGAACGCGGCCCTGGAGGACAAGTCGATCCGGGACGACACGGATCGGGCGATTCGATCCACACCCGAGGCGCCGGTCGCTAAGCCCCTGGACACACAGGCGAAAGACGCGGAAAGGCGCAGACCCGTGCAGCTCTTCGAGAGCACGGTCGAGCCCTTCGAGGTGGGCCTTCTCGACTCCGGCCATCTCCTGCTGTTCCGAACCGTCTGGCGTCAGGGCGCAAGGCTCATCCAGGGCGCCCTCATCGAGCAGAAGCCCTTCCTGGATGCGCTGATCGGCAGGCCGCTCGCGACGACCGTGCTCGCACATACGACACATCTCATCGTCGCCTATCGGAGCGAGATCCTGGCGAGCTTCCGCGCCCGGCCCAATCGACGCTACGACCTGAGCTCGACACCGCTCGACGAGGGTCGCTCGCCGATGACGGGCGCCCTGCTCTACCGCACGCGGATGCAGGAGCCCTTCGGCGGATTGGAGCTGATTTTCAGCGTCAGCCAGCTCCCGACGCCCCCAGGCGCGGCCGTCATCGGCTGGATGGCGGGAGCCTTGGCGCTGGTGCTGGTCGCCGGCGGCTGGCTCATGTATCGCCTGGGCCTCGGCCAGCTCGCGCTGGTGCGCCAGCAGCAGGACTTCGTCTCGGCGGTGAGCCACGAGCTCAAGACGCCCCTGACCTCCATCCGCATGTATGCCGAGATGCTGCGCGCCGGCTTCGCAACCGAGGCACGCAAAGAGACCTACTACAGATTCATTCACGAGGAGAGCGAGCGGCTCTCGCGCCTCATTGCCAACGTACTGCAGCTGGCGCGCATCGGACGCGATGCCTTGGTGCTGGAGCCAAGACCCATGGGCATCGGCGCACTGATGGCCAAGGTGCGCGAGCGCGTCACGACTCAGGTCGAGCGCGCCGGCTTCGTCCTGGAAACAGGCTGCGACCTTGATGCCGAGATCCTGGTCGACCCCGACGCCTTCGCCCAAATCCTCATCAATCTAGTCGACAATGCCCTCAAGTTCTCGGCCAAGGCGCAGACGCGGCGTATCGAGATCCGCTGCGAGCTCCTGGGCGCGAGCCAGCTGCGCGTCGGCGTGCGTGATTTCGGACCTGGGATTCCGAAAGAGCAACGGAAGCGGATCTTCGATCTCTTCTATCGGGGGAGCGCGGCCAAGGCCCAGGCAATCTCGGGGACGGGAATCGGCCTTGCGCTGGTACAGCGCCTCAGCCAAGCCATGGGGGGACGAGTGACGGTCGTCGACCGGAGCCCAGGGGTCGAGATTTGCGTCGACATGCCCCTGACGAGGGCGCCATAGAGGCTAGCCACTCGTCAGGGCAACAGACCCACCAGCTCGAAGCTCCTACACCAAGACATCCATCAAGAAGCGGCGTCCCTGCGCCCTGCTTCCCAGTGACCCAAGAGGCGGCTGCCAATCTCGATCCTCTCGCCGGCTCGGCGCCTTCCAACGACCGCGCCTCTAGAGCCCGAGCCGGCGGTGGTCTCATCGACCACTTGCTGCCAAAGGATGGGCTTCCGATGCCCGCGAGACCTCTCCCTCCACCTGCCTGCTTGCCTATCAGCCCACCTGACGATCGACCCAACTGACCATTAATTCAACTGGCCATCAACTCTACTGCCCATCAACTCTACTGCCTGCTGTCTGATTCAGGGCACCCACAGATCTCGACTGCTTCACCTGATCGATGGGTGCCCTGCCGTGGGTGATGGATTCCCTTCCCACCCGGCCGAGACGCCCCCGGCACTTCGGCGGAACAGCGCTGCTACTGCCCTCTTCTCTGCAGCTGCTCCGCTTGCGTTGGCGGGAGCCGTACAGGACGCATCTGTTGGCGGGTTGCCAGCGATGCCATACCCAGCATGCATCCGCTCAAGAATGCCCAACCTGTCATGCCCCCAAACCACTGATACATGTACGACATGGTCTTTCTCCGGTTGGCGGATGCGCTTGCTCGGCCGGCCGATCGCTCCTTAAGACCTGCACTGCTCGGCGACGGACACCCTCTTCCACTTTCCTGAGTCTTCGAGCCCTCGAACAGCCTGGCTCTCACCTCAAGTCCGCGGGGACTCCAGCCCCTCTGCTCATGCTCCTCACGACTTCAGGTTAGGACAGGGCTAGGGGTACGGATGGGACTGCGGTCACAGTTCGGGAGTGGGTCGAGCGGCGACCAGTCGAGGCTCGACAGATGGGGCCTAGGATGAGAACAGCGGCACAAAATCAGAGGATGACCGGGTCGGCGAGGTGGGACGGACTGACCGAAAGGGCATGAGAGATCTGGCGTCCGGACCAGGCGCGGGCTCAGTGCCTCGACCCGGCAGGCCACCGGCTAGGCGGGCACCGCGGCCGTGCGCAGCCGCTCCCCAGCAACCGGCCGGCCGAACAGAAAGCCTTGTGCCAGGTCGCAGCCCTCGGCAATGAGCCTGTCGCGCTGCTCCTCGGTCTCGACACCCTCGGCGATGACCTCGAGTCCGAGCTGATGTGCCACGCTGATGAGGGTCGAGGTCATGAGCGCGTCCTCTTCGCTCGTCTCCAAGCCCTCAATCGAGCTGAGATCGATCTTGAGCTTGCTGAATTTGAAATGCCTCAGATAGCGCAGGGAGGAGTAGTGCGAGCCGAAGTCATCCATGACTACGGCGACACCGAGCGCATTCAATGCATCGAGAACGGCCGCCACTTCTGGCCGTGCGCGTACCAGCGATGCCTCGTTCAGCTCCAGCTCGAGCCGGGTGCCGGAGGCGCGACAGTTTGCTTGCAGCTCGCGAAGCAGCGCGATGAAGTCATCCGTGAGCTGCACGGTCGAGATGTTGACGGCCAACGCAAGCCCCTCCTCCGGCTTGTCCCAGCACGCGACCTCCCGACACGCCTGACGGAACAGCCAGAGGCCGAGCGGACGGATCAAGCCGGTCTCCTCGGCAATGGGGATGAAAACGCTCGGCGGCACCTCGCCAAGCGCCGCGTCATGCCAGCGGCATAGCGCCTCGACGCCGATCATCCGACCGTCGGAAAGGCGGACCTGGGGCTGGTAGCAGACCTCCAGCTCGCCCGCATGGACGGCCTGGGTCAAACGCGCCTCCAGCTCGAGGCGATCACGCACCGCCACGCCCATGTCGCGGGAGTAGAGGCAATAGCTGCCCGCACCCCGCTCCTTGGCCGCGTACATCGCCGTGTCCGCACAACGCAGCAGCTCCCCGACCGTCTCCCCGTCCGAGGGATAGAAGGCGATGCCGATGCTCGCGCCGACGTTCACGATGGCGCCGGAGTCGAGGCGATAGGGCTCGGAGAGCCGGGCGATCAGATCCTCGGCGAAGTGCGCCGCGCCCGTCTTCTCCTTGCTGCTCTCGACCAGCAGGGTGAACTCGTCGCCGCTGCGGCGCGAGACCGCGTCCGTGGTGCGCACCCGGTCGATGATGCGCTGCGCCACTTGCTTCAAGAGCGTGTCGCCCGCCTCATGGCCCAGGGTATCGTTCACGGCCTTGAAGCGATCCAGATCGACGAAGAGCAGCGCGATCTCGGTGTCGGCACGCCGGGCGCGCTTCAAGGCATCGTCGACCCGCTCCTCGAAGCGCGCCCGGTTCATCAAGCCGGTCAGCTTGTCGAAATAGGCGAGCTGGGCCAGCTCATGCTCCGCCTTGCGGTGAGCGACCAGCGCCCGCCGCAGGGCGTCGCCGAGCACGGCGATCTCATCTCCCCGCATATCTGCCGGAATGTCCTCAGGGGCACATGCCGGATTCTCGACGATCACCTCGGCAAGCCGCTCGAGCCTCCGGCTGACCGGACCCGCCACCATGCCGGCCAGCCACCAAACCAGACTCGCCGCGGCGATCGACGCCAGCACCAAGACGGCGCCGCGGATCAGCAAGGGTTTCTGCCAGGGACTCGTGGTGGAGTGGACTTCAAGCTGGAGGTCGTAGAGATGGGGGATGTCGGGATGATGCAGCGCGTAGGTCGCCCGCGCGAAACCAGGACGATCCGGCTCGCCGCGCAGTTGCCATTGCGTATCGCCGCCACGGATGATGACACCGCGCTCGCGCAGCTCCTCGGCGACCTCGGAGCTCAGCATCGCCTCGAGATCGATCGCACCCAGCAGGACTCCGATAACGCCCTCGGCATAGGGGAATTCGATGGGGACACCAACCCAGAAACGCCCGTCCGGGACCGAGATGAGCTTGGTGGCGGGCGTCTGTCGCGAGAGCACCTGCTCCACCAGAAGCGCGACCGCGTCGTCTCCACGCTCGGGCAGCCTGGAATCGCCCGCGACGAAGCGGCCCCGATAGTCCAGAAGCGCGAGCTGGCTGCTCGGGAGCGCCCGATTGCGATCTTCCAGGAAGGGAGCCAGATAGGCGTCGCGATCGCGTGAGTCGGACAGCGCGGTCCAGACCAGGGTGCTGTTCGCGAGCTGGACGATCTCGTCCACGCGGTTGTCCAGCGTCGCGCTCAGATAGCTGCCGAACACCCGGGCCGCCGTCTCGTTGGCCTCTCGCGCGGATCGCGGGATATCGTGAAGCGCCAACGTGAGCTCGGCGATTCCGATCGCGCCTGCGACCACCATGGCAACGAGAAACGCCGCCCGCTGCACCCGCCGCTTGAGCCGAGAGTGCTTCGCCGGACCGCGCACCTGGGGACTGTCCACAGGGGGCACCCCGCTCAGTCGCGCGCGGGAATGAGCTGATCGTCCTCCTTGTAATACGCCATGAAGACGTCTTCCTGAGAGAGCGCGTCATGTCGCTCCGGCGTGAAGGGGCGCTCGTAGTGGCGCACCAGCCCCTGGTAGGGCCCCAGATGCTCCAAGGCATGCCTGATCGCGGCGCGGTCTGTGCTGCCTGCCAGATTCACCGCGCGTGCCAGAAGATGGGTGAGATCATAGGCGTGCGCCACGCCCACGGGACTCGGCACGGACGCCGGCCCAGCAACGCCGTAACGCTCCCGCAGGGCCTGCAAGACACGCTTCGCAATAGGATCGGAGCGGCCGACGAAGCTGTAGGTCTGGACCACCGCGAGCTCGATCTCCTGGAGCGCATCCCCCGCGAGCGTCGCGAAGGCGCCACCGGTCACGCCCCAATGGCTCACCACGGGCAGCCGATCGGACTCCGGCAGCCCGGCCATCTCTTTCACCAGGAGCGCGCCCTCCGGCTCGTTGCCCACGAGCAGAATCGCCTGGGCATCCCGCCGCGAGAGCTCGAGATAATGGCGCAGGAAGGATGGATTCCCCCAGTTGTACCACCGCTCGCCAATCAGCTCGACGCCAAGCTCGGCGGCCGCCGCCGCAATGGCGCTCTCATTGCTCCGGCCCCAGGCCGTATTGGGCAGCAGCACGCCGATTCGCTCCGCACCATAGGTCTTCTTGGCGAACCTCAGCATCACGGGCGCGGCCCAAGAGTCCTTCAGAGACAGCCGAAAGGTATAGCTCGGCCGATAGTCATGATCCGTGATGATGTCCGCCGCACCCCATGGGTCCATGAGGGGGACACCAAGCTCATGGACGACCGGCAGGCTTTCGACATAGATCGGACTGAACTTGCCGCCGAAGACCGCGACCAGGTCCGGGAGCTTGGCCAGCTCACGCAGATTGTCGACGCCGCGCGCGGTGATCGAGCGGTTATCGCGCGTCACCAGCTTCAGCGGCCGCCCGCCGAGCACCCCGCCGGCCGCGTTGATCTCCGCGATGGCGATCTCCATGCCGCGTTGGATGGCCTGGGCCGAGGTGCTGGTGCGGTGACCGAACTCCGCGTCCAGGCCCACCAGCACGGGCGACGCTGGCGGAGCGGCACCACAGGCCGTGACGATGAACAGTCCGGCAAAGGTCGAGAAAAGACGCTTCCAAAGATCCACGAATCCCCCTGAATGGTCTCGAAAGGGGTCACAAGACGCATCTCGCATCCGCCCTGAGATAGGCTCGAACAATGGTTGACCCAAGATCGCATGCTAAGCTAGGCGATTCGTCCGCTTGCCGATCTTCCTCACACCTCCGATCACAGGTCGATCGCGGGCCAGGCGTCACCCGGGCTTGCCCAGGCCGGCGAAAACCCCGAAGCTCGAGGCCCCGAGTCCAGCAAGCCCCGGATCCCAGCCATGCCGGCAAGACCTCGATTGAGCGCGGACGAGCGCGCCTATTTCTCACTCCTGACCGAGACAGTCTACGCCAATCCATTCGGCCAGGATCAGGAGCGGCTGAGCCGGCTCCTCGGTCGGGACGCGCCCCGCGCCGTCTCGCAAGCGGACCTCTACGACAAGCTGATGCCGGCCCTGGAGGCGCGACTGGACGCCTTGCGCGAGCGCGGCCTGGAGCGGCTCGACCAGCTCAACGGCGAGGATCAGGCACTGATGCGCCAGGTCTATCTCTTTCACGGCTACCAGCACTCCTACCGGCTGCTGGATGGGCTCATCGAGCATCAACGGCGCGGACGAGCCGCCGCCGCGGATCTGAGCTGGATGCCCGGCCTGCTGGATCGGCTCGGAAGCTATGGCTTCGACCCACGCGAGTCGCGCCGCTGGGTCGCCCTCTACTACCAGCTGCGCCGCGCCTACTACTTCATCGAGCGCGCCCTGGTGGGCCGTAGCGAGCCGATGCGCGCGCTGCGCCGCGCGCTTTGGAACAGCGTCTTCACCACAGATCTGCGCAGCTACACCCAACTACTCTGGGGACGCATGCAGGACTTCTCGACCCTCCTGCTCGGCGAAACGGGCACCGGCAAAGGCTCGGCGGCGGCCGCCATCGGACGCTCCGGCCCGATCCCGCTTGAGGGGCCGGGACATGGCTTCGCGCGCGGAATCGAGGACACCTTCATCGCGACCAATCTCTCCGAGCTGTCCGAGGGGCTGATCGAGTCGGAGCTCTTCGGCCATCGCAAGGGCGCCTTCACCGGCGCGGTCGACAACCATGACGGCCTCTTCGCGCGCTGCGATTCCCACGGGACCCTCTTTCTCGACGAGATCGGCGACGTCTCGCTCCCGGTCCAGACCAAGCTGCTGCGGGTACTCCAGGAGCGGACCTTCACGCCGGTCGGCAGCCACCAGCCGCAGCGCTTCGAGGGGCGGATCGTGGCGGCGACGAATCGCTCGCTGGGAGCGCTATTGGGCGGCGGCGATTTCCGGCGCGATTTCTTCTACCGACTCTCGGGCAACATCATCTGCGTCCCCACGCTGCGCGAGCGCTTGGCCGATACCCCGGACGAGCTGGAAGAGCTGGTCGGCGCCCTCCTCGGCCGCATGGTCGGCGAGGCGGCCGATGCCCTGCGGACGCGCATCATGGAGGCCCTGTCCGAGCTTCCCGCGGACTACGCCTGGCCAGGCAATGTTCGGGAGCTGGAGCAGGCCCTGCGCCGCATCATCCTCAACGGGCGCTATGTCCCGGATGCGCTGCCCGGCAGTCAGGACCCCAAGGCCGACCCTTGGCTCTCGGGAGCTGACGCCGGGAGCCTCGACGCGGCCGGCCTGCTCGCTGGCTACTGCCGCAGGCTCTACGAAAAGCTGGGGACCTATGAGGCGGTCGCCCGCGTGACCGGGCTCGACCGGAGGACCGCGAAGCGGCACATCGAGGGGTGAGAGCAGCCGGCGGTCAATCCTCCGGGGGCGGACCCGCGCCAGCAGCGCCTCCCAGACGATGGCGACGCCGGGAAGAATAGCTACCGGAGTGGGCTCCGAGAGATCCCGCACCTCAGCCGATCAGGGATCGATCATCGCCGGTCGGCCGACCGCCTTAAACGCACCAGCCGACCAGGCGAGCCTGAGAAGTCCGAATACAGCCCTGCCGTCGTCGGAAGCGCGTCTCGAAGAACGGACAGGATTCACTAGCTCCAAGACCCTGCCCGCAAGATCAGCCCTCGGCGCGATCCTCTCCGTCATCCTCGGCGGGAATCGACCGGGATGATCCGGTAGCCCCTGGCGCAGCGATGCGCCCGAGCTTGTCTTGCGCCCCTCCCCCGCTCGCGCCTTCCTGGATGTAGAGGTGAACATCCCGTTGCGGGAAGGGGATGTTGATGCCTTCGGCGTCGAATCTCTGCTTCACGGCCTTGGTGATGTCCCAGTAGACATCCCAATAATCCGCCGTGCTGGCCCAGGGCCGGCAGATGAAACTCACCGCGGAGTCGCCCAGGGCGCTCAGGCGAATGGTGGGCTCCGGATCCCGCAGCACCTTGGGGTGAGCCGCGACCAGCTCTTCCAGGATGGCCTGGGCGCGATCCATGTCGTCGCTGTAGCCGATCCCGAACTCCATATCGACGCGGCGCGTGCGCGCCGCGGTCGCGTTGGTGATGACGTCGTTCCACACCTTGTTGTTCGGCACCAGCATGTTCTTGTTGTCGAACGTCTTAATGGTGGTGGAGACCAGGTTCAGGGCGGTGACCTTGCCGGACACCCCACCGGCGTCGACGATGTCCCCGACATCGAAGGGACGGAAGAAGAGGATCATGAGCCCGCTGGCGAAATTGCTGAGTGAGTCCTGCAGGGCAAAGGCAATGACGAAGCCCGCCGCACCAACGATCGCGAGCAGCGGCCCGATGCTCACCTCGAGCGCGGCCAGGGCCATGATGAGACCGACAGCCATCACCACCCATCGCACGCTGCTGACGAGAAAGTCCTCCAGGAGCTGCGAGGCATTGCCGATAACGCGCAAGGCACGGTGAGTGGCCCGGCTGAGCATCTTCGACAAAAACCAAGCGAGGAAGAGGATACCGACGAACATGCCAAGATTCATCGCCCAGCGCAGACCGCCCTCGTCCGAGGTCAGCCAGCCCTTGACCGCCACCCAGGCCGACGTGGTGTCTTTCACATCGACGCGGATACCACTCACAGAGCGGATGTAGAGCCTGTAGTCCTGAATCTTCGCGAGCGTCTCGCTGTCGTCCTTGTCGGTCTTGGATTCCAGCTCGTCGAGCGCCGCCTTGAGGTGGTCGATGATCACCGTCCGGTCCTCACGCAGCGCATTGAGGCGCTCGAGCAGCCGAGCCTTCTCGTCCCTGCGGACATCTTGCGCGGCCTCCATTGCCGAGTCGGCGGCCTCCATTTCCTGTCCATCGACGACACCATCGGCGATTGCCGCGACGGCCTTGCTGGCGCTCGACTCGGCCTCCGCAGCCGCCCTCTGAGCCTCCACGGTCGCCTGCTTGGCCTCGGTCGCCGCCTTCTCGACCGAAGCCTCGTCCTCTGGATCGACCTCGGCCGCCACCTTCTTCACGCGATCCAGCGCGGCACCCGCCTCCTCGGCGGCCGTCGAGACCGCATCGAGGCTGACCTCCGCATCCGCGCCCAGCAGCCGCTTCGCCTCGGCACTCTTCTCGGCAGCCGCCGCGGCAGCGTCAACGGATTCGCCCAGCTGATCGACCTTGGCCTGCGCCGCTTTCGCCGCTTCCTCGGCCTCTTGAATCTGCGCTGAATCACCCGACGCCTTGGCCGCTTGCGCCTTCTCCCGAACCTCGCTCAGCTCTGCCTGCGCCGCCTCCGCCTGCGTCTGAATGACCTCGGCCGCCTTGATCTCCTTGTTCTGGCGCATCACGGCGATCTCCGCGTGGGCGATCTCCTGCGCCTTGGTCCGCAGCACAGCCTGCCAAGCCTCCGCCTCGGCCAGCAGCTCGGTCTTCGTCATCGGCTTGAGCAGCAGCGCGAGCTCCTCGGCTGGAACGGACAGGTCGACGGTCGCCGCCGCTGCGGCAGTCGCTTCCGAATCGGCTTGAGCGGCCAGAGACAAGGATGAAGTAGCGACGAAGACGCTCAGACTGCACGCGATCAGCAGGTGCAGGAGGCGGTTTCCAAACATGCGTTTCCCCCAGTGAAATCTGAATTCATAGTACTCGCCGACTGAGCGGATGAGGTCCGCTGCCGCGATGACTCGAATGTAAGCTCGAAGGATGCCGTCAGCTCACCGGGAGACCGGCGGACAATGACCTGGTCCAGCCATGTAAGTTGAGAGTGACCAGGCGCGCCGGTAAGGCAAGCGTCGATGCCTTTGTCGGCTGGGCGCCGATCATCGTCTCGGCCAGTTGTCTTCCGAAGGGCGGACAAGCGCAGCGCAGTCCACCAACGCCGGCGCCGCATTCCGTGGACTTCGCTCTCGCTCGCCCACCCTACCGGCCCGACTGATGACCAAGGTCGTCGGCTAGCAGTAAGGGCTCTCGAAATCCGGCCTCGGCCGTCGTTTCGCCCGACCGCTTTGCGTGGACAAGCGCCAAGACTGCGAAAGTATCCCGGGCACACCGCGAAGATCGCACCTTGCCCAAGCATCAAAGCGTTAGGCTGGCCGCCATGCTGGGCTTCGCATTTCAGCCCGACCTACGCAGAATTTCTTTTAGGTCTCGCAGCACAGCCAGCCAATGCCGCCGCGGAATTCGGTGGGCTTGGCTCCGGCTCGTCCACCCTAACAGTCCACGGACGACCGAGGCCAGAGATCGCGCTGATGAGTCGGTCATTGTCGGCGAGCTTGTATTGTCTTCCCCGCGGCCTGTTTTATGGGCCATTCGACCAATTCCAACCCGATTGCCGGGCTCGCCTCATTCCTGCGCTTCCTCGCCCTCGATGCGCTCCAAGGCCTTGGAGCGGGCGAATCGCTGATAGGTCCAATCCTTGTCGTAGGCGCGCTCCAAGGTATACATGAGCGCGTTCACCATGCGCTGGCGCAAGACCAAGGCGTCCGTTCGCAAGACCTCCAGGCCCTGCTCCTCGAAAAACAAGAGCGCCGGCAATCCTGTGAGACCGGTCTCCGCAAACCACGCCGCAGCAGTGGTCCGCCGACCGTCCGGCGTCAGAACCGGGGTATCCGCACCCTCGGCGTCCAGTCGCACCACATCGAAGCGCCCCAGGAGCGCGCGAACCTCAGGCAGCGCCAGCACCTCCTGGTGCATGCCGGCGCAGGGCTCGCAGCCATGGGTCTCGAAGATCACCAGCAGTGGCCTATCCGCGGGCATGCGGCTGCGATCCAAGGCGTAGGGCGGTGGCGAGAAGAGCGGATCTGGCGCGAGCCGATAGCCCTCGCTCGGAGATTGGAGCCCCGCGCTTCGCGCAATGACGAAGTCCCTGAACGACTGCCCCTCCTGCTGGTGTCCGCCGAGATAGTCCAGAACGCTGGCGAAGCGCTCGGGATCCTGATAGCCGACGCCGCGGTAGAGGAGCTCGCCGCCTTCGCCATAGAACAGCAGGGTCGGGGCAAAACCGGCGCCCGCGCGATCCGCGAATGCCTTCACCCGCAGCTGACTGCCATCCGGCGCGACCATTTCGGCGTCACTGAAGATTTCCAGCCCGATGGCGTCGAACTGGGCCTGGACGCGCTCGGCCAGACTCGCCTCACCCAGGCTGGTCCGGATGAATTCGGCGCAATAGGAGCAGCCCTCGGTCGTGAACAGCACCATGACCCCCCGCTTCCCCGCCGCTATGGCCTCCTCGATGTCTTCCGGCAGCTCGAGGAAGCTCTCCTTGAACCACTCGGGATAGGCGATGTGCATGATGGCCGCGTCCTCGAAATCGCCAGCCAGCGACCCGCCCAGGCTAGCGGCCCAGAGGATAACGAGGAAGAGGACACGACGGAATCGGGCGACGTTCATGAGCGCTCCCACCATTTCTTGGATCAGTCCACCGACGAGGTGCGGCCAGTCGACCGAAAAACAGCGACCGGGCCGTAAACGACAGGAGCAACGCCAGAGCCCTCGACGCTCGGCGCGCTCGAGACCGCTCATCCGAGGGCGCCGCGGATCCTCTTCTCGAAATCTTCTTACCAGCCTTTCACACTCAGGAAACGGGTGACGGGATGAGGGCAGGATGCTCTCCGCCGGTCATTTTTCCCGCCTAAGCCCCAGGATCGCCAGCAAGCGGGCTCCCAAGGCGCCGTCTTCGTAGGAGCCCGCTTGCGGGCGACTCGCTTGCAGGCGACTGGTACGAGGATTCTAGGAATTCGCCTAAGCTAGCTGCTGGTTGCTGGCGGCCCTCGTCCGCTGCCGGCCAGGGAAGCGCAAAGCGCGAGGCCGGTAGTCCCGGGTAGGCGTGTGCGCGTGCGTATTGCCGGAATGTCGATAATGCCGTTCCCGGCATTATCGACATAATCCCGGGTGCCGAATAATGCCGAGTCACCCTGCAAGCACCGTATGGCGACTGGGCTGCGGGGCCACTCGACTCGGCATTATCAGCGGCTCTTCAGGAAGGCGAGCAAGTCGTCGTCCGGTCGATACCGGCCACGGGCCTCACTCAGTGGTGTCGTTCGATCGAGGGCCTGCTGCTTGAGCTCCAGGCTGGCATGGAGATAGATCTGGGTCGTGTCCATCGACTCATGACCGAGCCACATGGCAATGACGGCGCAGTCGACGCCGCTATGCAACAGGGCCATGGCGGCGGAGTGGCGCAATCCATGCGGGGTGATGTCTTTTTCGACCAATGATGGGCACTGTTGGCGGGCCTGCGCCAGATGCTTCTTCAGCAGATCGGCCACGGCGTCACGACTGAGTGCTCCTCCTCGAGTCGACGGGAACACGATGGCCGAAGATCCCTGAGCCTGCTCGCGCTGCCAAGCCCGTAACGCGGACGCGGCCTCCGGGCGCAGCGGTGTACAGCGTTGCTTGCGGCCTTTGCCGAGGCAGCGCACATGGGCGCTGGTTTGGAGCGTGACATCCTGCCAGCGCAGGCCGATCAGCTCGGACACGCGCAGTCCGGTTTGCAGCGCCACCAACAGCAGGGTGCGGTCGCGTCGTCCGAGCCACGTCGACAGATCCGGGGCGGCGAGCAGCGCCTCACTTTCCACGCGCGTGAGGTAGGCGATGGGCGCGCGCTCATAGCGCTTGGACGGGATGGCCAAGACCCGTTCGATCAGGCCACTGTGCTCGGGGACTTCGAGGGC
>NZ_JAAIJQ010000049.1 GCF_010820565.1 Thiorhodococcus minor | reverse complement strand
GTCGCGGTCGATCAGAGCGGCGCGACCGGCGGCTTCAACATCAATAGCAGCAGCCAGACGCAGAACGGCATCAGCGGTCAGGTCTCTCTGTTCTAAGGCTCAAGTGAGCCTGAGCAATGCTGACAAAGACGGGGGCTTCGGCCCCCGTTCGCCTTGCCCAAGCGGTCAGTCGACGGAGCGCGAGCGAATAGCCAGCCAGGCGTGACTTGGAAACAACCTGATCTGGCTCCGGCGCGGCCTCACATCCGTTTGACTACCGGTTCGCGGGGTGAGGCGGATGCGATTCAGCCGGCGTCGTTGCCGTAGATCACCTGTTTGAAGGCGGGCTGCCAGCGGATGGAGTTGGCGGACGCGCGGGGCCTCTGTGGCTGACACCCTTGGCGAGCGGCCGTCGCCGGAGAAGATCGGAAGACGCCCTGGTGCGCCGGGAGCGCCCGACACAATCGCAGGCCTAGTCGCCCGCCGCCTGGGCGGTGCGCGCGTCGATCCAGGCAATCACCGAATCGACCTCACCCGCCTTCTTGGGCGCAATCGCCTTGGCCTCTTCCAGGGCGGCGCGCGCAAGGCTGTAGCGACCGAGATGGAGCTCCGCGACGGCCATGCCGACGAAGGCATCGGCGTTGCGGGCATCGAGGGCGATGGCCTGGCGAAATCGCGCGATGGCCGCCGGCTGATCTTGCTTGAGGAGCAAGGCGCCGCCGAGCCGGGTGCGTGCGAGCGCCGAGTCGGCATCCAGCTCGACCGCGCGCTCGAGGATGACGGCGGCGGCGTCGATCTCGCCGGCCTGCAGCTTGGCTTCGCCCTCGCGGACCAGATCGCCGACATCAGCGGCGGAGACTGGGATCGCGATGAGCATGAGCAGCACGAAAAGGAGTCGCATCTTTGTGCACCTATCGTCGGGCAAGTCTGTGTTGACCCTCGGGAGACCGCGAGGCGCCAGCCCCCCGACTGGCGCCTCGCGCGTACCCCCTACTTCAACGCCCCCTTGCCATACCTGGCCTCGAAGCCCTTGCGGACGTTATCGAGCTGCTCCTTGCTCATGCCGTTGAAGTACCAGTCGTGGCCTTCGTTGGCCGCGAAGTGCTTCTCCAGCAGGGCTTCGGCGAACTTCTCGTTGCCGTCCTTCTTGTGCACCACCTCCTTGAGCTCCGGGATCCACTCGAAGTAGGTATTCTTGGCCACGTCATAGATGCCGTGCCACCAGGTGTAGTCCGGGCCGTTCATGGAGGCGCCATGCCGAGCGCGGCGGCCCTCGTGGTGCCAGATCTCCCACCAGACCCACTCGATCTTGTCGTCGAAGGGCGCCGGGGTGATGTAGCCGCCTTCCTTCAGCTCGGCCATGGCGCCAGCGATCGGCTTGGCGAACTTCTCGTTGTAGAGCTCCACAACGTCGTCGAACTGCTTGTAATGGCCCTCGATCACACTGGTCGAGTGACAGCCGAAACAGACACCCTCCATCTGGGAGCGGCGGTCTTTCCAGGTCATCACCTCGATCACGGTCGAGCCCTTGGCGGCATCACCCACCTTGGGGATCTCCTTGCCCTCCGGGACGTCGAACTCGTCGCCGTTCTCGAGCCGGACCAGGTTGATCTTGGTCGAGATGGGCGGGCGCAGCGTCCATGAGATACGCTCGCCGACATTGTGCGTCTTGCGGATACCTGGCGCCGCGCTCATGTGGCAGGTCGCGCAGGTCGGCGCCGCGCTGTAGTCGACGCCGGCAACCCACTTGTCGGACTCCAGGTTCATCTCATCGACCTTGGCGTGATAGATGATGCCGTGTTTGGACTCGTTGTAGATCTCGATCTGCGGGTGGTCGGGACCGACGTGGCACTTGCCGCAGGTGTCCGGTGTGCGTGCCTGGGCGCGGGAGAAGCGATGGCGGCCGTGGCAGGCCGTGCAGGAGCCGAGACTGCCGTCCGGGTTGATGCGCCCGATGCCGGTATTCGGCCAACTGCCGGGGGTCGGGCGGCCCTTGTCCTTGCCCTCGGTGATGAACTCGAGCTCAGACCCATGACATTGACGGCAGCCGGCGTTCACCGCCGCGGGGCCGCCGACGACCTCACCGAGGAGATTGTCCAAGGACGCGAGAATCTGTCCGCCCTTGGCGTGGTGGGAGCCGTCCATCTCCTCGAACTCGACCTTGTGACAGTTCGAGCAGTCCTTGGGCGTGACCACGATGGAGATGAGTGCGTCTTCGTGGGCGAAGCCGTCGATGTCACCCTCCTTCGCCTCATGGCAATCCAGGCAGGTCACGCCCGCCTGGCCGTGCTGGCTGTTGTTCCACTCCCAGTAGAGTCCCGGGCTCTCGGTCATGTGGCAGTCGACGCATTCCTGTCCACGCGGATCTCCCCAGTCCACGCCCAGCTCTCCGCCCGGGCGGGCCGCCTGAACGCTGGCTGCCATGGCCAGTAGACCCAAAGCGATGGCTAGCTCGAACAGCTTGCTCGAGCCGAACTCTCGCGGCTGTCGCTTCATAACGCACTCCTGATTTCGTTCTTGGCTGCTCGTGCGCCGAGACAGACCCCTTCGAATCCGCTGGCGCACCCACAGGACGCTGTGTCCCCAACCTTCGGGAGGAGCACCCCGGCAAGGCACCGGCGGCCCATCTCTCCCCCACCTGCGGGACACGCGAACGACATGCGTCTCCCGTGCACAGACCGGACAGCATGGCCTGCGCCGCTCTCCATCGCGCAACGCCCTCAAGTTGCCCAGAGAACCGGCGGTCGGCCTTGATTTACCTCAAATCTAGCGAGCCGATCGCGACTCCCTGCGTCGGCTCGGCGAACTTGATCGAAATCAAGGTCCTGACCGGAGACGTCAGTGAGAGTCGGGGCAAACGAGAAACCTCGGCAGGACGGCCGTGCGCCTGCCGTCCAGAGGACCCACCCGAAGGAGAAGCCTGATGAGACTCCGCATGTCATCAACCCTGCTCGCGGTCGGTCTGACGCTGAGCTCCGCCGCCGCGGCCGAAGGGGTGCGCTCCGCCAGCATGCTCGCGAACACCTGCGCCGGCTGTCACAGCACCCATGGCGCGAGCGCCGGAGAGCAGATGCCGACCATCGGCGGCATGGACAACGGCTATCTCTACGATGTGCTGCGCGACTACAAGACGGGGGTCAGAGGCTCGACCATCATGGGCCGCATCATGCGCGGCTACACGGATCGGGAGATCCACGCCATCGCCGCCTACTTCGCCGCTCAGCCCTGGGTCTCGACGGATCGCGTCGCGGTCGCCACGGACCTGCACATCGCCAGGGACATCCACGCGCGTCAGTGCGAGACCTGCCATGAGGACGGCGGCCGCGAGCAGGAAGACAAGTCACCCCGTCTCGCCGGTCAGTGGGCCGGCTATCTCGAATACGCCCTGGAGGCCTGCCGCGAGATCGGCCACCGCTGCCGCCCGCGCAAGATGGGCGAGCGCGTCATGGAGCTTTCCGATGCGGAGATCGCGGCGCTTGCGCGCTTCTACGAGAGCGAGAAATAGGGGGACGATGGCGATGACTGATCTTGGACGCAGGGCCTTTCTCAAGACCTCCGCGCTGGCCGCGAGCGCGGCTTTGTTGACGTCGCCTGCCCGACGGGTCCACGCGGCACCCAAGGCGCGTGTGGTGGTCGTCGGCGGCGGCTTCGGCGGCGCCATCGCGGCCAAGTATCTGCAGATGGCGGATCCGGAGATCCGCGTCACCCTGGTCGAAAAGGAGCCCGTCTTTCGCTCCTGCCCCATGAGCAATGAGGTCCTGAGCGGCGACCGCAGCCTGGACGCACTGACCTTCGATTTCCGCGGCCTCACCCGGCGCGGCATCGCCATCATGCAGGACGAGATCACTGAGATCGATGCGGAGCAGCACTTCGTGCGCGGCAGCAGCGGCAATCGCTACAACTATGACAAGCTGATCCTCTCGCCCGGGGTCAGCTTCCGCTGGGACGCCATCGAGGGTCTCACCGAGGAAGTCGCCGAGCGCTTCCCGCACGCCTGGAAGGCCGGCCCGCAGACGCTCAAGCTGCGCCAGCAGCTCGAGGCCATGGACGACGGCGGCGTCTTCATCATCTCCGCGCCGCCCAACCCCTTCCGCTGCCCGCCCGGCCCTTACGAGCGCGCGGCCCAGGTCGCCCACTACTTCAAGCAGCACAAGCCCAAGTCGAAGATCATCATCCTCGACGCCAAGGACGCCTTCTCCAAGCAAGGGCTCTTCCAGGCGGGCTGGAAGCAGCACTATGGAGACATGATCGAATGGGTGTCCGGCGCCGCCGGCGGCATCGTCGAGGCCATCGACCCGAAGACGGGGGCCTTGATCGGCACGGTCGAAGACTTCCACGGCAATGTGGTGAGCCCCATCCCGCCACAGCGCGCCGGTGCGCTGGCGGTCAGCGCGGGTCTGACGGACGCGTCCGGCTGGTGCCCCGTCGATCAAAAGACCTTTGCCTCGACCCTGCACCCAGACATCCACGTCATCGGGGACTCCTGCATCGCCGGTGTCATGCCCAAGTCCGGCTACTCGGCGAATTCCCAGGGAAAGGTCTGCGCCGCCGCCATCGCCGCTGAGATCGCCGGACAGGCCGCTCCCGAGCCGTCCTATGTCAACACCTGCTACAGCCTCATCACGCCGGATCATGGCATTTCAGTGGCTGGTGTCTATGACTTGGAGGACGGACAGATCGTCGGCATCGAAGGTGCCGGGGGCCTGTCCCCCATGGATGCCGATGCACGCACCCGTGCCATCGAAGCACGATTCGCACACGATTGGTTCAGGAACATCACAGCGGATATGTTTGGCTGAGGCGAACGCGCGCGGCCCCGCAACATGAGCCTTGGACAAGCCTGCGAAATCGGCGGGCCTTGGGAGCACGTCGCCCGAGCATAGCCGGATCAGCGCTCGCGCCTTGGCGGAGTGGATCCCAGGGTGGCGGGAGACAAACGTTCAGCTGGGACGAACGCGCGCTGCTCCAGCTCATGAGAGGTCTGCCTTCGTCCGCCCTGCGCTCGAGAGCTGTTCGCGCGGTGTATCGCGCCGCAGGGCCACCCGCTCGCCACCCATGGCCTCGCCGAGGTGATCCGCCAAGCCTACAAGCCTACGCCCGCGCCAGGCTCACAAGACACAGTGCTCAGCGGTGCTGAGCCGATGCGCCTGAAGTTTTGCGGTCGATTTCCTTGGATCCAAGCTGGTCCCGCCGAGCGTTAACCTGGCTCTCTGGCTCTGTAACTGTTAATGGCCACCTAAACTGATCCAGCCACGGCCACTTATCTTGACCCACTTGAGGGTGACCAGTCTCACGGCATCCTGCTTGAGCTCTTTCGTGTACTTCTTGCAGCACCAGCTCGGTGACGTAGTTGGAGTAGTTGATGCCGTCGTCGCGCAGGACGTCGCAGAGGCTCCAGAGCTTTTGGACGATGTGGTTGTCGGTCATGGGCGGTCGTGCTCGTTTTCTTGGGCGATACGCCGCCAGCGCTCCCAGACGATGTCGGCGCGGCCAGGGTCGGTGATGTTTCCGGCGATGGCGTAGTCGAAGTCTGGATGCCGCAGCAGGCAGGCGAATTCTTGGGCGATAGAGGTACTGACGTCCTGGTCCGCTGCGGCGATCTCGTCACCGAGCGCCTTGCGTCCGTCCACCAGGGTGAGGATGTCTTCCAGGTCGTGACTGCGCAGGGGATCGTCGTTGCCACGGCCCTTGAATGCATCCAGCTTGGTGGCGACGAAGTAGACGGGATCGAGCAGGTTGATGCAAAGGTCATGGTCCAGCCGGTATGGCTGCGAGGTCTCCAGTGCCCGGCGGTACCAGCGATTGGTGAAGCCCAGGATGCTGGCATCAGTGGGCATGAAGTCGACGATGAGCTCGTCGAGGCGCATCCGGCAAATGATGTCGTCCTCCGGGGACTCGCGGAATCCGCATTGGCGCAGCCGGTCCTGGATCCTGGCCCAATGCCCGCGCCCGTCGGTGCCGACGATGAGATCGACGTCCAGCGTATAGCGAATGCCTTGTCGCGCAATGGGATCGTTCAGCAGGAGCGCCGTGGTGGAGCCGCCGACGAAGGGCATGCGCTCGAGCAGGTCCGGCGGCAAGGCCCGAGCGACCCGCAGGAGCATGTCGCGTTGCTGTCGCTCGATGTCACTCATCGCGGCTGCAGCAGCATTTCGAGGATGCGGGCGGCCTCGGACTGCTCGCGCGGCCGACCGAGGCGTATGGCATCGATCAACGCCAGCATGGTGTAGAGCTGGGCATCTTGCCTGACGGCCTTGGGCACGGAGCGGTAGAGGGGGGCGATGGTCTGCCCGGAGGCGGTGCCCAGCGGGTCGGGCCACACCCATTGCTCGGCCCCGGCAACGGCCCCGCGCAGCACCGGAGCCGCGAATCCGGTCGGAATACCCCGCACCACCCTCGCGGGTGTCGCGGGGAACACGTATTTGAGACCGTGGAGGATGAATTGAAGCAAGGCACTGACGTTGGCTTGCGGCAAGCCGTCCGAGCGCGAGCGCATGGCCAGACCCACGGCCATGGACCGGCGCAATGATTGGCTGACCTCGCTCTTGCTCAGATTCAGGGAGGCTTCGAGACCGCGAATGGTCAGTGCCCGCTCGGGCGCTTTCGCCTGATCCAGGTCCTCGATGACAGTGCCATCCTCTTGCTCCCAGCCTTGCCAGTCGTGCGGCAAGGGTCCCAGCTGAGCCTGGCTCCGGGCGAGCTGTTGCTGGGCGCACGGCTGGCGTTGCGTCACGAGCTTGAGCAGCAGCACGATGTCTTGACTCTTCATGGCGAGGGGCTGGGTAGGCGTCGCGTTCGCTGTTCGCGAACAAAGGACATTTGTACGCCTTGTACCGATCAATTCAAGGAGGTGGCCATCGACAATGTCCCTATGTGCCGACGTCGCCCGCAAGTGGGCTCCTAAGGTGATCGCCGCGTAGGAGCCCGCTTGAGGGCGACTTTGGCCGTTGGTGCTCAGGCACGGACGAGGCGCAAGAAACCCTTGACGCACCCAGTCAGGCCGGTTGCTGCCAGAGATGATCGGCAATCTCATCCAGTACCTCATCGAGCCGGTTACCGAGCACCTTGTCGAGCTGCTTCGCGCCGCCCTTGTCGGCAAAGCGCGCATTGACGAACCCGCGCTCGATGATGACCTCGAAGGCCAGCTGCTTGGCCAGCCGCTCCAGCCATTTGCGTTGCACGGGCGTCCAGGCATGGGAGGCGTAGATGCCTTCCATGGCGCGGGCGACGCGTTGCTCGAAGGGGATCAGCGCCTCGCCCAAAGCGGCTTGGCGAATGTGGCCGATGATGCTGGCGGCGATGTCCTGGTTGCTTTGGTTGCGCCAGGCGGTCTTGAGCTTGGCTTCGGAGAATCCGTTCTGGTCCAACAGCAGGCGCACGTCCTTGAGCTGCTCGCGGGTCAGGTCGCGCGGACGGTTGACGACGACGGCCAGGGCGGCGGACTGGTTCAGCTGGTCCCTGATGAAGGCATTGAAGCTTTCGAGATAATCCTCGGGCTTGGCGTGATCGCCGTAGCTCTGATCGCGGACCAGCAGCTCGTCCTTGTGGTCCGAGATGAGGGGGTATCTCTCGGTGCCGAGCAGAGTGTTGACCTCGGCGAGCTGCTGGACCAGGTTGGCGTGTGTCTTGACGAAGTCTCCGGCCTGACGCGGGCCGAGCTGATGCAGTTGCTGGTGCAGCTTGCCAGGCTCGACACCCCAGAGCTGCTCCAGCTCCTTCAGCTTGGCCCGGATGTCTTCACGCCGCTCGGCTCGGCTGTCGGCTTTGCGCAGTATCCGCATCATCTTTTGGGAGAGCGCAGCCAGGACGTCGTCGGCATGGCTGCTGTCCGGCTGACTGCCGGGGGCGTCGAGGCTTCTCGGGTCCAGGAGCTCCCGAATCAGTTGCTCGACCGTAACGCCGGGATCCTTGACCAGTGGTTTCATGGTGCTGACATCGCGGAGCGCGGCGTAGATGTCTACCGGGTCGTAGATCTTGAAGACGGTCTTGCCGATGTCGTCGCAGCGACGCGTGGCGCGGCCCAGCATCTGCTCGTAGAGAATGCGTGAGCGGACGCGGCGCAGGAACACCAGATGGCAAATGGCCGGCACGTCGATGCCGGTGGTGAGCAGGTCCACTGTGATGGCGATGCTGGGGTAGCGCTCGTTCTTGTAGCGGCGGATGAGCGCGTCCACCTTGTCGCTCGCGCCGGTGATCTTCCGGACCGATGCCTCGTTGTAGGCGTCGCCCCAGAGGTCCTTGAAGGCCGCGTCCAGCAGACGCTCGACCATGTCCGCATGCAGATCCGTGGCGCAGAAAATCAGGGCCTTCTCGTGGGCGACTCGCCCGAAGAGCGGAGGGTGAGGTCGGAGTCGGGGCAATCTCGACTGGTGGCAGGCGAAGACCACATCCTCGCGCGCGCCTTTCGCAATCTCAAGGCCGTTCAACGAGTGATCCGTCCGGCTTGTCACAAGAACGATGAGCGCATTCGCAGCCACGTCCTTCCCTGCATGCTAGCCCATGAGCTGCAATAACATCATTAGCAAGGGGTTTCCGCATTCTTGCCGGGGGGAATCGGACTAGGGCGTCGTCCCGGATTCGCAGGGCACGAAGAAGTCGTTCGTCAGCGCCTCGCGGCATTGGGCTTCGATGCTGCTGTCGGACAGAGGGGTGGGCTTGCCTTTCAGCTCTTCCTTGGCCAGATCGACGAGCTCGTTGGCCAGGCGGCAGGGCTCGGCGAGGCTGCAGCGGAAATCCTTTCCGCAGACGCGATCGACCAGCTGGTAGCAGGCCGAGGAGCCAGGTAGCAGGGTGACGGGCGTGCTGGGCTCCCAGGCGTCGAGCATGCCTTGGCTCGGGATCGCCGTGCCGTCGCGGACGATGACCACTGAGCCATCCTCCAGCCGATGGACACCGTCCCAAAGCGGCGCTCGCTGCCCCTGATCCGTGCGCCAGGCGCGATGCGTCGAGGGGTCGACCTCGATCCGCGATCCGTCCTGCAGGGTCCCGGTCCATTCCGCGCCGACCACAAGGCCGATCGACAGCAAGAGGGCGCTGCCACCGAGCACAGCCGCGCCAAGACACCGCCTGTACGACTTGAGCGAAGACACGACCAGCCTCCGATATCTCCTCAATCAGCTTGGATGGGTCTCACCGAAATGCCTCTCCAGCGTAGCCGATAAGAAGAGACTTGCCAGCACGAAGCCGAGGAAGAGGTAGAAGCCAGGCTCCAGCGCCGTGCCATTGGTGGTCAGAATCTGCGTCCCGAGCGCGGTGGCGGACGCGCCGCCGTCATCCGCCCCCCGTGTGAGGCTCCTAAGCTGGCTGCCGATGAGTCCGTCGAAGCCGAGATAGGCCATGAAGATGGCGATGACCAGGACGTCCGCCATGGACCACTTGCCGGAGCGCAAGGCGAAGAAGCGCACCAGGGCCGAGCTTCGCGACCGGCGCAGGTCGAAGTAATAGAGGTAGGTGGTCATTACCTTGATGGCGGGGAAGATCACACTGAAGAGGGTGATGAGCACGGCCACCAGCAGCATGTCCGCGGCCCTGGTCTCGACCAGGATGCGCACGACCTCGAAGATGCTCTTGGTCTGGAAGTAGAGGACCTGATTCGTGAAGACGATGGGCTCGTCCAAGAAGGTCAGCTGCAGCTCGGTGATGCTGGCCTGGATCTCGATCATGGGTGTGAGAATGCCGCCCAACAGCAGGATCACGGTGGCGCCGGTCAGGAGGAAGAGCTTGAAGGGATCGAAGCCCGCTCGCCCAGCCGCGCCTTCCCCGTCTGCGCCCTTGGCCCGGCCCGATATGCACAGCAGAAAGAGCAGCAGGATCAGAGCGAAGAGGATCGCCAGCCGCTGCCGCAGGGGTCCTTCATCGGCGTCGATTCGGGTTTCGAGCGTCGTGGTGCAGCTGTCCCGGTCGGCGCAGCCATAGCGCTGCATGAGCGCATTCAGCGCCGAGCGATCCACCTTGGCGAAGGTCGCGTCCGAGGTCTGGCGGATGAGCTTGGTCAACTGCGCCTTGATCTCCTCCTTGACCTCGGGCTTGCTGAGCTGGTCGACCACGATCTCGGCGTACTGGGGCACCTGCCGCCTCAGCTTGCGGAAGTCGATCAGCATGTCTTGCAAACCCTGCTGCAGCGCGCCCTGCAGCTGGTCCATCCAGCTCCCGCCGCTCCTGAGGTTGCGTCGGCGCAGATAGCGCTCGATCTCGGTGAGCATGGTATCCAGGACCTGCTCGACCGCCTTGACCACCTGGGGGCGGTTCTCCTCGGTCAGGTCGAGCTCGCTCACCCGCTTCTCGATGACCGCTGAGATCCGATCGACCCACTCGTCCGCGTCCAGCAGTCCGTAGCGGACGTGATGGACCTCGGCGAGATCGGTCTTGAGGACCTTGATGCGGTTGAGGTCCGTAACGAGCTGCACCGTCAGGACGGCTGCCGCGACGAAGAAGGCGACGGCGACGACCCGCCGGGCGATGAAGACGGCGCTCATATGGTCCAGGGCCTCCTGCAGGTCAGTCTCAAAGCGCTGTCAGCTCCCAGCCTCCAGCGGCCAGTTTTGCGCCTACGCGACGCATTCAGACCCTTTGCGATCTTGGTGCGCTTGGCGGCTCAACCCGAGCTTCTGGATTTCAGGAAACCGCCATCAGGGCCGGCTCCCGCATCTCCGGCGCTGGCGCAGCCAACGCCGGGCGCTCGTAGGAGACGCGCACGCAGTCCGGCCCGAGCAGCTTGCGCAGTCGCTTGAGCAGGGAGTCCGCCGGCTGGACGCGCCAGTCGCTGCCCAGCATCAGCTCACCCTGGGCGCCCGGCCGGCGATAGGTCAGGCGGATGGGCGTATCGCCCTCGCGAAAGGCCGAGAGGGCCTCTCTCAGGGCGGCGAGCTTCGCCCTGCCCTGGGCATGCGCCTCGGCGTCCGAGAGATCGAGGATGAGCTGGAGGTGATCCGCGCTGGATTCCCGCGCCTCCTCGAAGGTGCGGATGCTGTCGGCCCGCACCGACCAGGCGTCACGATACTCGTCGAAGTTGAGGCTGCCGGTTACGCTGAGGATCTGGTCCGGCACCAGGAGCTGGCGCGTCTGCTCGTAGAGCTCGGAAAAGACGGCGGCCTCGATGCGGCCGGTGCGGTCATCGAGCACGATCGAGCCCATGCGCCCGCGCTGCGTCTTGCCGTGACGCACGCTGACGACCAGCCCGATGACGGTGCGCTTCTCCCGATCGCGGCGGTCGCGTCGCCCCAGATCGCGATCGGACTCCAGGAGCTTCGCGATGCGCATGCCGGACATGGCATTCAGCTCCGCGTCGTAGCGGTCGATCGGATGGCCGGTGAGGTAGAGGCCGAGGGTCTCTTTCTCACCCTGCAGACGCTGCTCGTCCTCCCAGTCCGCCTTGACCTCGCCGACCAGCTGCGGATCCGGTGCCGGGGCCGCGGTCGGCTCGAGCGCGCCGAAGAGATCGGCCTGTCCTGCCGCCTTGGTGGCGTTGTACTGCTCGGCCGCCTTGAGCGCCAGCGGCAGGTGGGCCATGAGGGTGGCGCGGTTGGGGCCGAGCTCGTCGAGGGCACCGGCGCGGATCAGGGCCTCGAGCACGCGGCGATTGACCTTGTGCAGATCGATGCGGCAGCAGAAGTCCCAGAGATCGCGGAAGGGGCCGCCCTCCTCCCGTGCCTGGATCATGGCCTCGATGGCGGACTCGCCGACGCCCTTGATGGCGCCCATGCCGTAGATGACGGTGCGCTCATCGGCGATGGTGAACTGGTAGGCGGAGCGGTTGATGGCCGGCGGCTCCACCTGGAGCTTCATCTCCCGGCACTCGTCGATCAGGGTGACGACCTTGTCGGTATTGTCCATATCCGCGCTCAGCACCGCGGCCATGAAGGCCGCCGGATAGTGCGCCTTGAGCCAGAGCGTCTGGTAGCTGACCAGGGCGTAGGCGGCGGAGTGGGACTTGTTGAAGCCGTAGCCGGCAAACTTGTCCATCAGATCGAAGATGTAGGTGGCGGTGTCCGGATCGACGCCCCGCTTGCCCGAGCCCTCCATGAAGATGGCGCGCTGCTTGTCCATCTCGGACTGCTTCTTCTTGCCCATGGCGCGACGCAGGAGGTCCGCGCCGCCAAGCGAATAGCCGGCCAGCACCTGGGCGATCTGCATGACCTGCTCTTGGTAGAGGATGATCCCGTAGGTCGGCTTGAGGATGGGCTCGAGATCCGGGTGCGGATAGGCGACGTCCGCGCGGCCGTGCTTGCGGTCGATGAAGTCGTCCACCATGCCGGACTGCAGCGGACCGGGCCGGAACAGGGCCACGAGCGCCGTGATGTCGCCGAAGCTATCCGGCTGGAGCTTCTTGATCAGCTCCTTCATGCCGCGCGACTCCAGCTGGAAGACGGCGGTCGTCTCGCAGCGCTTGAGGAGCGCGAAGGCGTCGTCGTCGTGCGGGTCGATGAGGTTGATGTCGATCGGCGGCTCGCCCTGCGTCGCGCGGACGTCGTTGATCGTCTCGAGCGCCCAATCGATGATGGTCAGGGTGCGCAGCCCCAGGAAGTCGAACTTGACCAGGCCGACCTGCTCGACGTCGTCCTTGTCGTACTGGGTCACCAGGTTCTCGCCACCGGGCTCGCAGTAGAGAGGCGCGAAGTCGGTCAGGACGGTCGGCGCGATGACCACGCCACCGGCATGCTTGCCGGCGTTGCGCGTCAGCCCTTCCAGCTTGAGCGCCATGTCGATGATGGCGTGCACCTCTTCGTCGTCATCATAGGCGCGCTTGAGGTCCTCGCTCTCCTGCAAGGCCTTGTCGAGCGTCATGCCCAGCTCGAAGGGCACCATCTTGGCGATCTTGTCGACGAAGCCGTAGGGATGGCCCATGACGCGCCCGACGTCGCGCACCACGGCCTTGGCCGCCATGGTGCCGAAGGTGATGATCTGGGAGACGGCGTCGCGCCCGTATTTGCGCGCCACATAGTCGATGACGCGGTCGCGCCCCTCCATGCAGAAGTCGACGTCGAAGTCGGGCATGGAGACGCGCTCGGGGTTCAAGAAGCGCTCGAACAGCAGGTCGTGCTCGATGGGATCCAGATCTGTGATCTTGAGCGCGTAGGCGACCAGGGACCCGGCACCCGAGCCACGTCCCGGCCCCACGGGGATGCCGTTGTCCTTGGCCCACTGGATGAAGTCCGCGACGATGAGGAAGTAGCCGGGGAAGCCCATCTGCAGGATGACGTCGAGCTCGATCTGCAGCCGTTCGTCGTAGACCTTGCGCTTCTCGGCGAAGTCGGGGGCATCGCGGTCGAAGGTGCGATCCAGTCGCCACTCGAGCCCCTTGCGCGATTCCTCCGCGAAGAAGCTCTCGGTGGTCATGCCCTCGGGCACCGGGAAGACGGGCAGATAGTTGTCGCCCAGCTTCAGCTCGAGGTTGCAGCGCTTGGCGATCTCGACCGAGCTCTCCAAGGCCTCCGGCAGATCCGCGAAGAGCTCGGCCATCTCCTCGGGCGTGCGCAGGTACTGCTCCTCGCTATAGTCGCGGGGACGGCGCGGGTCGTCCAGGGTGCGGCCCTGGTTGATGCAGACGCGGGCCTCATGGGCCTCGAAGTCGGAGGCCGCGATGAAGCGCACGTCGTTGGTCGCGACCACGGGCACGCCGCGACGAATGGCGAGATCGACGCTCGACTCGATCAGCTCCGCCTCATGCTCGCGCCCGGTGCGGATCAGCTCCAGGTAGTAGCGGTCGCCGAAGGCCTTCAGCCAAGGGTCCAGCACCTGATCGACGAGCTCCGGCCGCCCCTTCAGGAGCGCCTGCGCCACCTCGCCGCGCGGCCCGCCGGAAAGGGCGATCAGCCCCGCGCTCGCCTCCAGGATCCAGTCGCGCTCGACCAGGGGGATGCCGAGGCGCTGACCTTCGACATAGCTGCGCGAGATGAGCCTGGTCAGATTGAGGTAGCCATCCGCGCTCTGCACGAGCAGCACCAGCCGATGCGGCTGGTTGGGATCTTCCGGATTGCGGACCCAGAGATCCGCCCCGGCGATGGGCTTGAGCCCGGCACCGACCGCGGCCTTGTAGAAGCGCACCAGCGAGAAGAGATTGCCCTGGTCGGTGACCGCAACCGCCGGCGTTCCAGCCGCCGCGGCGGCCTTGACGAGCGGCTTGATCCGGACCAGTCCATCGACCAGCGAATACTCGGAATGGAGATGCAGATGAACGAAGCTCGGATTCACGAATGCCCTGTGAGACTGAATGGATTTGACTGGGCTGACCCAGCACGGCTGGCTAGTCTAACCAGTGCGCCGCGCTCTGCAGATACGGAAAAATCCATCGAAGCCTCGGGACGGATAGGCGAGCTTGTTAGCCAGACGGGATATGAGATCAAATGGCTTTTGAAACAGTCACTTGAGAGATCAAGCGACGAGCGAGACGGAGACGCGCAGATGACCGAAAGCCTGGCTTTGTCAAGCCCTTTTCGACACCCCTGGCGCCGCTCGAGCGCACCCTCTGGAGGAGCAAGGCCGTGGCCGGCTCGGACAGCAGCATTCATCAAGAAGGCGCCTCGGGACGCGCGCCAATCAGCGCCCAATTCCGCTTCGCGCCCTTTGCGCCTTGGGGCTCGATCCACCTTGGCTCGAGCCAGCTCGCAGGATCACTTCAAGCGACGCACCCGCTCGAGGACCTCGGGGTGATCCCAAGCCAGCTCGCCCGAGGCACGCAACGCCAGGCGACCCTGGGCGTCGATGACGAAGGTCGTGGGCAGCCCCCGCATCGGATACGCCTGCGTGACACTGGTATCCGTATCGATCGGGAGTGGAAGATCGAGCTTGAAGTCCTGCCGAAAGCGATCGACCGTCTCCGGGTCCTCGCCGACGTTGATCGCCAGGACGCCGATGCCGTCCTGCGCAAGCTGCTCATGGGCACGCTGCAGCGATGGCATCTCGGCCCGGCAGGGCGGACACCAGGTCGCCCAGAAGTTCAGGATGAGGGGTGCTCCGCGATAGTCGGCCAGCCGGTGGACGCTGCCGTCCGGCGCGCTCAGCTCGAACTCCGCTGCCATGGGCCTTCCCGGAACTCGCATCAGCTCGCCCGCTAGGGCTTGAAGATCGAGCAGAAGTGTCGCGAAGAGCGCAAGGATGGCTCTGAGAGCAAGAGTCGTTGTGAGTCGCTTCGAGAACGTCATTGCGATGGGTCCTTCTGGTAAAGCCGCCACGCGTAGAGCTGCCCGGGGATCTGCCGCCGTGCACCGGCACCAGCGCTTGGACGGCGGCATTCCGAAAACGCCTGAGTCTCGGGGGAGAGCCCTTGGTGGCGCGAGCGGCGCATTGACAGCAGGCAAGTGCCCGATTTTCCCCGCTGAAGGCTGAGGGCTGGATGCCGACGGCTCAACCGAGGATGAACACCCATCCGGGATCCCACCAGCGCCGAAGCTGAGGCCAAAAATCTCGCTGCGGCGCTGTCCATGTCACAATTGAGCAACCACGCGTCGAGCCATACTGGAAGCCATGGACCGCACCCCTGCCCTCTCCAAACGCCTCAATGATCTGCTCTGGGGCTCGGACCTCCAACAGCTTCCGCCCTGGCGGGCCAGGCTCCTCTGGATGGGGCGCCTACTCTACGCAGTGACGCGGGACCTGACCCAGGACAACCTGTCCCTGCACGCCATGAGCCTGGTCTACACCACGCTGCTCTCCCTGGTGCCGCTGCTCGCCGTGAGCTTCTCCGTGCTCAAGGGCTTTGGCGTCCACAATCAGGTCGAGCCCTTGCTGATGGGCTTCCTCGAGCCGCTTGGAGCATCCGCCCAGGAGATCACGCAGCGCCTGATCAGCTTTGTGGACAACATGAGGGTCGGCGTGCTGGGGTCGGTCGGCTTGGCCGTGCTGCTCTACACGGTCATCTCGCTGATCCAGAAGATCGAGGGGGCCTTCAACTACGCCTGGCGCGTGACCGAGATCCGCCCCCTGGGGCAGAGATTCACCCAATACCTCAGCGTGCTCCTGATCGGACCCGTGCTCTTCTTCTCAGCGGTCGGCCTATCCGCCTCGCTGGGAAGCAGCACCTTCGTGCAGTCCGTCATGCACATGACGCCCATGAGCAAGCTGATCGAGATCACAGGCGTCCTCGCGCCCTATGTGATGATCTCGCTGACCTTCGCCTTCGTCTATCTGTTCGTGCCCAATACGCGCGTCCGCATCCCCTCTGCGCTGATCGGCGCCTTCCTCGCCGGTCTGCTGTGGGAGGTCGTCGGCGGGGTCTTTTCCAACTTCATGGCCGGCTCCACCAGGTACATGGCAATCTACTCCAGCCTGGCCATCCTGGTGCTCTTCATGATCTGGGTCTATCTGGGCTGGCTCATCCTGCTCATCGGCGCCAGCGTGGCCTTCTATCACCAGCATCCGGAATATCTGACAATCGAGAGCCGCGAGCTGCGCCTCAGCAACCGGCTGCGCGAGCGCTTGGCCTTGTCGATCGCCGCGGAGATCACGCACCGCCACTTGACCGGTGAGCCGCCTTGGGACTGCGAGCTGCTGTCCAAGCGCATCCAGTTGCCGGACGAAAATATCCGACACATTCTCGGCATGCTGGAAGACGCCGGCTATATCCTTCGGACCCTGCCCCAGGGCATGGAGCAACCCGCCTTCGTGCTGTCACGCGCGCCCGAGGGCATTCCTGTCATGGAGCTGCTCGAGCAGGTGCGCAGCCATGAGGAAACCAGGTCGGGCTTTCGCGAGGCGTCGCCTGAGCCAGGTGTGGCCCGGGTCGAATCCGCGATCGAAACGGCACTCTCCGACGCCCTCGAGGGGTTGACGCTGAAGGACCTCGCGGCCGGTCTGGATGCACCATCCAAGCCGCGGACCTGAGCGGCAGGATCAGCAAGCCGCTGGCTCAGCCCTGGCTCTGCGACTGCGATTGGGCTTCGGGCGGCGGCGGGAACCAGGTCTTGGCGATCTCGTCGTGAAGCTCGCCGACGCAGACCTGGAGCTCGTCGATGAAGGCATGCAGCTGCTGATGACTCAGGCGCCCCGGCACCACGGCCTCCAGGTTGCGCTTGAAGCGGCCGTGGACGCGCAGCGGACCCTCGTTCCTGGGGAGCTTCTCCATGCTCGCTCGCACCGTATCTAGACAGTGGCCGACCGAGCGGGGAAAGGCATCGTGCTGCAGCAGGAAGCGCAGCACCGCCCCGCGCTGCACCCGAATCTGCTCGCTGCGCCTGTAGGCCTGATAGCCGGTCAGCGACTTGAGGACGCTGACCCACTGGATCGTCTCATAGGGGCGCAGCTCGGTGGCCTCGGCTGGCAGGAGGCTGGCCGAGCGCACGTCGATGATGCGCGTCGTCATGTCCGCGCGCTCCAGGAAGCGCCCCACATGGATGAAGTCGTACCCTTGATCATGCAGCATGGTCCCGGAGAGCATGCCAGTCATGGTCTGGATGCTCTGGACGATGTGCTTGAGATAGCTATGCCGCCCGCCCTTGGTGAGCCCCTTCTGCAGCTGCTCGCGCGCATGGAGGAAGAGCTCGTTGAGCAGCTCCCAGGCCTCGCGCGGGACGAAGTCGCGAATGGTGCGGCAGTTCTCGCGGGCGGCCTCCAGCGAATAGAGAATGGAGCCAGAGTGGCGCTCGTCGCCGATCAGGAACTTCAGCACCTGGCGCTCACCGTAATCCTTGTAATGCTCCTCGAAGAGCGTGTTGGCGCCCGTGATATCGACCAAGGGGCGCCAGCCGGGCGCGATGCCCTTGGGCAGGTCCATCAGCAGATTGGCGTTCACGGTGACGATACGCGCGGTGTTCTCCGCACGCTCGACATAGCGCGACAGCCAATAGATGTTTTCCGCAACACGCGACAGCATCGAATCCGCTCCGTTAGATCAGTGGGCGTCTCGCCTAGTTGGCCTCGGACTGCTCGGGCAGGATCCAGGTGTCCTTGCTGCCGCCGCCCTGAGAGGAGTTGACGACCAAAGAGCCCTTGCGCAGCGCAACCCGCGTGAGACCGCCCATGGTCACCTGCTGCCGATCGGCCGAGAGGATGAAGGGACGCAGATCCACATGGCGTGGCTCCAGCTTGTGGCCGATGATGGTCGGCACCGTCGAGAGCTTGAGCGCGGGCTGGGCGATGTAGTTGCGTGGGTCCTTCTTGACCAGCTCCGCGAACTTCTCCCGCTCGCTCTTGGTCGAGGCGGGTCCGACCAGCATGCCATACCCTCCCGACTCGTTGGCGGGCTTCACCACCAGCTCCTCCATGTGCGCCAGGGTGTAGGCGAGCGCGTCCGGCTCCATGCAGCGGTAGGTGGGCACATTGGGGATGATGGGGTCCGCGTCCAGGTAGTACTTGATGATCTCGGGGACGAAGGCGTAGACGACCTTGTCGTCCGCGACGCCCGCCCCAGGCGCGTTCGCCAAGGCGACGTTGCCCGCCTTCCAGGCCCGCAGCAGACCAGGCACGCCAAGGGCGGACTCTGGCAGGAAGGCCTCGGGATCCAGGAAGAGGTCGTCGATCCGTCGGTAGATGACATCCACGCGCGCCGCGCCGTCGACGGTGCGCATGTAGACGCAGTCATGGTCGTCGACGAAGAGATCCCGCCCCTCGACCAGCTCGCAGCCCATCTGCTGCGCCAGATAGGCATGCTCGAAGTAGGCCGAGTTGTAGATGCCCGGCGTCATGACCACGACCTCCGGATAGTCCGCCGGCCGCGGCGACAGGGCCGCCAGGGTGTCGAAGAGCTGCGAGGGATAGTCGTCGACCGGCAGTGGCGCATAGTGCTCGAACAGCTCCGGAAAGACGCGCTTGGTCACCAGGCGGTTCTCGAGCATGTAGGAAACGCCGGAGGGCACCCTGAGGTTGTCCTCGAGCACATAGATGGTACCGTCCCCGTCGCGCACCAGGTCGGACCCGCAGATGTGGGCCCAGGTCTGCAGCGGCGGGTCGATGCCGACGCACTGAGGCCGGAAGTTCACCGACTTGGCCAGCACCTCGGCCGGGAAGAGCCCGTCCTTGATGATGCGCTGATCGTGGTAGAGATCGTCGATGAAGAGGTTGAGCGCTTGGACGCGCTGCTTGAGCCCCGCCTCGACACGCTCCCATTCGGACTGCGGGATGATGCGGGGGATGATGTCGAAGGGCCAGGTTCGATCGATGGTGCCGCCTTCCTCGGAATAGACCGTGAAGGTGATGCCCATCTCCTTGATGGCCACGTCGGCGGCCTCTTGCCGTGCGACCAGCTCATCGGGCCCCAGCTCCTCCAGGTCGGCCAGCAAGCCCTCGACCGCCTCGCGCCCCTTGCCCGGGGCCGCCACCAGCTCGTCGTAGAAGTCGTCGCAGGGATAATCGTTCCAGTCGATGCGCATGGTCTATCGCTCAGAAGCTCGCTGCCGGCCGGGGATGCCGCGCGCCCCGCAGCAGCCGCTCCCAGCAGCCCCAAGCGCGTCGCGATCATCAGTTGAGAAACAGTATGCTGGAGCGCGGCACGCAAAGTCTATCCCGCCCCGCGAGCGCCGCAGCCCGGCGCTTAGGGGTCGCTCGGCGCCCCGGCACCATAGGCCTCCCAGGGGTGTCGGATCCGCCCGGCTAGGAAGGACTGCCCCGGATCGACGACGGCGTTGCCAGCGATTGCCGTGCGGCCCAGCAGCATGCGGAACAGCATGGTCTCGCGATTGGTCAGAGTCAGCTCGATCGGCCACTGCAGCTGCCCCAGCGCCACGGCCGTATGGATGACATAGCGCTCCTCGCGGTGCCCGCCCGAATCGCTCACCTTGCGCTGGTCGACGACCGGCGCCTCTGCATGCACGACGATGTCGCTGCGATGCTGCACAGGGTGGACCCCAAAGCGCGCATACAGCTGCCCCTGACGCCGAAAGGTGTCGACGTAGAAGGCGTGAAGTGTCGAGGTGCGCGCCCCCGTATCCACCTTGGCCTTGATACAGGGGATGCCGAGCGCGGGCAGTGCGAGCCACTCGCGCCAGCCGAGCACGGCCTGCGAGGGCGCTGTCTTTTCGTTATTCATGGCGACGCGCAATCTAACCCAGGATCCTGACGCCGGTCACCACTCTATCTAGCCTATTTGCCGAGGCGACGCGCCGGCCAGGTGCCGAAAACGCACCATCGACGGCCCCGGCCTCGCTGCCCTAGAATCGTCAAGGAGTCAAGCCACCAACCGCGCCTCCGGCCGGAGCATCTATGCAGCGCACCGCGTTGTCACTTCTCCTCTTCCTCCTCCCAGCCATCCCGGCTGCCGCCGAGCAGGGAACGGCAAAGATCCTGGCGCCCTGGGAAGCCAACGGCCAGCTCTTTCAGGTTGCGGTGGACAAGCTCCAGTTCATCGGCACCTTCGAGGGCATCATGTACATCGAGCACGGCGACGGCCTCTTCGACACCGCGCTCTTCACCTGCCCCTCCACCCAAATCATCCATGTGCTGACCAACCAGCTGGAGGGGCACGGCTACTGCACCCTGGAGAGTCCGACGGGCGATTATGTCTATACCGAATTCAACTGCGATGGCGCACCCGGCGCCTGCAAGGGCAAGTTCACCATTACCGGAGGCACCGGGAAGCTGACGGGCATCAGGGGCGAGAGCCCGATGATCGTGCGGACGGCCCTGAGCGGCACTGCCATCGATCAGGAATCCGGCGGCACCATCTCAGCCGCCAAGGGCCTTGCCATCTGGCCGGAGATGCGCTTCGAGGTACCCGGGCAGAACGCCACCATGGGCCTCTTGGGAACCGGCCCGGAGGCGCCCGAGCCGGACAATGGACCCACGGTAGAGGACGATGGAATGGAGATCGAGATCCCGACCGAGCTGAGCGAGCCGAGCGACGGCGAGCACCAACCGGCCCCGAACCGCTAGACGGCGGGACAGATCGCCGCGCACGTCTGGGCTCACCGCATCAGTGGTCGCTGGGCTCGAACGCGAGCGACACCGAGTTGATGCAGTAGCGCAATCCGGTCGGTCGCGGGCCGTCCGGGAAGACATGCCCGAGGTGCGCCCCACAGCTCTTGCAATGCACCTCGGTGCGGTGCATCCCATGACTGCGGTCTTCCTCGGTCTCGACCACGCCGGAATCCACTGGCTCCCAGAAGCTCGGCCAGCCGCTGCCGGAGTCGAACTTCTCCTCCGAGCTGAACAGCGGATCGCCGCAGCAGCTACAGCGGTAGAGACCCGGGGACTTAAGATCATGGTATTGGCCGGTGAACGCGGGCTCGGTGCCCTTCTCCCGGCAAACGTGATATTGCTCGGGCGTCAGCTCGGCCCGCCATTCGGCATCTGACTTTTCCGCATTTCGTGTCATCTCTACCTCGCTATCGACCCTGGCTCGGGTCGGTTCTCCACTGCCTTGAGCCGCTGGTGGGCGCCACTTATACTCCGTTGCCCACTCGCGCTTCGCATTCATCCGCCCACGCCCTGCGCGGGCCGCTGACAGACCTCCGGACGGCCACCATGACCATTCGCTCCTTCAATCCGCCTCCTCGCTCCTTGATGGGGCCGGGCCCCGCCGATGTCCACCCACGGGTTCTCGCTGCATTGGCCCGCCCCACCATCGGGCATCTAGACCCAGCCTTCGTCGGCATGATGGACGAGCTGAAGACGCTGCTGCGGCAGACCTTCCGCACCCAGAATGCCTTGACGATGCCGGTCTCTGCGCCTGGCTCTGCCGGGATGGAGCTGTGCTTCGTCAACCTGGTAGAGCCAGGAGACGAAGTCGTCGTGTGCATCAACGGGGTCTTCGGCGGGCGCATGAAGGAGAACGTCGAGCGCGCCGGTGGCAAGCCCATCGTGGTGCAAGGCACCTGGGGCCGCGCCGTCGATCCCGAGCAGGTCGAGAGCGCGCTGCGGCAGCATCCGAAGGCCCGCATCCTGGCCTTCGTGCATGCCGAGACGAGCACGGGCGTTAGCTCCGACGCCAAGGCCCTAGCCGCGATCGCACGCCAGCACGACTGCCTGACCATCGTCGACACAGTCACCTCACTGGGCGGATCGCCGGTCGAGGTCGACGCCTGGGGGCTGGATGCCGTCTACTCGGGCTCGCAGAAATGTCTTTCCTGCACCCCCGGCTTGGCGCCCGTCACCTTCAGCGAGCGCTCCCTGGAAAAGGTCCGCGACCGCAAGAGCAAGGTGCAGAGCTGGTTCCTGGATCTGAACCTGGTCATGGGCTACTGGAGCGGCGAGCAGAAGCGCACCTATCACCATACGGCCCCCGTCAATGCGCTCTATGCCCTGCACGAATCCCTGGTGATGTTGTCGGAAGAAGGTCTGGAGCAGGCCTGGCAGCGCCATCGCCACCACCACCTGGCACTGCGCGCAGGCCTGGAGGCACTGGGTCTGGAGCTCATGGTCCCGGAATCTGAGCGCCTGCCGCAGCTCAACAGCGTGTCCGTCCCGGCCGGCGTCGACGAGGCCGCCCTGCGCGCGCGGCTGTTGAGCCGCTACAACCTGGAGATAGGTGCCGGCCTCGGCGACCTGGCAGGCAAGATCTGGCGTATCGGACTCATGGGCTACAGCAGCCGCCCGGCAAACATTCTGCTGTGCATCAGCGCCTTCGCGAGCGAGCTGGGGGCGATGGGCCACAATACGGATGCCAGCGCCGCGATCTCCGCTGCGCGCGCCCTGCTCGATCAGGACGCGGACTGCCGTTAGATAGCGACCGAGATGTTTCTCCGCAACCGCCACAGCCTTTGGATCCGCCTGGTCATGGTCCTGGGCGCGATGGCGCTCTTCGTGGTCGGCTACCAGTGGGGGAATCGGTATCAGCGCGGCGGTGACGAGCAGGTACGCATCAACGGCGTCCTGGTTCGACCGGTCGGCGCCATCCCCAACTTCAGCCTGCGAGACGCCTTGGGCCAGCGCTTCGATCAGAGCCATCTGGCCAAGGGCTGGACGCTCATGGCCTTCGGCGACCTGGCCCAGGCATCGGGTCAGCGGGGCGTGCAGCGCCTCATCGATGCCTACAATCGCGTCGCAGACCAGCCGAAGCTCAGGGGTAGCCTGCAGCTCGTCCTCGTCGCAACGGCTGAAGCCCCCGGCCTGGCTCGCGATTTTGCGCGGCTCTCACCGGCCCTGCATATCCTCGGTGGCGATGGCGAGGAGATCGACCGGCTCCGGGCCACGCTCGGCCTGCCGGACGATGCCGAGCCGACCCTCTTTCTCTTCGGCCCGGGCGGCTACCTAGTCGCCCTGCTTCCGGCGAGCGAGAGCGGCCAGGCGGTCGCCGAGGACCTCAAGGCGGTCTATGCGGACGCCTCCACCCTGCTTCCGGAGCAGCCATGACGCGCTCGACCAAGCCCAGCATCGGGGAGCGGCTCTTCGTCGCGCTCCAGCACCTCGTCCCTCAGCGTTGGCTCTCGGAGCAGATGTACCGGCTGGCACGCGTACAATGGCGGCCGCTCAAGGCCCTGGTCATTCGCAGCTTCGCCCGCCTCTACCGCATCGACATGAGCCTGGCGCGCGAGCCGCGCCTTTCCGCCTATCCGCACTTCAACGCCTTCTTCACCCGGGCCCTCAAACCGGAAGCGCGCCCCCTAGACACCCACCCACGTGCCGTGCTCTGCCCCGTGGATGGCGCCATCAGTCAGATCGGCCCCATCAGTGACGGCAAGCTCATCCAGGCCAAGGGGCATGACTACAGCGTGCGGGCATTGCTCGGGATCGAGCCAGACGAAACACATCCGTTCGATGGCGGCCAGTTCGCGACCATCTATCTATCGCCGAACGACTATCACCGCATCCACATGCCGCTGGCCGGCGATCTGACCCAGATGCTCCACGTACCAGGCCAGCTGTTCAGCGTCAACGCCACCACGGCACGCCTTGTCCCTGGGCTCTTCGCGCGCAACGAGCGCGTCGTCTGCCGCTTCGACACGGAGGCAGGCACCATGGGCCTCATCTTGGTGGGGGCCATCTTCGTCGGCGGCATCGAGACCCTCTGGGCGGGCGAGATCACGCCGCCACACTCCGGCCAGGACATTCAGCGCTGGGACTACTCGGACGACTGCCAGCACCTCCGCCTCGAGGCCGGCGACGAGATGGGCCGTTTCAATCTGGGCTCCACAGTTATCCTGCTCTTCCCCCCAAATCGCGTGCAGTGGGAGCCGGTACTGGTCGCCGGTCAAAAGGTCCAGCTCGGACAACGGCTCGGACTGCGGCTGTAGAAGACTGACCGAGCCAGTGAATCCAGAGCCCCTTACCTGCCGCCCCGGCTGCGCCGCCTGCTGCATCGCACCCTCGATCAGCAGCCCGATCCCCGGCATGCCGCATGGAAAGCCGGCCGGCGTAACCTGCGCTCAGCTCGACGACAACCTCGCCTGCAAGCTGTTTGGCAGCCAGCTCCGCCCCGCCGTCTGCGCCTCCTTAGCACCAAGCCTGGAGATGTGCGGATCGGATCGCGACCAGGCCTTGTCGACCCTCGAAGTGCTCGAGCAATTGACGGCCCCCAGGAGCGCCGACTAGCAGGGAGCGCTCACCCGGCGATGTCCAGGCGCTGTCAACCTGAATCGAGCTGCCAGCTTGCAGCCGCCAGCGGTGTTGTCGCTCACGCCATTCCGCCGAGTTTTCTAAAAACCATCCGCGCTGGACCGACTAGATTCCGCCACCGCCGTTTTCGGCCGAATACAGTTTGCGTCGGCGTTCTGGTTGTAGGCATCCATAAGCTGACGCTCATCGCCCCAAGGAGAGCTACTCCTACACGCGGTAAGGAGTCAGTCGAGCCTCTGGATCGAGGACAGGTCACGACTCAAAGGAGTCATCGGAGCCCCCACCGGGAAGTTCCGCTTCATGCACGGCACCGGTCATTCATCCCAGACATGAACAAGCAAGTGTCAGAGTCCATCGGCTTGCAAGGAGCGCCCCTGGGACGATGCCACCAGAGAGACAGGATTTTTTAGTGAGCTGTTTGGCCCGACTCCGGACCTACGACACCCGCCACGCCGGTGCCGCAGGACGAGAAGGATTGCCGCTCTTCAGGTGGGCGAATCCTGGAGCTCCGTCACGAAACAGTCTTGGCAAGAACAGCGGCTCAAGCGGTCGACCAAGCCAAGTCGGATCGGGTCAGCCGCTCGCGCCTTCGATGGCGGCAGCCCGCCGCGACCAGGGCGGTCGGAGCAGGCCTCGTCGCGCCGGGGCGGCGCTCCCAGGCTTTGCCTATCTGGCGCGGCGCCTTCTCGTCATCCCTATCCATCGCTGGATGCGGCGGGCAGGCCCTCGACGACGCGCTCCCAGTCGATCTCCACACAGGGACAGGCCTGGCAGGCCGCGCGACCCTGCAGCTCTGAGACTGCGGGGCGCCCGTAGGCACCGTCTTCCAGGCGATACATGGTCACAACCCGGTCGACAGGATGGACCAGCCAGTACTCCTTGACGCCGTGGCGCTCGTAGAGCAAGAGCTTGCGTACCTGATCATGACCGGCGGTCGCCGGCGACAGCACCTCAATGAGCCAATCGGGCGCGCCGCGACAGCCCTTGTCGTCCAGCTTGGACGGATCGCATACCAGGCTGATGTCCGGCTGGACCACGGTGAGGATGTCGTCGTCCGCTTCGCTCCCCTCCGGGAGCCGGACGTCGAAGGGAGCGACATTGACTTCGCAGCCGCTTCCCTCCGACACGCGAGCAATCTCACGCGCAAGCTCGAAAGTCAGCCGCTGGTGCAGCCTGCTCGGCGCGGGCGCCATGGCGTAGGCCACACCCTCGATCAGCTCGAAGCGTTGATCCTCGGGCCATCCGCGATATTCGGCGTAGGTATGCCCGACTGGACTCTGCGCAGGAAGAAGCATGTCAGGAGACTCCCTGGGATTCTTCACTCCAGTATCGACGAGACGACAGGGCGCAACAACCCGGGGGCCGGCATGCTGCCCCAGGACGGGGTGGCCTCACCCTCTACCCGGCAAGGTCTTGAGCGACGAGACCTTTCCGCCGAATCAATCTGGCCAAGCCCCCCAATCCCGCAAGCCATGCAAATTGACCGACATATTTGACCGAGCCGTGTCCCGATGGCTGAGCCCCCAAACGGTGCCATGCACGCCGACCACATCGCCCTCGAACAGCACGGGGCCACCTGAATCGCCTGGACAGAGGGTTGCGCTCCCGGCGAGACGCTCTCCGGCGAAGCTATAGAAGTTGACGCTATCGACACGAATCACGCGGCTCCGTCCCCAAGTACGGCGCGCCGCTTGCCGACGGCTCCGTCCCCTGCGCCAATCGCTGACCCGCTCGCAGCCATAGCCGACCAAGATCACCTCGGCCCCGGCCGCCAATGGCGCTAGACGCACGGGAATCACGGGGATCCTTGGCGTTGCCTGGGCGACGCGCACCAGGGCCGCATCCGGAAAGCGGTCGCTGATCCGTGAGTCCGCATGGACCAGGCGGATGCGGCGATCGAGCTCGGCGCCGCTGTAGCCTTTGCGGTAATCCGCGATGAGTCCTTGCTGATACGCATACAGGCGTCTCAGCCCCCGTTCGAATCGAGGCGGCAGGTCGGTCCGTGCAACGACCAGGGGCTCGGCGCTCGGCCAATCGGCGATGGCCGCGTTGCTCACCCGAATCTGGCCGCCAGTGCGAAAGGCCGGAGCCAATCCGCCCGATGGCACGTCGATCACGCAGTGAGCCGCCGTCAAGAAGGTCCGCGGCGCGATCTTGGCCGCGCTGCATCTGGAATCCTGGGTCCGCCAGATTGTGACGACGGCGCCGTATGCTCCCGCACGATCGAGCTGGCCGTTGATCAATGCGGCACTGGGAAGACTGATTAGGCACAGTAGCAGGAAGAGCAGGCGCCCTGGATAACAGGGGACACGCCGAGCCTGGCTCGCGGGCATTGCCCGGATCCCGCTGGAAGGGCGTCTCTGCCGATCTCGGACGGTCATGGCGGCGCGACTCGCCGCCCTGCCCCGGCTCGGCGCTCCTGCCAGCCCATCATCAGGTCCCAGGCGACCGGAACGATGAAGAGCGTGAGAAAGGTCGCCGCGGCCAAGCCCGTCACGAAGGTCGAGGCCATGGTGCCCCAGACGATGGAATAGCTCGGGAAGCCGACCGCCATGGGCAGCAGGCCGAGCACTGTCGTCAAGGTCGTCAGAACGATGGGGCGCAGGCGGACGTGGACGCCGTCGATGATGGCCTCGCGGCGGCTCAGCCCGGCCCTGTAGCGCCGATTGATGAAGTCGAGCAAAACGAGGGAGTCGTTCACCACCACGCCGGTGACACCGACAACGGCGATGAAACTGTTGATGGTGAAGAGGGATTGGGTGAGCAGCTTGCCGAAGACCACGCCGATGATGGAGAACATCACGGCCGAGAGGATGATTAGCGGCTGGGCATAGGACTTGAACTGCGTCGCGAGGATCAAGTAGATGATGAGCAGCGCCAGCCCGAAGGCCCGCGTAAGACTGTCGAAGGAGCGCTGCGTCTCCTCGTAGGCACCGCCGAAGACCAGGGTCGCCCCCTGAAACTCGCCCCTAATCTGGCGGTATTGGTCGCGCACCCAGGCGACGATCTGAGGCGCGGAGAGCCCCGAGCCTGCTGCGATGTCCGCGGTGATGGTAAGACTGCGCTGGCGCTGGTAGCGCCTCAGCTCGCCGGGCTGGCTCTCGATGACCGGGTGGACGAGATCGCCGAGCAGCACCGGCCCGGAGGGGTGCTCGAGCGCCGGGATGTCGAGGGCGCGCTCGGGACGGTCGAGATAGGCGGGGTCGACGCGCAGCTTGAGATCGGCCTCCTCGTCGCTGAAGCGGTACTTGCCGAGATAGCGCCCGTCCAGCACCGCGGCGGCCAGTCGCGCCGCGTCGCCCTGCGTCAGTCCGAGCTCGCGCGCCCGCTCCGCGTCGACCTCCATGCGGAAGACCCGCGCGGGGCGGCCGCGATCGTCCGTAAGGCCGATGAGGCTCGGCCCGAAGTCCGGATGCACGTCCAGCCTCGCCAGCAGGGTATCGCTCAACCGGCGCACCGCGTCCTCGTCCGAGCCGACCACCTGGATGTTGAGATCCTTACCGCTCGGCGGGCCGTCCTTCTCGGCCCTGACCCAGACGCGAAAACCGGGCTCGGCGAAACGCGCAGTCAGGCGCTCGCGCATGCGCTCGAGGTGTGCCTGGGCATCGTCGAAGACTCGTTCCCCCTTGGATGGGAGGGCGACCATGAGGGTGCCGAGATTGTGCCCGTAGCTGTTCTCATAATCCTCGGTCACGGTGAAGCCGGCGAAGCCTGCCGCCGAGCGGGCGTATCCCGGCCCGTCGGCCATCACGACCTCCTCCATCGCCTTCAGGCGCGCGTCGATCCGCTCGATCGGCGTCTCGGCGGGTCCCTCGATGAAGGCGTAATAGAGGTTGTAGTCGTCCGGGAAGAACTGGATCTTCACCAGGGGCAGAATGCCCGCGACGGAGACGCCCATGATGGCAACGGAAGCCAGGAAGGCGACACCAACGAGCGCCAGCGCCGTCTTGCGGAACCTCAGCGCCACCCGCATCAAGCGGTCCGTCACTCTGCGCAGCCAGGCGAGGATGGCATTGTCGCGCTCATGCAGAGCGAGCCCATCCGTCATCGGACGGGGACCGAAATGCTCGTAATGCAGCGGCAGGATCACAAGACACTCCACGAGCGAGGCGACGATCGCGAAGCTGACGGTCTTGGGAATGAGGGCGAAGAACTCGCCCGTCGAGCCCGTCATGATGAGCATGGGCAGAAAGGCGGCCACTGTCGTCGCCGTCGCTGAGACGACCGGCCAGGCGACTTCCGCGGTGCCCTCGACGATCGCCCGCTCGATCGGCTCGCCGAGCTGGGTACGCCGATAGATGTTCTCCACCACGACAATGGCGTCGTCCACGATGATGCCGGAGACCAGTACGAAGCTGAACAGGGTGATCTCGTTCAGCGAATTGCCGGTGAGCTGGATCAGGACCATGGTCACCATGAAGGCGAAGGGAATCCCCAGGGTCACCAGACCCGCGTTACGCGGCCCCATGAAGTACCAGAGGATGAGTCCGACCAGCAGAACCCCGACGATCATGTTCCAGCCGAGGGTGCTGATGGACTCGCGGATATAGGTCGTCGAGTCCTGCGTCAGCGCGACCTTGATGCCCTGCTGGCTCAGCGCGGGCTCGATCTCCTCGAGAATGGCCTCGATGGCGGCATAGATGTCCAGCGCACTGCCGTCCTCGGCCTTGGCGACCAGCAGGGTCACGCAGGGCTGACCATTGACAGAGGTGAGGACACTGGGATCGCGATAGTCCGGGCGGGCGTCCCGGACCAGATCGCCAACCCGCACGAAGGAGCCGTCCGCATCGGCTCGGACGATGGTGGAGACGACCTGCTGGCGGGAGCGGAAGCGCTCGTCGACGCGCACCAGGAGCTCGCCCGAGGCATCGACGAAATCCCCCGCGGGGATGCTGACATTGGCGTCTTGGAGCGCCGCGGCGACCTGGTCGAAGCTCACGCCCTGCTGCTTGAGCCTGTCGGGGTCGAGCAGGACGTGGAATTCGCGCTCCTGCTCTCCTTGCAGGCGCGCATCAGTCACGCCCGGGATCTGCGACAGACGAACCTGGAGCTCCTTCGCCATGAGCGACAGGGCGCGATTGGAGCGCTCCCCGACCAGATTGACCGCCACCACGGGCAGCCAATAGGAGGTGCGGATGAGGTCGAAGCGCGGCGGGTCGATGCCCTCCGGGAGCCGTTCGAGGACGCTGAGCACGCGGAAGCGCAGCTCGTCGTAGAGGGAGTCATAGTCGCTGCCGTCGCGAAACTTGACGGTGAGCGACGAGCGCTCCCGCAGCGAGCTGGAGCGGATGAGCTCGACATTCTCCAGGCCGTCGAGCGCCTCTTCGATCTCGCGCGTCACCAGGGCCTCGACATCGCGTGGCGAGGCGCCCGGAAAGACGGTGGTGATCTCGACCTTGCCGAAGTTGATCTCCGGATAGCGCTCGGCCGGGATGAGACCGAGCGTAAAGACGCCGGCCACGATCATGAGCACGAAGATCAGATTGAAGAGGACCCGCTGGCGCAGCGTAAAGCGGACCAGGGACTCCACGGCTCAGGGCTCCGGCCGGGTGCTTAGGGCGTCGCCGGGTGCCAGGTCTGGGCCGACGACGCGCAGCTCACCCTCATGGAAGGGATCTTCGCCGAGCATCAAGACAGGCAGGCGCTCACCATCCTGGCGCCTGACCCAGTGCTCCTCATAGCTGGTACCCAGGGTGGCCGCGGGAACCCGAACGGCGCCACTAGCCTCGGGCAGACGCAGAGCGAGCCGCACCCGCAGCCCACCACGCATCTCAGGCAGAGGCTCGCTGACCGCAAGCTCCACAGCCACCTTGCGCGTCCGCGCGTCGAACCCTGGACTCACGCGATAGATCCGCGCGCGCGCAGCACGGCGCAGGTCGGTCACCTGAACCTCGACATCGTCACCAACCGACTTCAGCGCCATGAGCTGATCCGGTGTCAGCGCGAAGGGCACCAGGAGCGTCGAGAAATCGCCGGCTCGTCCGACCACCTCGCCCTCGGAGACCCATTGCCCCGGCTCGATCGCGCGCTCGGTGACCTGCCAGCCCGGGGCGCCGCGGATCAGCGACCGGGACAGGCGCTCCTCGGCGATGCGCCGCTTGACGTCCAGCGCCTTCAAGGCGTGTCTGTTGTCGCGCAGGGATTGCTCCAGGGCATCCAATTGCGACGCTGAGGTGTTCTTCTCTTCCGCCAAGGCCCGATAACGAAGCGCCTCGCGCTCGTCGAAGGCGATCTGCGTGCGCAGCCGCTCCTGCTGCACCTGCAGCTCTTCGAGCTCGAGCCGAATGAAGGTCGTATCGAGCTGGGCGAACCGGCCCTCCGCGTCCAAGGGCTCGCCGACATCCGCGAAGACGGCCTCGACCCGACCGGACTGCTCGGCGGCCAAGGGCATTTCAGCTCTCGCCCGAGTGAAGCCGGTCAAGGACACAAGGCGCTCGGCCGGCTTGGCCAGGACAACGCCTGGGTCCGGCGCTTCGCTCGCAGTGGCGCCGCAAAACGCCACGAGCAGGACCACGGCGAGCATCTGCCAAGAGGACAGGCACCAGATGCCCCCGCGCAGGATCGCAAGAGACCTGCCGCTGCTAGGCCTGCGCCCCGCACGCATCCACCCACTCATTCCTTTGGCGCCGCCTGATCGAGCGCGCGCAGATGCGCGAGCTTTTCGCGAATGCGGATCTCGAGTCCGCGGTCGACGGGGGCATAGTAATGACGCTCGCCCAGCTCATCCGGGAAGTAACGCTCCCCTGCAGCGTAGGCCTCGGGCTCGTCGTGGGCATAGCGGTAGGCACGGCCATAGCCGAGCTCCTTCATGAGCTTGGTCGGCGCATTGCGCAGGTGAACGGGAACCTCCAAAGAGCCCGAGCCGCGGGCATCGGCCAAGGCCGCGCCCCATGCCTTGTAGACGGCATTGCTCTTCGCGGCGCACGCCAGATAGACGGCGGCCTGGGCCAGGGCCAGCTCACCTTCCGGCGAGCCGAGCCGCTCCTGAGCATGCCAGGCGTTGATGGCCAGATCCAAGGCCCTCGGATCGGCGTTGCCGATGTCCTCGCTCGCCATGCGCACGAGCCGCCTGGCGATATAGAGCGGATCGCAGCCGCCGTCGATCATGCGCGCGAGCCAGTAGAGGGCAGCATCCGGACTCGATCCGCGCACCGACTTGTGCAAGGCCGAAATTTGGTCGTAGAAGCTGTCGCCCCCCTTGTCGAAGCGGCGCACAGAGGCGGCCGAGACCTCGGCCACGACCGAGGTGTCGATCTGGCCCTGTGGCGCGACCTGGGCGGCGAGCTCGAGCAGATTCAAGGCGCGGCGCGCATCCCCGTCCGCCGTCCTCGCAAGCAAACGGGCCGCTTCGCCATCGAGGGCCAGCCCCTGCCCGCCAAGCCCGGCATCCGCGGCCCCGAGCGCGCGCTCCAAGACCTTCAGCAGGTCTTCCTCGGTCAGCGGCTTGAGGACATAGACACGCGCGCGCGACAGGAGGGCGTTGTTGAGCGAGAAGGAGGGATTCTCGGTCGTTGCCCCGATGAAGATCAGGGTGCCGTCTTCGACATGCGGGAGAAAGGCATCTTGCTGGCTCTTATTGAAACGATGCGCCTCGTCGATGAAGAGGACGGTTCCCCTGCCCTCCATCTGGCGCATCGCCTTGGCCTCGGCCACCGCCTCGCGGATCTCCTTGACGCCAGCCAGCACCGCGGAGATGGTCAGGAAGTGCGCACCGGATTGGCTGGAGAGCAGTCGCGCCAGCGTCGTCTTGCCGGTGCCCGGAGGACCCCAGAAGATCATGGAGTGCAGACGCCCGGACGTGATGGCCTGGCGCAGCGGCTTGCCCGAGCCGACGAGGTGCGCCTGTCCGGCGAAGTCGTCGAGACGCGCCGGCCGCATGCGATCGGCGAGCGGCGCGTCACCTGCTGCGCGAGTCATGATGCCCTAGTCGAACTTGAGGAAATCGTCGACGGCGCGCGGATCGATCTCGAAGAGGCTGGGCTCGAGCTTGAGATTGCGCCGCGCCCCGCTGAAGTTCAGCCGCGTCTCCTGCCCGAAGCTGTCTTCCATGATGAGGCTGTCGAGCGTCCGAGCGCCGAAGCCGAGCTCGATCCGGACGATATCCGTGTCCTTCGCCTTGGGAATGAGCTCGACCCAGTCACGTCCGTCGGTGCTGTCGATCGCGCGGACCCGAAAGTGCTTTTCGATGGGATCCGCACTCGCGAGCAGCAGGGCCGGCGTTCCGCTCAACGCCTTCTTTTGGCTCTGGTGAGAGACCTGCTTGAGCTCGAGATCGTGGACGTAGACACGTTTGCCGTCGGCGAGAATGACTTGCTTGTTCGGCTTGTCGTACTCCCAGCGGAAACGGCCAGGACGCTGGAGATAGAGCGTGCCGCTCGCCTCCATCATCTGCGTGCGGTCCGCGTTGAAGGTGTATTGCTGAAAGCTCGCCTCCAGGCTGTCGAGCCCGGCCAGGTAGTCGTCGACCTGTTCGGCGGCATCCATCGCAAAGGCGCCGCCTGTCCAGACGAGCACCAAGAGGCCAGACAGGATGGCGGCGCCAGCACGCATCTGCGCCCATCGCCGCCAAGGAGCTGCCCGCCAGCGCGCCGGCACGAGATCGGAAATCAAAGCCATACCCAGTCTTCTCCAGAGTAAGTGCCCGAGCGTGGAGACAACGCCATGGTCGAAAAGTGCCGACCGCCAATCCGCCGACGACGCCTGCGAGGCGGTCAATCGTCCATCGGAGGCGGCGCCAGCACCTCGCGGTTGCCGTTGGTCTCGGCCGGACCGACGATGCCGATGCGCTCCATCTCCTCGACCATGCGCGCCGCGCGGTTGTAGCCGATCTTGAGCTTGCGCTGCACGCCCGAGATGGACGCCCGTCGACTCTCGACGACGAACTGGACGGCCTCGTCGAAGAGCGGATCGGTATCCTCGGTCTCCCCCTTCGGCTCGGGATCGATACCGGGCAGCGCCTCGGTCGGCTCGCGAAGCACATCATGGATGTAGTCCGCTTCGCCGTACTGGCTCTTGAGGAACTCCACCACGCGATGGACCTCGGGGTCGTCGACGAAGGCGCCGTGAACGCGCTGCGGCAGGTTGCCGCCGGGCGGGAGGTAGAGCATGTCGCCATGGCCTAGGAGCTGCTCGGCGCCCATCTGATCGAGGATGGTGCGCGAGTCGATCCGCGAGGACACCTGAAAGGCCATGCGCGTCGGGATATTGGCCTTGATGAGGCCGGTCAGGACGTCGACCGAGGGACGCTGGGTCGCGAGCAGCAGGTGGATGCCGGAGGCCCGCGCCTTTTGCGCCAAGCGCGCGATCAGCTCCTCCACCTTCTTGCCGACCACCATCATCATGTCGGCCAGCTCGTCGATGATGACGACGATATAGGGCAGGTGGCCGAGCATGGGGACCTCGCCACCCGACGCCAGCAGATCCTCCTGGCTGACCGTCGGGTCCGGGATGGGCGTGCCTGCCGCTTCCGCCTCGGCGATCTTGCGGTTGTAGCCGGCGATGTTGCGCACCCCGAGCTTGGCCATCAGCCGATAGCGCCGCTCCATCTCGCCCACGCACCAGCGCAAGGCGTTGGCCGCCTCCTTCATGTCGGTGACGACGGGCGTCAGCAGATGCGGGATACCCTCGTAGACGGAGAGCTCCAGCATCTTGGGGTCGACCATGATGAGGCGCACGTCCTCCGGCCCCGCCTTGTAGAGAAGGCTCAGGATCATGGCGTTGATCGCCACCGACTTGCCCGAGCCCGTGGTGCCGGCGATGAGCGCGTGCGGCATGCGGGACAGATCCGAGACGACGGGGAGTCCGGAGATGTTGGTACCCAGTCCCAGCGTCAGCGGCGAGGACGCATCCTGGTAGGCGGGCGAGTCGAAGATCTCGCGCAGGAAGACGGTCTCGCGCTGCTTGTTCGGAATCTCGATGCCGATGACCGACTTGCCCGGGATGATCTCGACCACCCGCACGCTGACGGTTGTGAGCGCGCGCGCCAGATCTCGCGCGAGCCCAGTGATCTTGCTGGCCTTGATCCCTGGCGCCAGTCGCAGCTCGAAGAGGGTTACGACTGGCCCCGGATAGACGGCGACCACCTCGACCTCGACGCCGAAATCGGCCAGGTTGCTCTCGACCTGGCGCGACAGCTCCTCGAGCCTCTCCTGCGAGTAGCCGCGCCCGCTTCGCCGTGGCACATCGAGCAGATCGAGCGGCGGCATGGGCGCGTCGCCGGGCGCGAAGGCGCGCTTCTTGCCGCCGGGCTGCGCGGGAGACGACGGCTGGGGCCTGGCGTCGCTGGCTGGCCGCGGCACGGTGTCGCGCAGGCCCTCGGCGACCCCGCGCAAGGCGGCGCCAGCGGTCTGCATCAAGCTCGGCTTGGAGCTCGGCGATTCTGTGCGCACCTCGGGGGCCGGAGTCACGACCTCCACGGCCGCGGGATCGGTCATCGCATCCTGAACCGCCTGTGGCAGCTTCGTCGGCGAGCGACGACGCGCCTTGCGCCTGAGGCTGGCCTGCCCTTCGTCGCTATCGCCCGAGAGCGGCGCCGCGGATGGATCGACCAGCTTCAGCGCCTTGGGGAGGCCGTCTGGATAGGCCTCCCTCTCCGAGCGCTTGCGCACCTGCGTGGAGGAGAGACCGCCGATCGAGCGCGTCAAGCCCTGCCAAACCGAAGTCGCCCCCTGCAGGACAGCGGCCCCGATGGCGTCCATCAGCTTGACCCAGGAGATGCCGAAGAACAGCGTCAGGCTGACGACAAGCCCCCCCACCAGCAAGAGGTTGGCCCCCGTCGGATTGAATGCCGCAACCATATGACTGCTGACGAGGAGTCCCAGCCCACCACCTGCACCATTGGGCAGATAGCCACCATAGTCCGCGAAATGAATGGATGCGAAGGCACAGCCGCCCGCTACGGTGACCAGAAAGCCCATCCAGCGCAGCGACAGCAGCCAGGTCTTGACGCCAGCGTCCTCACCTGGACCGCGGAAAACCAGCCAGGCGCTCCAGGCGACCATGAAGGGCAGCAGGTAGGCGAAGAATCCGAACAAATAGAGCGCGATGTCGGCGAACCAGGCACCGGTCCGGCCGCCCGCATTGCTGATCTGCGTGGCCTCGCCGACATAGGACCACCCCGGATCTTCCGGTGAGTAGCTCACCAGTGACAGCGCAAGGTAGATGGCAGCGCACATCAGCGTCCACATCGAGCCCTCGCGCAGTGCGCGCTCGACGTGATCGCTGAAAGTGAGCTGCCCGTAGCGTGTTGCCTGTGCCATGCGGTCCTCCAAATCTTCCACGGCATTATAGCCTTAGAGGATTTTTTTCGCGCGAATTCGGCATCGGCGGCAGGGCGAGCCGGTAACAGCGGGCCTAACACCCGCAGCGACTTGGGAGAAGGGTGAGCGGCGAGGCGCAGCCAGGCCGCGCAAGCGAGATGGTGCTGCCTGAGCCGTCCTCAGATGACTCCGATCACAGACAGACCTCGATTGAGCGATCGATGAGAGAGGGTCAGAGCCAGGGAAGGTGAGGAAATGCTGGACTCATCGACCTGAGGCACGAAGCCCGGGGTCGGCGGAAGCTCGACGCATTGTTTGTCGCCTCCCCCGCGCGGCGCCCCAGCTTACACAGACAGAGGCAATTCTCGCGGTGCGCTCGGTACATTTTCATAGCCCCGGAGCCCGTCTCACCCGAGGGGAGACAAGTAATCGAGACGATGATGGCGCTCCACAGAGAAACGAGGGAGCAATCCGAGCCGAAGCCGGAGCCGGAGCCACAGCGCTCCTACTTCAAGCCTGCTCGGAGCAGTGACGGCCGCGGGACAGGACGATGGAAGCCCCTAAAAAGCGCTTTCACTCCGCCCTCAGAGCCCGCACTCACGCCGATCAGCGCGCAGCACGATGGGGCGTGCCGGCTCGACGGCAACACAGCCCCGCGAGCACCGCCCGCCCTATCTCGCGACCGTGCCCCTCAAGCGGGTGTCACGTTCTCCGCCTGCGGCCCCTTAGGCCCCTGAGTCACCTCCATGGTCACTCGCTGGCCCTCGAGCAGGGTGCGGCGTCCACCGCCACTGTTGATCGCACTGTAATGCACGAAGACATCCTTGCCCTCTTCTCGCTCAATGAACCCATAGCCCTTTTCATCATTGAACCACTTGACTGTTCCAGAAACCAATTCGCCTGCCATAACAACCTCATCACAAAAAACGCACCAACCTACGTTGGCATTTCTAATGACATAGCCTTGAGAAAAAGCTAAGTCATTCCGCTCGATAGCGAGTGGAATTCATCTTGCTGACACCCTGGCTCCCTGCGAGCATGACTGACATCCACCTGGCTCGGGCGCGGGCGGGTGTCGGACGCTGCTCGCACTTCAGGACAAGACGGTCCAGCATACCTCGCACAATATCAGTAGATCACACAAGACCGGATCCCAAAAGACCAGATTCCACAAGGAGCATCCCGCTCGAGCTTTCGCTCCACTCTGCCATACCCGAGCTTGAGCCCAAGCTCAGCGGACCCGCCATCCTGCTCAGGCGCCCGTTCGCGCACTTGCGCTTGGCGCGCATTTCCCACCACCCACAAGTTTCTAATAGGCACCGAGCCGCGACTCAAATGCCGCGGCGGAGAAGCCGAGCAAATTGGCCGGGGATTGCCTCTGCAGGGCGAACGAAGGGAGTGGGGCAGTAAAGATAGGGTAAAGAGGTCAGGAACTATGATTTCGAGCTCATTTCTCGCGCTCCATTTGCGCGGGTTATGATCAGCAGCCTCGCGGAAGGTCCGACTTCCCGTTCTTGTTGCACTCAGTGCATCCGATGGGCGGATTATACCTGATAAAAGGTCCGTGCAAATGCTGTTCAGGATAGGAAAGCGCGTTGCGATTCTCCAACAGATCCTGCGGCCTTGATCGTCAGTTGGACCGGTAGGGTGGACGAGCGAGAGCGAAGTCCACCGAATCCCGCGCCGGCGTTTGGTGGACCGCGCTGCCCTTACCCATCCCACAATGGGAGTCCGGACCAATCGATGACCGACGCCGATCCTGCAAACGCCCGCATAGGTCTGAGCTGATCGCCCAGCGACGGCATCATGATCGACCAGCCAAATACTCTAGCTCGCATTCCATAGAACAGCTGGAGTCGACGGGACTTGCCACAGCGCTCACGATGGGCGAAAGAGGCCGTCTTGAAGAAGATCGGGGGCAACGACCGCGGGCCCTCATCCGTGACGGGCAGCCAGGAATGGCGCTCCCGGCGAGCCAGCGGCGCGCTGACACTTTAGGCGATTGCCGGAACTGCTTGTACCAGCCTGGCGCCGGATTGAGGCCCTGCTTCAAGGAGCGCCGACAGGAGCATCGCCGGGCGATTGACTGGCGGGGCGGCACAGAAACACAGAAGGCGGTCATCAAGACAAGCGAGATGTTGCGTTGCCAGAAATCGCCTTAGATGATGGGCGCGGACTCGACCATTGTCACGCTGGGGTAGACCAGCTCCTGATTCGGCACGCAGGTGAAGTTGCCCTGAATCGCATCGACACCGGCCGCGAAAAGGATCGGCATCAGCTCGGCGTTCTCCACGGCCAGGGCGATGACTTGCATACCCTCCTTATGGGCGCAACGAACGAAGGCGTTGAGCGCCTGTTGGGACGCAGCCCCCTCCACGAGCCCCTGTACGGTGGCGGCCGACAGCTTCACATGGGTGACGATATCGGGATAAGACTCGAGCAGCTGGAGCTCCTCCAAGCGAGGATCTTCCAAGAGGATTCCGTGCCGTTTCGCCTTCAGCATCTCCGCCAAACGCTCGACCCCGTCGCGGGCCTCTTTGAGCGCCGCCTTCTTGATCTCGATGACGATCGAGCCAGGCGTCAAGTGCGCGGCGGAGAAAAAGGCCCCGATCGCCCGAATCTGCTTCTCGGACTTCAGCGTCTCGAGCGACAGATTCACGAAGAGAACGGCGTCTGGCGCCCCGCTACTCTGCATCTGCTCGAGGACCGCAATCGCCTGGCGGCAGATCCACAGGTCGATGTTGCCGATCCAGTCGGCCTCGACAGCCAGCGGCAGAAAGGCGTCGGGCAGCAGCAGCCGGCCAGCTTCATCCTTCAGCCGAACTAGCGTCTCGAACATGTTGCGATGCTGCCCATCCGGTCTGAGCGCCACGATCGGCTGATACTCCAGAGTCAGTCCGCCTGCGTCGATGAGCGCGCGTACCCGATTCAGGTCCAAGGGCTTCGGCACCTCGCCGCTATTGGACCGCAAGCCGCCCTGGTGGACGTGCTTGCCGAGGTCGCTGATCGTCGGCACGACGAACTGGCTCCGCCCTCCAGACTCGCCGACGACGGAATGCCGAAGCTCCCGTAGCTGCTTGCGGGTCGCCGCATTGCGGATCTCACGCTCGCAGACCGCCAGGAGATGATCGACATCGTCTCGCTGGACGACATCCGCGGCACCGCAGCTCAACCCCTCGGCCGGGCGCGGCTCATTCGCTGCGCCCTTGAGCAGAATCAAGGAGGCGTCGAGGCGATCACGCACAGGGGCGAGATAGGTGACGATGTCCTGCTCGAAGAAGACCGCGGCATCGCAAAGGATCAAATCCCACCAGCTCGGCTGAGTCAAAGCGGACTTGATGGCATCGGAATGCGCGGCCTCGGTCATATCGACGACGATTCCCTGCCGATTCAGGAGCGCGCTGATGCGCAGCTCAGCAGGCTCCGGATAGATGCAGAGAATATTTTTGATCTTTTTCATCCTGAAGCTGCTCTTGCAGGGCGTCGCTGACGAGAATTTTCCGACACCGACGATAGTCGGTGACGGAAAACCATACGTCGCGCCTTACAAAAGCGCAAGCAAGGCGGACGAGAGGCCAATGGATCCTGCGCTCTGTGTCGCAGACCCGCTCCCGCCTGGGCGCCGGCGCACCCGCTTTCCCTGTCTTCGCAGCGACGCCGCCTGTCCGCGAGGCCGCGGAATCGAGCCAACGATCAGGCTGCAGCCTGCAACCCAGCCTCTCCGCTGCGCGAGCCCTCCCGAAGGCGGGTCCAGATCAGCTCGTGGAAAACGTAAGCGACCGTATTGACGGCAGGCTCTCCCAAGGCGATCGCACCACCGACGATCACGCTGCCGGTCATCACCTAGGCTATGGTGAAGGCGACGGCCATGTGCACCGCGCCGAAGGTCGTGGTCTGGATCATCTTAATAAGGAGCAGTTGAACCGCAAAGAGCGCAAAGAGCGCAAAGAGCGCAAAGGATTTCGACATCTTGTCTGCGAAGCGATGCTCACTCAGAGGGTGAAGAGACGCGGCGATGCAAGTCTCTGTTTTTCTTCGTGTCCTTCGCGCCTTTGCGGTTCCAATTGCCGAATCTAGGATCATGGTCGGACCCTCTTGCTGTCGTTGCCTGAGAAGACAAGTGAAGCAGAGCAAGAAGAAATATCGATTGAGATGAAACCACCGATCGCAAACTCCGATCGACCCCAGGCAAGGGGATGCAGGCCTGAGGCAGGGCTCAGCTTGATCGAGTAACGAGGTGGCAGCTCAGGACGCGCGTCGCGCTGGCCTGCACGCTTTCGGGATAGCTGTGAGCGCAGCGCTCGAAGGCCTCGGGGCAGCGCGGATGGAAGTGGCAGCCGCTCGGCGGGCTGCTCGGTGAGGGCATGTCGCCTTCGAGTCGAATGACGTTGCGGCGCTTGCCCTGCTCCACGACCGGCACGGCGGAGAGGAGCGCGCGGGTGTAGGGATGACGCGGATCGTCCAGGATCTCGTCCACCTGGCCACGCTCGACGATGCGCCCCAGGTACATGACGGCGACCTCGTGGGCGAGGTAGGCCACCACGGAGATGTCGTGGGTGATGAAGAGGTAGGCCAGCCCCAGGCGCGCTTGCAGATCCTTGAGGAGATTGAGGATCTGGGCCTGAACCGAGACATCGAGGGCGCTGGTCGGCTCGTCGCAGACGATGAGGCGGGGCTCGACCGCAAGGGCGCGGGCGATGCAGATGCGCTGGCGCTGACCGCCCGAGAACTCGTGCGGGTAGCGCGTGGCGGCCTCGGGGTCCATGCCGACCAGGTCCAGCAGCGCGTCGACGCGGCGCATGCGCTCGGCGCGGCCCTTGGCGATCCCCAGCGCCTGAAGCCCCTCGCCAATGATGTCGCCCACGAGCATGCGAGGGTTCATGGAGGCGAAGGGATCCTGGAAGACGATCTGCAGGTCCTTGCGAAAGCCGCGCATCCGGCGGTTGTCGAGGCCGATCAGCTCCTGACCGCGATAGCGGACCGAGCCGCCGGTCGGCTGGATGAGCTGCAGGATGCCCTTGCCCGCCGTGGTCTTGCCGCAACCGGACTCGCCGACCAGGGCCAGGGTCTGCCCCTCGCGGAGGTCGATGGAGACGCCGTCGACCGCGCGAACATGACCGACCACCCGACGCAGGACGCCGCGATGAATGGGGAAGTAGACCTGGAGCCCCTGCGTGCTCAAGAGCGGCGAGCCCGCTTCCGCGGATGGCTGGACATCGACCGGCACGCTTGCCGCAACGCCAGCGTCTTGAGGCGGCTCGGCCGGACTGCCCCCCTGCCCCGCCGCCTGCGAATCCCAGAGGAAACAGCGCGCCCCATGCCCGCCCGCAATCTCGAGCCAACGAGGCGCTTGAGTCCTACAGATGTCCATCGCCGCGGGGCAGCGGTCCGCGAAGCGGCAACCTTTGAAGACGGTGTCGAGCCGAGGTACCCGTCCCGGAATCACCGCCAGACGACCGCTGCGCTTCTCCGCGGCCGGTAGGCTCTGAAGCAGCCTGCGGCTATAGGGGTGCGCCGGGCTGGCGAAGAAATCGGCCACGGACGCCGTCTCGACGATGTGCCCGGCGTACATCACGGCGAGGCGATCCGCCGTCTCGGCGACCACGCCGAGATCATGGGTAATCAGCAGGACCGCCATGCCGGTCTCACGCTGCAGGTCCTTGAGGAGCCGAAGCACCTGCGCCTGGATGGTGACGTCCAGTGCCGTCGTCGGCTCGTCCGCGATCAGCAGCTCGGGATCGCCGGCCAGGGCCATGGCGATCATGATGCGCTGTTTCATGCCACCTGAGAGCTGGTGCGGGAATTCCTTCACCCGCTGCTCGGGGTCCGGGATGCCGACGGCGCGCAGCAGCTCGACCACACGCTCGGGCACCTGGGCGCGCGAGCGCCCCTCGTGGATGCGCACCGCCTCGGCGATCTGATCGCCGACCGTCATCACTGGATTCAGCGACGTCTGCGGCTCCTGGAAGATCATCCCCATGCGCCCGCCGCGGACCCGGCGCATCTCCGCCTCGGTCAGTCGCAGCAGGTCGGTGTCGCGCAAGCGCACAGCGCCCGCCGCGATCCGGCCGGACGGCGGGAGCAGGCGCATCAGGCTCAGGGCCGTCATGGACTTGCCGCAGCCGGACTCCCCCAGAAGCGCGAAGGTCTCGCCGGCCTGGATGTGCACATCCTGGCCGTCGACGACGGTCACCGGGCGGCTCGCGTCACCGAGCTGGGTCTTGAGTCCTTCGACGGAGAGTAAGGGGGCGGTCATGGAGTGGTCAGTGGTCAGTGGTCAGTGGTCAGTGGAGAGTGGGGGGGGGGTTTGGGGTGTAGGCTTGCGCGAAGACCCATGACAGAAGACAAGT
>NZ_JAAIJQ010000048.1 GCF_010820565.1 Thiorhodococcus minor | reverse complement strand
CGCAGTGCGGGAAATCTGCATGCTGCGTTTGACGAGGGGGGCCAGGGGCGACCCTGGCCTCTACTCTACCGGTTCCAATTGCCGAATCTAGGCTAAAGCTAGAAGAGCGGCCAGCCGCGAGCCAGGCCGCCTTGGGAGCGCCGCCTCGGCTCGACTGGCACCCGGTCGTGGCGAGGCACCGCTCCCACCCAGCGGTCAGCTGGATCTCGTTGACCTCCCGAAACGCCGATAGGCCAAAAAATGGAAATCAGCGCTAGCGCGCGAGGGCTGGGGCGTCTTCGGTCGCGTCGGCCGTCTTTCTTGGCCTCAATGCCTCGTCAAGTACCGCGTCGAGCAGACTGCGATGGCTGCCGTCGTCGGCAGTAAGGCTGGCTTTGTCGCAGGCGCAGAGGGTCATGACGGCGTCGACCTTTGCAACCTAAAAGGAGCAGTTGAACCGCAAAGGGCACAAAGAGCGCAAAGAATTTCGACACCTTGTCTGCGAAGCGATGCTCACCCAGAGGGTGAAGCGACGCAGTAATGCAAGCCCCTGTTTCTCTTCGTGTCCTTCGCGCCTTTGGGGTTCCAATTGCCGAATCTAGGTTGCAACGATATGGGGTTGTTCGGCGAGAGCCGGTACGGCGACCGGCTGACGATCTGCCGATCGAGAAGAACATTGTCTGTCCCTGTTCTGTCTGTCCCTGTTCTATTCCTGCCGACGCGGAAGACCGCTTTGGAAGGACTGCGCGATTCGCACATGGGGCTCAGGGAGACGCTGGGCTACCCGGGTCCGGACGGCAAAGGCAACGAGTCAGCGTTTCCTTGGGGCGAGAGAGCCGCCCGCCGTGGCGTGACGTTGCGTGGACGGCCGTGTCTCTGTCCGGCCTTCCAGCGGAGCGATGCTCTCTCGTCCCGCAACGAGCAAGTCAGCCATGCGAAGCCCTCGGTGCATAGTGGCAGCGGTTCTTGGCGAGCTCGAGCAGGATGCCTTCGGGAGCTCGCGGTCGCGTGAAGGGCCGCCAGTGGGGGGTTGGGATGTTCCGCCTTTCTCCGGGCGTGGTGATTCCGATGCTCCGGTACCGAAGCCTTGTGCCGAAGACGGCCTGCACCGCCATGTCGACGAAGACCTCGGCCTCGATGAGGTCGCTGCGAAGATGGGTGTCCTGAATGGCGAGCGAGTGGATCCACTTCCGCGCTCGGCAGACGGCGACCATGTCGGCGACGACATCGGGGAAGCGGTGTGAGGCGTCGAACTGCACGAAGCTGCCCTGCGGGCTCTCCAGCATCTGATCGGCAGCCACGTAGCTCGGGAAATCGCCGTGGAAGAGGCGCACAAAGCGGTCGCTTCCGGGCAAGAGGCTCAGCAGGCGCTCGTAGGTGTAGCCGAGATAGGCGGGGTTGATGTCGGCCAAGTGCAGCTCCAGCCCCAGGTCCTCCGCCGCCTGAGCGAGGTAGGCGCTCGCGCCGCCGAGAAAGACGCCGACCTCGACGATTCTCCGAATCCTGCCGCGCTTGGTGTGCAGGTGGCGGACCAGGTCGCGGTAATACTTGGGGGAGCATTGCTCGGCGAGCATCCATGGGTGGGTGCGGATGCGAGCCGAGTAGCGAGCGAACGCCGAGCGCCGCGGCAGGAGACGGCGTCCGCCCGCCAGCCCGCGGTGCGCTGCCGCCGCGGGGATGCCGTACTTCTCCAGCAGATCGGGCGAGTCCCTATGAAGCGCGATGTCATTGAGCGAGACGAAGCGCCCGAACGTAGCAGCGGCGCGCATCTCTCGCACGAATCTCAGCTCGTCTGCGATTCCCATGGCTTGGTCTCGGCGCGATGAGGGCGCGCGCAACGACTCCCAATCGCTCAGCTGATGAGGGCCTATCCAATCCCCGGAGCGCACCAGCCAGAAACCGGAAGCGCGCGGCCTCCCGGCTCATACTATTTCGGTGGCTTGCTGTCGGCTAGGTGATCGCGTCAGGGCTGCCGCAGCCGAGAAGCGCGATGCTTCCGCCTTCACCTCGGTCTCGCGTCAGTGGAAAGAAGACGGATCGGGCTGTTGCGATCGGCTCGAGTAGGCCAGAGCTTGCGCGAGCGAGTCAAGTATTCGTGTACATCCTGCTGTTGGCGTCTAAGCAAGCACTCCGCCTAGCTTGCGTGCTGCCTCCGAGCAGATGCAGCTTTTCGGCGCCGGATTTCTCCTGGCGACCGATTGGGGCCTTCGAGCCACGAGGCTCTGGGCTCTGGCTTGTTTATTGAAGGTGGATGCGCTGCAATGCTGGTGGTGAATAAGCGATCCCCTGACCCGGCTATCGAATCCACGAGAGCGCGGAGGCCGCCAATGGATGTGCAGGCCGGCTGTTGCCAGCCAGATTCGGACAAGCGCCATGCCAGTCATGGGTCCAGGCCATGCTTCGGGCTCTTGGGATGTCGCCGACTCCGCTGGCCGCGCGACGGCTGTCGGGATTGCGCTTCGGTCGCGGCGCCGCCATGACCACGACCCTCGACCTGAGCCACTCGATCGAACTTGACCGCCGCTTCGGGAGCTTGTGAATGGAGCTGAGGCTTCACGTGACAAACCGTCAGGGCCAGACCAGCGACCGTGAGGTCCGGCTCAGCCTCGCGCAGGGCAGTCTCACCATCGGCCGGGCCGTCACCAGTGACCTCTGTCTCGACGACCCCGAGCGCGTCATTTCAGGGAATCATGCCCGGATCGAGGTCCGCGAGGGCGGTGTCTGGGTCGTCGACACCAGCCGCAACGGGACCTATTTGAATAGTGGCCCCGACCCCATTCCCCAGCATCAGTCGGTCGCACTCTATGACGGGGACGTGCTGGGTATCGGGTCCTATGATGTGATCGTCGGCTTTGGCAGTGTGGAGGCTGCTCCAGGCGAGGAGATTCCTGACCTCTTCGGCGAGACTGGGAAGCGCGATCTTGGCGATCTCACGCCTAGCGGGCCCTCCGCCGATATTCTCGACCTGCTCGATCCCGGCGGCTCGCACGATCAGGGCGATCTGCTGCCGGATCTGCCGCCCGAGCCCAATCTGCATCAGGAGCCGTTCGCCGACGCATCTTCCCTCGACGATGGCTTGGCGGGGCCGGCGGCCGACGCGCCGCCGCGCGGCGCGCCGCATCGCCACACGCCGGTGGAGCACGTCTTCTTTCGTCCCGACGAGCAGCAGCCGGTTCCGGACAACTACGACCTTCTGAACGATGCCTGGGTGGGCGGCGAGGAGCCAGCACCTCCTATCGAGGAGCCGCCAACCTCAGGCGTGGTGCCCTTCGGGCCGGACGCCCCCGAGCCGCCGCCCGAGCCTTTTGCCGAGCCCAAGCCCGAGGTCGATGATCAGAAGACGGACGTCATCCCGGAGCTGCAGACCGAGTCGCCGGAGACGCCACCTCCCCCGCCGCGTCCCGAGCCGTCCCAGCCTCAGCCCCCCCGGCCGCAGGCCCCCCAGGCACCTGCGTCGCCCGGGGGGGAGCTGAGCGCCTTCATCGCCGGCCTCGGCTTCGGTGAGAGCGAGGAGATCGAGGATCCGCAGTCCTTCATGCGGCTCTCCGGCCAGCTGTTGCGTGCCCTCGCCGCCGGGCTGGTGCAGACCATGATCGGCCGGGCCGAGTTCAAGAGCGAGCTGCGCCTCGGGGTGACCAGCATCCGCGCCGCGCAGAACAATCCTTTCAAGTTCTCGCCCAGTACCGACGATATCCTCGACCGCCTGCTGTTTCGCCCGAGCCCCGGCTATCTCCCGGCGGTCTCGGCCGCGAGCGAGGCCTTCGACGACATCCAGGCCCACGAGATGGCGATGACCGCCGGGCTGCAGGCCGCGCTCCGCGCCCTCTTCGCGCGCTTCGAGCCGGCCAGCCTCGAGCAGCGCCTGGGCCGGGCCTCCGGGCTGGACCAGGTGCTGCCGATGGCGCGCAAGGCGAAGTATTGGGAGCTGTTCACCGACGAGTACGAAAAGGTCGCGGCGGACGCGTCCGAGGATTTCATGCAGCTCTTCGAGGACGCCTTCGCGCGGGCCTATCACGAGCAGATCGAGCGGCTGCGCGCGGCACGCTCTGCGGATCGGCGCTGAGACGAGCCGAGTGCATGGGTAATTTTGAGCCATAATCAGCCAGGTGCCCTGACACCGGAGGAGACGACCTTGGATATCCCCGTGAGCGCACGGCGCCGACAGATCTTGACCGGGCTCATCGCCCTCCCGGCTGTCTTGGCCGCCGCCTGTGGAAAGAAGCCTGAGGTCAGGCCCGCGCCTCCGCCGGACAAGCCGCCGCCCAAGCTGAGCGTCGAGATCCGCGCGGATGGCAATGCCAATCGAGGGCCGAGCGGCAAGGGGCTTCCGGTCGTCGTCCGCGTCTACACCTTGAAGAGCGCCGGCGTTTTCAATACCTCTGACTTCTATAGCCTCTTCGACAAGGACGCGGCCGTCTTGGGCGCCGACCTCATCGCGCGCGACGAGATGACGCTGGCGCCCGGGCAGTCGCTCCCGCTCGAGCGCGGGCTGAATGCCGGTGCCGGCTATCTCGGCGTGGTCGCCGCCTTCCGTGACATCGACCACAGCCTTTGGCGCGAGGCGCTGAGGCTGAATCCCGGGGTGGACAACAGGGTGCTGATCGAGGTCGGCGCTAGCAAGGTCTCCATTCGTCACCAATAGGAGCGAGCCTTGTCACTCGACAACAAGGTGCTGTGGTCCGAAGGGCTCTTTCTGCAGCCGCATCACTTTCAGCAGCAGGACCGTTACCTCGAGCACCTGGTCGGCGCCAAATCCGGGCCGGGCATGCCCTATCCCTGGGGCTTGCGGCGGCTGAAGATCGACGAGGAGCTCTTGGCCTTCGGCAAGGTCGCCGTGGTGGATCTGGCCGGCATCCTGCCCGACGGCACGCCCTTCGACGCGCCGGCGAGCGATCCGCTGCCCGAGCCGCTCGAGCTCGACGAGAACGTCGCCGGCGAGGTCCTCTATCTCGCCCTGCCCCTGCGCCAGCCGGGTGCGGCGGAGAGCGGCAGCTCGAGCGATGCCGAGACCATCCTCAGATATCGCTCGGCGGAGCTGACGGTGCGGGACAACATCGCGGGCTCGGAGACCGATGCGGTGGTCGATGTCGGTCGGCTGGGGCTGCGGCTGATGCTCGAGCGGCAGTCGCGCGACGGCTACGCCTGCTGCGGGATCACCCGCATTGTCGAGTGTCGCGCCGACCGCCAGGTGCTGCTCGATGCCGGCTACATCCCGTCCTGCATGGATTTCCAGGTCTCGCGGCGGCTGTCGGACTTCGTCGAAGAGCTGACCGGGCTCCTGCACCGCCAGGCCGAGTCGCGCGCGACGCGGGTGCGCGGCGTGGGGCGGGGCGGCGTCGCGGATTGGGCCGACTTCCTGATGCTGCAGCTGCTCAACCGCGCCGAGCCGGTCGCCGCGCATCTGACCCAGGTGCGAGGGCTGCATCCGGAGGCCGTCTATCGCCACTTCCTCGCGCTGGCCGGGGAGCTGGCGACCTTCGCGAGCGATGAAAAACGCCCGCCCGATTTTCCGCCCTACAAGCATGACGCGCTCGAGACCTGCTTCGGCCCGGTGATCGACCGTCTGCGCGAGTACCTCAATCGCGAGTACGTCGAGCGGGCGATCGCCATTCCCATCCAAGAGCGCCAGTACGGGTTTCGCATCGCCTTGGTGCAAGACAGGTCGCTCCTCAGCGGCTCCCGCTTCGTGCTGGCCGCGCAGTCCAGTCTGGACTCCCAGACGCTGCGCAACCGCTTCCCGAGCCAGGTGAAGGTCGGGCCGGTGGAGAAGATCCAGGAGCTGGTCAAGCTGGCGCTGCCAGGCATCGCGCTGAGGCCCATGCCGACCGCCCCGCTGGAGATCCCCTACCATGCCGGCTTCGACTACTTCGAGCTGGAGCGTAGCGGCGACTATTGGAAACAGCTCGCCACAGGTGGCGGCTTCGGCATGCACATCGGTGGCGATTTCCCCGAGCTGACGCTCGAGCTTTGGGCGATCCGCGAGTAAGCCGTGACAGACGACGATCCTTTCCTCTCGCCAGGCGACGCAGGTCCGACGGTCATCCGCCCGATTCCAGGCGGGCGGCGCGCGCCCGGGATGGCGCCGGGCGCGGCTTCTCCGGCTCCCGCGCCAGCGCCCGCGGGCGCGCCGCCCAGCTTCCAGAAGATCGGCGAGGTGCCGGTCAATCTGGATAACCCCTTGGTCGCCTGCGCCGTGGGCCTTCTGACCGTGGCCGCCCAGCTGCGCGGCACCCAGTCCCACCCGGACCCCGATGGACTCCGCGACGGCCTGACGCGCCAGGTGCGCGACTTCGAGACCTGCGCGCGCGCCAAGGGGCTGGTCGACGCCGTGGTGCTGCCCGCCCGCTATGTGCTCTGCTCGCTGATCGACGAGTCGGTGCTCGACACGCCTTGGGGCAGCCACAGTGTTTGGAGCAACCGCGGCCTGCTCATCAGCTTCCACAACGAGGCCTGGGGCGGGGAGAAGTTCTTCACCGCGCTCGATCGGCTGCTGGCCTATCCGGCCGGGAATCTTCACCTGCTCGAGCTCATGTATCTCTGCCTGGCCCTGGGATTCGAGGGTCGCTATCGCGTCCGCGAGGGCGGTCACGGCCAGTTGGAGCGCGTGCGCGAGCAGCTCTATCAGACCATCCGTGCGCAGCGCGGCGAGCCCGAGCCCGAGCTCTCGCCCCACTGGCAGGGCGTGACCCAGAAGCGCGATCCGCTCATCCATCAGATGCCGCTGTGGGTCTTCGCCTCCATCGCCGCCCTCATCCTGCTCGCGCTCTTCGCCTATTTCACCTTCGCGCTCAATCGCGAGTCGGATCCCGTCTACCTCTCGCTCGGTAATCTGGACAAGGGGCTGCCAACGCTGACGGACCGCCCGCGGACCCCTATCCCCGGGGTCATCCCGGTGGACGAGCCGCCAGGTCCGCCGCCCTTGACGCTGCGTATTCTCTTGGCCGACGAGATCGCCGCCAACAAGCTGGAGGTGGTGGATCGGGCGCAGGGCCAGGTGGTCATCATCCGCGGCGACGCCCTCTTCGCCTCCGGGAGCAGCGCGGTCAGGTCGCAGTACATCCCCTTGCTCAAGCGGATCGCTGAGGCCTTGGCGCAGCTGCCCGGGGCCGTTCTGGTGACCGGACATTCCGACAGCGTTCCCATCAAGACCCTGCGCTTCCCCTCCAACTGGCACCTGTCCCAGGCACGCGCCGAGAACGTGCGGGATCTCTTGGTCGAGGTCGCGGGCAACCCCTCCAGGTTCACCGCCGAGGGGCGCGCGGACACTGAGCTGCGCGTCCCCGACAAGCCCAAGGATGCGCGCAACCGGCGTGTCGAGGTCATGCTGATGACGCCGGCGCGCTCCGTGGGCGGCGTGTCATCCGTCGCTGGAGTCGGCTCATGAAGGCCGTGCTGAAGTTCTTCATCTCGCGCCAGTTCCTGGTGATGGTCGGCCTGGTCGCGCTGGCGCTGCTGATCTGGTTCCTGGGGCCCATGATCAGCATCGGCGGCACCGAGCCGCTGGCCTCGGCGGGGCGCCGCTGGATGATCATCGGCATGCTGGTCGGCGTCTGGGGGCTGTCCCAGATCACCTCCGCGGTGCGCTCGCGGGCACGGAACCGCAAGCTCGTGGAGCAGCTGGCCTCCGGCCCTGAGGCTGAGGAGGATCCGGCGCAGGCGGCCTCGGAAGAGGAGCTCCAGGCCCTGCGCGAGCGCTTCGACCAGGCCCTCGCAACCCTGAAGCGCTCGGAAGGCAAGCACAAGCTGGGCGGGCGCTGGGTCTATCAGCTGCCCTGGTATCTCATCATCGGCCCGCCGGGCTGCGGTAAGACCACGGCCCTGGTCAATTCCGGGCTGCGCTTCCCGCTCGCCGACGAGCTGGGTCAGGACGCCATCCACGGCATCGGCGGCACGCGCAACTGCGACTGGTGGTTCACGGACGAGGCCGTGCTCATCGACACGGCCGGGCGCTACACCACCCAGGACAGCTACGAGCAGGTCGACAAGGCGGCCTGGCGGAACTTCCTGGAGCTGCTAAAGAAGCACCGGCCGCGCCGGCCGATCAATGGCGTGCTGGTGGCGGTGAGCTTTTCGGACCTGATGCAGCAGACCCAGGTCGAGCGCACCGCCCACGCCAAGGCCATTCGGCAACGGGTCCAGGAGCTGTGCCAGACGTTTGGCATCGCCGTGCCCGTCTATGTGCTCTTCATGAAGGCGGATCTGGTCGCCGGCTTCACCGAGTTCTTCGGCGATCTCGGCAAGGAGGCGCGTGAGCAGGTCTGGGGCACCACCTTCAAGCTGGACCAGAGCGAGCGCGCGAAGCCGGCGATCAGTGCCTTCCCGGCCGAGCTCGAGGCGCTGGTCGAGCGGCTCGACCAGCGCCTGCTCGTGCGCATGGAGCAGGAGCGCGAGCCGCACAAGCGCGCGCTGGTCTTCAGCTTCCCGCGTCAGCTCGCCGAGCTCGGGGAGGTGCTGGAGCAATTCCTGAGCGATGCCTTCGCGCCCTCGCGCTACGAGGTCCGTCCACAGGTGCGCGGCGTCTACTTCACCAGTGGTACCCAGACAGGCACGCCCATCGACCGCATCCTTGGCGCCTATGCCGCGAATTTCGGCCTGGGCCGCCAGGGCGCCCTGCCGTTTCGGGGCACCGGGAAGAGCTTCTTCCTGACACGGCTGCTGCGCGATGTGGTCTTCCACGAGGCCGGCCTCGCCGGGCTCAATCTGCGCATGGAGCGCCGCCGCGTCTGGCTGAGGCGCGGGGCCTATGCGAGCGTCGCCGCCATCTTTCTGCTCACCGCGGCGGCCTGGGCGACCAGCTATTCGCGCAACAAGCACTTCATCGAGGAGGTCGAGCAGCGCGTCCTCGACATCGAGACCCGGATCGATGCCCTGCCGCCCGAGGAGCGCAACCCGCTCGGCGTGCTGCCGCTGCTCGATGCCGCGCGCGAGATCCCGCGCGGCTATGCCGAGCGCGAGGCATCCGTGCCGCTCACCATGGGGCTTGGCCTCTATCAAGGCGACAAGCTCGGGTCTCAGGCGCAGCGCGCCTATCTGCGGATCCTCAACAAGGCGCTGCTGCCGCGCGTCATCCTGCGCCTGGAGGACCAGATCCGTCAGGCCGGCGGGGATTCCGAGTACCTCTACGACGCCCTGGGGGTCTATCTCATGCTCGGCAGCGACGAGCACTATGACGCCGAGGCCGTGCAGCTCTGGGTGGGCCGCGACTGGCAGACCAGCCTGCCGCGCGAGACGACGACCGAGCAGCAGGAATCTCTGCGCGATCACCTGGCCGCCCTGCTGGCAAGACGGCCGACGCCCCTGCCGCTCGAGCTGGACGGCGCGCTGATCGCGGATGCCAGAGACATCTTGAATCGCACCCCCTTGGCCGACCGCGTCTACGCCAGCCTCAAGCGCCGCGGCGTCGGCGACGATCTGCCGGACTTCACGGTCGCGGACGCCGGCGGAGACTTCGCCAAGCTGGTCTTCGTGCGCAGCAGCGGCCGTCCGCTCAACCAGGGCGTCCCGGCGCTCTACACCTATGACGGCTACTACCGCGGCTTTGCCGACGCCAGCACGCACATCATCGAGGCGACCGCGGCGGATAGCTGGATCCTGGGGCCGGCGGCGCGTCTGGAGCCAGACTCCGAGGAGGCGCGGCGGCTGTTCGAAGAGGTGCGCCGCCGCTACCTCAACGACTATGTGATCCAGTGGCAGCGTCTGCTCGACGACATCGACCTGGTGGCCGTTCGCGACCTCCAGCATGCGGCCGAGGTGGCGCGTATCCTCGCCGACCCCAGCGACTCGCCCCTACGCCGCCTGCTCATCGCCGCGTCGCAGCAGACCGAGCTGGACCGCAAGCCGGAGCAGGCCGAGGAGGCAGCCGCCGGCGCCGCCGAGGAGGAGGGCGGGCTCGCCGGCTTCCGCCGTCGCGTCGACCGCTATTTCGAGTCCGGCGCCACGGAGTCCGCGCCCGCCGGCGAGGCCCCGGAGGCCTATGTGACGCGGCGTTTCTCCTGGCTCCATGACCTGGTGCGCACCAATGATCGCGGGCAGGCACCCCTGGATGCCGTGCTCGAGACCCTGAGCAAGCTGCAGCTGCAGCTGCAGTCCATGGCGGCCGCCGTCTCCTCCGGGCGGGCGCCACTGGTGTCGGCGGACTCGCCCGAGATGCGGGAGGCGAGGGCGCTTGCCGACCGGCTGCCGCCCGTGCTCGGAAAATGGCTGGGTACGCTCGCGCAGGATACCTCCAACCTCTCCGCCAACCGTGCGCGCGCCCTGCTCAACAACATCTGGACGGCGGAGGTCCTGCCCTTCTGCCGCGAGGCCATCAACGACCGCTACCCCTTCGTGCGCGGGACAGAGCGCGAGACCACGCTCTTCGATTTCGGCCGATTGCTCGGGCCCGGCGGGCTCATGGACGCCTTCTTCAAGGCGAACCTCATGCCTCTGGTCGACACCGCGCGGCCGACCTGGCGCTGGGTCGACGAGAACATCGGCATTCCCAATGAGACGCTGGCGCAGTTCCAGCGCGCGGCGACCATTCGCGAGGCCTTCTTCATGAGCGGGGGCAAGACGCCGGACGTCACCTTCGAGGTCAAGCCGGTGAGCATGGATTCGCGCGTCACCCAGTTCATGCTGGACCTGGGCGGGCAGATCGTCGACTACCGCCACGGGCCGCCGCGCGGTCAAACGCTGAAATGGCCCTCGCCCGAGGGCATCGACCGTGTCCGCCTGGTCTTCGTCGACAGCACGGGCAGCGGTCCGAGCCTCACCGAAGAGGGTCCCTGGGCCTGGTTCCGGATCCTCGATCGGTCGTCCTTCCGCCCCACGCGGCAGCCCGAGAAGTTCAATGTGACCTTCTCGCTCGGCGGCCTCTCGGCGCGCTTCGAGCTGCGCGCGGTCAGCGTGCGCAATCCCTTCAAGCTCGACGAGGTTCGGGCCTTCAGGTGTCCGGGGCGGCTATGAGCGGCAAGGATCAGGCAACGCCCGGCTTCTACGGCAAGCTGCCAGGCCTGGGCGATTTCGTCAGCCGCCGGCTCCCGGTGGACTTCATCCAGCCTTGGGATCTGTGGCTGCGCGAGTCCATCGCCAGCAGTCAGGCGCAGCTGGGCGAGGATTGGCTCAATGCCTATCTGACGAGTCCGCTCTGGCGCTTCGTCCTGTCGCCCGGTGTTGCGGGCCGCAGCGGCTGGGCCGGCGTGCTCATGCCGAGCGTCGACCGGGTCGGGCGCTATTTTCCCTTCACTCTGGCCTCGCCCCTGGCTCCAGGCGCGGATAGCGTCGGTCTTCTGTGCGACTCCCCGTGGCTCGAGCAGGCCGCACGTCTCGCCCTGTCCGGGCTGCAGGACGACTGGAGCATCGAGGCGTTCGACGCGGACGTCATGGCGCTGGGTGCGCCGCCGTCCGAGGGTCAGAGCGCCGCATCCGCGTCGGTCGAGGGAATTCGGCGCAATGCCTGGCGGCTCGCGGCGGACGCGCCCTCGGATGTCCGCCAGGCTATGCCGCGCCTTCTGAATCGCGCCCTGGATCAGATGTTCTGTGCCTATAGCCTCTGGTGGTCGAGCGGCTCCGACCGGGTCGCGCCATCCATGCTCAGCTGCCAGGGACTGCCTCCCGCCGAGGGCTTCAGCGCCCTGATCGGTGGCGGCTGGGCGGCGAGCGGATGGTGGGAGCTATGAGCCTGGATTCGGCAAATCGAACCGCAAAGGCGCAAAGGACGCTAAGAAGGATGCTCCCTGGAAGAGCAAGAAGTTGCTCGATGCATCTCTTTCGCCCGCTGGGTGAGTAAGATCTCCACTCCACAACGCATTGAAATCCTTTGCGCTCTTCGCGCCTTTGCGGTTCAACCGCTCGTTTCAGGATAAGGCACAAGATCGCGGCCGCGGGAGGATTCAGCATGACCAGCACAGCCCGACTCTTCGCCTGGAAGTCCGCCGGCGTCACACATCCCGGGCGCATCCGCAGCCTGAATCAGGACGCCTATCTTGATCGTCCCGAGCTGGGGCTTTGGGTCGTTGCGGACGGGATGGGCGGGCACAGCTCCGGCGGCATGGCGAGCAGCCTCATCGTCGAGCGCATGGCGGCCATGCCCCATGCGCGGCTGCTGGGTGCCGCGGCGGACGAGGCCAGCGAGATCCTGCGGCGCGTCAATCGCGAGCTGGTCGCCGAGGCGGAGATGCTCCACGGCGACATCATCGGCTCCACCGTGGTGGCCGTCATCGCCGTCGGCGATCATTGCGCCTTGCTCTGGGCGGGGGACAGCCGCGCCTATCGGCTGCGCGACGGCGATCTGCAGCAGCTGACCCTGGATCACACCCAGGTTCAGGAGATGGTCGACGAAGGGGTGCTCACGCCCGAGCAGGCCGAGTCGCATCCTCTGTCCAACGTCTTGGTGCGTGCGGTCGGCGGTGACGTGGAGCTGGAGGTCGATCGGCGCGTCGAGGCCCTGGCGGACGGCGACCGCTATCTGCTGTGCAGCGACGGGCTGGTCAAGGAGCTGAGCCTCGCGCGCATCGGCGAGATCCTCGCCGAGCCTGAGCCGGCGTCGGCCGCAGAGACACTCATTCAGGCGGCCTGCGATGCGGGCGGGCGCGACAATGTGACCGTCCTCGTCATCGATTTCATGTCCAATCCGGGCTGACCCTTGTCCGTGCTCAGCATTCCGGCCGTGTGGATGCGCGGCGGCACCAGCAAGGGACTCTTCTTTCGCGCGCAGGATCTGCCAGCGGAGCCGGCACAACGCAATGCCATCCTGCTGCGGGCGCTCGGCAGTCCGGACCCCTACGGCAAGCAGATCGACGGGCTCGGCGGCGCCACCTCCAGCACCAGCAAGGCGGTCATCGTCGGGCCATCCGAGCGTTCGGACGCTGACGTCGACTATGGCTTCGCCCATGTCTCCATCGATTCCCCCGTCATCGACGTCAGCAGGAACTGCGGCAACCTGACCGCCGCGGTCGGCCCCTTCGCCATCGCCACTGGCCTGGTCGAGGCGGTCGAGGGCATGACCGAGGTTCGCATCTGGCAGGCCAATATCGGCAAGCGCATCCTGGCGCGTGTGCCCGTCCGTGACGGCATGCCGGTCGAGGAGGGTGATCTGCAGGTCGACGGTATCCCCTGGCCGGGCGCGGCCATCGAGCTGAGCTTCCTGGATCCTGGTGGATCCGCGGAGGCCCCCTTGCTGCCGACTGGCCGCAGGCGCGACCGCCTCGATGTCCCGGGTGTCGGCAAGCTCGATGTCAGCTTGGTCAATGCCGGCAATCCAACCGTTTTCGTCCGCGCATCGGACCTCGGGCTCAGCGGCCGTGAGCAGCCCGCCGAGATCGACGCCGACGCGGACGGCTTGGCGCGATTCGAGCGCATCCGCGCGCAGGCGGCGGTTGCCATGGGGCTCGGCGACGCGCCCGAGGTGGTCAGCCGCGAGCGCCCGGCGACGCCCAAGCTCGCCTTCGTCGCGCCGGCCGCCGACGATCGCGCCTCGAGCGGCGTACCCATCCGAAGCCAAGACATGGATCTCCTCGCCCGCATCCTCTCCATGGGCCGACTCCATCACGCCTTCCCCGGAACGGGCGCCGTCGCCCTGGCCGTGGCCGCCGCGATGCCGGGGACCCTGGTCAACGAGATGACACCCTGGGCAGGCCAAGGAGGCGAGCGCCGCACGCGGATCTGTCATCCGTCGGGTCTGCTCGAGGTCGGCGCCGAAGTCACCTCGGACGGCAACGGCTGGCGCGCGCACCAGGTCATCATGCGCCGCACGGCGCGCCGCCTGATGGTTGGGCAGGTGCTGGTGCCCATGCGTGGTCTTGATCGTCAGTTGGACGGGTAGGGTAGACTCGCGCGCGCAGTCCACCGAATCCCGCGCCGGCCTTGGTGGACCGCGCTTGTCCGCCCGACACCGGGAGGCCGGGCCGGCCGATGGTCCTAGACAGAGCTGCCAGCCACCAGCGCCAGCTTCAGGTTTCGTCTTGGGGCTGCTTTCAGGTCGTCTCCGAGCCGCCCAGTGGCTGACCGGCTGGCCGGCCAGAAAATCCGACAACGGTATGATTTCCTCCGCTGGCCGCTGGCCGCTGGCCGCTGGCCGCTGACTGCTCCAATTAGGACGATCGGCGCAGGGCAAGACGCCAGCGAGTGCTTTGGCAGGCCAGATTGGTCCTGCTGTCCGCCTTGACCTGCTCGAATCGATCCAGACTTGGCCGCCGGCCGAGTCAGGCTCCCCATGAGAGGCGGCTGAGGTCGGTGCCCGCCCGCTGAAGCCGAGCCGCTCCCAACGCGCTCCTTCGTGCTTCGGCATCTTCTTTGCTGAAAGGCAGCCGTGTAGGCCAGATCTTGGCTATTATTTCCTAGTATCCTGGTCAATCATTGGCACGGCCGCTTGGCGACATGCATGAGGTGCGCGTGGATGGATAATCCGGACTTGCAGCTGCCGCAGATCTCGCGCTATCGCGTGGAGGCTGTCCTCGGGCGCGGTGGAATGGCGACGGTCTTCCTCGCGGTCCAGGAATCGCTCGCGCGCCAGGTCGCCCTCAAGGTGATGACGGAGGACCTGAGCCGGCAGCCGGAGTTCAGGAGCCGCTTCTTGAAAGAGGGGCGTCTGATCGCCCAGCTGGCGCACCCGAACATCGTGACCATCTACGATATCGGGGTGTCCGAGGAGCTGCACTACTTCTCCATGACCTATCTGCCGGGTGGAACGCTCAAGGAGAGGATCCGCGCCGGCGCGCCCCTTGCGGATGCGCTGGACATTCTGAGGAGCCTGGCGAGCGCGCTGGCCTATGCCCATCACCAAGGCATCGTGCACCGTGACATCAAGCCGAGCAATGTCCTCTTCAACGCTGCCGGTGCCGCGGTCTTGGCGGACTTCGGGATTGCGAAGAACGTCGGCGAGGAGACGCAGCTCACCTCGACGGGACTCACCCTCGGCAGCGTTCCCTACATGAGTCCCGAGCAGTTCCAGGGCGACCCGGTCGATCATCGAGCGGATCTCTACGGCCTCGGCGTCCTCTTCTGGCAAATGCTGACCGGCAGTCTGCCCTTCCAGGCGCGTGACCCCTTCGCCGTCGCGGTGATGCACACCAAGGCGCCGATTCCGCAGCTGCCGAGCGAGCTGCGCCACTTCCAGCCTCTGATTGCGCGACTCTTGGCAAAGCGCCCGGACGACCGCTTCAGCTCGGCCGATGAGGTCATTGGGGCGATCGAGGCCATCCCGGAGCGGCTGCGCAAGATCGCGGCACCGGCGAGCGCTGTCACCAACACCGTGCCCATGCTCAATCCCACCCGCTCGGGCAGATCCCATGGGGCTGAGGTCGCTCAGGCGTCCGCGCGACCCGCGCCTGGCCGGTCGCGCCTCTGGGTCGCCGCGGCCTCTGTCGTTGCGCTGGCCTTTGGTCTGGGCGGCTACTTCGGGCTCGGCTATCTCGGCTCGAGCGGAACGGCCCCGAAGGAGGGCGCCGCGAGCGCGGTGCAGAGCAGCGTCAGCCTGGGTGCGGATCCAAAGGACTTGCTGCAGCGTGCCGAGCAGCGGATGCGGGAGGGAAAGATTCTCGCGCCGCCGGGAGACAACGCCTTCGAGCTCTTCCGGCAGCTGCTCTCACTCGATCCGGAGAACGTCCAGGCCAAGCAGCGCCTCGTCGACATCGGGCGGATCCGGGCGGCGGATCGCATCCTGAGCGTCGCCGAGGACAAGCTCCGTCAGGGTGCCATCGAGGATGCCCAGCAGCTCATCCGAACCGGCCTGAAGCTCAATCCGGAGGACGAGCGCTTGATCGGGCTCGCGCGCGCCCTCGAGTAGGCCAGCGGGCGATCGCGGGGATCCGAGACCCGGCTCGGCGGCGGATACTGTAAGGGCTCGTGGCTGGCACGCCCTGGGCGGCCACGCGGTCTCATGCGGTTCAGGGCACAGAGGTCGAGAGCCAAGATTCCTCGACCCGATCTGATCACTTGTCGATCTGATCACTGGTCGATCTGGTCACTGAGCGACTACCTTTCCAGGAGACTCCATCATGAAACACTTGCTGACTGTCGTCGCCCTTGCCGCCTTGGTGTCTTCCGTCCCTTCGGGGGCTGTCGAAGAGGGCGTCTTCTACCGCGTCGTCACCAATTCCAACGTGCGCGCCGCGCCAACCACCAATTCACAGAAGATCGGCTACCTGAAGGAAGGCTCTTCGGTCAGGGTCGTCGGCAGCGCGGCCGGGGGGAACTGGCACCAGGTGCGCTTGAGCAGCGGTCAGATGGGCTTCGTCTTTGGGAGTCTGTTGGAGTCAGAGGGCGGCGAAGGGGCATTGGAGACGACCGCACCCAGCTTGAAGGGCGGACCCACGGAGGCGCCGGAGGACGCCTTCGCCTACATCATCTGGCCCAATGACGGCGAGGTCATCCCAGGCGGCGACTTCGTGGTGCTCTTCGGACTGCACGGCATGGGGATCGCCCCCGCAGGTGTCGACAAGCCCTTCACAGGCCACCAGCATTTGCTTGTCGATACCGACCTTCCGCCGCTCGACGAGCCCATCCCCGCAACCGATCGGCACATTCACTTCGGGCGCGGCCAGACCGAGTATCACCTCACCCTGCCCAAGGGTAAGCACACGCTCCAACTGCTGCTTGGAGATGCCGGCCACATCCCGCACACGCCTCCGGTGATGTCGGAGCGCATCACCATCACGGTTCCCTAGTCCCGCGTCTCGCCCCCAGGCTGCGATCCCATCGTGGCCATGGGCGACATCCGTGCTGGGAGTGCGGCCTCCAGGCCGACATCAGGAGTGCCATGAGCGCCTGATGTACGCATCCAGAGAGACCCGTCCTGGTCCGCGCACCATCAGGTAGAGCAGGAGCGCGGCCCAGACGCCATGGGTTGGATAGGCGTCCGGATAGACGAAGAGCTGAATGACCGCCGTCATGGTCAGGAGCCCCAGCGCGGCGAGGCGTGTCCCTAGGCCGAGCAGGATCAGGACCGGCAAGGCGTGCTCCGCCAATGCCGCCAGGGTCGCGGCCAGCTCGGGGGAGAGCACCGGCAGGCGGTATTCCTCGCGGAAAAGAAAGACCGCCGAATCGGATAGCCGAGGCCAGCCGAGCGTGAGGCTGCGATCGACGAGGTCGAGCGAGAATCCCTCGATCTTGGTCTGTCCGGACTTCCAGAAGACGGCCGCGATCGAGAAGCGCCCGATCAGCGCGATGAAGTCCTCCGGGATGCGCGTCATCGCCCGATTGGCGGCGGTGATCCAGTGCGACACCGACCGCCCGGGATGGACCGTCTGGGCTTGGATGGGATGCGTGGTGCCCTTCATGGTGCGGGATCTCCAGGTGGCTGCCAGGCGACGATGGCGCCGTGACGGATGAGGGAGGCGAGGCACTGTGTCAGGTCGAAATCCGGGGCCGACTCCAGGGCCGCGGCAGTGGCGTCTCCGAGCGTCGCGCCCGTCTTCAGCAGGCTCAGGAAGGCGGCCGTCGCCGGGGGGGTGGGCAGAATCAAGACGTCGTCGCCGCTACGCAGCACCAACGCGGATTCCTGCCGCTCGACCTCCAATGCCCTTGGCGGTGCGGCACCCTGATGCGCGGCCCAGATCGAGACCACGGCATGCGACGAGCTGAGCAGGCTGAGGGAGGGATGCAACTGCAGGCGCGTGCCTGGCAGCTGCTCTGGACGCTGTAGCTGGCTCGTCAGCAGGGCGGTCGAGACCGCCTCCGCATCGGCCGCGTGATAGGCCCGCACCCTCAGTCGCTCCAGACGGGCCACGTCGGGGAGGTAGGCAAGGCCGGCGGCCGGCTCGAAGCCTGCGATGAATGCAGGGAAGCTGTCGCCGTACTCGGCCAGCACCGGCGAGCGCGGCGGCTCGGCCAGGATGTACTCCCGCGCCATCCACAGGAAGAAGTCCTCTCCCACTAGGCTCTGGGTGACGGGAAAGCCGTCGGCCAAAGCTCCGACCAGCGACACCACGACATTGTTGCGGTACACGTCGAAGCGCACCCCTGGGTCCGAGTCGTTCCAGGTCGTAAGCCCCGGGGGCGCCGGTCGATTCGGGGCGCGCAGGCCGGCGGCGAAGGGGGCGAAAAAGGCGGCCGCGGCGCTCATCAGGCGGTCTCCCGCACTATCGAGTCGCGCATGATGGATCGCGCGCGGGCCGCCTCGGCGACCAGCGCCTCCAGCGGCGGAATGCATTGATCGCGCTCGATCAGGGTCGGGCGGGGGCCGAGGTGGCTGATGGTCCGGCGGTATAGCGCCCAGACCGCTTCGGCGACGGCTGCGCCATGCGTATCGATCAGCAAGGGGGCGCCGGCGCCATCGCGGTCCTCAGCAAAGCCAGCAAGGTGGATCTCGGCGATGGCGTCTGCCGGAAGGGCAGAGATGAGGGCCCAAGGGTCGCGGCCGTGATTGACGCCGCTGATGTAGGCGTTGTTGACGTCCAGCAGCAGGCCGCAGCCGGTGCGGCGAACGACCTCGGCCAGGAAGTCGCCCTCGTCCAGGGTCGAGGCCGCGAAGCCGACGTAGGTGCTGGGATTCTCCAGCAGTATCGGGCGCCGGATCTGCTCTTGAGCCTGATGAAGATGGGAGCAGACGCGCTCGAGGCTGGCGGTATCGTATGGAATCGGCAGTAGGTCGTTGAAAAAGGCCCCGCCATGGCTGGACCAGGCCAGATGCTCCGAGAACCACTGGGGCTCGAAGCGTCGGACCAAGTCGGCGATTCGCGTCAGATGGTCCTGGTCCAATGGGCCGGGTCCGCCGATCGAGAGTCCGACCCCATGGATGGAGAGGGCGAAGCGGCTCCGGACCGCCTCGAGGTGACGCAGATTGGGTCCGCCCGCGACCAAGTAGTTCTCCGCGTGCACCTCGAAGAAGTCCAGGGCCGCAGGCGCCCCGAGGATCTCCGGGACATGCTCCGGCTTGAGGCCGAGACCGATCGCGGTCGGACGAGTCGTGAGATCTGTCATCGGATGATCCTCGGGAGGCGGCTCTGTGCTATTGCGCCTTGAAGGCCATCAACTGGCCATAGCCCGTGGGCGAGGTCGTCGAGGCGGTCTGCTCGCAAGTGCCTTTGGGCACCAGTTTCCAGGCGTTCGCCTGGTGATCGACCTTCGAGGAGCCGGCGCAGCTGGTGCCTGGGCCAGCTGCACAGTCGTTCTTGCCCTTGAGCGCGACACCGAAGCACTTCTCCATCTCGCCGCTCTCGGCGGCGACAGCTGTGTCGATCAGGGTGATGGCACTACCCAAGGCCAAGGCGAGTGCGGCGGCGGTCGTCGGGATGGCACGGGATTGAGTCATGATGAATGCTCCTAGTGACAGAAGTGATGAGGTCGATCTCTGAGTGACGCGGCCGAGGTGGTCGACACCGAGCGGCCATCGCTGTCGGGGCTGTCGTCGCGGCTGGCTCCGATCGCGCCCTCAGTGACTCAATCGTCCGAGTGCTTTGGTTGGTTACAGGCAGGAGCAAAAATACTCCGCACCGCTCAGCACGGCGGCGTTCGGCAGTGCTTGAGGGTGCGGCTATCATCGACCGACGGAGCAGGGCGGGCGTGCGGCAAGTGAGGTTCAATTGCCAGTCGGCATTGGTCGGGCAAGCACCGTGCGACGCATTCTTGCAGCGGAGCAGGCAGGCAGACGAGTCGGTGCAGATGGCGTCCGAGGATTCGATCTCATCGGAGGACGCCGGCTTAGGAGTTTGCGGCGATACGGCTAGTACTTGATGGCGCTACCGCCGCTTATCGCATCGACATACTGTCGATGCCATGCTCGATCGACATACAGCCAAACATCCTCGATCGGAGAATCGCGTCGAGGCACTGATTGCTCGCGTCCCATGACGATCAGCTTCGGGATCTCGAAGTTGACCGTCGAGTGCACGCGGGCGACGTTCCCGTCGATCTCGAGGCTGCGAATCTCGTGAGCGTGATACACGAACTGACCGCGTCGAGCGGCGAAGGCATCAAAGGGCATTCGGGCTCGAAAAAACGGATCGTGGTGATCGTAGGCTCGTCGCAAGTCGCCCGCTTGCAGCGCATCCCAGTAGTCGTTGACCGTTTTTCTGAGCTCGAGGCGCTTGTCGTCGGTGCTGTCTTGATGTCTCTCTCGCTGCGCGCGACCAAACGCATCCTGCCAGCTAAGGCGCACTAGCGTCCCATCGGCCTTCTTTCGCGCATCGGTTCTGTACGCATACCAGGCGATGAAGAGGTCGTCCTTACGTGCTCGAATGCGCGGTCGCATGGCATAGTGTCGTTCGTCCGAGACTTGGATGTCTTGGTCGAGCCAGCTCCGACCTCGGTCTCGCGATAGCTGCAGATGCACCGCCGCCCGGATATCGCGTGAGTCTTCCCAGGCGACGGCAACTCGATCGCCGGATACTGCGAGATCCGGAAGCCATGCCCTGGTCGCTGACACCTTTGGACGACTGATCTGCTGAAACTCCCAGGTCTTGCCCCAGTCGTTGCTGGCCGCGGCGTAGATGCGTTGCTTGAAGTGATCACTATCCTCACCACTTAGCACGATCAGGATCCGTCCATCGTCCCAAGCACTGGCGGTCGCTCTGGCAACGTCCAAGCCTTTGGCATCTGGGATCGCAAAGTCCTGCCATTCCCTCCCATGATGTAAGGCTATGCCGAGCCCAAGAGTCCCGTCACGCTGGTACTTGTAGACGACGCCCGGCTTTTTGGAATGCACCAGAGGCTCTATGAAGACGAATCGGTCAGCTTCGCTGACCAGCTTGACGGGACCATCTCGCTCAAGCGAGGGCAGTCGATAGGTCAAGGCACTGATAACAGCCTGAGTGTCAGTGGACGAAGTCACAAAAAGATAGAGTCGTTGCTCGGTGACAACTGCGGAAAGCAGCGCGATCGATCCGATCTCTGCGATGTCAAGCTCAATGCGCTTGCCAACCGAGGGGCTGGATTCGTCGCCCAATGAGGTGACCTGCACCCTCGGATTCGGACCAAGCGAAGCGTCCAACACATAGCGCCGACCTCTTTCGTCGGCAACCACCCGCACGGCGTTGGACGAGATGCGCGAAGCGATCTCGACTGGTGCTGGCAGCTCGCCTTGCGCGGGCACCTCCAGGAGCTGGAGCTTTCGGCCCTCGCCGCTTGCGGTGAGCCAGGCAACGATTGAAGATGCCCGGCTCGCTGCTGCAGAAATGTCGCGGATGCGGCCATCCTTGGCGGGCTGGAGGAGGTGGGGTGGCGTGTCGGGCCGCGATGATTGCGCGACGAGGTCGCCACCGCGCGTCTCGAATAGCCAAGGCGGGCTCAAGACCGGCCCGAAGCGGAGATCGACGGCTGCGTCCTCGTTCGGCGCTCCATACGCGCAGCCTGCCAACAATGCCAAGCCAAGTAGGGTCAGGCTTACACCGGATCGCGTCATGGTCGAGGCTCCTACAAAAAAGGGAGGGACTCGGCCCTCCCCATCAGCGTCTCCCTGATTCAGTCTCGCGTCTAAGGCTGGCCGGGCCCGCTCAGCAGATATCCGTTATTGTTTGTGCCGCCGTAAGCCGGGTCGTTGAGTACGTAGTCGAGCTTATAGATGATCGCTGGGCTCCCGATACTCTGGAAGAAACCCCAACCGCCCGTCGATGCAACGGCCGCTCGCGTGGTGCTGTCCATCAAGTCTTCGAGGTCCACTGCGCCGGTGCAGGTGATCGACGGATTGATGGTCGGCAGTGTGTAGGTCGTGCTCGAGCGATCGACCAGGCTGCCCGCCAATCGAGCGACTGATTGCAGATTCGACGAATCCATGTTGCTGCCCACTGGGGTGACGAAGAAGCGTGTGGTCCAGTCATCGGGCGGGAAGAAACTGAAGGGTTTCAGGCCGCCTGAGGTTAGCTCACTCTCGATCCCCGCGGCAGTGAAATTGTAGTCTTCTAAGGTGCTGTCATTGATCGCCCGCATTCCCCAAGCAGCGCCACTGGCGATGTCTAGGATGACCGCCTCGCCGCCGAGTAGCACGTTGCCACCGGCGTTTGTTTGTGTGCCACTAGCATTGGCATGGGTGACCAGGAGGTAGCCCCGCTTCGGGCCGGACTGGCCGAGCCCAAACCCCCCACCATAGACGTCTACGTCGCCGAAAAGGGCTTCGCCGTTCTCGAGCGTTCCGGAGACGTCAAAGCTGACGAGATCTCGGTCGAACGTATTGCGCGCAAAGCTCGTCGTGTTGCAGGTACCCCCGATGTTTGGGGCCCCGGCCGATATGGCGTCCTTGTAGCGATACGTGTATCTAAGCTGGGGTGGTGTGGCGGTTGCGTTGTTGACCACAGAGACGATCGTAATGACGTTTGGGGGGTTGGATGTCAGTACAGGGAAGAGCAAGGTATCGGCAACGGCCGGTGTTCCCGAAAGCAGTCCAATGCTCGCTGAAAGGAGTGCGCCTCTGGTAATGCGTTTCTTCTCAATGTTCATGTTTTCCTCCTTTACCACCGCCAACGAAATAACACCTCGTGCATTCCGGCTAGCCGCGCCGACCATCCCCGCCGCTCCTGAGATGATGTCTGCGACCCAAAGAGCCGTCGTGGCAAGGGATTGCCTCATTAGAGCTTATTTGACTCGGCCCTCGGGTAGAGCATTCTGAGCTTCGGATCAGCATAAGCTCTGGTGTCGATCCCAGTGTAGTCAATAATCTCAACCTCGACGCTCGGCGAAGGCGATAATCGAAGAAAGGACGCTTTTGGCGCCAGCGCACCTTAGGCTCGTTGAAGAATCTGGTCTACTGCGGGACGCAACAAGGGCCCGGATTGCCGGCGGCCCTGATGTTGAGTGCATGGGCCGTCGAGCAAAGGGTTCGCCGGCGGTTCCCTATGCGCCAGTCTCCGGGGCCCGCTTGCGGGAGGCTATCGCCGACTCCGGGGGGGGGTTGATGGAAGGCTCCAAGTCCCGAGCAGCGCATTGACTTGCGGAGTGCTCTGAGCTGGCGTGGCCTTCAGCATATCGACTTGGCGAGAGTGACCGGAAGGCGACCGAATCCTCGTCCAGCTCTGGCGCGATGCTGGCTGCTGGTCTTCGAGAGAGGGCATCTCGTGATCGGACAAGCTCGATCCCACAGCGCGCCTCGGCCCGGTCGCAGCTGCCTGCTCGGATGGCGCTCAGGGAAGCGAGCGGACGACACGGAAGCCGTGCAGGTAGTAGCGGACGTCATGGTCGTAGTTGTGCCGACGCGTCGTGCGCATGTAGTCCGCGTCCAGGTTCCAGGCGCCGCCGCGCAGCATGCGGCCCAGGCAGTCGCCGCGCAGCCATGCCGTGCCGTCGCTGGGTGCTCCCTGATAGGAGCGATTGACGCAGTCTTGGGTCCACTCCCAGAGGTTGCCGTGGATGTCATAGAGCCCGAAGGGATTGGGCTCGAAGGAGCCGACCGGGGCGGGGGACTCGCCGTCCCACTGGCTCCCGCAATCGTCGCAGCTCGCCTTGTTCTCGCCGACCTCCTCCCCCCACCAGAAGCGGGTCTTGGTGCCGCCCGAGGCGGCGTATTCCCATTCGGCCTCGCTCGGCAGGCGATACTCCTTGCCCGTCTTGCGGCTCAGCCAGTCCAGATACTGCCGGGCGTCGTCCCAGCTGACGTTGCTCATCGGCAGGGTGGCGTCGGTGCGGCTATTGGGCGCCAGATCGCAGGCTCCCTCGCGCAGGCAGGCGTCCCACTCCTCAACGGTGACTTCATAGACGCCGATCGCGAAGGGCTTGGCGAGCTCGACCGGATGCGGTGGGCGCTCCTCCGGCCGGCCCTGGTCCGAGCCCATGGTGAAATCACCCGCGGGGACGACAACGAGCTCGGGACAGCTGTCGCAGTCTTGGATCCTCGAGCCCGCTCCAAGCTCCGGGCCTTTCCGGGCGCCGGGCCTGCTCTCTCGGCCGCCGCGCTGCACCTGTGCCGTGGAGGGCGCTGCTGGCTCGCTACCCGCCGCATCGCCGGCGCGCAGTACGCTCAGTCGGATCTCGGCGAGGCGGCGAAAACGTCCCTCGGGATAGGCTGACAGATAGGCCTCGAGCTCGGACGGGCTGGAGGTGTCCTTGATGCTCTCCCAAAACGCCAGCTCTTCCCAAAACTCAACGTCACCTGGCTCACCCGTCGCGGGCGGCGTCTGTGCGGTCGTCGAGAGCGGTGCTGACAAGAGACCAACACTCAGGAGCAGGGCGGCTACAGCGATGGGGTGCAAGCGTTTCACGGCATCTCCGTGCGTCTTCATCTTGGGATCCTCAGCGGTTTCCCGGGAGCTTCGATGGCCTTGCCCGATGCGCCGAGCGGACAGTGCTCGTTGACCAGGTGACGGAGCGAGGCGTAGCCGAGATCTTAGCGCCAAACGGCTCCCTTGGCCCGATGGCAGAAGAACCGCGATGAGCCCCGGGCAAGCCTGACAAATCGGTCGTCCTCCGAGATTCAGGATCCAAGGCGATCCAGCGGACGCCCTCCGCCGAATACTGACGATTGATTTTTGGGGCTGAGGTTGCATGTCCAACCCTTGAGGCGAGGCAGTTTCCGTCAGGGTCGGCGCAGTGTCCGCGGTTGCCGGCGATGATCGACCTGATCAGCCAATCGAGGTGAGGGCGCGTGAATGGGCCACTAGACCGTCAGCACGCCGTCTTTCTAGGTGTCCACTGGAGCTGGACCGACATCGGCCGCGACCCGGATGCCGGCCTGGATCTGCCGTTCGACGAGGCGTTGACCGCTAAGGCCTCGGCCGCGCTGGCTCGCTTTGGCGCTGCACTGGTCGCGGAAAGTAGCAGCGATCTCATCTTCTCCTTGGAGTCGGTGCGGTGTGCGATCGACGCCGTCTCCGAGATCAATCAGCAATGCGCCAAGGAGTGCGTTGGCCGGCACATCGCACTCCGTATGGGGATCCTGGCCAAGGACGAGCCCCCGCGCAGCGCGAGGGATGCGAGCGAGGAGGTCGCTGGTGCGAGGCGACTCGCCAGCCTTGCAAGTCCAGGGCAGACGCTCGTCTTGCTCCCTGATTCGCTGATTGCGGATGCGCTCGGGGGGCGGCTCACCCCGGTCGACACCTTCGACTGGGACGAAGCGTCGGATCTGCTCGATGCCTTGGTCTTCCAGGTGAATTGGCAAGACGCGGTGGAGACACGGGTGGTGAAGGTCCTCACGCCGGATCGGCAGGTCACGCGTGTCAGCAAGCTGCGTCTGCGCTGGCGCAATCGGCATTGGGTCATGAGGGCTGATTCGGCCGAGCTGTCGCTGGGGCGGGGTGCCGACATGGATATCACCATCGATTCGGAGTTCGCCTCGCGGGATCACGCCCGCATTCGCCCCCACGGCTCTACCTTCGTCCTCGCGGATGTGAGCACCAATGGCACCTTTGTCAATCTCGATGACAGCGTGGTCTTCATCCACGACGACGAGGTCATCCTGCGTGGGCAGGGGTGGATCAGCCTGGGTAAGCATGCTTCCGAGTCTATGGGGAAGGTGCTCTATTTCTCTTCCGAGACAGGCGCCCGCTAGTCGGCGCTCTCCTCTGCTCAGTCGGGCTGCGCTCAGGGTGTCATCGGCGCGGCATAGCAGGATGGACGCCAGTCTTCCTTTGGCTTCTGTTTTCGCGAGCAAAGCACGAAGAGTGCCGGTCGATACGCTTCTTCTTGCGGCGCCTGCGGCGGGCGCTTGTTCGCCCTGAATGGCGAGGCGTCGTGGTGTGGCGTCGTCCTTCGGCGCGCTAAATATGCCGCTTGATGACTAACATAATCCTCGCTTTGTTCTCGCGCTGCCAACATTCGCTTTTTTTACGGCAGGCGGGGATTGTCGGATGTCTTTGATACTTTGAGCCTTGTTCCTGGCGCCGGGCAGGGTTGGCTGTAGGGTGCGGAATTTGCTTGATAAATCCACTGCTGTGCCAGGGATCACTTGGCTGCGGGGATCGAAGTGGCCGCGAGGATCGAAGTGGATGGCACGACGAGGCCGCTGAGCCTGCAAGCGTCTTTGCGGGGGCGTGACGTCGGGGAGCGGTCCTCGGGGAGATGTCCGGATTGCGAGCCGGGCTCGGCCGCCTTGTGGCGACGCGGCAAGGCGCGACGTCCAGCTAGACCCGATGGGTCAGCCTCCAGGTGGCCCCGTGATTGATGACTTCATTTTGAGGAGGGATGACGATGTTGACGATCAAGGATCTCAGTATGAACGAGGAGCTTGACCGCGCTGCGATGCGCAGCGTGCTGGGTGGGATGAATCAGCAAGGCGCGCTGAGTGGCTCGCTCGTGCTGACGCCCCCTCAATCCTTGGGTGTCGATCAGCCGTCCAGCATGCTGGGGCTAGGCGCCGGGATGTTCGGTCAGAATCAGAATGGCTTTGGCGGGCAGAATCCACTCTAGAGCCTTTGATTCTGGATGTATCGCGCAGGGTCTTGCCAAGGCCCTGCGCTGTTGGGCTGATTCTCCAAGGGATTGCCGGATCGGAAGGATGGCCTCCTTCTGGCCAACGCTTTTTCGGGGTTTGTCGTTTCTTGGGAAACGTTTTTCGGCCAATGGCCCGTCGTAAGCGCTGTGCGTTGTTGGTATGGGAGATGCTTAAGAGTCTGCAGTGGATGTGTCCTAGAGCCATTTGAAACCAAGTAGCCCACCGATAACTGGAGATTGACCCATGACGACCCTGAGCATCGAAGACTTGGCCTGGAGCAGAGACTTGGACCAAGAGGCGCGGGCGAAGGTGCTCGGCGGGCGGATGAGCTTCGGTTGGATTACGCCCTACACCGAGCAGACCAGCTCCTCCTCCCCGTTCAACCTTCTTGTGGGGGAGGTCAACGTCTATAACTACAACCTGATCGATCCGGTGTTCCATACGGTGAATCAGGTCGAGTACACCAAGATCGACATCGGCAGCGCGATCGATTCGTCGATCACCAACACCGTAGGGCAGTCGCAGACTGGGCTGGCGACCTGAGGGCGGCTCCCGGCTTCCGGGCTCGATTCCCTGAAGCAGCCATGACGGCTGCGCTTCCCAGTCAGCCTATCCCTCGGTGGGCTTGCGGAAGTCCTTGTAGCTCAGGCCGTGCTTCTTGAGGATGGTTTGAAGGTGGGAGCGGTTCATGCCGATCTCTTTCGCCAGCGTCGAGACGCGACCCTTGACCATGCGCAGGCCTTCCTCCAGGTAGAGCCGTTCGGCCTCGTCGGCCGCGGACTTCTTGGCGTCGGCGAGTGACAGGGACGCGAGGTCGAAGGTGGCGCCTGGGCTCGGTGAGGTCGACTTGGGCCGGGCCATGACGGGCAGGTGGTCGATATCCGCGACCTCGTCCGCCAGACAGCTGATGCGGAGCATGATGTTGCGCAGCTCGCGGATGTTTCCCGGGAAGTCGTACATCAGGAGGTGGCGCCGCAGACGGGTGCTCAGCCTCACCGGCGGTCGGCTCATCAGCTCGGCGGCTTGGTCGGCGAAGAAGTCGATGAGCACCGGAATCTCGTCGCGCCGCTCGCGCAGTGGCGGCAGCGTCACCTGGATCACGCCCAGACGATAGTAGAGATCCTCCCGAAAGCTGCCTTCCTGCACCATCTGCAAGAGATCGCGATTGGTTGCCGCAACGACCCTGGCATTGACCGGGATGGGCTGATCGGAGCCGACGCGCTGGATCTCATGGTCTTGCAGCACCCGCAGCAGCTTCACCTGTCCTGGCAGCGGCAGCTCGCCGATCTCGTCGAGGAAGATGGTCCCGTCGTTCGCGGACTCGAACTTGCCCCGGCGGTCGCTGGTCGCGCCCGTGAAGGACCCCTTCTTGTGGCCGAAGAGCTCGGATTCGATGAGGTTCTCGGGGATAGCACCGCAGTTGACCGAGACATACTCCTGCTCTGAGCGGCTGCCGTTGGCGTGGATCACCTTGGCTAGGAGCTCCTTGCCGGTGCCGCTCTCGCCGTCGATCAGCACGGGCAGCTCGGTCGGTGCTGCCCGCTCCGCCGTCTCCAAACACTCCAAAAGGGCTGGATTGTCGCCGAAGACGCCGTCGTAGACGAAGTTGCGGTCGAGCAAGGCCTGCCGACGCTCGGCGCTCGTCAGCTCCTCCGCCGTGCGCACATTGGCCGTGGCGCTGATGAAGCGATTCTTGTGGGACAGCTGCATCACCTCGGTGCGCAGTCCGTTCGCCTGGCTCAGCAGCTTCTCGATCTGCTCGCGGTCCAGCGCGGAGGCCCAGCGCAGCGTGGAGCGCAGGATCTCGATCTTTTCGAGGACGCCAGCGAATGAGACCTTGGTCTCCTGTGGCTCGATGTCGACGACCTTCATGAGGCTTGGGCGATCTGTTTCTGGATCAGCTGATAATACATGCCTTGCTTGTCGACCAGCGCGTCGTGGGTGCCGGACTCGACGATGGAGCCGTCGTAGAGGACCAGGATGTGATCGGCCTGCATGATGGTGCTCAGCCGGTGTGCGATCACCAGCGCGGTGCGTCCCTCCAGGATGGTCTGCATCTGGTCGAGGATGTTGCTCTCCGATTGGGTATCCAGTGCCGAGGTCGCCTCGTCGAAGATCAGCATGCGCGGCTGACGGTAGAGGGCGCGCGCGATGCAGAGACGCTGAATCTGCCCCCCGGAGAGGCCCATGCCGCGCTCGCCGACGACCTGCTCGTACCCCAGCGGCAGATTGCTGATGAAGCCGTGGGCATCGGCCATCTTGGCGACTTCGATCACCTGGCGGCGGTCCGGGTTGTCGTCGCCAGCGGCGATGTTCTCGCTGATGGTCCCGGAGAATAGGAGATTGGACTGCATGACGTAGCCGATCTGTGCCCGGAAATAGCTCATGTCGAGGGCGAGCAGGTCGTAGCCGTCGACCAGGATGCGGCCTTCGCTCGGCGGGTAGAAGCCCACCAGCATCTTGGCGAGCGTTGTCTTGCCCGATCCGCTGAGGCCGACCACGGCGACCATCTGCCCCGGCTTGAGCTCGAAGCTGATGTTCTTGAGCACATAGGGCGTGTCCGTCTCACCATAGCGAAAGTAGACGTTCTCGAAGGCGACATGGCCTTGCAGGTCCGGGAGCACCACCCGTGACGCGGCATCCGCGGCACGCTGCTCGGGCTCCATGTCCAGGATGTCGCCGAGCCGCTCCATGGCAACCCCGGCCTCGTGCACCTGGTTCCAAAGACCGACCAGGCCGAGCAGTGGCGCCATGACGCTGCCCGTCAAGGCGTTGAATGCGATCAGCTGGCCGATGGTGAGCTCACCGGACAGGACCAGGCTGGCGCCGAACCAGAGGATGCCGATGGTGGTGGCGCCGTTCAGCAGCTGGCTGGCGGCACCCACGAAGATGTTGAAGCGCTTTGCCCGATACTGAACCTCGAGCGCCTTGGCGTAGCGGCCCTCCCACTTCATCCGCAGCGGGCGCTCCAGCCCCATGCCCTTGACCGTCTCCGAGCCGCCCAGGGTCTCCATGAGGATCGACTCGGCATCCGTGCTCGATGTGAAGGCCTCGCGCGCATAGCGCTTGAGGCGCGGTGTCACAGAGACGGTCAGGATGATCAAGGGGATGATGAAGCCGATGAGCAGCAGCGTCATCTTGGCGTTGTAGATGAAGAGAATCGAGAAATAGATGAACACCATGAGCAGGTTGAGCACCGTGCTCACGGTCGATTCGGTCAGGAAGGCGCGAATCTTCTGGTTCTCTTGGAAGCGCGCGATGATGTCGCCGGTGCGGCGCGTCGCGAAGAACTTCATCGGCAGCGACAGCGTGTGCTGCAGGAACTGCGACATCATGACGAAGTCGAGATTGCGCACTAGGTAATTCGACAGGAAGGCGCGCATGACGACGGTCAGCTGGGTGAACACCTGGGTGATGATCAGCCCCATGATCAGCAGGTGCAGCAGGCTGATGTCCTGGTGCACCACCACACGGTCGAGGATGTTCTGGATGACCACGGGCGGCACCAGCCCGAGGATCTGAATCACGAAGGTGGCCAGGAAGAGGTAGCCAAGGATCTTCTTATAAGGCTTGAGATAGCCGATGAAGCGGGCCCAGGGCGACTGGGCCTCGGCGACGTTGGCCAGCTCGGCCGTTGGATTGAACAGCAGGCAGGTGCCGGTCCAGCCCTTCTCGAAGTCCTCGACCGTCAGCTTGCGGAAGCCCGGGCCCGGGTCGGCGACCCAGACATGGCTCTTCGAGACGCCGTAGACGATGATGTAGTGATAGCCCTCCCAGTGCGCGATGAAGGGCAGGTCGAAGCCCTGCAGGGCGTCGAAGGTGCATTTGACGCCGCGCGTATTGAAGCCCAGCGACTCCCCGACCCGCGCCAGGCTGTCCAGGGTTGCGCCCTGGGTGGTGACGTTGGCCATCTCGCGCAGCTTGCCGAGCGTCATCCCGATGCCGTGGTGCTTGCAGATCATCGCCAGGCAGGCGGCGCCGCAGTCCATCTCCTCGGCCTGCTTGACCAGGGGGAAGCGCTTGATGATCCGCTCGCCCATCTTCGGCCGAGACTTCAGGTCCATCAGCAGGGGACGGCTGCGACGCTCCTCGAGCTTCTTTTGGCGCTCGAGCTCGCGGTCGAAGAAGCCGATGCGCTCGAGCAGGACGTCGCGCAGCTTGGGGTTGTGCTCCAGCAGCACGCGCACGGCCTGCTCGGGGACGACCAGGACCACGGCATCCGTCGCCGCCTGGGCGCGCGCCGGCTGCTCCTGGCGCATCAGGCAGGCCTTCTCGCCGAAGACCTCGCCGGATTCGAGCTTGAGGATGCGGTACTGCTCGCCGTCCTCCTCGCGGACGATTTCGACCTCGCCCTGACGCACCACGTAGAGTCGGCGGTCCTCGCGGTTGCCTTGCGCGAGGATCTGCTGGCCGGCCGCGAAGCGCTTGAGGCCGATCTGCTGCGCCAGCTGATCCACCGCCTCCTGCTCGATCTTGCCCTTCAGATCGAAGACCCCGACGAGGAAGTCCCCCGCCGAGCGCAGGGCGACGACGCTGGTCAGCCGCTCGCGCGCCTCGGGATTGGCCGCGATCAGCGGGGAGAAGGCCTGGCGCGGGATGGCTAGCAGCTCCGTCTTGCGCGAGGCGCGCAGCGCCGTGGTATGGCGGTAGTCGCGCAGCGCGGCGATCTCACCGATGACATCGCCGGCCTTGCGCAGCCCGACGCTGACCTCCTTGCCGCCGTCTTCGGTGAAGAGCCGTACCGACCCCTTGCGCACGATCAGGAGATAATCACAGGGCGCGCCCAGCTCCGCGATGGTCTCGCCCATCTCGAAGCGTCGCACCTCGGCGCGCGCGGCGAGATGACGCAGCTCTGACTCAGAGAACGCCGAGAGGAGGTCGACCTTGGCGAGAAACTCAGCGACCTCTGGATCGAAAGCATCGTTCAACCGACTGGCTCCTTAATCCTAAGATGAGCGATCAGCCGCCAGCGCTGTGTCGACGCGGCTTTGTGGGGCTTGGCGCGGCACCCGGCGGGTGATCGACGGCCGCCGAATGTCTGCCGGCCAGGGATCCCCGCGGGCGGGGCAGGCCGATCCGCGCCGCTCACAAGACCTCGACACGGTGCTCGCGCGCCTTGGTGGCGAACCACTCCTCGCGGAGCCTGCGCTTGACCTCTTCCTTGGTGCTCTCGCTGAGCTGGGCGCTCTCCTTCTGATCGATGCGGAAGACCTCGAAGAAGGTATCGCCGACGGTTGCGAAGGGGCCGAGGATGGCGCCCTCGGCGGCATTGAAGATCTTGCCCTCGACCTCGGGCGGCAGGGCGCCCCTCAAGACGCGTCCGATGCGTCCAGCCTCATTGCGGGTGTCCGCGAGCGAATATTCCTCGACCAGCTCCTCGAAGGCCTCCGGCTCCTCTTCCAGGATGGAGATGATCTCCCTTGCCTTGCCCTCCGAGTCCACCATGATGTGGCTGACGGAAATGGCGTCGAACTTCGGCGAGTTCAGTCGGAAATACTCTTCGATGGCTGTGTCGTTGGAGATCTCGGCCATCATCTTCTCGTACCTGAGCATCTCGACGATGTACTGCTCGAACTCCTCGAGCGAGACGCCCATGGTATCCAAGTAGCGGTTCATGTCCGCCGCCCGGTGCAGGCCGCGGACGCGGCGCAGATCGTCGGCACGCTCCTGCACCTCCTCCTCGGTCAGGGGCAGGTTCTGCCGCAAGGCTGCATGGCTGGCGACCTTCTCCTTGACGATGTCTTCCAGCAGTGCGTTGAAGCGCCCCGTGAGCTTCAGCAGCTTCACGAAGGCATCGCTGTCGATCACTTCGTCGTTGATTCTGATGACGTTCATCCGTTTCCCCCATTCGGCCTCGACTTCAGGCGTTGAGTTGACATGTGCGTTCGCTCCGAGGAGAGCTGCCAGCTAGGGGCTCGAAGCCCGCCCTTGGAGCCATTCTCCAGTGACCGATCTTGCGCCGCGCTGCCGGTCTGTCGGAAAAGCCGTTACGCCAATGGCGCGGGCTTGGGTGGACTTCGCTCTCGAGACTGTGAAGACATTCTGCGTAGGTTGGGCTGAGGTACGAAGCCCAACATGGCGGCTAGCCTAACGCTTTGATTGTTGGGCCTCCTGCGTCGGCCCAACCTACACCAATCTGCGATCTTCGCGGTGCGCTTGGATTACTCTCACAGTCTCTCTCGCTCGTCCACCTTACAGGTCGGCGATCCCATCATTGACGATGCGGACGAGATCAGTGCTGGGCGTGTCGGCCTCCAGGCCGACACCTGTGGACCTGGAGGTCAAGAGCCCCGGCGGCGCCCCTTCCTGCAACATCGGTCGGAAGGGAGCGCTAGATGTTGCGCAGCGGGTCGAGCGCGAGGTCGATCAGCCGCCGCTCGCGCACCACGATCTCCGCCGTTGCGATCATGCCGTAGCGCAAGGGATAGACCTGGTCGTCCACCTCGAACCGATCGCGCTCCAGACTGATGCGCGCCTCATAGACCGGCTCTTTAGTCTGAGGTGATAGCTGCGCCGCCGGCGCGAGATACTCGACGATACCCGTGATCTGGCCGTATCTCTGATAGGGAAAGGCGTTGAACTTCAGCTTGGCGGTCTGGCCTTCACGTAGGAAGCCGCGGTCGCGCTCCGGGACCTCGACGACCAGCAGCGGCCGCGCATCACTAGGCGCGATACTGCCCAGCGGGGCGTTGGCGTTGACCTGCTGGCCGGGCTGCGTGACGGCAAGATCGGTCACGATGCCGGAGACCGGGGCGAGCACCCGCAGAAAGTTCTCGTCGTCGATATTCTCGAAGCTCACCCGCCGCGTCGCCTGGGCGCGCAGTCGGGCGCTCTGCAGCTCGGCGTCGATGCGCTTCTCTTCCTGCTCCAGGTCCTTGAGCAGTCTGGCGCGCTCCAGCTTGAGGGCGTTGAGCTTCTGGTCGCTGGTCTCGAGCTCGGTCCTGGCCGAGGCATAGGCCCGGGACAGCTCCAGCTCCAGCTCGCTCAGCTTCGCCTCGGCGACGCGGGCCTCGGCCTCGGCGGCGTCATAGGCCGCGCGGCGGTCCTCGACCTCCTTACGGGCGACCCCGCCGCCCCCGGCACTATTGAAGAGCCGTTGATATTTCTGGTAGTCGGACAGCGCCAGGTCGCGCGCGCGGTTGGCCTGCTCGAGACTGGTCCTGGCCTCCTCCAGGCGGGCCTTGTTGGCCTCGGTCAGCCGGCTCATGCCCTCGGCGAGGCGGCGCTCATGGGCGGCGCGCTCGATCTCGATCTGCCGCTGCAGGGAGGCCGCCTCCTCGAGCTTGAGCACCTTGGTCTGAGGAAACTGCTCGACGCGAAACTCCGCCTCGGAGAGCGCGATCTCCGCGTCCAGCGCGTTGGCGGCGACCTCGACCGCGCGGCGCGCGTTGAGCCGCGCCATGACGTCGCCGGCGGTCACTGGCGTCCCCTCGGCAACATAGAGATCGACGAGCTCGCCCTCCACCGGGGCATAGACGCGCCGCACCTCCCCTTCCGGCTCCAGGGCGCCCGAGACCGTGACCATGACGTCCGCCCGGCCGATGAAGGCCCAGGCCAGCGCCGCTACCAGCAAGCCGGCGATCACCAAGAGGGTCGCCTGAATGAGGCGCGACGGCTCCGCGGTCAGGATGGCGATGCCTTCCGCGCTGTGGTCTTCCAAGGCCGCCTGAAGCGGCTGTAGCTGGTCTTCGCTCATGGCTCCATGGGTCTCGTCTGAACGTCAGCTCTGCTCGTCTTGGGCTGAGCCCGGGGCTGCGGCCTGCCCAATGCGGCAGCTCCGGGACTCCTGTCCTCTCGGTCGCGAGGCGTCGGCCTGGAGGCCGATACGCGCGGCACTAGCGCAGGCGCTCCGGCAGCAGCGCCTGCTTATCCTGCCGCGTGGCGTTGGCGATGACCCCGGTCAGCTCGTCGAGCGCCTGATGCTGCAGGGCGACCTCCCGCTCGATCTCGGTCAACGCGGTCTCCTGCGTCTCCGGCGGTCTGCGCTGCGCCAGTGCATAGAGGTGGCGTGCCTGGCGCGCGTCTCTGGCGGCCCGCGACAGCATGGCCGCGCGCTGCTTGTAGGCGCGGCTGACGCCGGAGCGCAGCCGCAAGGTGCTGGTGATGCCGCCTTGCGCGCGATAGTCGGTCCAGGCCGTGGCGGCGGTCTCGGCGGCGCGGCGCGCGCGCTGCTCGACCGCTGCGCGGCTGTCGGCATGCTTGTCCTGCAGGAGCGTCAGGATGTACGCATCCTGGTCGGGGTCGAGCGCCTGATAGAGCTGGAGCAGCTGCTCGTCGTAGGCGGCGGAGCCTTGGAGCCCCTGCAGCGCGTTGACGCCTTGCATGATGCCCTGCATCCGTGCGACCTCGCGCCGAGCGATCTCGCCGGAAGGGTCGTCCGAGAGCGCCTCGAGCTGTGTCAGTGCGCTCTTGGTTTGGCCCGCGCGCCAGGCGTCGAGCGCCTCGGCATAGCCGTCCAGGAAAGTCTGCTCGGGGAGCCCCTCGCGGACCAGCCGAGCGGCGGCCTCCGTGAAGGGCGTGGCGTGGAACCGGGTCGTGGTCGCGAGCCGAACGGCGTCGATGACGCGCTGCTCCGACACGGCCGTCGCCAGCTCACGGTAGGCGCGCAGATCCGCTTGCAGGGCCTCGAAGCCGCGGAACTGCGCGTAGCGCTCCTTATAGGCATCGAGCTCGGCTGCCAGCCTGTCGAGCGCCCCGTCGCGCAGCTGTCGTATCAGCCTGGCCTCCAGCTGCCTGACCGCGGGCTCGTAGACGGCGAGCTGGCTCTCGAGGGCGCGAATGTCCGATGTCGCCTTCTGGTAGGCGTTGCGATAGCGTCGCGTCAGCTCGGCGTCACTCGAAGGCAGTGCGGCGAGCAGGCGCTGGGTGACCTGGCGCTTGTCCGGGCGCGGGCGATTCCAGCGCTCGACGAGCGCGCGCGCCTCGCTCGCTTGCGGATCCAGCACCCGGAACGGGGCCGTCGCGCCACCGCGCTGATGGATCCTGCGTGCGACATCACCGATCAGTGCCAGGGTGTCGAGGTAGTCCTGGCTCTCCGGCAGTTGGGGCGTGGCCTCCCGAGCGGCTTCGATAATGCGCTCCATGCGTGCGAAATCCCTGTCGTCGTAGGCGTCGAGCCAAGGCTTCAGGCTGCTCGCCGCCAGGGCGCGCAGTGCGAGGCGCTCGAAGGTGTCGTCGTCGCCGAGCGACTCGGCCTGTGCGCGGGCGACTTGCAGCGCTTCGTCGCTCTGGCCCGCCGCCAGCAGTGACTCCATGCGCTCGACTGGCGTGTCGCGCAGGATGAAATAGCCGAGCGCGCCGGCGATGGCGACGACGGCGACCGCACCGAGCTGAATGCGGCGCCAGGTCGCGCGATCGATCCGCTGGATCAGACCTGTCTTGCCGTTGCGCTGCCTGGATCCTTTCGTCGCTTCTGGAGGCGACTCGGCCTGGTCGGTCCCGGCTGGCGCGGGATTGGTGCCGGCCCGCCCGGCTTGATCCGTATCGTCGACGCAGAGGATGTCGAGGAAGGACGTCCCGGCCGCGAGGAAGGTCGTCTTGTCCAGCTCCACGGATGCCGACTTTTTCGCGGACTCTGCTTGGGCCGGCGGGCGGGCGGCTGGCTGTCCTTCGAGGACGACACGGTAGACGAAGTAGCTTCCCCCGAAGGCAACCTTCTGCCCGGTCTCCAGCGGCACGGGATCGGCGCCGATCGGCGCCTCGTCGACGAAGGTCCCGTTGGTGCTTCCGAGGTCTTGCAGCAGGATGCGTCCGTCCTGCCGCGACAGCAGTGCGTGGCGCCTGGAGATGAAGTCCAGCTCGGGGCCGGCCTGCTCGGCATACTTCGCGAAGGTCGGCGCGCTCTTGCTGATGGAGAAGGGGAAGCGCTGGATCTTGATGGGATCCGGACCTGAGTGCGGATCCATCGGCTCGAGCACCAGCGTCGTATCCCTGGCCTCGAGATCGGCGGCCTCGCTGCCGCTGTCGGGCAGCTCGATGCGAAAGGGAAGCGCGCCGCCGAAGTTGATCTCGTCGCCGGGCTCGAGGGCGACTGGCTTGTCGGCAATGGCTCGACCGTTGACGAAGGTGCCGTGCTGGCTGCCGAGGTCGACGACGTAGAGCGTCCCGCTCTTGCCGTAGAGGCGCGCGTGGCGCTCGGACAGGCGCGTGGTGCGCGCTGGGGGCAGCTGTTTGAAATCGCCGCGGTCACGCCCGACCCCGACCAGTGCGTCACGTATCTCGATGACGCTCAGGTCCGGGGCGTCCACTGGTATGAGTCTGATCCGCATCGCCTAGGCCGTGCTCCTGCACCAACGATGGAAAGCGGCGGCGGCAATTGTCGGTGCCGCTAGGAGGGGCGGCCTCCAGGCCGCGCAGTCCTTGGCTCGCCGACCTGGCATTCTCCGTGTCGCCCTGGAGGGCGACACTCCAGGGGCTCGGCGGAGCCCGCCCATGTCGTGCCGCTGCGCCTCAGCCATTGGATGCGACGCGCGTCGCGGACCAGCCGCCGCCAAGCGCCTTGTAGAGCAGGACAGTGTCGGTGAGGATCTGGAAGTAGTTCTCCAGCACCTCCTGCTCGACCGCGACGATGGAGCGCTCGGATTCCATCAGGTCGAGCTGCGAGATCACGCCGGCCTCGACCTGGACGCGGCTCTGCTTGGCCACCTCTCTGAGGTTGGCGAGCCGATCCAGAAGCTGCTTGCGCTGCTGCTTGCGGCTGTGCAGGGTGATCAGGGCATTCTCGACCTCCTCGAAGGCCTTGATGACGACGGATCTGTACTGCTCCTCCGCCAGCTTCATCTCGGCCTCGCTGACCTTGATCTGCGCCTTCACGCTGGGGTCGAACATCGGCAGGCTGACGCTGGGGGAGAGGCCGAAGGTCCAGGCCTTGAGCAGGTTGCTGAGGGCGGCGCTCGCCGTGCCGCCGCGGGCAGTCAGTCCGATCGAGGGCAATTGCGCCAAGCGTGCCTGCCCCACCAGCTTGACCTGAGTCAGGGCCCGATACTCGGCAGCGACGATGTCGGGCCGGCGACTGAGCAGATCGGAAGGCAGTCCGGCCGGAACCTCGAGCAGGCTGACCGAGCGAGTCAGGGCGCCCTCCGGGATCCGCAGGTTGCCCGCGGGCACGCCGATCAGGGTCGCGAGGCTGTTGACCGTGATCTCGCGAACGCGCTTGAGCTCCAGCTCCTGTTGGCTCAGCGCCTTGACCTCGGCCTCCTGCTGCAAGAGCGTGGTGCGCGGCACCAGGCCTTCGCGGTAGCGGGTCTGGTAGATCGACAAGATCGACTTGTTGCGGCGGACGGCCTCGCGCTGCTGGGCGAGCTGCTCGTCGAGTCGGCGGATCGCAAAGAAGGCGGTGGCCACATCGGATACCAGCGTGAGGTAGCCTGCCCGCCAATCCGCCTGGGTGGCGGCGACCTCGGCCTCTTGGGCCTCGACGCCCTTGGCGAACTTGCCCCAGATGTCGAGCTCCCAATCCAGGGTGGCGGCGGCGCTGTATTGCTGGCTCGTGCGGGTGAGTCCGGGCTGGGTGAAACTGGTGACGTCGAGGCCAGCTCCGGCGAGGATCGTCGGCTTGCCCGCGGCGCTAGCCTGGTCGATCCCTGCGCTGGCGACCTCGATGCGCGCGGCCATGACCCTGAGGTCCGCGTTGTCATCGATGGCGGTGGCGATGTACTTGTCGAGGTCCGGGCTGCGGAAGCCTCGCCACCACTGCGGGTCGATGGTCGTCCGCGCCGAGACGGGCTGCTGCGCGGCGTTCCGCCAGCTCTCCTTCTCGGGCAGGTCAGGGCGGACGTATTCTGGTGCCTTGACGTTGCAGCCGCCGGCTGCCAGGGCGACGACGAGCCCGGCGAGCAGGCGCGGGCGCGAGGCTGAGGGGTGGCTTGATCGCATGGCTCAGGACTCTCCTGTGTCGGGCCGACTGAAGAAAACGGGGTTGACGGCGGTTTCGCAGCAATCGGCCGTATCTTGCTCGAGCTCGACCTGAATGGCCACGATCGAGATGTTGTCCCTGGCCTCTCCGCTCAACGCGAGCTGGAGCAGCGCCTCGGCTGCCGACTCGCAATCGTTCTCGCTCAGCACGCGCTCGAGCTCGGGCTCGCTCACTTCGTTGTAGAGCCCGTCGCTACAAAGCAGGAAATAGTCGCCGGGAAAGATGTCGAGTCTCACGTCCTCCAGCTCCAGCCCGCCGCGGGCACCCACGGCGCGGGTCAGCACGCTGGAAGCCGGGTGGCCGACCACGTCCCGCCGATCGAGCAGTCCGCTCTGGACCAGCTCCTCCGCCTGACTGTGATCCCGGCTCAAGCGCCGCAGCTTCCCGTCGCGCAGGAGATAGGCGCGGCTGTCTCCCGCCCAGAGCACCGCGCAGCTCGTCCCCTGCACGATGAGCGAGGCTACCGTGCTTCCCGGCGTGCTGCCCGGCTGATCCGCGCTGTCTTGGGTCAGGCTGTCGTTGACCTCGGTCAGCTTGTCGCGGGCAATGGCGAGCACGCCGTCGAGCTCCAGCGTCGGTGTGATCTGCGCGAGGGCGTCGACGACCATATGGCTCGCCTTGTCGCCGCACTGGTGTCCGCCAAGGCCATCGGCGACTGCCCAGATGCCGAGATCAGGCCGCGCGAGCACCGAGTCTTCGTTGACTTGCCGGACCTTGCCGACGTGCGAGCGCTGCGCGGAGCGCCAAAGATAGCCGCTTGCTTCACTTGGCTTCATGGGCATGCTCTTGGTCGGGGCCTCGCGTGGTGTTGTGCCATTGGTCGATCTCGGGGCGTCCGCGATCTTGGTGCTGTCAGTCGCCGGTTTCTTCTGAGCATCCCATTTGCGTCGTCGGGGCTATACGCATGTGCCATGCCAACCATTTGCAGCGCTCCGTCGCTCGGTACAGCAGCGCCACAACTTAGGTGCAGCCTTTGCAGTCGCGGCAAAACCCGAGTGTGATCCTGCGCTATTTATAAATCGTTATCGTCATTATTCTCGTTGTCAACGCATTCGCGATAAGCCTGGTCTTTTTTTGGCTGCTTTCGGCCGGGCGGTACTGGCGAGCTCGTGCTGGCGATCTGAGCTTCGCCTGGGGTGTCGAGCCTGCGCGTCTCAGGCCCAGCGGCAGCGGATGCCATCTTGGCTGCATGGGTGGGCCAATCTGGCCCGCTTGGGCGAGTACCCCGCATACAGGTAACATCGGTGCGGTCGGACTGGTCTCAAAGACGGAGAAGACAGCTTGATCATGAAGCCGAAGCTGGAGCTTGCTCTCAGCGTCCTGACCTATGATGGACGTCCGCCCAAGCGCGCTTTGGCCGCGCGCGTTGCGGGCGACACCTGTGTGATCGGCCGTCATGCCTCCTGTCAGCTCGAGCTGCCGGATCCGGACCGCGAGATCTCCGGCCACCATGTGCTGATCTATCGGCGAGACGGCGGCTTTTCGGTCACAGACGTCAGCACGAACGGCACCTTCCTCAACGAGGCCGAGGAGCCGCTCGATCCGAGCCAAGCTGTGGATCTGCGCGATGGCGACCGTTTGACCATCGGCCGCTATGTCGTCGAGGTGGCCTTCGCCCAGGCTGCCGGAGCGCCTTCCCAAGCCGATGAGGTCGGCGAGCCGAGTGTCGCTGCCGACCCGGTGCCGGCCCGGTCCGCCTGCCCAGATATCCTCGATCTGATCGGTCCCGCTCCGACCGACCTGGCCGGCGAGGCGCCAGACGGCCAGGCGATGCCGACGCCTGGGGCGGCGACGGAGCAGCTGGCGGTGGTGCCGGAAGCCTTGCTCACGCCTGGACTGGGAGGGGCTGAGCTTCAGGCGCCTGGCGCGGATTCAGGGCGGCTGCCGGCCGGCGATGCGCGGCAGGGGCCTGAGCTGCCTCAGGACGCGGCAGGGGGGGAAGCGCCGGCGCCATCCTTGGCGTCTTTCGTTCCGGATCCCGCCGATGTGCCGACCATGCTCGTACAGCTCCAGAATGAGCCAGCGCGGGCGACGCCCGGAGCGACGGATCACCAGGGCATGGCGCCGCCGCGCGACCCTGGGCCGGAGTCGCCAGTCCCGTCCTCCAGGGAGAGGCCTCCTAGTGCGCTCGCATCCGCGAAGCACGGGCCGGTCGCCGCCGATGCGCCGACACAGATCCTCCCGGCGCCTGATCTGCCGGCCCTCCAAAGGCCCGCCGAGGAGGGCGGGCGGGAGCCCGCAGCGCCACGCGAAGGGACTCAGGAGCAGCCTGCCGCGCTCGGGGAGGGGCATCCGGCTGGGCGCGAATCCCTGGTTAATGGGCATGGGTCGTCAAGGCCGGTCGAGGCGCGAGCTGCATCTGCCGAGACCGCGGAAATGCCCAGGGTGGGCGGCCAGTCGGTCGGTGCTGTCCTGCCGAAGACGCCGAGCACTGCTCGCCCGCAGCCACCCCAATCTTCCGCATCCCTGCTGCCACCGCCCGCGACCCCAGCAGCTCCGCAGCAGTCCGAGAGCGGCGTCGATGCGTCGCGCGCGGGCGCGGGCGCGGACGTCAGCCCGCCAGCTCAAGACGGCTCTGCGAGTCTTGATGCGCCGACGGTGATGGTGAAGGTGGCTGTGTCGGAGTCTGATGCGGTGGGGCGCGCTCGGGCGGATCGCGACGCTGAGCCTCGGGGGGGCAGCCCTGCCGGGGGCCCGGGTCAGTCGCTCCCGGGCGTGCTCGGTGGCGGGCGCGCAGCGGCGCCGCCCGTCCAGGCCGAGCTTCGGCATAGGGTGCAGCGCGCGACCGCGCCTGGACCCGCGCTCGATCTGTCGGATGCCGCAGCCACCGCGATACCCCCTGGGCTTGGCGTCTCGCAAGCACCTTCCGGCGGGGCGGGCGCGGAGGCTGCGCAGACGATTTCGGGCGAGACCAGGGGCTCTGAGCACCCCGTTGTCGTCGACGAAAGGCCGACTGCTCCCCCGGCGCCCAAAGCGTCCCCGCAGCCCCCGATTACGAGCGATGCCGATCCAGGCCGCACGACCGAGGGACCAAGGCAGGCGGTCGGGCACGGCCGAGCCCAGGTCTTGGACGATGCGACCCGCATTCGCGCGCCTAGCGAGCCGGCGCCCGCGAAGCCGCTGTCGCCGTCGGAGCTGGGGCAGATCGAAGCCTTCCTCGCCGGGCTCGGCGCCGGGAGTGCCGAGGAGATCGGCGATGCCGCACGCCTCATGCGCACCTCAGGGGCGCTGCTCAGGACAATGACCCAAGGCCTGGTGACGGCGGCCATGGCCCAGGAGCATCTCAACAGCGAGCTGCGGCGCGGCATGCCTGCCGCACCGCCGGAGGGTGGCAACCCATTCCGGTTCTGCCTGGACATCGACGACACGCTGGCTCGAGTGCTTTGGCGCCCGGGCTGCGAATATCTCGATCCCTCCGCGGCCGCCCGTCAGGCCTTCGATGCCATCGAGGTCCATCAGGCAGCCTCGATGGCGGGACTGCGTGCCGTCCTCAAGGCGCTGCTGGCGCGCCTGGAGCCGCACGCCATCGAGCAGGAGATCGGCGCTCAGGCGGGACTCGGTCAGCTGCTTCCGAACGCCCGCAAGGCCAGGTGCTGGGATCTCTTCATGGCCGCCTTCGAGGAGATTGCCGACGATGTGTCCGAAGACTTCGCGAAGGTCTTCGGCGACGCCTTCACGCATGCCTACGACGACGAAGCCGAGCGTCTGCGCAGGGAAAACCAGGGGCGCAGGGCAAAGCAGGGGCGCTGAGCTGAGGCCGATGCCGTCGCCCTCGTGATCGCCCGATCCGCAGGCAGCGGGTGGGAGCCGCCCAAACCTCGCTTGGCCGCAGGTCCCGCGAAGCGGCCATCCGAGGGAGATGCCGTGCAGACGGCTTCACGCGGGAAGCGCGAAGTCTCGCTCCTGACGGAGTGACAAGCTCTCAACCTAAAGAGAGCAGTTGAACCGCAAAGGGCACAAAGAGCGCAAAGGATTTCAACACCTTGTCTGCGAAGCCATGCTCACCCAGAGGGTGAAGCGACGCAGCAATGCAAGCCTCTGTTCTTCTTCGTGTCCTTCGCGCCTTTGGTGTGCCAGGAGAAACCTGGCCAGTCTAGCAGCCTGCGAGGTGGCTGCCATGTGAACTGCTGATGAGACATGTAGCTGCG
>NZ_JAAIJQ010000047.1 GCF_010820565.1 Thiorhodococcus minor | reverse complement strand
CTCTCCTGCCAACTCACCCAGGTCAAAGATCACAACTTCGTGTACGCAGATCGGGCGCGCTCGGCAGGTTGCACCCGATTCTGAAGGCATCCGGCAGCGAATTCGAGCAGCTTTTCACGGAAATCATGTTGGCTTCGCGATCTGGATTCCGACAGGTCAAACCCCAGGGGAGACTTGGTGACCGCAAGAATGATGGATTCGAGCCTCTTGCTGGCCGGTATTATCAAGTCTACGCGCCGGAAGACCTGCGTAGGCGAGAGCAGGATGCGCTCGACAAACTGGAGCAGGATTTCGAGGGACTTCATCATCACTGGGCAGGGATCTTTCCCAGCGGTATCCGAGAGTTCTACTTCGTGCTCAATGATCGCCTGTCGGGGGCGGTGTTTCCGAGCATCCACGAAGCGATGGAGCGAATCCGCCAGCAATATGGCCTTGAGTGCTGTGAGCCGTTCCTCACAAGACACCTGGAAGAGGAGTTCTTCTCGCTGAGCGATGATGCAATCGTATCGATTATCGGCTTCATTCCAGACCCGGAATCCGATCCCTTGCTCGATTATTCGGTGCTTGGAGAGGTCATCCGGCATGTGCTGGAGAATCCGCTCGACCTCGTTCGAGCGGGCAAACTCCATGCACCGGATTTCAGCGAAAAGATACGGTTCAACGGCTTGGATGCTGCCGGCGGTCTGCTGAATGCTGCGTCCTACCATTCCGGGGCCGTCGAGGAGTATTTCGCCGCCAACAGCGAATTCGCTCGTCAGGCCGTTCGCGATACCCTCAACGGGCACTATCTTGACGTTCTGGAGGTCGAGCTTTCCGGGGGCGGCAAGATCGACGAGGTGACGATTCCGGATCAGCGCTTCCTGGAAATTCTCGCCAGAATCACACCGCAGACGCAGAACCGCAGGAAGCGAAAGGAGCTCCAAGAGGCTGCCCTGGCAATCATGGCAGTTTTCTTCGAGTCATGTGACATCTTCGAGGATCCCGAGACCTGAGATGGTCCTGCCGGATAAACACATACGCTTCGCCGAGTCCCTGCTCGGGCTGGGCGCCCTCGTTCTAGAGACACTCGATGCCCCAAAAAGTATCGATACACTCTGGAAGGAGGTGCATTCCAAGATGCAAGGTGGCGCATTTCCAGCCACGCACACATTCGACAACCTCGTGCTTTCCGTGGATATCCTGTTCGCCGTCGGGGCCGTCGCCCTGAATCGCGATGGACGACTGGAACGATGCGCCTTATCGAACTAACAGCGGATCGTGCATCCTTTCGGCCGGTGCGATTCAATCCTGACGGACTGAGTCTGATCGTCGGCGGGAGATCGCAAAAGGAGGACGGGGACAGCGACAAGACCTACAACGGGGTCGGCAAATCGCTCGCAATCGCGCTGATCCACTTTTGCCTCGGCTCCAACAAGGTCAATGCCTTCCAGGAGGCCATCCCCGATTGGGAGTTCAGCCTCAGGTTCGAGAACAGAGGCAACAACCACCGCATCTCGCGTAACACGAGCCGTCAGAACATCGTAGTTTTCGATGGGCAGGAGATGAAGCTCAAGGATCTTCGTGAACACCTTGCTTGCCTTGCCTTCGACCTGCCCTCGGGCGTAGACGGATTGAGCTTTCGTCCTCTGCTCTACAAGTTTCTGCGCCGCGGCAAGGCGGACTATGTCGAAGCAGAGCATACGAGCAGCGATCACTCGCCGTATGAGAAACTGATTCGGAACATCTTTCTGCTCGGGCTCGATGTTGACCTCGTTGCCGAAAAGGCTCGCCTCAATCAGCGGCTGAAGCGTATTCAGGATTCGAATAAGAGTCTCAAGAATGATCCCGTGCTCAGGGAATTCTACACGGCTAACAAGGACGTGGAGATCGAGCTTTCGTTCCTCCAAGAGCGCATTACGCAGTTGGAAGCAAACCAGCGTTCCTTCGAGGTAGCCGACGACTACTACCAGGTAGAGAAAGAGGCAAACGACCTTGGCATCGAGCTGCAAGCGCTAAGGAATCGCGCCGTCATCCTGCGGAATGCAATAGACAACATCGACAAGAGTCTGAAGGTCCGTCCAGACATCACCCCGGATCGCATCGAGACCGCCTACCGAGAACTCGGGTCGGCGTTTCGCCCGGAAACCCTGCGACGTTTGGAGGAGGTCCAGGAGTTCCACCGCCACCTGGTCGACAATCGGGTCACTCGGCTGTCCCAGGAGCGCCGGCGCTTGGAGCGCGAGTTCGCCAACAAGGAGCAATCGATTCGCGCGCTCAACGATGCGCTGAACGAGAAGACTGCCTTTCTCGGTCGCAGCCGCGCACTGGATTACTTCGTCGCGATAGGAAACGAGATCGCTAGCCTTAAGGCCAAGGCCCAGAAGCTCGACGATTATCGGGCCTTAGGTCGGCGCTGGAGCGACGAACTGGCGACGACCAAGGGTGCGATGCAGCAAGAGGTTCTGCGGACTAACGCGTACCTTGCCCAGATCCACCCGCGGCTGGATGAGGTCAATGGTGTCTTCAAGGGCCTGAGTCGTCGGCTCTATCCGGATTCCCCCGCAGGTCTGACACTGCGCAACAACGACGGAGAGAACCAGGTTCGCTTCAACTTCGAGGTCCGTATCGAGAACGACGCCTCGGACGGCATCAACGAGGCCCGCATTTTCTGCTACGACCTAACCCTGCTCACCGCAGGTCGTAACCACCACATCAACCTCGTCTTTCACGACAGTCGCCTCTTCAGCGACATGGATCCGCGCCAACGGGCAGAGGCCTTCCGCATCGCTCGTGATATCACCGCTCGCCGCGGCTGCCAGTATATCGCCACCCTCAATGAAGACCAGATCGAGGGAATGGCGGACTACCTCACGGAGGAAGAGCGGGCAATGATCACAGCGAACACAGTGCTTGCCCTTGGGGATCGCGCAGCGGAGGAGAAACTGTTGGGTGTGCAGGTCGATATGCATTATTGATGGCGGAGCGAGATGCCTGTCGGATTGCCTCAGAGGCTCGATCATGGCTTGAATGAGCGGTACGACGGAGGCCAAAGGCGATCTCAGCCTGCGGTCGTCGCTAAGGGGTACGAGCGACGGCGAGGCGACTTTAGATCCGGGCTCCTTTCCCCGCTCTCTCGACCGCATTCCGTGTGCCGAGATGTAAAGAACGAAACCGGGGACGAAACTGCGGACTGCGAAACTGGGGACCACGGTTTCTCGTAATGACGAAGAACTGAATGCCTAATTAGCGGGCAAAAGCGATCCCAAACCGCGCTCTCCAGACACCAGAGCCTCAGGCTGATTTGACCGATGTCGATCATCGATTGGCCCGGCCTCCCGCAGAGGTTGAGCAAGCGCAGCGCAGCCCACGACGCCGGCGCGGGATTCGGTGGACTTCGCTCTCGAGACTGTGAGAGTAATCCAAGCGCACCGCGAAGATCGCAGAATTTCTTCACAGTCTCTCGCGCTCGTCCACCCTACCGGTCCAACTGACGATCAAGGCCATTTGACCGCTTTCCGCGTGATCCAGACGTCAGGGTTTCACTAAGGACGCAGGTAAACGTCCGGCGACCAATCTTGCTTGGCACACTTCCACCGCTCTTGTGTAACGCCGAGGGCTTCAGGGCTCCCGAGTCTCAGGAGCGGCCGTGGCAGAATCGGCAGGCTAGAGTCCCAGAAGGTCTTGCGGAATAATCTGAGCGACAACGAAGGGAATTGGGGCCGCACGGGCGCAAAGCACGCACGGAATGGCGGGCGGTTGGCCGATGCAGGGTCTTCACCCGATGGGTGAGGAAAATCGGATTTTCACCTGAGCTTCTGCTCGACCGGCCGCTCGCCCATTGGCTGATGCCCAGAGCGTTGAGCTGGCCGCTGACAGCGCTTTCAAGCCTCATCGCGCGACGAGCGTGGGTGCCTCCACGCTCGCTGCGGAGACGATAAAACGGCCGCCGCCGTCGCGATGCAAGTTCAGTCCGCCTTGCTTGCCGTCCAGGCGCAAGGGGCGAGCGCGGCAGATCTGGTGGGTCCGGGTATAGCCGGCTGGAAGCGGGTAGCGTCGTTCGCCGAGCGCGTATTCGACCGGCGCGTCCGAGGCGTTTGTGATCCGCAACAGGCGGCGTCTCGACTTGGGCTGTCCGAAGACCTGTACGGCATAGAGGCGGCCGCTCTCAGGGCTTCTCGCCACGCCAATCCCGACATCCGTGAGGTCCGGGTCGAGCATGTTCTTGCGATGACCGGGCGAGCTGCGCCAGCCATCCACGAGCCGCTGGGCGGCCTGACTTGGGGGAGGGGCCGATGCCGACCCAGAGTAGGCGATGTTCTCGGCGAGGAGGCAGTAGTCGTATCCCTCGCGCTTGGCACGTTCCGCTGGCGTCCTTCCGTCGGCTTCGTGCCCATATTGGTCCGTCCGGGCCATGAAAGCGGCGAAGTCTGCCGCAGCTGCCATGAGCCTGGTGTCCCTCGTCAGCGATTGCAGTCCCTGCAGGTGACGAAGCGCATTCGTGCGCTCGAGGATCTCGCGGGTCGTTTCCTGCACTGGGTAAGGGGTTTGTGCCGCCTCATGCTCCTCGGCTTCCAAGCGCTCCACCGAGAATGGGCTGGGTCGTGACGGCTGGGCACATGAGATGCAGCCCAGTGTCAGGGCTGCGAGCAGGCCCAGGAGCTCGAAGTCTCGTTTGCGCATTCGGCTTGGCGCTCCCCACTGATGCGTCCAGGGGACATTTTGCGGCCGATCGGGCAATGGGTACTTTGACGGCCTTCGCGGATCAAGGCGACGGATGGAGGGACGGCGAGCCAGTCGACGCCTGACTGGCGATGGTTTGCTCGCGACGTCAGGCGGCGGGGCGGCGGGGCGGCGTGCCAGCATGCGGAAGCTGGCGCGCCGCGAGCCTGGCGGGGCTAGTTGCCGACGAGCGCGAGCAGGATACCCGCCGCGACGGCGGAGCCCAGGACGCCGGCGACATTTGGTCCCATGGCGTGCATCAGCAGGAAGTTGTGGTGGTCTTCCTCGAGCCCGACCTTGTTGACAACGCGCGCGGCCATTGGCACGGCGGAGACGCCGGCCGCGCCGATGAGCGGGTTGATCTTGCCGCCTGTCGCACGGTGCATGATCTTGCCCATGATGACGCCCGTGGCCGTGCCGATGCAGAAGGCCAGCGCGCCGAGGAGCAGGATGCCCAGGGTCTCCATTGCCAAAAACTTGTCCGCCGACAGCTTGGAGCCGACGGCCAGCCCAAGCATGATGGTCACGATGTTGATGATCTCGTTCTGTGCGGCACGGCTCAGGCGCTCGACCACACCGGCCTCGCGCAGCAGGTTGCCGAACATCAGCATGCCGATCAGCGGCGCCGCGGACGGCAGCAGCAGGGCGCAGAGGATGAGCACCACGAGGGGGAAGAGGATACGCTCGAGCCGCGACACCGGCCGCAGCTGCTGCATGACGACGGCGCGCTCTTCCTTGGTCGTCAGCGCCCGCATGATCGGCGGCTGAATGATGGGCACCAGCGCCATGTAGGAGTAGGCGGCGACGGCGATGGCGCCGAGCAGGTCGGGCGCCAGTCGGGACGCGAGGAAGATGGCCGTCGGGCCGTCCGCGCCGCCGATGATGGCGATGGCGGAGGCGTCTTGCAGCGTGAAGTTGAATCCGGGCAGGAAGTTGAGCGCAACCGCACCGATCAGGGTTGCAAAGATGCCGAATTGGGCGGCAGCACCGAGCAGGAGCGTGGAAGGTCGCGCGATCAGGGCGCCAAAGTCGGTCAGGGCGCCCACGCCCATGAAGATGAGCAGCGGGAAGATGCCGGTCTCGACGCCGACATGGTAGATCATCCCGATCATGCCGTCCGGCCCGCCGATCCCTGCGATCGGGATGTTGCTCAGCAGCGCGCCGAAGCCGATGGGAACCAGGAGGAGCGGCTCGAACTTCTTGGCGATCGCCAGATAGATGAGCCCGCAGCCAACGAGCATCATCAGCCCCTGGCCCCACTCCAGGTTGGCGATCCCCATGGATAGCCAGAGCTTCTCGAACTGATCCATGTTCTCAGCCCAGCCCGATCAGCGGCGATCCGAGCGTGACCGCGTCGCCTTCCTTGACCCGGATCTCGGTGACACTGCCGGCTGACGGCGCGCGGACCTCGGTCTCCATCTTCATGGCTTCCAGCACCACCACCACGTCGCCCGCGGCGACCTGCTGACCGACGCTGACGTTGACCTTGACGATATTGCCGGCGAGCGGTGCCTCGACCAGGGTGGCCTGGACAGGGGCCGCCGGCACCGCCGCGGGCGCGGCCGTCGCGGCAGGCGCGATGGACTGCACGGCACCCTGAGGCGAGACGATCACGTCGTAGCCCTTGCCGTTGACCTCGATGTGGTAGCGCTCGGGGCCGCCGGCAGGCGCGGCGGTGGGCGCGGCCGGGGCGGGGGCTGGTTTGTCTTCGATCAGCCAAGGGGCCTTCTCGAAGGCGTCCGGGCTGCCGCGGTTCTCTAGGAACTTGAGCCCGACCTGCGGGAACATGGCGTAGATGAGCGCGTCGTCGATAGCGTTGTCGCCCAGCTCGAGCTTGCGCTCGCGGGCGATGCCTTCGAGCTCCTCGATCAGGCGGTCCATCTCTGGGTTGATGTCGTCCGCCGGGCGGCAGGTGATGGGCTCCTCGCCCGGCCGCAGGACGCGGGACTGCAGCTCGGTATCCACGGGCGCTGGCGTTGCGCCATAGGCGCCCTTGAGCACGCCGGCCGTCTCATTGGTGATGCTCTTGTAGCGCTCGCCCATGAGGACGTTCAGAACCGCTTGGCTGCCGACGATCTGCGAGGTTGGCGTGACGAGCGGCAAGAAGCCAAGCTCTTCACGCACCTTGGGGATCTCTGCGAGCACCTCGTCGAGCCGGTCCTCGGCCCCTTGCTCGCGCAGCTGATTCTCCATGTTGGTCAGCATGCCGCCCGGGACTTGCGCGACCAGGATGCGGGAATCGACGCCCTTGAGCGAGCCCTCGAAGCGTGCGTACTTCTTGCGGACCTCGCGGAAATAGGCCGCGATCTCTTCGAGCAGCAGCAGGTTGAGCCCGGTATCGCGCGGCGTGCCCTGCATGATGGCGACGACCGACTCGGATGGGGAGTGGCCGTAGGTCATGCTCATGGACGAGATGGCGGTGTCCACCATGTCGACACCGGCCTCGGCCGCCTTGACGACGGTCGCCGTGCTCAAGCCTGTGGTGGCGTGGCAGTGCATGGCGATCGGGATCGAGCATGAGGATTTGAGCTTGGTGACCAGCTCCTCGGCGACATAGGGGCGGAGCAGACCCGCCATGTCCTTGATGCAGATGGAATGGCAGCCCATGTCCTCCAGGCGCTTGCCCATGTCCACCCAGTATTGGACGTCGTGGACCGGGCTGACGGTGTAGGACATGGTGCCCTGCGCATGGGCGTCGGTGGCGAGCGCCGCATGGACGGCTTGCTCGAGATTGCGCAGGTCGTTCATGGCGTCGAAGATGCGGAAGACGCCGATGCCGTTGACGGCCGCACGCTCGACGAACTTCTCCACCACGTCGTCCGCGTAGTGACGATAGCCCAGCAGGTTCTGGCCGCGCAGCAGCATTTGCTGCGGCGTGTTTGGCATGGCTGCCTTGAGCTGGCGCAGGCGCTCCCAGGGATCCTCGCCCAGGAAGCGGATGCAGGCGTCGAAGGTGGCGCCGCCCCAGGACTCCATGGACCAGTAGCCGACTTGATCCAGCTTCTCCGCGATCGGGAGCATGTCTTCGATGCGCATGCGCGTCGCCAAGATAGATTGGTGAGCATCGCGCAGGACGACTTCGGTGATACCGAGAGGAGTGTTCTGATTCATGGCAGATTCTTGCGTTAGCACGCCAGGCGTGCCCGCGAAAGGCGGGCGCCGGGCGTTGTCGATGGAATTCGGGGCCTGGTGGAGCTGTCGGCCTCAGTGGTGTCGGCGATAGCGCGCGACGGCCGCCGTGATCACCGCGACCAGGTCGTCGGGCTCCGATCCGGCTGTGTGAAGTGCGGCCGGCGCCGCTGCGGGATGTGGCTCGGCCGGGGCGATCTTGAGGGCGAAGGCGGACATGCCGCGCAAGATCCCAACCAGCATCAGTAGGAAGCCGAATACGATCCCCATGCCAATCGCCATGAGGCTCAGGCTCTCAAGCAACAGCTCGGTTTCGGTCATTGAATATTTGACTCCACCATCTCAATGTCTTCGGGAAGAGGGCTAAGCCCGGTATCCTTCCCGCCCGGAGTAGGGATCCCCAACCGCTGGGTCGGGACGACATGGGCAGTCTCTGGGCTCCCTAGCTCGGCTGCCTGGTCTCAATGCGCTCCTTGGCTCGCGCAGCGCGCTCCCTCCGGCGTGAATTGACTCCAGCCGGACGGGCGACAACGTGCTCTTGAGTAGCTCAGGCCGCCTTCGGCCAAGAGCCGCTTCCGACCGGCCGGCGCCATATGCGGCTTGGTCCCGAAGGGGCGACGTCTCTTGTCCGAGGGGTGCTGTCGAGCGCTGGCGATTTGCGATGCCAGTCGCTGCAGCTCCAGCGTCTCAAGCGCAATCGAGGGTAAGTGCTTGAGACGATTTAGGGCGAGGAGCGTAACCGCGATGACTTGGTTGGGCAAGATTTCGGCAAGCTCGAACGGACTGAGGCGCCAATGTTGCGATCGCAGGCTGAGGTCGTCGCACACGAAACGGCCGCTCCCTGTGGTGAGGGTCGTGCTGGATCTCGAAGCGGCAGGCATCGCGGAGATCTCGAGCGGTCTGCACGGGACTCCCAGTTTTTGATTTTAAAATGAGCCTGTTACGGGGGTAAGTGCGAATGCGTCATTGCTGCCTTCATCCATTCGGCGCTCTCCCGAGCCATCGTCTGCGCGCCCCGGCGATCACGTTGCGAGTCTTAGCTGCATTGATAAATGAGTCGGCTAACTATCAATTAAACTAATGCTTTGGCGCTCCGGCGGGACTTGAGCAAGCTCAGTGCGGCCAAAACTGGCCGCAAGTCTCTCAGAGGGTCGCTCGGACGTCGCCTCGGTTGAGGCGCGGCTTGCAATGGTGTGCGCTCTCGATGTCCGAGCCGACCGACTCATCGCGCCACTCGACTCGTCTCGCTACTCAGCTCACCCTTCCACTCGACTTATCGCGCTCTCTCGGCCCTGTCTTCGGAGCTGCCTTCATCATGACCGTGACTACAGTGACAACGACCATTGCGGATGTGCTCGCGAGCGTCCACCGTCCCGGAGCCTTCTATGCGACGGGGACACTAGACATTCACCTGCCTCGGCTGGAGGTCGCGGGGGTCGGCCGGATCGCCCTGCCCCTGCTGCCGGTGCAGGCCGAGCAGCTCATCGCGCTGGCCGACCCGGCGCCCTACGGCCGGGGCAGTGAGACGCTGCTCGATACCTCGGTCCGTCGGACCTGGCAGCTGGATGCCGCGCGCGTGAGCATCGGTGGACGGCGCTGGGAACAGGCTCTGCGCGAGATCGTCACGCGCGTGACGCGTGACCTCGGCGTCGCTGGTGCCGTCGAGGCCCAGCTCTACAAGCTGCTGGTCTACGATACCGGCAGCTTCTTCATCACCCATCGCGATACTGAGAAGGCGCCGGGAATGTTCGCGACCCTGGTCGTGGTGCTGCCCTGCGACTTCAGCGGCGGCGAGCTGATGGTGCGCCATCGCGACGCCGAGGTCCGGCTCGATCTGCAGCGCGACGAGCCCTCCGAGGTGGCCTATGCCGCCTTCTACGCCGATTGTCGCCACGAAGTGCTCCCGGTCGCCTCCGGCTACCGCCTAGCGCTGACCTATAACCTGGTGCGTCTTGGCTCCGGCGCTTTGCCGGAGCCGCCGGACTATGCTCCCGAGCAGCGGCGGCTGGCGACCACGCTCGCCGCTTGGGGGCAGGATTCGCAGGGGGCGGCCAAGCTCGTCTATCCCCTCGAGCATGCCTATACCCAGGCCGAGCTCGGCTTTGCGCGTCTCAAGGGTGCCGACGCCGCCGTGGCCGCTGTTCTGCTAGACGCGGCCCGGGAGGCGGACTGCGATCTCCACCTCGCCCTGGTCAGCATCGAGGAGAGCGGCTGGGCGGAGTACGTGGGCGGAGGCTGGGGCAATGAGGCCTATGAGATCGGCGAGGTCACTGAGGAGCGCCGGGTGATTCACGACTGGCGCTCGCCTGACGGGGTAGCGAGCGACATGGGGTCGCTACCCTTCGACGAGGCGGAGGTCAGCCCTCCGGAGGCTTTCGCGGATCTCGACGATGTCGATCCGGAGTTCCAGGAAGCGACCGGCAACGAGGGCGCCTCCTTCGAGCGCTTCTATCAGCGCGCCGCGCTCGTCCTCTGGCCGCGGGCTCGGCGCGGACGGGTGCTGGCCGAGGGCGGACTCGACCTGAGTTTGCCGATGCTGGAGCGGCTGGTTGCGGAGTGGGAGGCGGCCGGCAGTGCGCCGGATGACCCGCGCCGCGCCGAGGCGCTGGATCTCGCCGTCGGCATTCGCGACCTCTGGCCGAGCGATGCCTGGACGCGTCGGCATGCCAGCGACGCCGGCCAGGGTGCCGGGCTGCTCGGTGCCCTGAGGCGCCTTGGCGATGCTCGCGGCAGCGCAACCTTCATCGCGGAGCGATGCGCTCGGGGCGCCTATGGTCCTGCAGACAATCCGGCCATTGCCGAGGCCCTCACCCGGCTGCCGGCCGATGAGGCGGACCAACTGCTGGAGGCGCTGGTCCGACACAACGGGCCGCTTTGGCCGACCGCTTGCGCCGAGCTGCTCGCCCGCTGCAGCGAGCAGATGGAAGCGCCCGGCGCCAGGCTCCCGCCCACGGGGAAGGCGCTGATCGAGGCCTTGCCCAAGGAGCCTCCGGCGGCCTGGCGCGTCGATGGCGTTCGGGTCGATTCGCCTAAGCCTGAGCTGGTGGTCTATGCGCTGACGGCGCTCCAGCGCATTGATGCGGCCTTGGCTGGCGAGGCCCTGACGAAGATGCTCGCGCATCCCCAGGTCTATCCCGTCGACGACTTGCTCCTGCCGGCGGCGCTCCTCCTGCGTGCTGCGGTCTCGGGCGAGGAGCCCGCCGTCTTTGCCGCGCTGCGCCAACGCGTGCTCGGCCATCTGGAGCGCCGCATCGCCGAGCCCTTGGAGCCGCCGGCCGATTGGCGACGCGCCGCCGACATCTCCTGCGGCTGCTCGCATTGCCAGATGGTCAACACCTTTCTCGCGTCGCCGACCGAGTCCGTCTGGCGGCTCAAGGCGGCCCAGGCGCAGCGCGATCACCTGGCCCACACGGTGCGTCGGAGTGACTGCGATCTCGATCTTGCGACGGACAAGCGCGGGCGGCCCTACAGTCTGGTCTGTACCAAGAACCGGGCGAGCTACAAGCGGCGGGCGCGTCAGCGCGAGGAGGATCTCGCCCACCGGGAGGCGTTGCGCTGATTGAGAGGTAGGCCAAAGGTGGGCGATGCCCTCGGCGTGCGGATCAGATCTGGATCTCTGTCATCAAGGGGCGATTAGGATTCGCCTTAGCGGGCTCTCAGCTTGGCAGGCAAGGGCCGTGGCCCGATCTGCGCAATTCGCTGCAAGCTGCTCGCCGGGACCTTGGTTGCCGCATGCGCGCAAGGAATCCGCAGGCGCCGATCCGGTAGTACACGCGAGGTTGCCGGTCTGGGTGGCAGCCGCTAGGCTTCGCATTGGCGAATGCACCGAACGGAGGCGATGCGTGCGACTCCTCTCAACCTCTTCGTGCTCCTGGCTTGCGGTCCTGGCTTCACTCTCTGGCCCCTGCGCTTTTGCCCATGGCCAGCCGGATGGGGGCGCGGACGCGGTTTCCTCTGGTCCCGAGCAGGCGGGCTCGACCGGCCCGACCGTCAGCCTTTCCGGCAGCACGAGTGGGGCTGGCGATTCCCTTCGGCCGCCTGACCTCATGCTGGCCGAGGTCTATCAGCAGGGGATGGACCTCAGGGGCTACTGGATGAGCGAGAAGCTGGACGGGGTGCGCGCCTACTGGGACGGCAGGCGCCTCATCAGTCGAGGAGGCAAGGTCATTCAGGCGCCGGCCTGGTTCACGGCGGGTTTCCCTAGCATCCCCCTGGATGGCGAGCTTTGGATGGGCCGAGGGTCCTTCGAGCGGGTCTCGGGTGTGGCGAGGCGCTCGGAGCCGGATCCCGAGGACTGGCGGGAGGTCCGCTTCATGGTGTTCGATCTGCCGGTGCTCGGGGCGCCTTTCACCGCGCGGCTTGCCGCCCTCCAAGGTGTCATTGCCGTCTCCGATAGCGCCTATCTCGCGGCCGTCGAGCAGCAGGTCGCTCGCGATCATGCCGGCCTCATGAGGCGGCTGCGGGAGATCGAGCAGGTCGGGGGAGAGGGGCTCATGCTCCACCTGGGCGACGCGAGCTATCGCCCGGGCCGCTCGGCGCACCTCCTCAAGGTCAAGTCGTACCTGGATGCCGAGGCGCGCGTCGTCGGTCATGTGCCTGGTCGGGGCCGGTTGCAAGGCATGCTGGGGTCGCTGATCGTGGAAGACGAGCAAGGGTTTCGTTTCCGCATCGGGACAGGCTTCAGCGACGCCGAGCGGCGCTCGCCGCCAGCGCTCGGTAGCTGGATCACCTTCCGCTATCAAGGGCGTACCGGGCGCGGCATCCCGCGCTTTGCCCGCTTTTTGCGGGTCAAGTCGGCTGATTAGCTCGGCCGCTGCGCTGTAAGCGGTCTTGCCCGCGCGTCACGCGGTCGAGTCGGTGACGGAAGATGGGTGCTCGGCTGTCGCGGAGATGCGACAGGCTTGGAGAGGGCGCCGACGCTCGAGGCCGGCGCGCGCTGGATGTGCGAGATTGCTTCAGCCGAGAAAGGGATTGAGGTTTCTCAGCACGTCGGCCTCGATCTGCCGCTCGAACTTTCCAAACCGGTTGGCGACATGTGCGCCTTGGCTCGGCTCGGCCCAGGGCTGGAGCTGCAGCTCGGTCTGCTCGCAGGCCCAGTCAGCGCCGGCGGTCTGCTGCTCGATGCGGCGTTGCGTCGGGTCTTGGTCACGATAGGGCATGATTGAGGTCCTCGTTTTGGCGAAACGCATGCTCGTTGCAGCAAACGTCATGCCGGGAGTTGGCCAATTCAAGACCCGGCGGCGCGCGCCAGGGGTCGTGTCCAGACTGAATCATCGCTCCCATCGCCCATGCCGTCTGCGGACCACTTCCCAACTTGCAGGTGAGCCCAGGCCAGCCGGCGAGCCGCCCGCTCTCGGTGCGCCGCATGCACGCTCGAGGTGCATGCGACGGTCACCGGGCGAGCCTGCTGGCTTAGAGCTGGCGACAGGACTCGAGGACGACATCAGAACGGGTGCGGCCGGACCGCGAGCCCTGCTGCTCCATGGTCTTCACCACATCCATGCCGTCCACCACCTTGCCGAAGACGACGTGCTTGCCGCTCAGCCAAGGGGTCTTGGCGACGGTGATGAAGAACTGCGAGCCGTTGGTGTTGGGGCCCGCGTTGGCCATCGCCAGCTGACCTGGGCCGGTGAACCCGAGCTCGAAGTTCTCGTCCGCGAATTTCTCGCCATAGATGGACTTGCCGCCGGTGCCATTGCCGTTGGTGAAGTCGCCGCCCTGGATCATGAAGCCTGGGATGATGCGGTGGAAGGGGCTGCCGGCATAGCTCAGATCCTCCCCCTTCTCGCCTGTGCAGAGCGCCCGGAAGTTGTCTGCGGTCTTGGGCGTGACATCCGCGAAGAGCTCGAGCGTGATGGTGCCTGCGGGCTCGCCGGCGATACTGACGTCCATGGCGACCTTGGGGTTCTCGGCGAAGGCCGGAGCTGCGCTCGTCGCAAGCACGAGTGCGGCGGTCATGGCGGATAGCTTTGACATGGTGACTCCTCTTCAGGTTGGTTTTGTTTGGGGTGTGGGAACAGCGGGGCGATCAGCCGCCTGGGCGAGCTGGGTGCAGGCGGTCCGTCGCGACGCTTGAAGCTGGGCTAGTAAGGCGCGGTCTCCTCAATGGGCTCGAGGTCGGACGGCGGAGGGAAGCGCCGGGCTAGGGCGTCCGGGATCTCGCCCCGGCCCGCCTGGTAGATGGCGCCCGACTCCAGCATGATGCTCACCATGACGGCGATCAGCAGCGGGACCACGCCGATGCGCGCCCAAACCGCCTCGCCGAGGTGCTGCGACTCCAGCTTGTGCCGCTGCATCTCTTGCATCGCCGGGGACAGATCGCGGACCTGTGCCGCGATCTCTGCCTCGCTTGCTCCGCCCAGCCAGCCGAGGCTCAGCAAGGCGCCGGACAGGACATAGGCAGCGAGCAGCAGCCTGTAGCGCGCCGCGGAGAGCCGCCAATGAGCGGCGACGAACCAGGGCCGCTGGCCCGGGCGTGACGCACGCAGCCAGGTCAGGCCGATGACCAGAAGGGACAGTAGCAAAGGGGCTGCCACCGCCGCCCACTTGAAACGTCCGATCACTGAATCCGGCTGCGCCATGGAGCCGGCCAGCAAGGCCGCGCCGACCAACAGATTGAAGACGATGAGGTTGATCATCGCCAGCTCATGCGGCGTCTTGGCCGCCTTGCGCGTCGCCTCGTCGACGTGGATCAGCATGGATTCAGGTCGTCCTTTGGATCAGCAGTTGGAGCAGGATTCGATCGGCAAGCCGCGTCGGATCCAGCCCGGTCCCGATTTGCTGCCGGCCATGCCCTCGGGCACGTTGTAGACGTCGGTGAAGCCGATGGATTGTAGCTGCTCCTGCAGATAGGTGCTGCGGTTGCCGGTTCGGCAGATCAGCGCGATGGGGGCCGACTTATCGCCGCCCATCTCCTCGAGCAATTTGGTCAGGAAGGCCGAAGGGCCCTTGGGATCGGCCATGTCCACCCGTTTGGCCAGGGACGCGACGCCGGTCTGGCGCCACTCGCCGGGCGTGCGGATGTCGATCAGGGTGATCTCGCCCGCCTGCGCCTTGGTCAAGGCCTCCTCAGGTGTCAGGTTCGGACCGGCCGCCTCGGAGCAGCCAATGGAGAGCAGGACTGCAGCGAGCAGGAGTGTCAGCCAAGGAAATCTCTTGTACAGCATCGTCGTCTCTCTTGGTGTTTGGAATCGGAATAGGGGACTCGGTTAGCGCCGCGCGAACCGGCGCGCGCTTCACGGGCCGAGTGCGAAGGGCGACGGGTATACTCGCGGCCGGATACGAGTTACCAGATCTACACGGAGTGCTGTCAATGACAACTTCCATCCTCGTCGGCAAGCAGGCTGACCTGGCCGTCTCCATCCTCGGGCGCATGGCCAACCGTCATGGCCTGGTCGCCGGGGCGACCGGGACGGGCAAAACGGTGACCCTGCAGCGTCTGACCGAGCAATTCAGCCGCATGGGCGTGCCCGTCTTTCTCGCCGACATCAAGGGCGACCTCTCGGGCATCAGCCAGCCCGGCGGCGGCAATGCGCGCGTCGCCGAGCGCGCCGCCCAGATGGGGCTCGAGCAGGCGGAAGGCTTCGGCTACGCGGCCAGTCCCGTCATGTTCTGGGACATCCTCGCCGAGCAGGGCCATCCGGTGCGCACCACCTTGAGCGAGCTAGGTCCCATGTTGCTGTCGCGCCTGCTGAATCTCAACGAGGTGCAAGAGGGGGTCATCAACATCGTCTTCCACGTGGCGGACGAAAATGGCTGGCTGCTGCTGGATCTCAAGGATCTGCGGGCCTTGCTCTCGTACGTCGCCGACAACGCCAGCAGTCTGCAGACCCGTTACGGCAATGTCTCCAGGGCGAGCGTCGGCGCCATCCTGCGCCGGCTGCTGGCGCTGGAGCAGCAGGGCGGCGAGCGTCTCTTCGGCGAGCCCGCGCTGGCGCTGCAAGACATGATGCAGACGGACGAGCGGGGGCACGGCTACATCAATGTGCTGGCCGCCGACAAGCTGATCCACACCCCGGCGCTCTATTCCACCTTCCTACTTTGGCTGCTCTCCGAGCTGTTCGAGGAGCTGCCCGAGGTCGGCGACCCGGACAAGCCCAAGATGGTGCTCTTCTTCGACGAGGCCCATCTGCTGTTCGACGACGCGCCCAAGGTCTTGCTCGACAAGATCGAAAAGGTGGTGCGCCTCATCCGCTCCAAGGGCGTCGGCGTCTACTTCGTTACCCAAAACCCGCTCGATGTTCCGGAGGAGGTGCTGGGGCAGCTCGGGAACCGCGTTCAGCACGCGCTCAGGGCCTATACGCCAAGAGACCAAAAGGCGGTGCGCGTGGCGGCCGAGACCTTCCGGCAGAATCCGGGGCTCGACACCGAGACGGTGATTACGGCCTTGGGGGTTGGCGAGGCGCTGGTCTCGACCCTGGACGAGGACGGCATCCCGGGCATGGTCCAGCGCGTCCTGGTCGCCCCGCCCGGAAGCCGCCTCGGCCCCATCACAGCCGCGGAGCGCGCGGCGGTCATGCAGCAGTCGCTCGTCAGCGGTGTCTATGATGACGCGGTGGACCGTGTCTCCGCTTACGAGATCCTGGAAGAGCGCGCCAAGCAGGCGGCAGCGGCCAGCGCCGCGCCCGAGATTCCTGACATCTCCGATGACCTGGGCGGCCCCAACAGCTCGCCGCCTCAGCCCAAGCCGCGGCGCCAGAGCAGGGGGCGCTCCAGCAGCCGCCAGAGCCCCATCGAGGCCTTCGCGACCAGCGCCATGCGCTCGCTCGGGACCCAGATCGGGCGCCAGCTCGTGCGTGGCATCATGGGGTCGCTCCTGGGAGGCGGGACGCGGCGGCGCTGAGTGGATGCGGTCAGGGGTCTGAAGTCGCTGGATTTCGCGGGCTGCCCGCTGCGCTTGCAGCTCGGCTCAGGCGCTCGATCCCTGGGGGCGGCGCCCCCAGGCGATGCCGTCAATCTCCCGCCGGCTGCTCCTCGGTCGTCTCTTCCAGGCTTTGACTCGTCGCCTCCAGGCGCCGCGCGGCCTCGTCGGCGGCTGTTGCGAGTCCTGCCTTGGCGTCCTGCAGGGTCGTGTCGATGTTCTCGCCGGCCTGCTGCATCGAGGCATCGATCCGCTCGCTCGCCTGGCTCATCGCGGCCTCGGCTTGCTCGCCGGCCTTCTCCATCGCCGCATCGAGCTGTTTACCCATCCGCTCGGCCGGTCCTTCCGTCTGCTCCGGGCTGGGTGGCTGGTCCTCGCCGCAGCCCGCGAGTGCGATGGCGAGTAGGCCGCTCAGGGCGACGGCCGTCCAATGCTCGAGCGTGCGGGATTCGTGATGGTGCATGGCGCTTCTCTCCGTGTTGGTCAGGGGCTGTAAGGGCAGGGGGCGCGGCCTGCGCGCTGGCTTCTTGGGGCCGGTCTGGTCGCGGGGTGATCCGTCTCCCCGACGCGAGCCTGGGCTCAGGTCTTGGCGTCCGCCGTGGCCAGAGCCTTGAGCCAGAAGGTCATCGGCTTCGGGCTCTGGTCGGCCTCGTCGAGGTCCTTCCAAGTGTAGGTGGTTGTCAGCTCGGGGTGCTTCTCATATCCGCGCCGTCTCCAGAAGCTGTCGAGCGGGACGTATTCCGGCGGGCGGCGCGGATGATTCGCGGGCCGCTCGACGGCGCAGAAGCAGGTCCAGTCGAAGCGGTCGAGGGCGCGCGCAAAGGTCTCGCGCTCCGCGAAGAAGCGGACCCCGAGCCCGCATCCGCGGTACTCGGGCAGCAGAACGGACTCGCCGAAATAGAAGATCCGTTGGGGGTCGTAGCCTTGCTTCTCGAAGGGTCTCTTGAAGTCGTCCGTCTCGTCGACCATGGGCACGCCTGTGGAGGCCCCGATGACGCGGTCGCCGCCGAAGGCCAGGACGAAGAGGCTATCCGGGGACCGGCTATAGGTCTCGAGGTAGGTCTTCTCGTAATCCATGTCCCCGTCGTAGAGATAGGGCCACTCGCGGAACACGGCGATGCGGAGCCGTGCCAGGTCCTCCAGGAAGGGGGTCATGGCACGCCCGGTCAAACGCCGAATGCAGGTATCCGTCATCTGTGGGCTCCTCCAAAGCCTTGTCTGCGCATGAAGCCTTGGATGGCTGGCGGCACGTCCGAGCCTCGTGCCCGGCGACATTGCCACAGCAGTCGTCTCCGCGAGCCGCCATGCTATCCGCCCAACAGCGTCTTCCGCCAGTGGTGTTCGACTTATTCACCTTGCCGGCGTAATTTAACCCGATATCGAGCGGTGTTTTAATTGTCAGAAGGCTACCCGGGAGAGACTAGATGCAGAGAGCGATACCCTCCTTCGATCTAGCTTCGTGCCGTGCGGCTCTGGCTGCAACGGATGCCTGGACTGCGAATGTCGATTGCATCCAGTCCTGGCGAATGACAACGAATGACGGGGCTCGCGCGTGCGCCGCTTTGAGGAGGCGGCTGTGGTGATCGGACGCCTGGGACGTCTTGACGTCCATGTGGCCCCTGCCTCGCGCGCTCGAGCCAATGCGCTCGTGCTGGCCGCGTTGTTTCCCTGCGCCTCGAATTGGGCCGAGGCCGGGTCGTCCGCTCCAGCGGTGTCGGACCTCAAGGAGATGAGCATTCAGGAGCTCATGGAGGTGCCCGTGACCTCCGCGGCGCGCCGGCCTGAGAAATATGCCGATGCCGCTGCGGCCCTGTTCGTGATCTCCCGCGAGGACATCCGTCGCTCTGGCGCGACCAAGATTCCCGAGCTGCTGCGCATGGTGCCTGGCCTGCAGGTGGCTCAGCTCGATGCCAATAAGTGGGCGATCTCGGCGCGCGGCTTCAACGGGCGCCATGCCTCCAAGCTGCTGGTGCAAATGGACGGGCGAACGCTCTATACGCCGCTCTATTCGGGCGTCTATTGGGATGCTCAGGACACGGTGCTGGATGACATCGAGCGTATCGAGGTCATCCGCGGGTCAGGCGCGACGCTCTGGGGCTCCAACGCGGTCAATGGCGTCGTCAACATCATTACTCGCTCGTCCCATGAGACCGAGGGCGGTCTGGCCAAGCTGGTCGTTGGCACGGAAGAGCGGATCCTGGGCGCTGTGCGCTATGGTCGCAGTCTGGGCGAGGGCAAGTCCTTGCGACTCTATGCCAAGGGCTTCGATCGCGACTCTAGCCTGACCATGACCGGCGAGGACGCCGCGGACGACTGGCGCGACGGACGCCTGGGCTTTCGTGCCGACCTCGAGCTCACGGCGAGGGACGGTCTCACCCTGCAGGGCAATGGCTATTGGGGCAATGCCGGCGCCACCGTCAGCCGCCGCGGAGCCACGACCGAAACGGAGACCGATAGCTCGGGCGGGAGCCTGCTCGCGCGGTGGATCCGCCAGCAGGGCCTGGACGCGGCCACGGAGCTCAAGGTCTATTACGACCAGACGCACCGTGCCAATTGGACCTTGACCGAAGTGCGTGACATCTTCGATGTGGATTTTCAGCAGTATTTCCCTTTTGCCGAGAAACATCTCCTGGTCTGGGGCGCCGGCTATCGCCTGACGCGGGACGATCTCTCCGTCACCTCCGGCTCCGCGCTGGAATTCGACCCCCGGAGCCGCGACGATTCCACCTGGAGCGCCTTCATCCAAGACGATTTCAGCCCGCTGGGGGACGACTTTCACCTCATCCTCGGGGCCAAGGTCGAGCACAACGACTATACGGGCTGGGAGGTGCAGCCGAACATCCGGATGCTTTGGAATGCCACGCCGAGCACGACGCTCTGGGCGGGCGTCTCGCGTGCGGTGCGCATTACCTCGCGATTCAACAGCGATTCCTACATCGATGCCGGCGTGATCCTGGTCTCCGGCAATCCGGATCTCGAATCGGAGCGGCTGACCGCCTACGAAGTCGGGCTGCGGATGCGCCCGACCGAGCGCTTCTCGTTCGATCTCACCCTCTTCTTCAACGACTATGATCAGCTCCAGGGCTATGAGACGAGTCAGAATGGTCGGTTGACCGTCTCGGCAAACGTGGGCCATGGCGAAGGCTATGGGGCCGAGCTCGCCAGCAATTGGCATGTGACCTCGATCTGGCGGTTGAAGCTCGCCTACAGCTGGCTGCGTATGGAGCTGGGCACGGATGACCCTGTTTCAGGAACTTCGATTCTCAGTTTGGCCAGCGATGACTCAGCCCCGCGTCATCAAGCGAGCTTGCGCTCTTGGCTGGATCTGCGCCCAGACTTGGAGCTGGACGCCAATCTCTATTACGTCGATGAGCTGGTGAACTTCAATACGCCAGCCTACCTGCGGCTCGACATCAGACTCGGCTGGCAGGTGCGGCCGGATTTCGAGCTCAGCTTGGTCGGCAAGAATTTGCTCGACGACGCCCATCCGGAATTCTCCAAGTTCGGTGGCAATTCGGAGCCGGAAGGGCTGGTCTATACGCAGGTCGAGCGTAGCCTCATGGTTCAGGCAAAATGGGAGTTTTGAGGCCGCTGGCGCTCGCGGGCAGAGGCGCTCGGGGAGATCGACTCCCCTGGTCGAGCCGGACTGCGTGACGCGCTGATGGCCGATTCCGGCTAGGGCCGGGGGCCTGGTCTTTCGAGCCTGCTGGCGAGCGGCGCACCGGCAGCCGTGTGTCGGCGCTTTGGATCAATCGGGAGCGCGGTCCGGTGGGCGGCCATGGTGGGAGACAGGGAGCGAGCGGGTCTCTTCAGGATGATGAGGTCGATTCTACCAAGCCTTTGCCGGCGGGAAGCCGCGCTCCTGCCCTGCGCCTGGCTCAGGGGGGGCGTCGGTCGGCGGCGCTCGATGCTCGTCGGTCTGTTGCTTTTCGCCGTTTTCCATCCATTGTGCGCTGTCTGCGCCCAGACCTATTCCGAGGCCGACCTGCGTGCCGTTTTCCTCCTCAATTTTCCCATGTTCATCAAGTGGCCTGATGAGGCGTTCGAGTCCGTTTCGAGCCAGTTCCGCTACTGCGTGGTGGGAAGCCAGGTGCTGAGCGATAGTCTAGCGGACGTGCTTGCTGACGAGACCGTGGACCAGCGTCGGCCGCGTCTGGTCGCCGCCGACGATCCCGCCGCTTGGCGCCGCTGTCACATCCTCTACCTGGACGGCTCCTTTGCTTACAAAGGCCATCAGGTCCTGAGTGCGGTCAAGGGGGCGCCGGTGCTGACGATCGGTGACTCCGAGGCCTTTGCGAGAGCTGGCGGCATGATCGCGCTCGTACGCAAGGGTGGGAAGCTGCGCGCGGTCATCAACCGCGCGATGGCGGAGCGCGAGGGAATCTGCATCAGCTCGAAGCTGCTGCGGCTCGCGATTCTGGTCTCTAGCGGCTCGGGACGGTAGAGGTCGATGCCGCATTTTCGGGATCTGTCGATCCGCTGGAAGGTCATCGGCGTAGTGATGCTGGTGACCGGCGTCGTCCTGGGTATTTCTGTTGCGCTGGTGGCCTTCCTCGACATCCGCGCCATGCATGCCGCGCTGGTCGAGCGTGTGGGCGCCCTCTCCAGGGTTGCCAGCATCAATGTCGCGGCGCCTCTGGCCTTCAAGGATCCCGAGGCGGCCGAGGAGATCCTGGCGGCGCTGGGCAGTGAGGAGGACGTGATCAGTATTCAGCTGCGCACGTCGGAAAGGGTCTTGTTCGCCGACTACGAAAGTCCTCGCCCCCAGCACCGCCCCTGGATCGCGCGCGTCGCCGATGACGAGCGCGCCGAGTGGGAGGACTTGCTGAGCGGCGAGCTGGCGGAGCGCTCCGGCAGGCTGACCTTCAGGGACGGCTATCTGGATCTCGCCATGAGCGTCGTCGTCGACGACAAGAGGCTCGGCTACCTCGACATCCAGTACGACACCACGGAGCTCGGCCGGCGCGTCCTCTACCAGGTACTCCTCGCCGTGCTGGTCTTCATCGTCGGCGCGGGCATCGCGCTGCTCCTCGCCGCGCGTCTGCATCGCCTCATTTCAGGGCCGATCCGCGACATCGCCGAGGTGATGGAGCGCACCGCCGCGCAGCAGGATTTCTCGTTTCGTCTCGACGCGCGGCAGCGCGACGAGCTCGGCGCCTTGATGTGCGCGTTCGACACCATGCTCGAGCAGGTCGAGCTGCGGGACGTGGAGCTGCGCAAGGCGCGCGATGCCGCGGAGGCGGGTAGCCAAGCCAAGTCGCAATTCCTCGCGTCCATGAGTCATGAGATTCGGACCCCGATGAATGGCATCCTCGGCATGGCCGAGCTGCTGCAAGGCACCCATCTCGACGATCGGCAGCGACACTTCACCCAGACCATTCAGGTGTCGGCCGAGTCTCTGCTCGCGATCATCAACGACATCTTGGATTTCTCCAAGATCGAGGCGGGGCGTCTGGAGCTCGAGCAGCTGGATTTCGATCTCTGCGAGGTGGTCGAGCGGACCATGGACTTGCTTGCGGAGAGTGCGCGCGCGAAACGGCTGAGCTTTCGGACGCTGATTCCGGCTGGCTTCCCGAGTCGCGTGCGCGGGGACCCAGGCCGGCTCCAGCAAGTGCTGACCAACCTCCTCTCGAACGCCGTCAAGTTCACCGAGCGCGGCAGCGTTCAGCTACGTCTCTCCTGGCTTGCCGAGACCGCGACCACCATGCGGGCGCGGATCGAGGTTGCGGACACAGGCATTGGGCTCACGCCCGAAGCTCGCGACCGCATCTTCGATCGCTTCAACCAAGCGGATTCCTCGACCTCGCGGCGCTACGGAGGAACCGGTCTCGGGCTGAGTATCTGCCGGCAGCTGGTCGAGCTGATGGGCGGGAGCATCGAGGTCGAGAGCACGCTTGGCCAGGGCTCGGTGTTCCGCTTCGAGCTCCTGCTCGACAAGCAGGCCGAGTCGGTGCTCGAGCCCGATCTCTATCTGGCGGATCTCAGGGCGCTTGCGATCACGGACGACGACCGGGCGCGGGAGGATCTGAGACGCTCGCTCGGGGCCTGGGGGGCCGATGTCGTCTGCGAGCGCGACCTGCGCGACGCCTTGACGGTTGCCTTGACGCGGGGCTCGGCGGGGCAGGGCTTCGAGATCATCATCGTGGACGCGGCGCAGCTGCCTCCGCTCGAAGGGCCTGCGGGCCGAGTGCTCGCCGACCTCATCGCGGAATCCTGGGTGGCGCTCGTCCTGGGGCCACAGGATGGCGGCAACGGGGTGGATCAGGCTTGGGGTCATCTTCGCGTGCTGAGGACGCCCATCGGGTCGCGCGAGCTGTCAGGCTGCCTGGGTGCTATGATCTCCGAAAGCCGTCGAAGAGTGTCCGGCACGGCCATGGGGGAGGCGGGCGCTCAGCCCCATCAGCTCCCCCGTTTGGGGCTGGATGTCTTTGTTGCCGAAGACAACGCGGTCAACCAAGAGGTGGTCGAGAGCATGCTGACCGCGCTCGGGTGTCGTGCGGTCCTGTGTGCTGACGGCACGGCCTTGCTGGACATCCTGGAGACACGGACGCCGGACGTGATTCTCATGGATTGTCAGATGCCCGCGATGGATGGCTATGAGACCACTCGGCAGGTGCGTGCGCGGGAGCGCCGCGAGGGCGGCCATCTCCCCATCATCGCCTTGACCGCGCATGCCATGCGGGGAGATCGGGAGCGCGCCCTGGCCGCGGGCATGGACGACTACCTCAGCAAGCCGCTCAAGCTGGTGGAGCTGGTCGATGCCCTGCGGCGTTGGGCGCCGCGTGCCGCTGCAGGGGATGGCTCCCGTCAGCTCACTGCTCCGCCTGTCTTCCAGCGGGGCTTGGACTCATGAGTCTGCCCCGGTTTGCCCAGGTCCGCGGATGGGGGTCGGTGCGGCTTCCCGACCGGAGGCGTGCGTCCGGCATGAGATCGGGTGGGATCACCCGATGGAATTAGGGAAAATCCTTGGTGCCGCTCAAGATGAAAAGCTTTTCACCTGCCATCGTCGACGCTGAGCTGAGTCGAATCAGACGCTTGAGCGCACTGGCGACGCTTCTGGTCGCTGCGTCGTCACTGATTATGGTCTTTCTGCCCGGTCTGACGCCGCTCCTCCGCTCGATGCTTGGGCTCGGCGCGCTGCTGCTCGCCGTCGGCTCCGGCTGGCTGCTTGCCAGGGTTCTGCAGCGGCGCCTCGTCGAGCGCGTGCGGCAAGCGGTCGAGGCCGGCGATGCGCCTGCCGCCGCGCCCGACGCACCTGCCCCGCCTGCCGAGACGCCTGAAGGCGATGCGCCGGGGCATGAAGGAGGCGCTGCGGCATCCGCGCCGTCAGGGCGTCAGACGCACTCCACTCAGGTGAGCCTCCTCGCCGATTTCAGCCATGAGATCCATACGCAGCTCAATAGCATGCTGGGCACGAGCGAGGTGCTGCTGGGCTCGGAGCTGACCGCCGAGCAGCGCCGCTTCGTCGACACCTTGGAGCGCTCCGGACACGCGCTGCAGACGGTGCTGAGCGAAATGCTCGATATGGCGCGTATGGATTCCGGCGACTTGCAGCTCGAGGACTCCGAGATCGACCTGCGCGAGCGTATCGAGGAGGTCCTGGATCTCTTCGCGCGGCGTGCCCATGCCAAGGGCGTCGCCTTGACCGCGGACTTGGCCTCGGATCTCCCGGTGCGCGTGCGCGTCGATCGCGCACGGCTTGGCCATGCGCTGGCCAGTCTGCTCGGGGCCATGCTGCAGCGGGTCCAAGGCGGTGAGCTGGTGGTGCGCGCTGTGGCGCAGTCGCGCGAGGGCGAGCGCGCGCGGATCCGCCTGGAGACCCTCGCGACCCAAGTCGACGTGCTGGCGGCGATTCGCGACGAAGCGCTCGAGTGCTTTGCGCGCAAGCCCGAGGCGGCGGAGCCGCTCGCGGACGGTACGGCGCCCGGGCTGGGAATCGCCAAGGCGATTGTTGGCCTGATGGGAGGGGAGGCCGGGCTCGACATGCGCGGAGAGCGCGGCATGAGCCTTTGGGTATCGCTCCCCGTCGCAGTCTCCCAGTGGCCTCCGCCCTCGGGGGAGGGAAAGCGCTCGCTCGCGGGGCTGCGGGTGCTGCTGGCGGCGCCGCAGCCGCTTTCCAGCCAGATCATGGCGGATCGTCTCGGCCGCGCCGGCGCGCAAGTCGCCGTCTGTGCTGACGCGGATGCTGTGCTCGCGACCATGGAAGCCCCTGGCGGCGATGGGTCCGTTCTGGACGCCGTCATCCTGGATTCGGAGCTCCCTGGCATCCAGTCGGTGAGCTCGGCGATGGGCTCGAAGACCCAGCGACCATCGCTTCTCTACCTCGCGCCCGCGCGGCCCGGCTGGGCGATGGAAGAAGTCGCCGCGCTCGGTGTCGACGTCTCGCTGACCAAGCCGGTGCGTCAGGCGCAGCTCCTCGCCGCTCTGCTGCGGCTGAGCGGCCGGCAGGTGCCGGATGCGCTCGACGCGGAATCCGGAATGCCGGCCGGGGACGAGGATCGGCAGGCCCTGGGGCTGTGCGTGCTGGTGGCCGACGACAACGCCGCGAACCAGGACACGGTCGGCGCCATGCTTGAGGTCTTGGGCTGTAAATCCCGGGCGGTCTACGACGGCCAGGCCGCGACCGAGGCCTTGGCCGCGGAGTCATTCGACCTGATCCTCATGGATTGCAAGATGCCCGTGATGGATGGCTACGAGGCGACGCGCCGAATCCGGCTGAATGAGTCCGGCAGGTCGCGGCGGCCACTGCCCATCATCGCCCTGACGGCGCATGCCATGGAGGGCGACCGGGAGCGCTGCCAGGCCGCGGGTATGGACGACTATCTGACGAAGCCGGTCTCCTTGACCGCGCTGCGGGCCACCTTGCTGCGCTGGTCCCGGGAGCGCGCGCTGGGGCATCTGGCACGCATGACCACGCCCGTCGAGGCCGAGCTGGACCGCTTGTCCGATCTGGGCAGGCCGCCCCCGGTCGAGACGCTGAGGCTCGATGATCTGGACAGCTTCGCCGTGCTCGAGCCCTCCGCCTTGAATGAGGTGAGGGACCTCAATCCCTCGGGCGAGGATGCGCTCATCGCGCGCCTGGCCCGCAGTTTCCTCGATTCCTCGGCCGGCTTGGTCGCCAAGATCCGCGAGGGTCTGGAAGAGGGGCGGCCGCAAGGCGTTACCGAATCCGCGCATTCGCTCCGCTCCGCCGCCCGCATCCTGGGCGCGGCACGTCTGAGCACGCTGTGCGGGCGCCTCGAGCAGTTCTCGAGCGCAGGCTGCACCTATTTTCCGCCGAGCCATGTCGTCGATCGCCTGGACGCGATCGACGGCGAGACGCGCCGGGCCGTGCAGGCGCTGCTCGACGAGGCGGAGCGCGCGGATGGGGCGGAAGGCCGGCCAATCGCCGCGGCCGTCGAGCAGGGGGGCGCCAATGCCCTGAGCGCCGGCCTCGCCCTGAGCGGCGAGGCGGACAGCGGTGGCGATGCGCGCCAGCGTCCCTTGATCCTGGTCGTCGACGACAATCCGACCATCCTCTCGGTGGCGCAGGCCGCGCTCGAGCGGGCCGGGCTGCGCTTCGCGGGCGCGCGTGACGGCCACGGCGCCATCGAAACATCGCGTTTTCAGCGCCCAGACCTGGTGCTGCTCGACGTCATGATGCCCGACATGAACGGCTATGAGACCTGCCGCCGCCTGCGTAGGCTCCCCGGCCTGGAGCTGACGCCGATCTTGATGATGACCGGCCTGGAGGACACCACGGCCATCGAGTGCGCCTATGCGTCGGGTGCCACCGACTTCTACGCCAAGCCCGTCAATTGGGGCCTCTTGACCCATCGGATTCGCTATATGCTGCGGGGACATGCGACGCTCGATGCACTGCACCGCAGCGAGGCGCGCAACAGTGCCCTAATTGCCGCCATCCCGGATGCGCTGATGCGGCTGGACGCCGAGGGCAAGGTGCTGCAGCACAAGCTCGGCGGCGCCCTCGAGAAGCTGGGCGTGCGGGCCGACGCCCAGGTCGGGAAGCTCTGCGATCTGCTGCCCGAGGCGATTTGCTCGCTCATCCAGCGCGAGCTCGAGACCACGGTGTCAGAGCACGGCGTGCGCGAGCTCGAGCTTGAGCTGTCGGACGCTCAGGGCGAGCCGCTGACGTTCGACGCAAGGCTGATCGCCGTCGATGCCGAGCAGGTGATCCTGCTGCTGCGCGACATGACCGAGCGCCGACGCCGGCAGCGCGTCATCCATCAGCTGGCCTATCAGGACAGTCTCACCGGACTGGCGAATCGCCAGCAATTCAATCAGGACCTTGCCGCAGCCCTGAAGACGGCTCGGCGCCGCGAGGACAGGGTCGCGCTGCTCTATCTGGATCTCGATCAGTTCAAGCGCATCAACGACTCCCTGGGGCACGGCGTGGGCGACGAGCTGCTGCGCCAGGCCGCGCGACGGCTGCAGCTGGCGGTGGATGATGCGACCTCTGGCTCCAATGGGCGCGGCGGTACGATTGCGAATACCGTGGCGCGCCTGGGCGGCGACGAGCTGACCGTGATCCTCAAGGGACGGGGCGCGGAGCGGCTGGCGGAGCGGGTCGCCGAGCATATCGTCGAGCGCTTCCGCGCGCCCTTCCATTGCTCGGAGCGCATCATCGTGTGCACGGTCTCGATCGGGATCGCGCTCAGTCCTCAGGACGGCGATGTGCCGGAGGCCTTGCTCAAGCATGCCGACACCGCCCTCTATGCGGCCAAGCTCGCGGGCCGCAACACCTTCTGCTTCTTCACCGCGTCGATGGGCGAGCTCGCCTCGCGCCGCCTGGACATCGAGGCGGGTCTGCGCCAGGCGCTGGAGCGCGACGAGCTCAGGCTCCATTTCCAGCCGATCGTGGATATCGCGTCCGGCGCGGCTCAGTCGCTCGAGGCCCTGTTGCGCTGGGAGCACCCCGAGCGCGGACTGCTCGAGCCCGCCGCCTTCATTCCGGTGGCCGAGGAATCCGGACTCATCTTGCCGATCGGCACCTGGGTGATCGAAGCGCTCGAGCGCCAGATCGCCCTCTGGTCGGCCGAGGGCTGGACGCCGTCCGTGTCCTTGAACCTCGCCGATTGTCAATTCAGCGACCACGGCCTCGTCGAGCGCTTGCGAGACCTGGCTGCCGCCCTGCCGCCACGCAGCGTCGAGCTGGAGATCACGGAGAGCCTGCTGCTCGCTCGCGATCCGCGTTTGATCGACACGCTCAACACCCTGAGGCGACATGGGCTGGGTGTCGCCATCGATCACTTCGGTACCGGCTATTCCTCCCTGGGTCTACTGAAGCACCTGCCGATCGACACCTTGAAGCTGGACCGAACCTTCGTCGAGGAGATCGGCTGCGAGGAGGCGAGCGATCTCCTCGTCAGCACCATCATCGACCTCGGCCGTGGCCTGGGGATGCGCGTGGTGGCCCAAGGTGTCGAAACACAGGCGCAGCTGGATTTCCTGCGCCGCGCGGGCTGTGACGCGGCGCAAGGGTTTTTCTTCGCCATGCCCGCCGAAGCGGCGGAGCTGGATAGAAGCCGTCTGCGCGCGCTCGGGTAGCTCGGCCGGGAGCTGCGGGGTCTCGGGGCGAGCGCCGTCTTCGCCCCTTTACGCCGCTGCGGCTCGAGTTGCCGATTTCGGGTCCACCATCCTAGAAAGAGCCGCCAGCAGCCAGCTTAGAGCTTTGGGCCTTGATCGTCAGTTGGACAGGTCGGGTGGACGAGCGAGAGAGACTGTGAAGAGATTCTGCGTAGGTTGGGCTGAGGTACGAAGCCCAACATGGCGGCGAGCCTAACGCTTTGATTGTTGGCCCCCCTGCGTCGGCCCAACCTACACCAATCTGCGCTCTTCGCGGTGCGCTTGGATGACTCTCACAGTCTCGAGAGCGAAGTCCGCCGAATCCCGCGCCGGCGTTGGTGGACTGCGCTGCGCCTGTCCACCCGACTGCGGGACGCCGGGCCAATCGATGACCGACGCCGAGCTTTGTCTTGGAGCTGCTTTCAGGTCTTCTCCGCGTCACCCAACGGGTGAGCGGCTGGCCGGCCAGAGAATTCGGCAACTGCATGATGTTCCTCCGCTGGCGGCTGACTGCTCCGATTAGGATTACCTCAGCGCCCACGCGCTCGAGCCCTGGTTCCGCATCATTCGGCAATGACCGCCTGGTCCCGGCGCCTTCGCCGCGATCAGGCGCCGACGCTCTCCCTTGCCTCCACATGGCCCGTCCAACGCCACCTTGGCCCTGGCTGTCGCCAGCCTGCCGCCCGAGGTCTCTCAGATTCAGGCCGCTCGCGCTCAGGCTCAAATGACCTCGAGTGCTCGAGCCAGGTTACGGAAGTCGGGCTCTTCGTCGAGGACGCCCTCCCAGGAGCGGCAGCTGTCGAGGCTTGGCGGCGAGCCCAAGTGCAGCTCGGCCATGAAGGCGGTCGCCCCCTCGGGTGCCGGGTGCCGGGTGCCGGGTGCCGGGTGCTCGCACGGCTCCCCGAGTGTCTGGATCAATGTTTGGTCCGGGGCGGTGGCGGGCAGGGCCGGTGGTGCTTCGTGCTTGCTTTTCTTGGGGGTGGTTGGCAACCTCGCCACACCGTTTCGATCGGTCAATGCTTCGATCGGTCAAGACGATTCGATCAGTCAATACAATAAGTCAGGAGGAAACCGATGAAGTCTCGTGTGCTCTGCTCTGCTGCCCTGCTCGTCCTCGCCTCGGCCCCGCTGGCGGCCCAGCCTCAGGGCTATGGCCTCTCGGCAGCGCCCGGCTATTCGGCGCGTGCGCCCGCTCCCTATTCGGGAATGCCCGTGCGCGGTGGCGCCAAGTCCATGGCCGCAAGCTCCGAGATGCAGGCCGTCGCCGCGCTCAAGGAGGGGATGGATAAGCTGCTCGATTTCCTCGCGAAGGGGACGGCTCCGAACAATTTGCAGGTCGCCGCCTTCCTGGACCGCGAGATCGCGCCTTATTTCGACTTCGACTACATGGCGCAATGGGTCGCTGGCCCGGCCTATCAGGGGATGGCGCCGGAGGAGAAGAAGGCGCTTGCGGCCCAGATCGAATCTGATTTCCTCTCGACCCTGGCGCGCAATCTAATCGGCTACGACGGGCAGAAGGTGCGCATGCTGCGCCCGAGGCGGGGGGCGCGCGGATCCGTGAGCGTCAACGTGGCCATCATGCAGGCCGGTGGCTACCCGTCGCGCCTGGAGTTCCGGATGTCGGAGTCGGATGACGGCTGGAAGGTCTATGACGTCGTCGCGAACGGGCAGAGCGCGGCATCCTACTATCGTGTTCGGTTCCAGCGCACGGCGCGTCAGCAGCTGGGCTATGTGCCACGCTGACTTGGCTCCTCCGCGCAGCAGGCCCCATCCGCGGCCTGCCGCGCGGACGCATTGCCGATCCCGAGCCGCTCGCCCGCCTGCCCGCAGCAGGCCGCTTAGGGCGGCAGTGAGCCGTCGCTTCCCGGCTCCGGAGCGCGGCTGATGGACCCCCTTCCGCCTGGCGACGGTCCGTCTCGCGACGATTTCCCCTCACGCGTCGGGCGCGCCATGCTCTTCGGCGCTTGGATCGCCGGGCTGGCGCTCCTCTTCATGCTCTTCAATCAGCTCTTCGAGCGCCAGGAGAACCCCAATCCGAGCCCGGTCCTGACGCGGAGCGTCGAGGGAGCGCCGCAAGTCGTGCTCGAGCGCAACCGTGCGGGGCACTTCGTGGCCAGTGGTGCCATCAATGGCATGCCGGTCCGTTTCCTCGTCGACACGGGTGCGACGGACGTGGCGCTGCCACTGCCGCTCGCGCGCCGCCTGGATCTGCAGATGCGTCCCGGTGGCATGTCGGTGACAGCCAACGGGACCGTGCGGACCTGGCTGACGCGGCTGGACCGTGTCGAGCTGGGTGGGCTGGTGGCCGAAAACGTCCGTGCCAGTGTGCTGCCGAGCATGCCGGGCGATGACGTCCTGCTCGGCATGAGCTACCTGCGTCATCTGGAGATGATTCAGCGCGGGGATCGGCTGATTCTTCGTCCCCACTTGGGCGACTGACCTCAAGGGACTGGGCGCATCGACCCTGCGCCGGTGGCCTGCTTGGCGCGCTTGGCGCAACCTCGTCAGTCTCGCGGTTTCGCGCTACTCTGCACCCGGAATCCGCGTGATCGCGGGGGGAGCAATCGATAATCGAGGAATCGAGCTTTGAAGATGCTATGGCTGGGTCAGTACCGAGGTCTCCTGGTGCTGACTGTCGTCGGGCTGGGCGTGGCTTGGGCGCTGGCTCAGACCGGCACGCGCGGCAATCCGAATCCGCACCCGGTCGCCTACCTAGGGCCTGCCGGGACTCCGGAAGTCGTGCTCGAGGAGAATCAGGTCAATCAATATGTGACGACTGGCCGCATCAATGGGGCGCGGGTGGAGATGCTGGTCGACACGGGCTCCGTGGATGTCGCCATGCCCTACCGCGTTGCGCAGGCCCTCGACCTGAAACTGACGCCGGGCGGGATCAGCAAGACGGGGAACGGCAATGTCCGCAGCTGGTCGGCTTGGCTGGACAGGGTCGATGTCGGCGGTCTCGTCGCCGAGCGGGTCAAGGCGACGGTGCTGCCGAACATGCACGGCGATCAGGTGCTCTTGGGCATGTCCTACCTCAGACTCATGGAGGTCGTTCTCTCCGACGGCCGGCTGACCCTGCGCCCCGTGCCCTCCTCTTGAGGGCTGGATCCGGCCGTTCGGAGCCCGCGGGCGCAGCGCCGGGCCATGGCCGAGAGGGCGCGGCTTTGTTTATCAGGCGTCGGCGGATTTCAGTAGCCGCGCCTTCATGCGGCGAATGCCGAGCCAGGCGAGCAGGACGACGACCGGCGCCGAAAGGCCGGTCAAATAGCTGGCATCGATCGCAAAGCCGTGCCCCTCCAGCCCCTTCAGCAGATAGCCAACTAGGCCGACGCCGTAGTAGCCGATCGCGATCACCGAGAGACCTTCCACGGTCTCTTGGAGGCGGAGCTGGACCTGAGCGCGCCTGTCCATGGACTCTAAGAGCGTGCGGTTCTGGCGCTGCAGCTCGACCTCGACCCGGGCGCGTAGCAGGCTGGTCAGGCGGGCCGCGCGCTCGGCAAGGTCGTGCTGCCGTTGCGATGTCGAATCACAGGTCGCAATGGCGGGTGCCAGACGGGCATCGAGGAACTCGGTGAAGGTCTGTAGACCCTCGATGCGGCGCTGACGCAGCTGCTCGAGCCGCTGCGCCACGACGCCATAGTAGGCCTTGGACGCCTCGAAGCGATAGCTGGTCTTGGCGGCGATGGTCTCGATATCGACGGCGAGCGCCGTGAGCTCGGCCAACAGGGCCTTCTGCGAGCCGGTCTCGGCGCGCTCGTCGCTGGACATTCGGGTCGCGACCTGGACCAAGCGGCCGTCTGCCTTGCTGAGGAGCCGATTGGCCTCGCGCGCCGGAGGCAGGCCGAGCAGCGCCATGGCGCGATAGGAGCTGACTTCCAGGATGCGTTTGGCCAGCCGGCCGGCCTGGTTCTTGGACAGGCCTTGATCGCGCAGGAGGATGCGCGAGAGCCCATCGCCATGGATGCGTAGGTCCGACCAGGCGCGCGCTGCGCCACCAACCACCTGTGAGCCGATCACCACATTGTCGGCGAAGAGCTGGCTGAGCTCCTCTGTGCTCAGCTCGGGCGCGTCTTGCGGCTCCAATGCCAGCGAGACCGCGGCCACCACTTCGCCCGGAAGGTGCTTGAGCCATTCTGCCGGGAGCTCGTTGAGCACGGGGGAGGCGAAGGGGTGATCGAAGCTGCCGTGCTTGATGAAGGTATAGGTCACGAATTCGGTGTGACGCTCCCACAGCATACGGATGTCGCCGAGCTCGGCCCGGTAGTGCTGGTCCACGGAGTCGGGGAGCGGCAGGCCGTAATGCTCGAGCAGCTTGAGCAGATAGCGTAGGTTGCGCCCCGTGCCGCGCTCGCCGCAGACCGTCGTGATGTGCGAGATGCGCTCGGGTGCACGCAACGGCTCGTAGGTGCGGGCGTGCAGCTCGGCGATCGTCTGGTGGCGTAGCGGGTGCTCCTTGAAGGGCAATGGCATTCGGCGATACTCCTCGATGCGGGAAGCCAGGACGGGGCAAGCTGCTAAGGTTAGCCCCAAACCGTGACCCTCGAAAGACGATCGTGCGCGGCCTCCCAGGGGGCTTGGCGCGCCCGGCTCTTGGCCGCGCGAGCTTGCTGCTATGGACGGGGTCTGCGCTGCGTGTTTAATTGGCGCGTTCTCGCGCGTTCTCGCGCGTTCTCGCGCGTTGGCGTGCGCCCAGCCATCGATGGATGTGGCCGCGTGGTGTCTCGGCCCACTGCTCTTTGCGGAGGGTGTCTCGTTGTGATCTCGGAAATTCGTGTAAATAGGCACTGGTGCGCTAAGGACCTGCCCGAGGCGGTGGGCTAGCCTGGGACGGAGCCGGGTATTTCCAACTCCGGAGACCAAGACGGCCGACGATCTATTGGTGCTCGCGGGATTGTGCGCTGCTCCACGGTCGAGGCGCGGGCGGTGTTTTGCAGCCCGGGCGTTCGAGTCGCCGTCCAAATCAATAAAGTGATGCCGAAGCATGGCCGAAAAAATCGACTCGCAAGCACAATTCGACGACGAGTCCGAGTCTTTGCGCAAGACGCTGGACCAGATGCGTAAGGAGGCGGAAGAAGAGGTAATGCGCCTGAACGACAGGCTCGCCGAGCGGGATTATGCCCCGGACAGCTCGATCGCGACGGCGACCGAGCGGCTTGCGATGCAGCAAGAAATGACGATGCTGCAGCAGACCCTCGAAGCCAAGGAGCAGGCGCTCGATCACATCACCGAGGAATGCCGCCGGCTCGAGGACGAGCTGGAGGATCAGAATATCGCCTACGATAGCCTCAAGCAGGAGGTCGAGCGCAAGGACAAGGCGCTGAAGGATGCCCTCGCCGAGGTCGAGCGCCTGAGGCTCGAGCTGGTCGAGGCGAAGCGCGTCCAGCAAGAGCAGCCCACTACCGCACCCGTGGAGCCTGCTCCAGCCCTCTCGGAGAAGCCCAAGACGCCGAGGCACCTGGTGATCGCGGGGGCCGTCGTCGTCTTCCTGCTGCTCTCCTTGGCGATGGTGACGCTGCTCTATTCGCTGTGGGGCAAGCTCGAGATCCCCCTGCCGGACCTGCAGCCGCGCGCCGAGCTGACGCCCGATCCCGGCTTGCCGACGGTGCCCGAGCCGTCGGCGATCGCGGCGGGCGAGGAGATCGTCGAGGTGCCCCTGGACCAGGCGCGGCGCGTGCCGGCTGCGCCGCCGCGGTTGCATCAGGATCGGCTCGGCAGCGGCGGCACTGGGCCGGCGCTGGTCGCCTTGGATGGCGGCGTCTTCCAGATGGGATACAACAGCCTTGCCGGTCAGGACTTCAGCCCGGCCCACGAGGTTCGGCTGCTGCCCTTCATGATCGGCCTCCACGAAGTGACCTTTCAGGAGTACGACCGATTCGCGCGCGCCACCGGGAGGGCGCCGCCGGACGACTACGGCTGGGGACGTGGCACGCGACCTGTCGTCGGTGTCAGCTGGGACGACGCGCGCGCCTACACCGCTTGGCTCTCGCAACAGACGGGACGTCGCTACCGGCTTCCGACCGAGGCCGAGTGGGAGTACGCCGCGCGGGCCGGCACCCAAAGCTCCTTCTGGTGGGGCTACGCTCTGGAGCCTGATCGTGCGGTCTGCTTCGATTGCGGCAGCCAGTGGGACAATCGCTCCACGGCCCCCGTGAAGCGTTTCGCGCCGAATCCCTTCGGGCTCTACGATACGGCTGGGAACGTCATGGAATGGGCTGCCGATTGCTATGTCGCCGGGTACGAGGGGGCGCCGGCAGATGGCTCCGCACGGATCGCCGGGGAGTGCATGACCCGCGTCGCCCGCGGCGGTGCCTTCAACAAGCCCTCGTCCTCGATGCGCTCCTACATGCGCGCGCGCTTCGCCCCACAAACACAGCTGAACATGCTGGGGTTCCGTGTTGCCAGGGATTCCTGATCTCCCGTCCGCTTTTCGTCCCTCTTCCGCTTGCCGCGTCCTCGGCGTCGGCATCGCTACACTGGACCTGGTCAACGAGGTCGAGTGCTACCCTTCAGAAGACGTCGAGGTACGCGCCCTTGCCCAGCGCCGGGTCCGCGGCGGCAATGTCACCAACAGTCTCTCGATCTTGGCTCAGCTCGGCCATGGATGCGCTTGGGCCGGTACCCTTGCGGATGACGCCGCCAGCCAGCAGGTGCTGCTGGATCTCGAGCGGCATGGAATCGATGCGACCACCGCGGTCCGCGTTCCCGGGGCGACGACGCCCACGTCCTACATCGCGCTCAGCCGGGCGACTGGCAGCCGAACCATCGTCCACTTTCGCGACCTGCCGGAGCTGGATTCGAAGGCCTTCGCCGCCCTATCGCTCGCAGGCCTGCACTGGATTCACTTCGAGGGCCGCAATCCCGCCGAGACGGCGTCCATGATCGGCAGCGCCCGCCGCCGCGCGCCGCATGCCGTCGTCTCCCTCGAGCTGGAGAAGCCGCGCCCCGGCATCGCAGCGCTGCTGGCTGGGCCGCACCTGATCCTCGCTGGTCGGGCCTATGCTCAGGCGCAGGGCTTCGAGGATCCCGCCGCCTTTCTTCGCGACTTGGCGCAAGGCACGACCGCCGGCCTCTGCGTTCTCGGCTGGGGTGCCGAGGGCGCCTACTGGCTCGTGCGAGGAGGGCGGGTCGAGCATGCCGAGGCGCATGCGCCCGGCCGGGTCGTCGATACCTTGGGTGCGGGCGACTGCCTCAATGCCGGCGTGATCGACGGGCTGATGCGTGGTCTGGCGCCCCGAGAGGCCGTGAGCCGTGCGGTTCATCTCGCGGGCTTGAAGTGCGGTTTCAGCGGGCTCGATGGCCTGATCGCCGAGGCGAGGCGCGCCGGCTGGTCCTGAGCCGGTCGTGTCGGGCATGGGAGATCCAGGCGCCGCGTCGTCGGCCGTGGCGCTTCAGGACTTCCCACGGACGATCGCATCAAGGGGCGGGGTTTGGCTGTTTGGTGTGGATGGCCTCGAGCGCGTCGATCACCTCCTGCTCCAGCGTCAGGTCGATGCTTGCGAGATTGCTTTCCAGCTGCTCCATGGTGGTCGCCCCGATGATGTTGGAGGTGGTGAAGGGGCGGCTGGTCACCCAGGCGAGCGCCATCTGCGCCGGGTCTAGCCCATGACGCCGCGCGAGGTCGACGTAGTCCGCGGTCGCCCTCTCGGCCTCGGGGCTGGAATAGCGGCTGAACCGGTCGAACAGCGTGATGCGCGCGCCCGCCGGCCGCTGGCCGTTCAGGTACTTCCCGGAGAGAACGCCGAAGGCGAGCGGCGAGTAGGCGAGGAGTCCGCAGTCCTCGCGCAGCGCGATCTCGGCAAGTCCGATCTCGAGGGTGCGATTGAGCAGGCTATAAGGGTTCTGGATGCTCACCATTCTGGGCAGCTCCTGGGCTTCGGCGAGGCTCAGGAAACGCATCAGTCCCCAGGGTGTCTCGTTCGAGACGCCGACGTGCCGGATCTTGCCGGCCTTCACCAGATCATCCAGGACCTGGAGCGTCTCGAGCAGTGGCACGCTCTCGTCTTGCTCGCTCGGCGTGAAGCCGAGCTTGCCGAAGAAATTGGTCTCGCGGTCCGGCCAATGCAGTTGGTAGAGGTCGATCCAGTCCGTCTGCAGCCGGCGCAGGCTGTCGTCGACGGCCGCCTGGATATTCTTGCGGTCGAGCCTGGCCTCGACACCGCGGATGTGGGGCAGCCAATCGGCCGGACCGGCGACCTTGGTGGCGAGCACGACCTTGTCGCGGCAGCCGCGCGCCCTGAGCCAGGTGCCGATATAACGCTCGGTGCGTCCCTGCGTCTCCGCCAGTGGCGGAACCGGATACATCTCGGCCGTGTCGATGAAGTTGATGCCGGCGTCGAGCGCGCGATCGAGCTGCGCGTGCGCCTCCGTCTCGGTGTTCTGCTCGCCAAAGGTCATGGTGCCCAGGCACAGGGCGCTGACTTGAATGCCGGTGCGGCCTAGCTGTCGGTAGTGCATGCAGGTTCTCCCGAGTCGGTCTCGTCGATTGGGCTCGATCCGGGCAAGCGCTCGGCCTGCCTGTGGTCAGAGGGATGATAACGGCAGACTCGGCCGCATTGAGAGCCTGTGGAGCCGCCCCGCGGGCTCGATCGGTGCGGTTGAGTGCTGCGGCTCGCTCCAGCCGGAATCCATCACGCTCAGCCAGGGGCTAAGAATGACGATCGATCCCGACCTCCTCTCTCCGCTGTTGCGCTGGGTCGTCATCCTGCTGTCCGTGCTGTCGCTCCTGCTGGCACTGCGCTTGGCGCCTTGGCGAAAGCTCTGGGATCAGGAGCAGGCCAACGTCTTTTTCGGGGCGACGGTGGCCCTGCTGCTGCTTTGGCATCTGGATACCCAGGTCCAGCCGGGCCTCGACTATCACCTGCTCGGCGTGACGGCGATCACCCTCATGTTCGGCTGGTCGTTCGCGGTCATCGCCGCGGCGCTTGCCTTGGTGGGGGTGACCTTGAATACCGGGGGGAGTTGGAGCGGCTTCGGCGTGAATGTCTTCGTGACCGCCATTGTGCCGATCAGCCTGACGCAGGTCGCGCTCATCCTCATCCGGTGGTACCTGCCCAAGCAATTCTTCGTCTACGTGCTGATCAACGGCTTCGTCACCGCGGGTCTGGCAGCTGCCTTTGCCGCCTATGTCGCCATCGCCTTGCTCGTCATGAGCGGCGCCTACAGCTATGCCGAGATGGGCGAGCAGGTGATCCCCTTCTTCCCCTTGATGTTCATGCCGGAGGCCTTTCTCAACGGCTGGGCCATGGTCGTGCTGGTCGCCTTCAAGCCCCAGTGGGTCTACTCCTTCAGTGACGAGCAGTATCTGAAAGGGAAGTGAGGCCGGCAGCGGCGCTGCGTGCATCGACCTGGCCTCCTCCCGAAGCCGAGGTGCCTCTGGTCGGGTCCTGGAGCGCCGCCAGGCGTAGAGTGAAAAGTTCGCCCGCTTGGGGTAGAGTTGCGGCCTTTGACCTACCCAATTCCAATTAAACCCCGGCCTTGGGCGCGGCTTGATGCGTGACCTGGCCTGCGGAGGACAGACTCATGGCGGTTGATCTCATCGCTCCCTCGATACTCTCGGCCGATTTTGCCAAGCTCGGGCAAGAGGTCGACAATGTTCTGGCCGCCGGCGCCGACATCGTCCATTTCGACGTCATGGACAACCATTATGTGCCCAACCTGACGATCGGGCCGCTGGTCTGCGAGGCGCTGCGCAAGCATGGCGTGACCGCGCCCATCGACGTTCACCTCATGGTGAAGCCGGTGGACCGCATCATTCCGGACTTCGCCAAGGCCGGCGCGACCTATATCACCTTCCACCCGGAGGCGAGCGAGCACATCGACCGCACCCTGCAGCTCATCCGCGGCGAGGGCTGCAAGTCCGGACTGGTCTTCAACCCGGCCACGCCCCTGAGTCACCTGGACTATGTGCTGGACAAGGTGGACATGATCCTGCTGATGTCGGTGAACCCTGGCTTCGGCGGGCAGAGCTTCATCCCAGGCGCGCTGGACAAGCTGCGCGCGGTGCGCAAGATGATCGACGACTCTGGTCTCGATATCCGCCTCGAGATCGACGGCGGCGTCAAGGTCGACAACATCGCCGAGATCAAGGCCGCTGGCGCGGACACCTTCGTTTCCGGCTCGGGCATCTTCGGCAAGGGCAAGGACTCGGATCCCCATTGCTACGACAGCATCATCGGTCAGATGCGCGAGGCCCTCGGCAGCGTCAGCCGCTGAGCGCGCGGATCCCTAAGGAGCAGTCCCAGATGTTTCGACCGAAGATGATCCTCTGTGACCTGGATGGGACGCTCGTGGATAGCGTCCCGGACCTCGCCTACTGCGTCGACGCCATGATGGCGCGGCTCGGTCTCCCTGTGCGCAGCGAGGCGGCGGTGCGCAACTGGGTCGGCAACGGCGTCGAGCGTCTGGTGCGGCGCGCCCTGATCGGTCAGTTGGACGGCGAGCCGGATGAGGTGCTCTATCAGCGCGCCTATCCGATCTTCCTCGAGCTCTACTCGGCCAATACCTACAACCGCTCGGTGGTCTATCCCGGGGTTCGCGAAGGGGTCGACTTCATGAAGTCGGCCGGCTACGGGCTCGGTTGCATCACCAATAAGGCCGCGCGCTTCACGGAGCCGCTGCTCGAGCATGTCGGGCTGCGCGATGACTTCGGCATCGTGGTGAGTGGCGATACGCTGCCGCGCAAGAAGCCGGATCCCTTGCCCTTGATGCACGCGGCCGGGCATTTTGGTGTGGCGCCCGAGGATGCGCTCATGATCGGCGACTCGGTGAGCGATGTCTCGGCCGCGCGGGCGGCCGGCTTCAAGATCATCTGTACGACCTACGGCTATAACCACGGGCAGGACATCCGCGACTCGCAGCCCGATGCGGTCGTCGATTCACTGGCCGAGCTGCCGAGCCTGCTGGCCCCGCAAGCCTAGTCTAGGGACGAGTTGAGGACGCGCCGAGATGCAGAGGCATCCCATGCGAGCAATCAGCATGCGAGCAATCAGAGGGTGGCGATGGCGACGCTAGCGCGCGCCCGTTGAAACCCTTGTTACCGATTTCTGCTCGGAGATCCTCATGACTCCCAAGACCTTCCGTGCCCTGGCAGACCAGGGCTATAACCGCATCCCTGTCGCTTGCGAGGTGCTGGCCGACCTCGAGACGCCGCTCAGCGTCTATCTCAAGCTGGCGAAGGGACCTTATTCCTACCTCTTCGAGTCCGTCCACGGCGGCGAGAAATGGGGGCGCTACTCCATCATCGGCCTGCCGTGCCGGACGCTTATCAAGATCACTGGGCAGCAGGTCCGTGTCGAGCGCGACGGTCGCGTGGTCGAGGAGATCGAGAGCGCCGATCCGCTCGCTTGGATCGAGTCCTATCAGGCGCGCTTCCGCGTCGCCGAGCTGGGCGATCTGCCGCGCTTCACGGGCGGGCTGGTCGGCTACTTCGGCTATGACACCATTCGCTATATCGAGCCCAAGCTGGCGCAGTGCCCGAATCCGGACCTCTTGGGGACGCCCGACATCCTGCTGATGGAATCCGACGAGGTCGTCGTCTTCGACAACCTTAGCGGGCGCATGTACATCATCCTGCACCTGGATCCGACCGCGGGTGACACGCTGGAGGCCGGCGAGGCGCGCATCGCCGAGCTCAACGAGCGTATGCGGCATGGCACGCCGAACGGCAGCAATGGCTCGCAGCGCGAGGTCAGCGAGGCCGATTTCGTCTCGGGCTTCACCGAGGACGGCTACAAATCGGCGGTCGAGCGCATCAAGGAGTACATCCTCGACGGCGACTGCATGCAGGTGGTGCTCTCGCAGCGGCTGTCGATTCCCTTCCAGGCGTCGCCGCTGGACCTCTACCGCGCCTTGCGTGGTCTGAATCCGTCGCCCTACATGTACTTCCTGGATCTGGACGATTTCCAGATCGTCGGCTCCTCGCCCGAGATCCTCACGCGTCTGGAGGACGGAGTCGTCACGGTTCGGCCCATTGCGGGCACGCGGCGACGCGGCTACACGGAGGAGGAGGACCGCGCCCTGGAGGCGGAGCTGCTGGCGGATCCGAAGGAGCTTGCCGAGCACCTGATGCTGATCGACCTGGGGCGCAACGATGCCGGCCGGGTTGCCGAGATCGGCAGCGTGCGGCTCACGGACCGCATGATCGTCGAGCGCTACTCGCATGTCATGCACATCGTCTCCAACGTCGTGGGCCGGCTCAAGGAGGGGATGAGTGCCATCGACGTGCTGCGCGCGACCTTTCCGGCCGGCACCGTCTCCGGGGCGCCCAAGATCCGCGCCATGGAGATTATCGACGAGCTCGAGCCGGTCAAGCGGGGTATCTACTCGGGTGCCGTCGGCTACCTCTCCTGGAACGGCAACATGGATACCGCGATCGCCATCCGCACGGCGGTCATCCAGGACGGCACCCTGCATATCCAGGCGGGTGCCGGGATCGTCGCCGACTCGCAGCCCGATCTGGAATGGAAGGAGACCATGAACAAGGGCCGGGCCATCTTCCGGGCCGTGACCGCGGCGGAAGTCGGCATCGATCGCTATGGCTGTGGGCTGAAGGGGGTCTGACCATGCTGCTCATGATCGACAACTATGATTCCTTCACCTACAACCTGGTCCAGTATTTCGGCGAGCTGGGCGCGGATGTCAGGGTCGTTCGCAACGACGGGCTGAGCGTGGAGCAAGCCGCGGCGCTCGGCGCGGATCGGGTCGTCATCTCGCCCGGACCCTGCACGCCCACCGAGGCGGGCATCTCGGTCCCGCTGATCCGTGAGCTGGCGGGCCAGGTGCCGATCCTCGGCGTCTGTCTCGGCCATCAATCCATCGGGCAGGCCTTCGGCGGTGAGATCGTCAAGGCGCCCGAGGTCATGCACGGCAAGACATCGCCCGTCTACCATCTGGATCAAGGTGTCTTTTCGGGGTTGAGCAACCCCTTCGAGGCGACGCGCTACCACTCCTTGGTGATCTCTCAAGAGAGCCTGCCGGACTGTCTGGAGGTCACCGCCTGGACGCAGACGCCGGATGGTGAGCGCGAGGCCATCATGGGCGTGCGGCATCGCGAGATGCCGATCCAGGGCGTGCAATTCCACCCCGAGTCCATCCTGACGCAGCATGGACACGACCTGCTGAAGAACTTCCTGGAGGATCGCTGACATGGAGATGAAAGACGCCATTGCGCGCTGTATCCAGGGCCAGCACCTGACCGGCGAGGAGATGACCGCGGTCATGCGGACCATCATGACCGGCGGCGCCACGCCCGCGCAGATCGCGGGGTTTCTGGTCGCGCTGCGGATGAAGGGCGAGACGGTCGCCGAGATCGCCGCGGCGGCATCCGTGATGCGCGAGCTGGCGACCGGGGTCGATATTTCCGGGCTGGACCAGGCGGTCGACATCGTGGGCACGGGCGGAGACGCCTCCGGCACCTTCAATGTCTCGACCACCAGCATGTTCGTCGCGGCCGCCGCGGGCTGTCACGTCGCCAAGCATGGCAATCGCTCGGTCTCCAGCAAGTCCGGTGCTGCCGACGTGCTGGAGGCGGCCGGCGTGCGGCTGGATCTATCGGCAGAGCAGGTCGCTCAGTGCGTGCGCGAGGTCGGTGTCGGCTTCATGTTCGCGCCCGGGCATCACAGCGCGATGAAGCACGCCATCGGCCCGCGCCGGGAGCTGGGTGTGCGAACGGTCTTCAACGTCTTGGGGCCGCTGACCAATCCCGCGGGTGTCCCGAATCAGCTCCTGGGCGTCTTCGGCGCCGAGCTGCTTGAGCCTCTGGCCGAGGTGCTGCAGCGTCTGGGCAGCCGGCATGTCCTGGTCGTCCACTCGCGCGATGGCTTGGACGAGATCAGCATTGCGGACACGACAGATGTCGCTGAGCTCAAGGATGGCGAGATCCGCCGCTACAGCATTCAGCCGGAGGATTTCGGTCTGAAGCGTGACGCTCTGGATAAGATCCGCGTCAAGGACCCGTCCGAGAGTCTGGCGATGCTGCGCGGCGTGCTGGAGGGGCGGTCCGGTCCGGCGCGGGACATCGTGCAGCTCAACGCGGGCGCCGCCATTTACGCGGCGGGCCGCGCCGAGTCACTTGCGGATGGCATTGTGCTTGCGGAGCAGGCGATCGCCAATGGCGAGGCGCTGGTGCGCTTGGAGAGCCTGGTGGCCTTGACCGCCAGCTTTCCGTCATCCTGAGGATCCGAGACTTTGCGGGGGCGCGACTCCTGCTGTGGCTGCCCCGAGTGACGGCTGATGTTTCTTGACGCCCCCTGCGCCGTCGCTTCGCGGCGCGAGCTCCCCGGTTTTCGCTTGTGGGTCCGGTGTGCATCACGACTCCCACCCCCTCAACCTAGGGCATGATTTCATCCCAAAAAGAGCAGTTGAACCGCAAAGGGCGCAAAGAGCGCAAAGGGTTTCAACATCTTGTCTGCGAAGCCATGCTCACCCAGAGGGTGAAGCGACGCGGCAATGCAAGCCTCTGTTTTTCTTCGTGTCCTTCGCGCCTTTGGTGTGCCAGGAGAAACCTGGCCAGTCTAGCAGCCTGCGAGGTGGCTGCCATGTGAACTGCTGATGAGACATGTAGCTGCG
>NZ_JAAIJQ010000046.1 GCF_010820565.1 Thiorhodococcus minor | reverse complement strand
TTGGGGCGGGGGGGGTAGTAGTATGGGCCAACCTCCGTCCCCGCCCGATACTCGTAAAACTTTTTGGGGGCGCGCCAACCCCGGCCCAAAAATTGGTTTCCGCGGGGGCCGGGGCGGGCCCCGTTGGGGCCCGGCCCGCCCCTCATGGGACGCTTGACGCCCGAGTCGAGCCGGCGTGCGTCGACGGCGGTCGGCGTTTGGGCCTATACGGCGGAGCGCTATGCGATGACGCGCGGTTGCACCCTGACAGAGCGGCCGACGGAGCTCGAAGGCTCGGGACAGGGCTGGGAGCAGCACCTTGTCTTCTGCCAGGACGGCTCCCATATGCGCGTGCAATGCCGCTACGGGGACTGTACGGCCCATCATTGATGCGGCGGTGACATTGAACGGGTCCTGCCCCCTTGCGCATTCTCATTGGCCTGCAGGCGCACGCACAGCAGAATGCGTGAGCATGAAAATCACACAACATCTCATTCTCACCTTGGTCGCCGCCGTACTGCTCGGCGGATGTGGTCGCTCGGACGATAGCACCACCGCCATGGGCGGCGGAGAGGCGCTCCTCGAGGTCGCCGAGCAGGGCGATCTACAAACAGTGAATCAGCTCCTGGACCGGCACGGTCAGCCGGACGTGCGCGACAGCTGCGACTGGACGCCGCTGATGAAGGCCGCACTCCATGGTCATCGCGACGTGGTGGAGCGACTGATCCAGGCCGGTGCCGAGATCGACGCGGCCGACAAGGGCGGCTATACGGCGATGATGCTGGCTGCCTCCAACAATCACGCCGATGTCGTACAGCTTCTCTTGGAGCGCGGCGCCATGGTCGACCATCAAGAGTCCACCAAGGGCTGGACGGCCCTAATCTGGGCGGCGAAACAAGGGCACGCGAAGAGCGTCGCAGCACTGCTAGCGGGTGGAGCCGACGAGACGCTCAAGGATTACGAGGGCAATACGGCGGCCGACTGGGCGCGCCAAGAGCATCCCGAGGTCCTCGAGCTCCTGCAGGGCTGATCCTGCGGCCAAGAGAGGCCCTGCGCCCATCCGCTCGCTCCGACCTCAGACGCAATCGCCGAGACCGACTCGGTCGAAATCCCCCCTCCGCGATGGAGAGCCGGAGTGACGGGTAATGGCGTTGGGCCAATGCGCGCCGCCCGTCCGATCGCGTATCTCACCGATCGAGATTTCACACTTGGGCTAGCCTGCCGACCCGGCTATGCTTCAGGCATGCCAAGCCTGCGAGAAAAAATGGCGGAGAACGGGTTCGAGTCGAACGACGACTACGAATTCCAGCTCCGCTGCCTGCTTGAAAGCCCTGCAAAGGGCATCCGCACCCTCAACGTCACCGGCGAGGGCGAGCGCCGCAAGACGGCCTTCGCCAATGCCTTGGCGCGATCGCTCGACTTTCCGCACGTCCTCTATCACGACTTCACAGATCAGAGCCCCCCACTGCCGGATGTGATCCTGCCGCCCAGCCGCGACGAGCTTGGCCGCGAGGAGCCTCCGATCGAGCCGCTGGATCAGATCGTGAGCGAGGCCTGCGCACAAAGCGAGGGCGACCCGACAGTGCTCATCCTGGATCAGCTGCACGCGGCGGACTTTCGCGAGCACATCCGCATCCATCGCTTGGTCTCGAGCTGCTATTGGGACATCAGGGACGGCCGCTATTTCGCCAACCCCCGTCATCTGCTCCTCTTTCTGATCTCCGAGGAGCCGCTCTACCACGCATTGCAGAAAGAGAGCTTCCGAGTATGGATCAACCGCGTCTCCGAGCGGCACCTTCATTACCGACCGGACGAATTCGGCCTCAGCCCAGTGGCACAGCCGCTCTTCGATGCCATTGCGCAGCTGTTTCTGGCGCTGGACGCGGCCCCCACGCGCAGCGAGCTAGCGCGCATCCTCTCCGATCTGCAGCTGCATGTCCGCACCACCGAGCACTTGCAGCTCAGTCTCTTCGGACGCACCGAGGGACTGGAGCGCGCCGCCATTGCATCGCCCGAGCATCAGCCACTGCTTGCCAGCGTCGTCGAGGCGGCGCAGAAGCTGCTGGTGACGGAGCACATCGAGCTGTCCGGCTCGCCTGGCCGAAAGCGCGATCCGGATTGAGAAGAAGCCTTTGGGAGAGCCGGATCAGGAAGCCAGCCCGGCTCGCGGCATCGCCCCCCAGCGGGCACCACGCGGAGGTCCGACCATGAGTCGAAAACAGCGTATCGAAAGCAAGATCCAGGAATCGCTCCAGCCAATGTACCTGGACATCGTCGACGAGAGCTACATGCATTCCGTCCCGCCGGGCTCGGAGTCGCACTTCAAGATCCTGGTGGTCAGCGACACCTTCGCCGACATGCCCTTGGTCGAGCGCCACCGGCGCATCAACGCGCTGCTTGGCGAGGAGCTGGGATCCGGTCTGCACGCCTTGACGATGCACACCTGGACCCCCGAGGAATGGCACAAGAAGGGCGGCGTTCCAGATTCGCCGCCCTGTCAGGGCGGCTCAAAGGCAACCGCCTAGGAGAGGACCCTGAGACCGCCGGCGATCGGCGGTCTCCCGGCCCGCAACTAAGCCGTCTTGCTCGCGAAATGATCCCGGGTCAGTTTGAAGACCACCGGACTCAAGAGCAGCAGCGCGATTAGATTCGGCAAGGCCATCATGGCGTTCAAGGTGTCCGCCACCAGCCAGACGAAGTCGAGCTGAGCGATTGCACCGACGGGCAGCGCCAGCACCCAAAGGACACGAAACGGCAGAATGGCGCGCTCGCCGAGCAGATACTCGGCACAGCGCTCACCATAGACGCTCCAGCCAAGTGTCGTGGTATAGGCGAAGAGCACCAGCCCGATGGCGACGATGTAAGAGCCGACGCCAGGCAGCCCCGTCTCGAACGCCAGGGTCGACAGGCCAGCCCCGGTCTCACCCGAATCCCAAGCCCCGGAGACCAAGATGACCAGGCCGGTGATGGTGCACACGATGATGGTATCGATGAAGGTACCGAGCATCGCGATGGTGCCCTGAGAGACCGGATTGCTCGACTGCGCGGCTGCATGCGCAATGGGCGCGCTGCCGAGGCCGGCCTCGTTCGAGAAGACGCCACGGGCAACACCGAACTGAATGGCCGCCGCCAAGGTCGCGCCGGCGAATCCACCGGTCGCGGCAATGGGGTTGAACGCATGCGTGAAGATCAGCTCGAAGGCCACGCCGATCTGGTCGGCATTGAGCGCCAGGATCACAAGGCCGCCGGTGATGTAGATGACGGCCATGAAAGGCACGAGCGCGGCCGACACCTCACCGATGCGGCGAATTCCGCCGATCAAGACGATCCCCGCGAAGACCGCCATCACCACGCCGGTGATCCAAGCGGGAACCCCGAAGGTCGTCTCGGTCGCATGCGCGACTGAATTGGCCTGAACCGTGTTGCCGATTCCGAACCCGGCGAGCAGACCGAAGATAGCAAAGGCGGTGGCCATCCAGAGCCACTTCTTGCCGAGGCCGAGCTTGATGTAATACATGGGTCCGCCGAGGTGGCTACCCTTGCTGTCGACCTCGCGATAATGGACGGCCAGCACGGCCTCGGCGTACTTGGTAGCCATGCCGACGAGCGCGGTGCACCACATCCAGAACAGCGCCCCTGGACCGCCGAGGAAAATGGCGGTCGCCACGCCTGCGATGTTGCCCGTTCCGACGGTCGCGGACAGCGCCGTGGTCAGCGCCTGATAAGGGGGGATATCGCCCTCCCCTTGCTTGACGCGCCCGCGCCAGAGCATGCGGAAGCCGTAGCCGAGCTTGAGGATCGGCATCAGCCTTAGCCCGATCATCAAGAAGAAGCCCACCCCCAGAATCAAGATGAGCATCGGCGGCCCCCAGACGAGGCCGTTCAGTGCAGTCACCCAAGCTGATATCTGCTCCACGAAGATCCTCCGAGATTCACTGCGATTAAGTTTCCGCGGGCAACTATACAAGGGGACAGGTAACCTTCACAGCCTCCGCCCAGCCCGCGCCACGGACTTTACCCGAGCCCCCGCAGCGGCTTATCCTGCCCGGCCACGTGCCGAAGCACCGGCTCTATCCATCCGGATCGACCCATTACGCGCTGCAAGGCGCCCGCTGCAAGGCAGCAGCGCAATTGGCCGCAGGGCAATCCAGGACGCACCGAGCCCCCGGCAGGATCCTCGGCATCACGGATAGGGATTTGGATCCGCGACACCTGCCTCGGATCACCGCGCAGAGAGACGACTGGCCTCGACGCGCATCGGCATCGACCGAAAATCCGGTGCTCGACGCGTGCACCATCGGGCAGGCGGCCGGTCGCCGGGCTTCGGCGACACAAAGCCGCCCTCAGCTCGGCTCCGCGTCAACGCGCTCGCCATTGCTCCTGCGTCACCCGAGACCCAGAGATGACTATTCAGAGATCACTATGAAGCTACTGATCGATTTCTTCCCGGTTCTGCTCTTCTTCGTCGCCTACAAGCTCGCAGGGATCTACTGGGCGACTGGAGTGGCAATCGCGGCAGCGGCAGCTCAGGTCGGCTGGTCATGGCTGCGGCGGCGCCGCGTGGAAAAGATGCACCTGGTCACGCTCGGTCTCCTGGTCGTCTTCGGCGGACTCACCATCGCCCTGCAAGATCCGATTTTCGTCATGTGGAAGCCGACGCTGGTGAACTGGCTGTTCGCCGCGGCCTTTCTCGGGAGCCAGCTGGTGGGCGAGCGCACTCTCATCGAGCGCATGATGGGCCATGCCATCCAGATGCCGAAGCCGATCTGGACGCGTCTCAATCTTCTATGGACGGGCTTCTTCGTCTTTCTCGGGCTCGCCAATCTCTTCGTGGTCTATGTCGGGAGCGGTTTCTATGACGCGCAACAGGCCCTGCTGGCGGTCTCGGGCCTAGAAGGTGTCGACCTCTCCGCGTGCGCGGCGACCTTCAAGGGCGAGCTGCTGACGCGCTGTCTGGACGCCCAAGGGCGCGAGGAGGTTTGGGTGAACTTCAAGCTGTTCGGTATGATGGGCCTGACCATCGCCTTCGTCATCGCGCAGGCCTTCTATCTCTCCCGCCACGTACACGACGACCCTCAAGCTCTGGAGGCTGACTGACGTGCTCTATGCCATCATCGCGATCGATAGGCCAGACTCGCTCCAGGCGCGCTTGGGCGCCAGACCGGCACACCTAACGAGACTCCAAGCACTGCAAGACGAGGGCAGACTCGTCCTGGCGGGCCCGCACCCGGCGATCGACAGTCCCGACCCAGGCGAGGCGGGCTTCACCGGCTCGCTCGTCGTTGCGGAATTTATCGACCTCGAAGCTGCCGAAGCCTGGGCCGCCGCCGATCCCTATCAGGCGGCGGGGGTCTATCGCGAGGTCACCGTGAAGCCCTTCAAGCAAGTCTTTCCTTGATGCCCGGATCTTCTCCCGGCATTCCATTCTTCAAAATCCATGGAAATGTTGATCATGAAGACAGCTCGTTTTCCTTTGTTGCTCTGCGCCCTGCTCGCAGCCGCGCCCTCCTTCGCGGAAAACGCCAAGGACACCAATTCCCCGGATACGCTGATCGCGACCGTCAATGATGAGGCCTACCGGCTGGACGTCTTCCGACTCTTCTACATGGAGCGTCTCCAGGGCAACCAGGCGCAACAGAACAATCCGGCGTTTCAGCAGCAAGTCTTCGATGAGTTCATGGGCCTGATCGTTGCCTCTCAGGAAGGCGAGCGCCGCAAGCTGGAAGACGACCGCAACGTGGTCGCGGCCTTAGAGCTCGAGCGCATGAAGGTCATGTCCAACGCCGCGCTCTCAGCCATGGCGGACGAGATCGAGCCCGCGGAAGACGAGCTGAAGGCTGCCTATGAGAAGATCAAGGAAAAGACCACGCGCATGGAGTACAAGGCCAGGCATATCCTGGTGAAGGAGGAAGACGAGGCCAAGAAGCTGATCAAGCAGCTCGACAAGGGCGCGGACTTCACCAAGCTGGCCAAGGAGCACTCACAGGGCCCGACCGGCAAGGACGGCGGAGACCTCGGTTGGTTCGACGCCAAACAGATGGTTGCCCCCTTTGCCGAGGCCGTCGCCGTCCTTGAGCCGGGCAGCTATACCGAGGAGCCGGTGCACACCCAGTTCGGCTGGCATGTGATCGAGCTGGAGGACACCCGCAAGGCTGAGCCGCCTGCCTTCGAGGACGCCAAGCCTCAGCTCATCGCCTTGGTCAAACGCCAGAAGATCGCCGAAAAGGTGAATGAGATGCGCGAGAACGCCATGGTCGAGCTCAACGAGGACGTCGTGAAGATGAAGGACGAGGACGACAAGTCCGAGTAAGCCGAATCCGTCTCGACCTAGCTGAAGAAGCCGACCTTAGGGTCGGCTTTTTTGATGCGCCAGCCGCCAGCATTCGAAGCAGCTCACTCACGGCAAGGGACGGTCAAGAAGCGCTCTTGCGGCGCACCGCGCAGAGAGCGCGCAGAATTTCAGGGCGTTGTGGGGAGGGTCTCGCTCACCCGGACCGGTAGGGTGGGCGAGCGCGAGCGACTGTGAAAGTATTCCGGGCGCACTGCGAACATCGCATCTTGCCGTCGATTGGGCCGACGCAGGAGGCCCAACAATCAGCGCCTTAGGCCGACAGCCATGTCGGGCTTCGTACCTCAGCCCAACCTACGCAGAATTTCTTCACAGTCTCGAGAGGGAAATCCACCGAATTCCACTGCCGAGGCCAGCGATCGACGAAAGCGCGGTTTTCCTGGACTCAGGTCACGTTTCAGAAAGGCTGCTCTTGAGCTTTGCGAACAATATATTAGGATATAGTTATATAGTGATCATCAGAGTCGAATCATGAATTCCTGCAATCTCATGCGCCATGCCGTTATTACTTCTGCGCTCATGCTCCTGTCTGGCGTCTTACTCCTGCTGGGTGCCGAGATGACAGCGCTCTTCGTCCCTACCGCTCAACTCGCCCTGCTACTGGTCCTCGGCGGTGCTTGCCTGCTGGCCGTCACCTTTGTCGCTGCGGCGCTGCCAGCCGGGTCACGCTGGCTGAGCAACTGCCAGCACTGAGGGCACGGCCCTAGGCCACACCTCGCTTTCAAGGGCTCGGCTCGGGCGTGAGGATGCCTTCTCGCCCGCGAAAGAGCCAAGGCGTCGGCAGGAAAGACGCCGGCGCGAGCAGCCGACGACCTCACCGCAGACCGATCGCCAAGGCCCCACCCCCGACTCGCCTCGACAAGCTAGCCAGGCCGCTGCGGCAACTGCGACAGCGTCTCATCCGCCGGCACCGTCCGATCGCAATCGCTCGGCCGTGCCTGGCTCCAGACCGAATTCCTCTTCGATCATGCGATTCCAGGCATCGCGCTTGAAGGTTCGAGCATCCGGCACCTTGCGATGCACGAGGTTGTAGTGGCAATCGATACACGTCTTGCCGACCGCTTCTTCACGGTGAATGGCAGCGGTATTGGCGCGCTCTCCTTGAATGGCCGATTGAAGGTGGCAGCGTCGGCAAGTGGCCGAATCCCGCTTGCGAAACCACTCGCGCGCGGAGAAGGCGGCTTCCGGCAAATGCAGCAGATTCACCACGGGGTCGTCATAGTCCGGTCCGAATAGCTGCTTGAGCAGATCCTTGGTGCCGACGAAATGGTCCCAGGTGGCAGCAATGAGGCCGGGCGAGACATGACAGTCACCGCAGGAGGCCCTTACGCCAGAGGGTGAATCATAGTGGGGCGATTCGCGATAGCTCTCCGCGGCGTAGGTCATCGAGTGACAACTGGTGCAAAAGGCGTTGGCGCTAGTCACTTCATCCAGCTCGATGAGAAAGGCCACGAACAGAGCCCCGGCCAGGCCGCCAAGACCGAGCGCAATGAGGACGTGCCGCGTAATCAGCACCTGGGAGATCCACCGTCGCATCAAGGCCGCTCCCCGGCTTCGAATCCGAGAATCGCACTCGATTGCTCGGAATCCCCTAGCCACGCATGAGCGCCCCCGTCCGCGAGCACGGCATCGACCAGGTCGGCCGACCTCTGCTGAGCGATGGCGCGCGCTTCCGGCACAAACCGCGCGTAGAAGTTCCGCCCGACGAGATACATCCCCTCCCACCAGGCGTGATTGGGACTCATCATGGCGGCACCATGACGCGCCCGCGCCCCCTCGTCATGCCACAGCTCCCAGTAGGTGAATTCGATGGGCTCATCGAAGGGCGTGGGCGTCAGTAGCTCCTCGCGGTAGAGCCCTTCCATGATGCGCCGCGCAGGTATCGCGAACTTGCTGTTGAAGAGCGCCACAACGCCGTCGAACTGCTCCATGAAGCCTTGCGTGAAGCCCTTGCTGTGACATTCGAAACAGACTGTCGCCATTGCCTGACGCCGCCGCTTCGGTGTCGCAACGACCTTGACGGTCCCGCGACTGCCGTCGGCCCGGATCAGCTCGCTGCCGCGCTTGGGGACCGCCGCACTCTCGGGAAGCTCCATCTTGGCGCCATCCTCGAAGACGACCAGGTACTGCCGCTCCGAGATCGGTGCATTCAGATTCCAGGCATTGCGCATGCCGACGTCATGACTCGGCGGAAGTTTGCCGGCACCGCCCATGTGGCAGGTAACGCATGTCGGGGCGGCAGTGTAGTGGCGCCCCGCAACCCACTCGTCCGACTCCAGACTCATGTCTTCCCGCTCAGCGGCGTAGATCATCCCGTGCTTGGACGCCTCGTAGATCTCCTTGTCTGGCGAGTCGGGGCCAGAGTGGCAGCGCACACAGGCAGCTGGCTCGCGGGCTTGCGCCTTGGAGAACCGATGACGCCCATGGCAGGCCGAGCATGAGCCCTTGCTTCCGTCCGGATTGATGCGCCCAATGCCGGAGTTCGGCCAGGTTGCGGCATCCAAGCTCCCATCGCCCTTCACCTTGACGCGGGAGCCATGGCACTGATCGCAGGAGGCCGCACGCATGGCGGGGCCGCCAACATTGTCCGCCAAGGCCGGCAGCCGATCCTCGATGATCGCGAAGGCCTCCGCATGCACCGAGCCTTGCTGCTCCGCCAGCTCCTTCTCGTGACAGCGCCCGCAATCCTTGGGAGAGACGATGGTGGCGATGATCTGCCCCTCGTGCTCGATGGCATCGACGTCCGTGCGATCGGCCTGATGGCAATCCATGCAGTTGACGCCGGCTGCAGCGTGCGCGCTTTCACGCCACTGACTGGCGAGGCCGGCGGACGACTTGGAGTGACAGCTGACGCAATCCTCCCCGGCTTGGTGTCCCCACTGACCGGAGTCCAACTTGACCTTCTCGGCCCACAAGGGTCCTGAGAGGAAGCTGCCAAGCAGGAGGACCGCGGGCAGCCAGAGTGGACCCACCCGATAAAGTCGCTCACGAATACCAACCACTTCGACCTCCTTATGACAGCCTACGCTTGACGCAGTCCGCTCTTGTTGTCCTTCCAAGTCGAGTCCGAGCCGCGCGTTAGGCATGCGCCCATTGGTTGCACTCCCGCCCGGCGGGCCCTTCAGCCCGGAGCCGCAAAGATCAGGGCACTCCCCAATACGAGCCCCCTCTTGATCTCCGCCGCCCTGATCGCCTCGGTCATCGGTTCCGCCGGTCGGGTGGACGAGCGAGAGCGAAGTCCACCGAATCCTGCGCGAGCCTTGGTGGACTGCGCTGCGAGACTGTGAAGAAACTCCCCGTAGGTTGGGCTGAGGTACGAAGCCCAACGCAACGGCCGACCTAAGGCGCTGATTGTTGGGCCTCCTACGTCGGCCCAACCTACGGCAGGCCAGCACCTTCATAGGGTGCTCGGAATACTTTCACAGTCTCTGCGCGTCTCCACCCTAAGGGAGACAACAGGCCTACACAATGATCGACGCCCAGTGATCGACGCCCAGTGATCGACTCGATCCGACCAGCGAGTCCCGACCCGAGCCATCAACCCAAGATTATTCGCGATCCGGCGTGGCGCCGCAATTACACTTCTATCGCGAGTAAATTCAGCATATTCAAAACGACTAATCCAATTAAATGCAACTGACGGGATCAGCCGCGGCGTCGATCATCGATTGGCCCGACCTCCCGCTGTAGGCTGGGCAAGCGCAGCGCAGTCCACCAGCGCCGGCGCGGGATTCGGTGGACTTCGCTCTCGCTCGTCCACCGGCCGGCCCAACTGACGATCAAGGCTCAGCCGACACAGCACAGCATAAGCAAAGCCGCACTAGGCCATTTCATGAAAAACGAATATAGACCATCAGCTTTTAATAATATTATTTCCCGAAGAATTAACCGCTCAACACCGTCGCGCGAGCTGAGCCTAGCTTGTTCAAGAGGAATAGCGACCGACGTAACCGACTAATTCGCTCATGCCCTCTTCTGTTCCAGATCGGAATAGAAAATAATGGCACCGCGGGCCTCGGTCGCCAGACCCGCCAGCAGGGTGGACGAGCGAGCGTGAAATCCGCCGAATCCCCCGCCGACGCTGGTGAGCGCTGCTGCGCTTGCTCGCCCCACGACGAAAGAGTGACCGCAGCCATGACCGAGGCCGCGCCACATAACGACAATGCTAAAGCGAGAAGGAGTGACCCTGTATGAATGTGAATCGAGGGCTCAGTCTAATGGGCCGATGCCTCATTGCGATGCTTGCGCTAGCGGCCACGGGGTCGAGGGCGCTCGCCGAGGATGCCGCACCCATCCATCACATCTCCTCGGATGTCTGCGAGACCTGCCACCAAGAAATTTACAAGCAGTGGAAGGGCTCCATGCATGCTCAGAGCACCGCATTGACCGACCCCATACACGCCACCTTCTACAAGAAGGTCGTCGGCGATCCGACCCAAGAAGGGGTCCTGCACAAGGCCTCAGGTAAGTTTCCGGTCTGCCTCCAATGCCATGCCCCGAATGCCGCGCGGGACAAGACCACCAAGCTCGACGCCATGCCGGCCTATGCCGAAGGGGTCAACTGCATCGCCTGCCACACACTGAAGCACTACAAGGGCATCGAGGACGAGAACGGCAAGATCCGTTATGGCCTGAGTGCCTATGAGCTCGCGGAGACCCTTCAGGCACCCATGGGATTCCCGCGCGGTCTGGAGAAGCTCCAGGCGTCGGACGACCTCTTCGGCGGCGCCGTCGCAGAGGGCGACGACCAGAAGCCCAACCCGCACTTGGGCGAGCCAGTCGAGATGGACGGCAAGTCGATTCCCGCCCTGACCATGGAGGCGAATCCGATCCAGCTCAGGACGTCCGACGCCTGTATGGGCTGCCATGACCAGCGCAGCAATCCGCAAGGCGTCCCGCTGTGCCAGACTGGTGACGAATTTCTGAAGGGGGGCAGCAAGGTCGCCTGTCAGACTTGCCACATGCCGGTCGCGCAGGGCTATGCCGATCACAGCATGGGCGGCGGCCATCACCATGGCATGCTCGAGCGATCCATCGTGTTCGACCTTCAGAGCGAGCCGGCGGACGATCTCATCAAGGCCCAGGTTCACATCCGCAATCTTCAGCCGCACTCCATGCCAACGGGCGCCCCCTTCCGAAATCTGTACCTGAAGCTCACGGCCTACGACGGCACAGGTGAAGTGGTGTGGCAAAATGCAGATGGTCATCCGGCGAAAGCGGACCCTCAGGCCTATTTCGCCTACGGATTGGTCGACGACAAGGGAATGCCGGCGCCACCGCCGACGGCGACCAAGCCTGGTGAGGACACACGCCTAGAGCCGCATGAGATTCGCGAGCTGAGCTATGAGATTCCGGGCAAGGACGTCGCCCTGATCCGCGCCGAGCTCTACTACAACCTCCTCTGGCCATCGCTGGTGAAGAAGTTCGACCACCTGCCGCAAGACCTCACGGAGCCCGTGCTCATCGCAGTCGCGGAGCGCGAAGTCGACTGAGCGGTCGCATCGCGCTGGGAGCTGGCCGTGCCCCACCGAATCGAGAAGGTGCGGCACGGCCAGTTTTCTTGGAGACAGGATCCAGGGACCCATCCTGGGGTGAACGCCCGAGCGCGAGGAGCGACGCCCGGAGCTGGGCTAGCGTCGCATCAGGTTGACGACCCGACCGTTGAGCGGCTGCGCTGGCCGGGCGTTGAAGCCGATCGCCTCCCGGATCCGCTCGAGCTGGGCTGGGCTGATGATCAGGGGCTCACTCAGCACGTACCAGAGAGCCGACTCCGTGCATGGTGGTGTGGTCAGAGAGCCTTCATAGCGGTAATAGCTGCGACCGCTAGGCAGCAAGAACAACGGATTGATCCCTACCTGACGGTGCCGGACACGCTCTCCGGCCCGCATCGGGAAGTGCTCCAGGATCCGCGACAGGATGCGATTCTCCCGGCGCCCGGCCTTCAGAGGCACGGCCACGATCACGGATCCGCCCCGTGAATCGCGATGCACCAACTGGAGCTCCGCATCCGCCCTGGCACCTTGGAAACGGTGCTCTCCGGGGATGTGGAATTCGAGTCGCTCCAGATCGAAGGCGCTCCCGCGGACCAGGAGGGCGCTGCCTGGAGGCGTGATCACGCGAACGCCATTGCCGGTATTCAGGATCTCCAGCAGATGCGAGCGGTACTGAAACACCAGGGGCGTATAGCCAAGCGGCGCGGCCGCGGCCATGTCGACGGGCGACTGGGACCGCCCCTGCGCACAGGCCACATAGGCGGCGGAAAGCTCCCCCCAGTGCTCTGGCCCTGTGGACCCCGAGTAGCTCCAGACCGGCCGCGCCTCCTCGGCGACCGCAGCGGGCACGGAAACCTGGACGAGCAGGCCGGCGACGACAGGCAGGACACAGATCCGGTGGAGCCAGTCATACCTGCGGCGACGGGAGAGGCAGTCCCATGTACTCACGTCGGTTACTCCGTGCGTCGCTTGAGCCCTTCGATGGAAACGACTTGTGCGCTCTGCGGACTGTCCGCGTAGTGAGGCCGCTCTCCCCCCCTGCCCTGGGCGTCGGCCAGCTCCTTTTCGCGCGCCGCGATCAGACCCAGACATTGGCGGACATCCTCGATCGTCGCAGGCGAGAGCGGATGGCGCATCCCCGGCGGCGGCGTCACATCCTTCACGACCGCGGTCAGCGTCTTGCGCATGGCGATGAGAATCTTCTGCTCTTTGGACAGCTCGGTCATCATGAACCCCTTACAGGCAATGGCGGGAAGGCCCCGGCGAATCAAGGACGCAGCGATCTGCTCATTCAGCCTCGGCTGCATTGCGACCTAGACGGACGCACTCGGCTCCTCCCTGGCGAGCCCAGGCGCAGCGACGGACCTGCTCACCTCTGATCGAGCAGTTTCCCCAGCCCGGACTCGTCGATGACCTCGACGCCGAGGCTCTGCGCCTTGACCAGCTTGGAGCCGGCATCCGCACCCGCTAGTAGATAATCCGTATTCTTCGAGACGCTGCCAGTCACCTTCGCACCCTGGCGCTGAAGGAGTGCCTTGATCTCATCGCGCGGCCGGGTCAGGGTCCCGGTGATCACGAAGGTCTTTCCAGCAAGGCGCTGCCCGGTGGCAGCCTCGGGCGCGCCGCTCGGCGCTGGCCAATGGACGCCAGCCGCCAGCAAACGCTCGATCGCCTCTCGATTGTGGGACTGAGCGAAGAAGCCAACAATATGCGCGGAAACGATCGGCCCAACGCCCTCGACCAATCGGACGCTGTTGGAGCAAATCTGTTCGGCCTTGGCGGAGCGCAAGACCTCGAGACTCGGAAACAGCTCCGCCACGGCCTCGGCGCGCGGACGCGTCAGCCCAGGCACCTTCAAGCCCGCCAGCCACGCGCTCAGGCTTCCTGGCGGCACCTCCTCCGGGTGCGTGTCGAGATGGCCCAACAGCTCCTCCGCGGTCTTCTGGCCGATCCCCTTCACCCCTCGCGTTTGCAGGAAGTCGCTCGTGCGCGCGGCCATCAGGGCCTGGATACTGTCGAAACGCTCGGCAAGGGCCTGGGCCGTCGCCTCGCCCACCTCGCGAATCCCGAGACTGAAGATGAAGCGCGCGAAGGTGGTTTCCTTGCTGCGCTCCAGCGCTGCGACTAGATTCGCGGCCGATTTCTCGCCCATGCGCTCGAGCTTGATCAGGCGCTCGACCGTCAGCTGATAGAGTTCCGCGGGCTCATGGATCCAGTCGAGATCGACGAGCTGCTCGGCGAGCTTGTCACCCAGGCCCTCGATATCCATGGCCCGGCGCGAGGCGAAGTGCTTGATAGCCTCCTTGCGCTGCGCCGGGCAATAGAGCCCTCCGGTGCAGCGCGCGACGGCCTCGCCCTCCGGGCGAATGACGTCCGACCCGCAGACCGGGCAATGGGTGGGGAGCACCACCGGACGCGTCTGCGCCGGACGACGCTCGACGAGCACCCGGACCACCTCGGGGATGACGTCTCCGGCACGCCGGACGAAGACCTGATCGCCGATCCGCACGTCCTTGCGCTGGATCTCGTCCATGTTGTGAAGCGTGGCGTTGGAGACAGTCACACCGCTCACCTGCACGGGCCTGAGGCGCGCGACCGGGGTGACCGCCCCGGTGCGGCCGACCTGGAACTCCACGTCCACAACCTCGGTCAGCTCTTCCTGCGCCGGGAACTTGCGGGCCACCGCCCAGCGCGGGTGATGAACGGTTGCCCCGAGGCGCGCTTGCGCCTCGAGCCGATCGACCTTGAAGACGACCCCGTCGATGTCATAGTCGAGCCCGTCGCGGCGCTCGGCGAGGGCATCGAAGTAGCCGCGGCAGCCCCCCAGCCCCTCGACCCGCTCCAGCTCCTTGGAGAGCGGAATACCCCAGCCTTCGAGCCGCTTCAGCCAGGCGTACTGACTCTCGCCAGGTGATTCCGAGACCTCTCCCCAGCCGTAGCAGCAGAAGTTGAGTGGGCGCTTGGCGGTCACGCGAGGATCGAGCTGCCGCAGGCTACCAGCCGCGGCGTTGCGGGGATTGGCGAAGGGGCGGTCGCCACGGGCCTCGATCTCCGCATTGAGGCGCGCGAAGCCGCTGCGCGTCATATAGACCTCGCCGCGCACCTCTAGGATCTCGGGCCAATCCTCGCCCATGAGGCGCAGCGGAACCGTGCGGATAGTGCGGACATTGAGCGAGACGTCCTCGCCACGCGTGCCGTCGCCGCGCGTCGCGGCCTGCACCAGCACACCCGCCGCGTAGCGGATGTTGACCGCAAGCCCGTCGAGCTTGGGCTCGGCCGTATAGAGGATCGGCTCCTCGCCGGGCAGTGCCGTCTGCAGTCTGCGATGAAAGTCCACCAGCTTGTCGTCGCTCATCGCATTGTCGAGCGAGATCATGGGAACCCGGTGACGGACCTCGACGAGGTCGGCGCGCGGCTCGGCACCGACGCGCTGCGTTGGCGAGTCTGGCGTGACCAGCCCCGGATGGGCCGCCTCGATGTCACGCAGCTGGGCCATGAGGCGATCGTACTCGGCGTCCGGCACCTCCGGGTCGTCGAGCACATAGTAGCGATAGTTGTGGTGGCGGACCTGCGCACGCAGCGACTCCGCGCGCGCCCGCGCCGCTTCGGGGACGCTCACCGCATCAGGGCCTTGGCCCAGCGCATCTCGTTGTCCAGCACCGCCTGACGCATCTCCTCTTCCTTCTTCACGGTCAGCGGCCGGCGCGTCTCGTCCAGCACGTCGCCATTGAGCGCCAGGGCCAGCTTACGTGCGGTCGCGACCATTTCGTCGAGAATGGTCATGTCCTCGGGATCCCCCTCGAGCTGCGCGAACAGCATCAGGCCAGGGGTCGTGAAGCTCTCCATGGCATCGAAGGGGAAGGTGCCCGGCTTGATCATGTTCGCCATGCTGAAGTAGACACGCGTGTGATCGTCGAACTCGTCGAGGCAATGGAAGATGTCCATGTCCCCCGGGTAGAGTCCGCAACGCTCCGCCACCTCCACGAGATCCGTCCCCTTGAAGGGATAGCGACGCGCGCTGACGCTGACTTGGAGCAAAAGGGGCTCTGGGGTGGGCGTATCCTTCACTGGTGTGGAATCCTCCGAGAATGCTGGCTCGTCAGCCGAGGCGTCGATCCCGGAATCCTCGTCCATGCGAGCCTCCGTGGGACGAGGCGTCTCCGACCACGATGAATGCTGTGACGTTTCGTAGGAAGGCTCATCATCGTCGTCGACGATCTCCGAGTCGTGCCTGGTCGAATACACGCCGTACGGGGCGTCCAAGTCCTCATCGTCCTCGATGAAATCGCCCTCGTCGTACGCCTCTTCCTGCCGCTCCCGGTAACGCTCCCACAGATAGAGCAACAGGATCAGCAGGGCCCCAACGACGATGAGGATCAAGCGGATAGTACTAGCGTCCATTCGAATTCTAGCTGCTGTTGACTGGTGTGATTCGATTGAGCGGCGAGTATATCAACGCAAGCCCTGGCTGTATCAAATGATGCTGGACAGGTCGGCACCGCAACCTTTCAGATCAGCCGGTTAGCGCTTGTCGAATCATGACACGGCGGCCAGCTTGACGGCCTCGTCCACATCGACGGCGACCAAGCGCGACACGCCCGGCTCGTGCATGGTCACGCCGAGCAGATGGCTGGCGATCTCCATGGTGACCTTGTTGTGGCTGATGAAGATAAACTGAACGCGGTCCGACATCGACCGAACCAGGTCGCAGAATCGGCCCACATTGGCATCGTCCAGGGGCGCGTCGACCTCGTCGAGCATGCAGAAGGGCGCGGGATTGAGCTGGAAGATGGCAAACACCAGGGCCACAGCCGTCAGCGCCTTCTCGCCACCCGAGAGCAGATGGATGCTGGAATTGCGCTTTCCGGGCGGGCGCGCCATCACGCTGACGCCGGTCTCCAGCAAGTCTTCGTCGGTCAGGTCCAGATAGGCATGGCCGCCGCCGAACAGCCTGGGGAAGAGCTGCTGAAAGCCGTGGTTGACCTGATCGTAGGTCTCCCTGAAGCGGGTGCGCGTCTCACGGTCGATCTTACGAATCGCCTGCTCGAGGGTGTCGAGCGAGCGCGAGATGTCTTCGTGCTGCGCATCGAGATAGGTCTTGCGCTGCGACTGCTCCTTGAACTCCTCGATCGCGGCCAGGTTGATCGCGCCGAGGCGCTGAATACGTGCGCCGATCTTGGCCAGCTCCTGCTGCCAGGCGTCCTCGGTCGCCGCGGAATCGACGGACTCGAGCACCGAAGCGGGATTGGCTGAGGACTCGGCCAACTGCTCCTCCAGGGTCCGCCGACGCACCAGCCGCTCCTGACGATCCAGGCGCAGCTGATCGACGCCGCGCCGATTGCCATGCACGTCCTGCTCGATACGCTGACGCTCTTGCTCGAGACGCCGCACCTCGGCGTCGATCGACTCGCGCAGGCGACGCGCCTCCTGCAAACGCTCTTCGACCTCGACCCGCGCCTTGAGCTGCTCGTCCAAGCGATCACGCTGCTCCACGAGGGGCTCGACCCCCTCCTCGAGCTCGAGCTGCACTTCATCACGGCGCTCGCGCAGCTGCTTCTGCTGCTCCTCGGCACGGACCAGACTTTGGCGTGTTGCCTCCAGTGTGGCGCGGCCCGACTCGACATTGACGCGCAGCGCCTGGACACGCTCGCGACAGGCGCGCTCGCGCTCGCGGCCCTGGCTCACCACATCCCGGAGACGCGTCCGCTCCTGCTCCATGGCATCGCGCCGCTCGGCGAGCTGATCCATCTCGCTCAAGAGATCATGCAAGCGCTCGCGCGCCTCTTCCATCTCCTCCAGTGCCTGGGCCGACTGCTCGGCGAGCTCGCGACGCTCTTCGCCCAAAGCGCGCAGCCGCTCGGCTTGGTGCTCGCGGCGCGTCCTCAGACTGCTCAGCTCCGAGCGCAGCGCCGACAGCTCCCGCGCCATGCCGGACAAGGCATCGGCCGCCTCGGCGCGCCTGCGCTCGGCCTCGGCCCGCGCCTCGCGCACTTCGGCCTCACGCGCCAAGAGATCGCCCTCACGGGCGATGAGCGCATCGATCTCGCCCTGGAGCGCCTTGATGGCGTCGGCGCGCGCCAGGACGCCGCCGCCGTCATCGGCCGCGGGCGCTCGAAGCCAGTTCCGCCCGACCCGGACCCCTCCGGGCGTCACGAAGGACTCATGCCAATCCAGATCCTTGCGGGCATCCAGGGCCTCCGCCAGAGAGCCGGCGACACGCGCAGGTCCGAGCAGGCCGTCGATCGGCCAGGCCGACTTCACATAGCCGCCGAGTCGGCCATCGACCGGCTCGGCACCTTCGCCCGGACTCCCACAGGTTTCCAAGGTATCCAGCAGAACCAAACCAGGAAGGAGATCGCTCTGGGCGTCGCGATAAGGATCCAGACCGGGGCAGCCGACGGCACGCAACGCATCGCCGAGCAGTGACTCCAGGGCTTGCTCCCAGCCTGACTCGACCTCCAGCTGGTCGACGAGCTTGGGCGCATCGCTCAAGCCGTGCTTCGTCAGCCAATCGGCGCGCTCGGCGTCGGAATCCGCGAGCGCGGCGTCTTGCAGGGCCACCAATGAGGCCAAACGCCCCTTGGATTCTTGGAGCTGGGTCCGCTGCGCAGCTAGAGTATCCGCGAGCTGGCGCAAGGTGGCGTCGTGCTCCGCAAGCGCGTCGACGGAGACCTGATGCTGGTCCTCGAGCTCAGCGACCTGCTCCGCATGCTCGGTCTCCCGCTCCACCAGCTCCTCGAGCCGCGCACTCACATCGTCGGCCTGGAGCCGCCCGATCTCCTCGTCGATGCGCCGCTGCCGCTCGCGATCACGCCCCATGGATTGCTCGAGCGCATTGATCCGCGCCCGCTCGCGCTGCGACTGCTCGGATGGCTTGGCAGCGGCCTGGTTGAAGGCGTCCCACTCGGACTCCCATGATTGGAGCTGATCCTCCGCGGTCATGAGGTCCCCGGAGACTTCGCGCAGCGCCTCCTCGGCCACTTCCAGATCGGGCGCGTCGCGCGCGAGCAGAGCCTCGATCTCGCCGAGGCGCTGCTGATCGCGCTCCAGGTGGTGCTCGGCCTCGTAGAGCTCTTGATCCAGGCGGACCAGCTCGGCCTCACGGCGGCCACGCTCCTCATTCGCGAACTGGATGGCCTGCTCGGCGCGTGCGATCTCCGCACCGACCGCATAGTAGCGGCCCTGCACCTCGTTGAAGGCATCCGACGCCGCGTTATAGGCAGTGCGCCGTTCTTCGATGTCGGCCTCGAGCTTGCGCTGACGCGCCAGACCTTCCTCGGTCTGGTTCTCGGCCTCCGCGAGACGCCGATCCAGCACCTGGATCTCGTTGTCCAAGGCGCGCCAGCGCAAGGCCTTGAGCTCGAGATCCAGCTGACGCTCCTGAGCCCTGAGCTGGGTATAGCGCTCCGCTGTCGCGGCCTGGCGCTCGAGGTGCTGGAGCTGCTTGCCCACCTCCTCGCGCAGATCGTCGAGGCGCTCGAGATTCTCGCGCGTATGACGCATGCGATTCTCGGTCTCGCGACGGCGCTCCTTGTACTTGGAGATCCCGGCCGCCTCTTCCAGGAACAGCCGCAGATCCTCGGGACGCGCCTCGATGATGCGCGAGATCATGCCTTGCTCGATGATCGCGTAGGAGCGCGGCCCCAGGCCGGTGCCCAGGAAGAGGTCCTGGATATCGCGTCGTCGGCAGCGCGAGCCGTTCAGGAAATAGCTGGACTGCCCGTCGCGCGAGACCTGGCGCTTGACCGAGATCTGATTGAAGTTGGCAAACTCGCCGCCCGCGCCGCCGTCGCTGTTGTCGAACACCAGCTCAATGCTGGCGACACCAACCGGCTTGCGCCCCGTGCTGCCGTTGAAGATGACGTCGGCCATGGACTCGCCGCGCAGCATCTTCGCCGAGCTCTCGCCCATGACCCAGCGCACGGCGTCAATGACGTTGGACTTGCCGCAGCCATTCGGACCCACGACGCCAACGAGGTTGCTCGGGAAGGAGACGCTCGTCGGATCGACGAAAGACTTGAACCCGGCGAGCCGAATCTTCTCGAGTCTCATCGAGTGACTCGAGCCCCCATGTGCGCCGCCAAGCAGCCGATCCCCAGCGCAGCGAGGCTCGCGGGGCGGGAGCACATCCGATTCGGAGTCCATGATATCGACATACGAAGCTTCGATCGCTATCTGCGGGACGGTGGATTCAAGCTGGAGCGCGCTGTCAGCTGCCAGCGGCCAGTCGACGAAGAGGTGCTGCCGATGCCGACGCCTTGGCCGCACCGGCAGCGACAAGGTCGCGCATTATCCGCCACCCGAGGAGCCCAGGCCAGCGGGGCCAGAGTCGCCCAGAAAACAGCGCAGGAGCCAAAGATCCACGAGCCAGGAAGGGGCGATTGAGCCCCAAAGAGCAAAAGGACCGCCAGGGACTTCGATAGGTTGCGGAGTCGATCTCACCCACCCTTCCGACCAAAGACGTACTTCGCCACCCCTTTGTTTTTATTGGCATCCTTGGCGCCTTTACGGTAAGCACGGCCAATCGGAACGATCGGCTTCAACGCCCAAGGAACCGCTCCGAGCAGGCAATAAAAAGCCCGCGAAGCAAAGCTGCGCGGGCTTTTCGAAGGTGGCGGAGAGAGAGGGATTCGAACCCTCGATAGGGGATTAGCCTATACTCCCTTAGCAGGGGAGCGCCTTCAGCCACTCGGCCATCTCTCCTTAAAATCACTGCTGAATGCCATCAGTCTCATCCTAGAGCACCGACACCACTCTTTTCGGCGGCATCCGGTCTTCCGCCGAAGCCCTAGGGGGCATCCATCCCTCCGAGGCCGGGCATCATAACATACCCGGCACCTGCGCTTCTACTCAGTCTAGCTGACCGGCGTGCCCCACGGTGTCGGCGCCCTGACCAGACTCTGCCTGCTCGCGCTTGATCCGCTCGTAGATCTCCTCGCGATGGACGGCAACGTCGCGTGGCGCGTTCACACCAATCCGCACCTGATTTCCCTTGACGCCAAGGACGGTTACCGTCACTTCGTCGCCGATCATCAGAGTTTCGCCAACTCGACGCGTCAAAATCAACATTGTTTCGCTCTCCCTCTTGATCCTTATCCGAACAGATGATTCACCCGATGCCGGCAGCGCATGTAGTCAGTTGGCCGTACTCGGGGGATCGAACCACCCCCACCCCAAGGGCGAAGACCGACGCCTCGCTCTTGGAATTATACCAGTCTAAACAGTTGGCTCGATAGTCGAGCCCCGGACTGCAATGATATCTGGCTATCCCCTGCAATTTTGGCCGATCCTGTCGAAAACAAGTCAAAAAGACAGTGCGTTTCCGACCGACGGTAAAGCTCACATACTTTCGCCGGATTAAGCACTGCTATCGAAACGCCGAAACCCTTTTTCATGACCGCATAAGAACTTAAAAAACAGCCATATAAAAGAGCATTACAGAGAAACCCCAACAGCGGCAGCACACACGCTCCGCTCACACTGCGTCGCGCATACCGCCACGCGCACAAAGACCCCAATGAAGCACATTGAAAAATCAAATGAGGTGACAGGCTGCCCGGTTTCCAGCTCACGAGCTTGCGCCATTCGACCGTCTGAAGTCGGCGGTCTGCTCGCCGGCAAAGATCCAGGCAATGCGCCACCAGCCGCTCCACTGAGCGCTTGGGCGATTGCCGGAAATTCTTATACCAGGTGGCGCCGGATTGAGGTCCGCCTTCAAGGAGCGCCGACAGGAGCATCGCTGGGCGACGTGACTGGCGGGGCGACACAGAAGGCGGGCGTCAAGACAAGCCAGATGATACGGGAATTGACAGAAATCGCCTTAAGGCCCATCAGTGCTGATCTCTAGACCGCGCCAATAGGGCCACAACTTAGCGTGAGACGCGATACTCGCGGGCTAGGCCACTTCGGCACGCTCCAGGCCGAAGGCATCGTGCAGGGTCCGCACGCCGAGCTCCAGGTACTTCTCGTCGACGACGACCGAAATCTTGATCTCGGAGGTCGAGATCATGCGAATGTTGATCCCTTCTTTCGCGAGGCTAGCGAACATGCGGCTGGCGATACCCGCGTGACTCCGCATGCCCACCCCCACCAGCGAGATCTTCACGATCCGGGTATCGCCGAGCACCTCGCGCGCGCCCAGCTCGGTGGCGGTCCGGCGCAGGATATCCAGCGCGCGCTCGTATTCGTTACGGTGAACGGTGAAGGTGAAATCTGTGGTCGCCTCATGCGCCGCGATGTTCTGCACGATCATGTCGACTTCGATGTTCGCGTCGGCGATCGGCCCGAGGATCCGAGAGGCCACGCCGGGCTGATCCGGAACACCGAGCACGGTCAGCTTGGCCTCATCGCGGCTGAAAGCGATCCCTGAGATCTGGGCATCTTCCACGGCATTTTCCTCGAATGTAATGAGTGTGCCCTCGCCTTCCTCGAAGCTCGATAGCACACGCAGCGGGACTCGGTACTTTCCGGCGAACTCGACCGAGCGGATCTGGAGCACCTTGGAGCCCAGGCTGGCCATCTCGAGCATCTCCTCGAAGGTGATGCGATCGAGCTTGCGCGCCTTGGGCTCGACGCGTGGATCCGTCGTGTAGACCCCGTCGACGTCGGTGTAGATCTGGCACTCGTCGGCCTTGAGCGCGGCCGTGATCGCAACCGCCGAGGTATCCGAGCCGCCGCGCCCGAGGGTCGTGATATCGCCCTGCTCGTCGATCCCCTGAAAGCCGGCCACCACGACCACACGCCCCGCGTCGAGGTCCGCGCGCACGCGCGCACCGTCGATGTCGCGGATGCGCGCCTTGTTGTGCGCGCTATCGGTCAGGATGTGAACCTGGGCACCCGTGTAGGAGCGCGCGGGGCAGTCCTGCGCCTGCAGCGCCATGCTGAGCAGCGCGATGGTGACCTGCTCGCCGGTGGACAGCAGCACGTCGAGCTCGCGCGGCTCGGGAAGCGGCTGAATCTCCCTCGCAAGCCCGACCAGCCGATCCGTCTCGCCGGACATCGCCGAGACCACCACGACGACCTGATGCCCCTGCTCTCGCCAGCGCTTCACACGCCCGGCCACCGCCATGATGCGCTCGACGGTCCCCACGGAGGTCCCGCCGTACTTCTGCACGATCAGCGCCATGGATGCTTCCTATATCGCTCTAATTCGACCATTCTCGATTTCCGCGCCCTGCAATTTCGCGTTTGCGTCGCTGCACGCCAGATCAGGCGCTCAAACGCCCCGCGACCCAGCCGGAGACGAGCTCCAATGCGGCTGGAATACCCGCCGGATCGCTGCCGCCGGCCTGCGCCATGTCGGGTCGGCCACCACCCTTGCCGCCAACCTTCTGCGCGACCTCGCGAATGAGATCGCCCGCCTTGACGCGATCGGTGAGGTCCTTGGTGACGCCGGCGACCAGGCTGACCTTGCCGTCCGACTCGGTCGCCAGAACGACGACCGCGCTACCGAGCTTGTCTTTGAGCTGATCCATGGTTGTACGCAGGCTCTTGGGATCCGCACCGTCTAGACGGGCCGAGAGCACCCTGATCCCCTCGACCTCGACGGCCTGCGCGGCCAAATCCTGACCGGCCGAGCTTGCCAGCTTGGCCTTGAGCTGCTCCAGGTCCTTCTCGAGCCGGCGCGCCTTGTCCATCAGCTGCGCGACACGCTCCTCGACGTCCTCGCGGCTGCCCTTGAGCATGCCGGCAAGACCCAAGAGGCGGTCTTCGTCCGCTTCGACCCAATCCAGCGCCGTTGCGCCCGTCACGCCCTCGATACGCCGCACGCCGGCGGCAATGCCCGTCTCGGAGAGGATCTTGAACAGGCCGATGTCGCCGACCGCCTTGACGTGGGTGCCGCCGCAGAGCTCGGTGGAGAAGTCGCCCATCCGCAGCACACGCACTTGGTCGGCGTACTTCTCGCCGAACAGCGCCATGGCCCCGGACGCCTTGGCATCGCTCAGGCTCATGATGCGCGTCTCGACCATGTGATTGGCCCGGATCTCCTGGTTGACGAGCCGCTCGATCACCAGAAGCTGCTCGCGCGAGACCGGCTCGAAGTGCGAGAAGTCGAAGCGCAGGCGGTCCGCCTCCACCAAGGATCCCTTTTGCTGAACGTGATCTCCCAGCACTTCGCGCAAGGCCGCGTGGAGCAGGTGGGTGGCCGAGTGATTCAGGGCGGTCGCACTGCGTCGGTCGGCATCCACACACGCGTCGACGCGATCACCGACCGCGAGCTGACCCTCGCTGACCTGCCCGACATGGACCAGCACGCCGTCGCCTTTTTTCTGCGTATCCACCACTTCGAATCGCGCCGTCTCGGTCGTCAGCCAGCCGCAATCGCCGACCTGACCGCCCGACTCGCCATAGAAGGGACTGACGTCGAGAATGACGAGCCCTTCCTCGCCCGCCTCGAGCAGGTCGCAGGATTCCCCGTCCTTGTAGATCGCGACGACGGTCGCCTCCTCTTGGAGCCGATCATAGCCACAGAAATCGGTCTCGCCCTGGATCTGGATCTCCAACGACTGCGTCGCCCCGAACTGGCTGGCCGCACGTGCGCGCTCCTTTTGCTCGGCCATGGCGGAATCGAAGCCCTTGATATCCAGCGCCAGGCCGCGCTCGCGCGCGATATCCGCGGTCAGGTCCGTCGGGAAGCCGTAGGTATCATAGAGCTTGAAGACGGTCTCGCCGGGAATGACGCCGTCGGACAGCCCGGCGATCGCCTCGTCGAGAATACGCATGCCATGATCGAGGGTCTCCGCAAAACGCTCTTCCTCGAGCCTGATGACCCGTTCGACATGCGCTCGACTTACCGGCAGCTCCGGGTAGGCTGCACCCATTTCGGCGACCAGTGACGCGACCAGCCGATGGAAGAAAGGCTCGGAGCAGCCCAGGCGATAGCCATGACGAATGGCGCGGCGCATGATGCGACGCAGGACGTAGCCACGTCCCTCGTTGCCGGGCGTCACCCCGTCGACGATGAGGAAGGCCGTCGCGCGGATATGGTCCGCGATAACCCTCAGGGACTTGTCGCTCAAGTCGCTGCAGCCGGTCACCTCGGCTGCGGCCGCAATCAAGTTGCGGAAGAGGTCGATGTCGTAGTTGCTGTGCACCCCTTGCATCACGGCCGCGAGGCGCTCCAGCCCCATGCCGGTATCCACCGAGGGATGCGGCAGCGGGGTCAATTTGCCCTCGGCATTCCGGTTGTACTGCATGAACACCAGGTTCCAGATCTCGACATAGCGATCCCCGTCCTCATCCGGCGAGCCGGGCGGACCGCCCGGAATCTCGGGGCCGTGATCGTAGAAGATCTCGGAGCAAGGGCCGCAAGGGCCGGTATCGCCCATCGACCAGAAGTTGTCCTTGGCCCCACAGCGCGAGAAGCGCTGGGGATCGACCTTCAGCTCATTCAACCAGATATCGGCCGCCTCCTGATCGTCCGTAAAGACGGTCACCCACAGCCGCTCCGGCGGCAGCTTGAGCACGCCGGTCAGGTAGTCCCAGGCGAACTGAATCGCCTCGCGCTTGAAATAGTCGCCGAAGCTGAAATTGCCCAGCATCTCGAAGAAGGTGTGATGCCGCGCGGTGTAGCCGACGTTCTCCAGGTCGTTGTGCTTGCCGCCGGCCCGGACGCAGCGCTGCGAGCTGACCGCGCGGTTGTAGCCGCGCCGCTCACGCCCCAAGAACACCTCCTTGAACTGGACCATGCCCGCGTTGGTGAACAAGAGGGTGGGATCGTTCGCAGGAATCAGGGGGCTGGAGGCAACTCGCTCATGCCCGCGTTGCTCGAAATACTCGAGGAAGCTCTCTCGAAGCTCTGCACTGGTGGTCATTGGAATTTCTCGAATGGACCGCTAGCGGCCGGGGTCCGGTCGGTCATTGAATTAGCTCAGTCATCGAAGCGCAGGAAACGCAGGATGGACTCGGTCGGGAAGCCGCGCTGCTCGAGGAAGCGCGCCTGCTTGGCGAGCGCCGACCGGTCCGCTGGCACAGAGCCGCGAAAGCGACGCTCATGGGCCTTTGCGAGCGCGTCGGACCAGACATCCTGCATGTCGCTTAACTGGCGGTCGATCAGATCCTCGGCAAGCCCCTTCTCGCGCAGCTCGGCTCGAAGCCGCAAGGGCCCGAAGCCCTTTGCGGCGCGCTCGGCGGCGTAATGCTCGACGAAGCGACTGGCGTCGAGCGCGCCCTCGCGCTCTAGACGATCGAGCACGGAATCGACATCGCCGCGCTGGTAACCGCGCGCCCGCAGCTTGCGCACCAGTTCCAGACGGGAGTGCTCACGCCTAGCCAAGAGCTTGAGCGCAAGCCGCTCGATATCGGCGGCGGCATCATCGGGCCGCGCACTCTCAGGGCAACCGGGGGTCAGTGTCAATCCCCGGCCGGCGCCTCGACGGCCTCGGCAGGCGTGTCGGCCGCTGCCTTCGGCAGCAGCTTGTCGCGGATCTTGGCCTCAATGTCCTGCGCGATCTCCGGGTGCTCGCAGAGGAAGTTGCGCACGTTGTCCTTGCCTTGACCGATGCGGTTGCCGTCATAGCTGTACCAGGCACCGGATTTCTCGACGAAGCCGTTGGCCACGCCCAGGTCGATGATCTCGCCCTCGCGCGAAATGCCCTGGCCGTAGAGGATGTCGAACTCGGTCTGCCGGAACGGCGGGGCCACCTTGTTCTTGACCACCTTGACCTTGGTCTCGTTGCCGATGACCTCATCGCCCTTCTTGATGCTCCCGGTGCGACGGATGTCCAAACGCACGGAGGCGTAGAACTTCAGTGCGTTGCCCCCGGTCGTGGTCTCGGGCGAGCCGAACATGACGCCGATCTTCATGCGAATCTGGTTGATGAAGATGACGCAGCAGTTGGATCGCTTGATATTCCCCGTCAGTTTACGCAGCGCCTGCGACATGAGACGCGCCTGCAGCCCGACGTGGGAGTCGCCCATCTCGCCTTCGATCTCCGCCTTGGGCGTGAGTGCAGCAACCGAGTCGACCACGACGACATCCACGGCACCTGAGCGCACCAGCATGTCGGTGATCTCCAACGCCTGCTCGCCGGTATCCGGCTGCGAGACCAGGAGGTCGTTCATGTTGACGCCGAGCTTCTCGGCATAGACCGGGTCCAGGGCGTGCTCCGCGTCGATGAAGGCCGTGGTGCCGCCGAGCTTCTGCGCCTCGGCGACGATGTGCAGCGTCAGGGTGGTCTTGCCCGACGACTCGGGGCCGTAGATCTCGATCACGCGGCCACGCGGCACGCCGCCGATACCGAGCGCGAGATCGAGACCGAGGGAGCCGGTCGAGATAGCTTCGATATTGCGCACGGCGCCGACATCGCCCATCCGCATGACGGATCCCTTGCCGAATTGCTTCTCGATCTGACCGAGCGCGGCGGCTAAGGCCTTCTTACGATTCTCGTCCATCCGGTCTCCACGTATGCGTCATTGCCCCGGCATCGGCCCGCCCTCTCGAACGAGGCAGGATCTGCCGGGAAACGGATGAGGTCCTGGACAGCCCTCTTGATAAGCGGGCGATTATGGCATAGCTCTTTCCGCTACGTCATTGCCGGCACCCGGCGAAACGGGAGCATGCAAGGGCTTCGCCATTGCGCGGCAGATCCTGCGGCACGGCGCACGACGGCGAGCGCGCGCTCGGTCGATGGCGACAGCTCAGCTCGCCACAGATAACCGCCAGCGCCGATGGGCGCGATATCTGGGCCTGCTCCCACTCACGCCAAAGGCGAGGACAAGCTCGCGCACCGGCCAGATGACGACCTCCGGCAAGGCGTGCCCCTGGTAGCGCGAGACCTTCCGCGCCAACGTCAGATGCGGTCGAAAGGAGCGCCGCTCGGGCGCGATGCCGCAGCCCTCCAGGCCCGATTGGAGCGAGCCGATCAGTGTCTGGGCGACCTCCGGGGTACACGAAGGCCCGCACCAGAGCACGCGCGATCGCGTGAAGTGACCGAGGCGATCGATCTCCAGCTCGAACGCGGGCGCGGAAACGGCTTCAGCGACCGCCTCGACGCAAGCGACGCGACCGGCATCCAGCTCGCCAAGAAAGACCAGCGTCAGATGGAGATCGGCCGGATGCGTCGGCCTCGCCGCCTCTGGCAGCGCCCCCGCGGTCTGGCACACGAGTGCGTCGCGCGTCCGCGCATCGGGCCAGAGCGCCAGAAACCACCGCTCAGCCATGCTCCGCCAGCAGCCTCAAGACGCCTTCGAGCGCCGCGCGCACGGATTGGGCGCGCACCTGCTCCCGATCTCCCGCGAAGTGCTCGCGACGTGCGATCGACTCCGCGCCCTCGCGCCCCCATGCCAGCCAAACGGTGCCGACCGGTTTTTCCGCGCCCCCTCCACCGGGACCAGCGATCCCAGTGATGGAGAGGGCCACCTGGGCGCGACTGTGCCGCAGCGCGCCGCGCACCATTTCCAGGGCCACCGCCTCGCTAACCGCACCATGCGTATCCAGGCTCGCGGCGGAAACCCCCAGCATCTCGACCTTGGCGGCGTTGCTGTAGGTCACGAAGCCACGCTCCAGCCAGGCGCTGCTGCCGGCGATATCGGTCAGGGACTTGGCGGCCCACCCGCCCGTGCAGGACTCGGCCGTGGCCAGCATCATCCCGAGGGAAAGGAGTCGCTCACCGACCGCTGCCGCCAACGCGGGTAGCTCTGTGATGGTGCCGTCATCGATCATGGCCCGAGTGTCGCCCAAGCGATACCCACAGACAATCCCATGCGAGGAAAAGGCATGCGTGGAAAAGGCCGGCCCGCACCCGCAGAATAGCGAGCTGAGCGTTTTCTAATGAGGAGTATTACCGCCAATGAGCGATCTGGAGATCCGTTGCGAGCATAAGCCGTCCCCCGCCAAGCTGGACGTCATGGGCGTCGAGCATTGGCCGATCTGGAAGAAGGAGCCATCGACCTTCCCCTGGAAGTACGATCAGACCGAGACCTGCTACGTTCTTCGCGGCAAGTTCAAGGTCACGCCCGAGGGTGGCGAGCCCCAAAGCTTCGCCCGGGGAGACCTCATCACCTTTCCGGCGGGCCTATCCTGCACCTGGGAGGTCATCGAGCCCGTGGAGAAGCATTACACCTTCGACTGACAGCCCCTTCGATTCACGACCAATGACCGAGAGCGAGGAGAAAGGATGAGATCACCGAAAAAGACATTTTGGCTTCCCGTCCTGGCACTGCTGCCCATGCTGATCGTGACGAGCCTCGTCCGCGCCGAGGGCATGAGCATCGCCTATACCGTAGTCAAGATGCCCCTGGCGGAAGACATCTCCATGGACGACGCCGTGGATTCCATGCTGCTGCGCGCCAATGTGCTCAACTTCAAGATGGTCGCGCGCCTGCCGCTCTACAAAGAGCTGGAGTCCATGGGCGTCGAGACCAAGCGCATCGAGATCTTCCAGTTCTGCGACGCACGCATCGCGGCGCAGATGATCTCCGAGAACATCGACTTCTCGGCCTATCTGCCCTGCCGGATCACCCTGATCGAGGACGAGGAAGGCAAGCCCTGGCTGGTCACGCTGGATCTCGACAAGGTCATCCAGATGGCCGACCTCGATCCCGAGCTGAAAACGCTCGCGATCAAGGTGCGCGACACCATGATGGAGATCATGACCGCGGGCGCCAACGGAGAGCTCTAGCCATGCGCTACCTGAGCCTTTCGCGTGCCGCGCGCCTCGCCGGCATCACCCGCGCCGAGCTGCAGGCCCGGATTCGTCGTGGCGAGGTGGCAACATTCGAGGGCTCGGTCGCCGTCAACGACCTGCTGCGACTCTACCCGAGCGTCAGCCTGCAGGATGACGACGCCCTCCAGCGCGTCGAGCGCATCAAGGCGGACGCACAGCCCAAACTGAGCACCACCGCGGGCGAAACCGCCCTGCCGGACCCGCAAGTGCTGATGTCGCGCCTGCATGGCTTGAGTCAGACGCTTGCCAGCCAAATGTCGCACCTCGAGGATCACAAAGGCCTACTGGACCAGGTCGGCGAGCGCCTCGACGCCCTCGCCCACGCCAGTGACGACAGCCTCTCACCGCTCGTCGCCGGCATCCGGGACTGGCTGCATGAGGCGCGCGCAGGGCTCGAAGCGGACACCTCCGTGAGCGCGCAGTCGCAGCTCTACGCAAGAGACACCTTCCTTCGCATCATGGCCGCCAACGTCAAGCTCATCCCAAGCGGACACGACTTCTTCGTCGAGGGCAACGAAACCATCCTCGACGCCTCGGTGCGCGCGGGGCTCAAGCTCAGCTACGGCTGCTCGAGCGGCAACTGTGGCAATTGCAAGGCCAGGGTCGTCAATGGCGAGACCTGGAAGATCCGCGACCACGACTATGTGATCAGCGAGCGCGAAAAGGCCATGGGCTACATCCTGACCTGCTCGCACACGGCGGTGACCGATCTCGTGATCGAGGCCGCCGAGGCCCTCTCGGTCGAGGATCTGCCGCAACAACGGATTCGCGCCAGCCTGCGCAAGCTCGAGCGCGTCTCACCGGAAGTGATGATGCTCAACGTCCAGACGCCTCGGACCGAGACATTGCGCTTCATGGCGGGGCAGCGGGCGCTGCTCACGCTGGAGGACGGCGTATCGCAAGAGCTGCCGATCGCCAGCTGTCCCTGTAACGGACGCCACCTCTGGTTCCTCGTCCGACGCAGCAACGAGGCATTTGCCCAAGCGGTCTTTCAGCACCTACGGCAGGGCCAGCTCGTCTGCGTCGAGGGGCCGCGAGGGGATTTCGTGCTCCGCGAGGACGCGCCCGAGCCCGCCGTCTTCGTCGCCTATGGCGACGGAATTGCACCCATCAAGAGCCTGATCGAGCACGCCGTCTCGATCGACCTCATCGAGTCCTTCCACCTCTACTGGGACACACAGCACCCGGAAGGACATCATCAGGCACACTGGGGGCGGGCCCTGAAGGACGCGCTGGACAACTTCAGTTTCACGCCGCTCGCGAGCGGAAGACCGGAAGATGCAATCGCGCTCATCCAAGCCGACCTCGACGAGGTGGCGTCGATGCGCTTCTATCTGGCGGGACCTTCGGCGGAGGTTGAGACGCTTGCCGAGCTGCTCGTGGACTTGGGTGCTCCTCGGCAGCGTATCGCAACGGAGAGAACGGCAGGCTGATCCTACGTCAGCGGCTGCCGGGCTTCCCCGGCGAGCTTGCGCTAGGCTGCGCGGGGTCGCGTGTGCTCTGCCGGCAAGAAGACTGTGCCTTTGCCGAACCGGTTGACTGCAACATTGCGCACCCAGCTTGGCGCATCAGCGTACAGCCGGATATAGGTATAGCCCAAATCACCACGTACCATGGAAGCGACCCAGCGCTCCAGATCTTGTTGTTTTTTGTCCATCTCATTTGGCTCCGAGAAAAGAACGCCCGCTCTTCCTATATCGCCCTAACGGGCGATGCCTTGAGCTGAGCGATAGTGACGACAGTCACAACCAGGGCGAGCACATGAGCGCGACGCGCTGTGAAGAACAGGACGCCAAGTGCGCGGCAATGTTACGGCCTCGCCATCCCATAAGATTATGACCGCGCACGCATTGAATCAACTAGGTAGAATTACGCTATCGCCCCCGGACGGCATCTTGCCAAGGGCCTTCTAACCAGCCTCACGCTGCATCAGCAGCATGTAATTCACACCCTGCCAGCGAGTGAGACTGAATTTGCGATTCAACGGATTGACACGCACGCCGGTCTCGTCGACAAGCCTGAGGTCGCCGCCAAGCAGCCTTTTCACCTCATCCGGCGGAGCCAGCTTGCGGTAGTGATGGGTGCCGCGCGGGAGCCAGCGCAGCACATACTCTGCCCCGACGATGGCAACCAGCCAGGCCGCCAGGGTGCGGTTGATGCTCGCGATGAACATGACGCCACCAGGCCGCACCAATTGCCGGCAATCAGCCAGAAAATCAGGAAGGTGCTCCACATGCTCGATCACTTCCATGTTGAGCACGACGTCGAAAGTCGCGCCTTCGCCGACGAGCTGATCCACGGAGGCAAGTCGATAGGCAATCTCTAGCTCGCTCCACTGCGCGTGTATCTGCGCGACCTTGACGTTCTTGTCGGTGATCTCGATGCCAGTGACCTCGGCACCCAGACGCGCCATGGATTCGCTCAGAATGCCGCCTCCGCACCCGATGTCGAGCACCCTGACGCCCTCGAAGGGACGATCGGTGTCGGCATCGCGCCCCAATACGGCCGCGAGGTGCTCGCGGATATAGTCAACGCGAAAGGCGTTCAGTTTGTGCAGCGGCCAAAAAGGGCCTTCGGTATCCCACCAACGATGGGCGAGGCGCTCGAAGTAGGCGACCTCTTCCGGATCGATGCTCGATGCAGTCAAATGCACGGCGGACACAAGCTCCTCCTTCTGAATCCATTAGCGATGGAAAACGCGGCGATGACGCGGCAGCACAGCGACGAAGGACTGATCAGCCCAGCCAAGCTGCGCCTGGGCCTTGCCCGGCGAGCCTGAGATGACCGAGTCACTAAGCGCAAATGGCTTCTATATGGGCGCGACCCGAGCACTGGCAAAGGCTTGCCAGCCATCATGTGGGAGCCGCGGCCGCCAAAGCTAAGGCGACGTCCGGATTCTACTTCCCGCCTTGTGGGCAGACGGCACCGACCAAATCGGGGAGTAGTTCCTGGACAGTCACTAAGGGTGGAATTCAACCTTCAGGGACGGCCGCGGCCAAATACTCCGTGGATTGCATCTCTACGAGCCGGCTCAGCAGGCGCTCGTGCGCGAACTCCTGGAGCCCCCCGAGATAGAGCCCGTCGATCGGCGCTTCCGCCGAGAGCACCAGCTTGACGCGCTGATCATAGAGCTCGTCCACCAGGTGCAGGAAGCGGCGTGCCGCGGCTTCGTGGCGAGGCCCGAGCGCCGGCACCCCGGAGACCAGGATGCTGTGGTACTCCTTCGCGAGCTCGATGTAATCCGCCGCCGAGCGCGGTGTTCCGCAGAGGGTCGCGAAGTCCAGCCAGATGATATCCATGCCGAGTCCGCGAACCGGAAGGGAACGGCCGTTCACCTGGATCTCCCGTTCCGGCAGCTGGTGCCCCCCGGTCAGGCGCTGGAAATAGTCCGCCAGATGGCGCTCACCGTCCGCCGTCGCATCGAAGAGCACGCCTTCTCGGCTCAAGGCGCGCAACCTGTAGTCGGTACCGCCGTCGAGCTCCATAATGCGCGTGTGCTGCTTGAGCAGATCGATGGCAGGCAAAAAAGATTGGCGCTGCAGGCCATTGCGGTAGAGCTCATCCGGCGGCGTGTTCGCCGTCGTGACCAGGGTCGTTCCGCGCAAGAAGAGGGCTCGCAGCAGCCCATGCAGCAGCATGGCATCAGTGATATCCGTTACCAGAAACTCGTCCAAGCACAGCACCCGGACTTCCGCGCGCAGCCTGTCGGCGACGACCTCCAATGGATCCGGCTGCTTGGGAAGCCCGGACATCACCCCGTGGATCTCCCGCATGAAGTGATGGAAATGCACGCGCCGCTTGCCGGGGAGCTTCAGGTCGTTGACGAACCAATCCATGAGATAGGTCTTGCCGCGCCCGACCCCTCCCCAAAGATAAACGCCAGGAATGGGGCGAGATGGACCCGTAATCTTGCTCCTCATCTGGCTCCAGAGTCCGCGAGCGGGCGGATCGGCCTTGGTGGCGAGCAGCTCCTGATGCAGCGCGAGCAGGGCTTCGCTCGCTTCACGCTGCGCGGGATCTAGGGGTTTGAATGCTTGCAAGGGCGTCTTCTTCGATCGAAATTGGCAGACAGGACGCAGCTCACCGACGTGCAGCGCCCTCATGGATAAGCGCCCATTGATAGCATTAACTCAACAGCGGAGACAAACGCCAGATTATTGACGAAAGCAATCTTCCAGCGAAATATCCGGCACCCGAGTCCCAAGGACCAGCCCCGCCAATCACCGAAGACGCGCGAGATCGTCGGCGATCCGTCGCACCGCCTCATCCAGCTCCTGGACATCGCGCGTGTACGCAAAGCGCACATGCTCCGTTGCGCCATAGTCACCAAAGTCCTGACCAGGTGTCACCGCGACACCCGCCTCCTCCAAGAGCCGCGTCGCCAGCGCCATGGCATCCATGCCCAGCCCTGCGGGCAGTCCAGCATAGAGATAGAAGGCGCCGCTCGGCGGCTGCGACAGCTGGAAGCCAAGCGCCGCGAGCGCAGGAAAGAGACGGTCGCGCCGTTCTCGAAAGCGCTGGCGGCGCGCCTCCAGGATGGCCATGGTATCCGCGCCGAAAGCCGCCAAGGCCGCATGCTGCGCGGGCGTATTGGCGGCAATGAAGAGGTTCTGGGCGAGACGCTCCATCACCTCGATGGCATCCTCCGGCCCCGCGACCCAGCCCAGACGCCAGCCCGTCATGCCGAAGTATTTCGAGAAGCTGTTGATGACGTAGAGATCCCGATCGCCCAGAGCCAGGGCGGTCTCATCAGGGACGTCATAGGTGAGTCCCTGGTAGATCTCGTCGACGATCAGCGCAGCCCCCTTGGAGCGGCAAAGGTCATGCAGCGCCACGAGCTCGTCCAGGCCCATCACCGCGCCCGTCGGATTCGCCGGCGACGCGACGACGACCGCCTTGATCCCAGGCACCCAGGCGGCACGGACCTGCTCCGACGTCAGGCGATAGCCGGTCTCGGGAGTCAGGGGAACGGCGACGCACTCGCAGCCCATGAGGCTCAGGACCTGGCGATAACAGGGGTAGGAGGGGTCCCCCAAGACGACCCGATCGCCGGCCTCCAGTAACGTGGAGAAGACGAGCTGCAAGGCCCCGGACGCGCCAGGCGTCACCAGAACGCGCCCTGGCGCCAGATCCAGCCGGTAGCGCTGGCCATAGTAGCCCGCGATCGCTTGCCGCAAGGACGGCAGTCCGGCCGCCCCCGTGTAGTGAGTCTGCCCTGCCGCCAGTGCCGCGCGGCCAGCCTCGACGATCGGCTCGGGCGTCGGGAAATCCGGCTCGCCGATCTCCAAGTGCACGATCGAGCGCCCCTGCGCCTCCAGCTCACGCGCCCGGCCCAGAAGGCGCATCACATGAAAGGGCTGGACGCGTCGCGCGCGCTCCGTCATCGCGGAAGCCCGGGGGGCTGTCACGCCGATGCCCCGCTGGCCGCCCTCACCCTAAGATGCAGTCGCTCGAGGACCTGCAAATCGACACAGTCGCTTCCCCCGAGCTCGCCGACCTTCACCTTGGGTGGACTCCCGGGCTCCCCGAGCTGATCGAGGATCAGGGGTGCAGCGCCGAAATCCTGTCCGGCCGTGTAGGCGTTCGTGGTGATCACCAGCGACTTCAGCCCGGCGTCCAAGGCGGCGCGCGCGCCGTTATCTGAGTCCTCGAAGGCGATGCAGTCGGCCGCGTCCAGCCCAAGCTGCTCCAGCGCCAAGTGATAGATGTCCGGCGCAGGCTTCTTCGCCGGCACGACATCGCCGGCCGCAATGACCTCGAACCAATCGGCCAGATTCGGCTCGCCGGCGTGCGCCAACAGCTCGGCGACGTTCTCCGGCGTCGTCGTCGTCGCGATCGCGAGGCGAGTCCCGGCCGCGCGCGCCTCCTTCCAGAGTCGCATCACGCCTGCTCTGAGGGGAATGGCGCCTCGACCCAGCATCGCGAGGTAGTGCGCGGTCTTGCGGCGATGCAGGTCCGCGACAAAGGCATCCGCGTCCCTGTCTGGATCGAGCTGGATCCCCGCGCGCGTCATGAAGTAGCGAATCCGCTCCTTCCCTCCGGTCACAGCCAGCAGCTCTCCGTAGAGGCTGGCGTCCCAGTGCCAATCTAGGCCCACCTCGGCGAAGGCCGCGTTGAAGGCCGGACGGTGGCCATCGCGCTCCGTATCGGCAACGGTGCCATCCACGTCGAAGATCAAAGCCTTGAATCCGTACATCAGAGGACTCCACGTTATTCGTGCAGGTTTAGCGATTACCGGGGCGCAAAGAGTAGCCAAGTCGAAACACGGCCGCATGCCGGCAACACCGCGGACAGTTGCCCCTCGGTCTGTGATCTGGTACTTAAGCACGTTTTCGCGGTACGGATCACCCACGGGATACGGATTCGAGCTGCGGACATCCACCGTTTTTTGAGTCTTCCGGGAGATAACAATGGCCGAAGCCAGAGCACGCGACACCGAGTCGGTCACGTTCGAGCCTTATGACATTGGGAGCGACGAGGAGTACATGAGCCCCGAGCAGGAGGAGCACTTCCGCGAGATCCTGCTTGCATGGAAGAAGTCGCTGATGGAAGAGGTCGATCGGACCGTGCACCACATGCAGGACGAGGCGACCAACTTCCCCGACCCCAACGATCGTGCCACCCAGGAGTCCGAGTTCAGCCTGGAGCTTCGCACCCGGGATCGCGAGCGCAAGCTCATCAAGAAGATCGACGAGGCGCTGACGCGCATCGACGAGCACGAATACGGCTTCTGCGAGGCCTGCGGCGTCGAAATCGGCATTCGCAGGCTCGAGGCGCGCCCCACGGCGACGCTCTGCATCGACTGCAAGACGCTGGACGAAATCCGCGAGAAGCAGCGCGGCTAGCACCCTCCCCGTCTAGGTAACCGATGGAAGGGCGCTCGACGGCCCGCACCCAAGTCTATCAGGGGCGCTTCGCCCCCTCTCCCACAGGTCCACTGCACTTCGGCTCAATGCTCGCCGCCGTGGCGAGCTATGCCGACGCACGCGCCTGCGGCGGCCGCTGGCTCGTGCGCATGGAGGACATCGACCGCCCCCGCGAGGTCCCCGGCGCCGCGACTGACATCCTGGAAACCCTCGCGGCTTTCGGATTGGAGTGGGACGAGCCGATCATCTACCAGCGCGAGCGGACCCAGGCCTACGCGGACGCGCTCGCTTCACTGACGCGGCAGGGACGCACCTACCCCTGCGGCTGCAGCCGCGCCGAGATCGCGCGGCATGGGCGGCCGGGTCCCGAGGGGCCAGTGTATCCGGGAACTTGCCGCGCGGGTCTGCCGCCCGACCGTCAGCCGCGCAGCCTGCGCCTGAAGGCAGACGCGCGCCCGTTGCACTTCACCGACCGCATTCAGGGCGACCAGACGCAATCGGTCCGTGACAGTGTCGGCGACTTCGTGCTCCGCCGCGCGGACGGAATCCACGCCTACCAGCTCGCCGTGGTCGTCGACGACGCCTCGCAAGGCATCACGCATGTGGTCCGTGGAGCAGACCTCCTGCTCTCCACCCCACGTCAGATCCTCCTGCAGCAAGCCCTCGGCGTTGCACAGCCGAGCTACGCGCACATTCCACTCATGCTGGACGCGCAGGGACGCAAGCTCAGCAAATCGCTCGCATCCGCGCCCGTCGATGCCGCCGACCCGCTGCCGGCGCTACGCAAGGCGTGGACCTGCCTTGGCCAGACACCCTTGGGACGTGTCGGCTCGCCAGCCGAATTCTGGAGGCGGGCCATCGCCACCTGGCGGATCGAGCGCGTCCCGCCTCATCGGCATCTCGACCCCGAAGCGAAGCGACAACCGCGCAGGTCGAGACAACCGTCGGCGAGTGACGGCCCTTGCATCAATGAGCGGTCATGAAGGAATGGACAGCCGCGAAGGAACGGGCAGCCAGGAAAGAATGCCTTCGCCGGCTCAGCCCGCAAAGAGCCAGCGCAGTACCGCAGGCAGAACGAAGGCGGAGGCCAGGGCCATCAGCCCCATCGCCAGTGCCGAGAAGGCGCCCGCGAGGCCGCTGATCTGAAAGGCCCTGGCCGTGCCGATGCCATGCGCGCTCACACCCAGCGCCAAGCCGCGCGCGCGATCGTCTCGGACACGCACCAGCGCGAGCACGGCAGGCCCGATCACGGCACCGAGCACCCCGGTCAAGACCACCAGCGCGGCCGTCAGTGACGGCAGCCCGCCGACCTTCTCGGTGATCCCCATGGCCACGGGCGCCGTCACCGACTTGGGCGCCAGCGCGATCAGCGTCTGCCGCGAGGCCCCCAGCCAGCTGGCAACAACGACCGCGCTGCTCACCGAAACGACCGCACCCGTAACCATCGACACCAGAATGGGAAGCCACAGGCGGCGAATCAGATCGAGATGCCGATAGAGCGGGATCGCCAGTGCCACGGTCGCCGGTCCGAGCATGAAGTGGATGAACTGCGCGCCTTCGAAATAGGTCTCGTAACTGGTCCCGGTCAGACTCAGAAAGCCGACCAGCAGAAGGATGGCCAAGAGAACGGGATTGAGCAGCGCCTTGCGCCCGCTGCGCAGGAATAGCCAATCGCCGACGAGGTATGCGACCACCGTCAGCGTCAAGTGCAAGAGTGGACTGGTCGATAGATAGACCCAGATATCGCCCAGCGGGAGATCCAGCTCCATGCTTCACGACTCCTTATGCTGATGCCTTTCGACCAATCGGATCAGCGCGGTCATGGCCAAGCCCGTCACAACGATCGTCAGCAGGGTGCTGAGCAACAAGGCCACGCTGACCGCGAGCCACTCCTCCCGCAACATGGCGATGTGCAGTATCACCCCAACGCCGGCGGGCACGAAGAGCAGCGACAGGTGCGAGAGCAGGCCATCGACGACGCGCCCAAGGCCCTCGGGTACCCTGCCGTAAAGCGCGAGCCCGACGAAGAGCAGCGCCATGCCGACGACCGGCCCCGGGACGGGCAGCCCCGTCCAAACGACGACCGACTCGCCGACGAGCTGACAAACCAAGAGTAAGGCAACGAACTTCAGGGCCATTGATCGACACTCGATGAAACAGGTTCCGGCCAGGGCATTTGCGAGGCCATGCCGAGTAGCCCTTGAGACCAAGAAAGCGCCTGGATCCGCTGCATCGCAAGCGCACGCGGCCGCATTGACTCACGCCCAGTCTACCGGCAGCGAGCGGCCACTGTCTTCGGGAGTCACATGCTGGCGGCCTCGCAGTGCCTGCATGGCATGAGACTTGAGTACATGGCCGCTTGCCCCAACCACGTCCACCCAGGGAGAATATCGAGAAACTGGAGCTGTAGCAGCCGCCTCGACCGTGCCGATCGCAGCCCCCCCCGAAGCCCCGAATGCAAAGACGCCCAGCCTCGAGCCCGACGCGTCGCTCCCCGGAGCCGCCGGCTGGGGCTCGCGGGACAGCGCCGCGCTGGCAGCCAAGCCGTCAACGCCACAGTCCCTTCACCGCGCCAAGAGCCTCGAGACAGGATGATCAAGCTAAGAACCTACGTCTACATCGACGCGCTGCAGCCCCAGCTCGCCGCCTACATGGCGACCGTGTCGCAGGGATTCCTGCCAGTGCCTGGCGATGCCTGCCTCTGGGCCGAGGTCTCGCCCGGCATGGCGGTGCATCGCCTCACCGACGCCGCGCTCAAGGCGACGCGCGTCCATCTCTCCCAGCAGGTGGTCGAGCGCAGCTATGGCTCGCTGGTGATCCACCAGCGCGACCAGAGCGACGTGCGCGAGGCCGGCCGCGTCCTCCTGTCGCGCATGGGCGCCACCTTCTCGGACCGCGAGACCTGCCGCATCGCCTGGCGGGAGACCATCCGCGGCATGACGCCCGACCATTGCGTCCTCATCAACCGCCAGGACCGGCGCGGCTCCATGATCCTGCCCGGGCAGACCATGTTCATCCTCGAGACCGAGCCAGCCGGATACATCGTCTACGCGGCCAACCAGGCCGAGAAGGCCGCGAACATCACCTTGATCGACGCACGTGCCGTCGGCGCCTTCGGGCGCTTGATCATCGCCGGGCGCGAGGGAGACGTGGACGAGGCCGCGGCGGCGGCGATCGATGCCGTCCAGAACCCATCCGGAACCTGATCCGAGCAAGCCATCATGCACCGCCAAGAGCTCCTTTCCCTGCTCGACGCACACACGACCCGCTTCATGGAAGAAGCCGCCTACATTGCCCGGGCCCGGGAATTCGTGATCGCGTACGAAGACTGTTTCAACTGCGACCTCTGGCCCGCCCATGTGACGGGCTCCGCCTGGGTGGTGAGCCCGGGCCGCGACCGCGTCCTGCTGCTTCACCACCGCAAGCACGACCAGTGGTTCCAGCCCGGCGGACACGCGGACGGCGACTCCGACATCCTGCGTGTCGCCCTCCGAGAGACGTCCGAGGAGACCGGACTCGACTCGTCGCACATCCGCCTCGTCGACGGCGCCATCTTCGACGTCGACATCCATACCATCCCCGCCAGCGCGCGCGGCCCCGAGCACGAGCACATCGACATCCGTTTCCTGGTCGAAATGGACGACGACCTGGTGATCCCTGGCAACGACGAATCGCATCAGGTGCTTTGGGTCCCGCTGCGGCAGGTCGCGCGCTTCAACAACAACCGCTCGACCCATCGCATGGTCGAGAAGACCCGCCGACTGCGCGCATGGCCGACACCCATGGCAGCCTCCGACAAAGCCGTCCGCGCCGCCGAGATGCGCGGGCATTGAGCCTGACGCAAGGGCTCACGCCGAGCCGGCATGGCCTTCGGCAATAGACGGCGCACTTAGAGCAACGGCGCAGCAGCCGCACCTGTCTGCTGACCGGACGCCTTCGTCAGACACCCTCCGGCCGCCCGAAACGCCGAATCCAATGCTCGGCGATCTCGCGGCGCCGACAGATCCAGACGTCCTCATGTCCGCCGGCGTAGTCCAAGAAGCGCGCGACCGCCGCCGCCCGGGCCGGCTGTCCACTGATGCGCGCGTGCAGCCCGACGCTCATGACGGACGGCCGCTCCTCACCTTCCGCAAGCAGCATATCGAAGGCATCGCGCAACAGGCTGAAGAAGTCCGCCCCCGTCGCACATCCGGGCGCAAGCAGGTAGCGAATGTCATTGGTGACGAGACTGTAGGGAATGATGAGGTGGGCGTCGCCGTCCTCGCGCAGCCAATGGGGCTGATCGTCATCGTAGGCATCCGAGTCGTAGAGGAAACCCCCTGTCTCGATCAGCAGCCGCCGGGTATTGGGACTGACGCGACCGCTGTACCAGCCGACCGGGCGCTGACCGGTCGTGGCCTGGATGACGCGGCACCTTCGTTCGATGTGTGTCCGCTCCGTCGCCGCATCGACGGCCCGGTAGTCGATCCAGCGATAGCCGTGCCCGGCGACCTCGTGCCCCTGCTCGGCGAGCGCCGCGCCCGCCTCGGGATTGAGCTCCAGGGTATGCCCCACGGCGAAAGCCGTGAGCGGGAGACGGCGCTCCTCGAACAGGCGCAGCAGGCGCCAGAAGCCGACCCGAGCGCCATAGTCATGGAAGCTCTCGGCGCTGTAATGGCGTTGGCCCAAACGGCGCTGGATACCTGGAAGCTAGGGGAGATAATCCTCCGAGCCGTCGTCGCCATTCAGCAGCGTGCGCTCGGCGCCCTCCTCCAGGTTGAGGACGACTTGGAGCGCGAGCCTGGCGCCGCCGGGCCACTGCGGATCGGGCGGGCTGCGCCCGTAGCCGCGGAGATCGCGCCGATGCCAGGAATCCAAGCTCAGCCCAGCTCGAAAGTCGTGACGCCGAAGATTTCGCGATCGGGAAGCCGCGGCGCCGGGCCATAGTACATCCGGGCACAGCCGAAGACCTCGCGCAGCCCCTGACGCTCGGCGAGCGCCATAGCGTCCGGATTGTTCTCGGGAGCGTCGAGGAAGATCGGCACACCAGGCGCGTGGTCCGCCAGGCTCACGAACAGGGCCTCGGCGATCTCCGCGTCGGCGGCGAACAAGGGGCCGATCTTGAAGCCTTGTCGACAGGAGCGAATCACGCCGTAGCCCCGCAGCCGGCCGTCCTGCAGGGCACCCAGGGCGCGGCAGCCGGGCTGGGTGATCCACGCCCTGATGAAGGTCTCCCTTGGGGCCGGGAAGTGGGCTGCGTCGTAGCGCGCGAGATCCGCGAACGGCACCTCGGACAGATCGATCACACGCTCGTCCCGCGCCCCCTGAGATCCCACGCCTTCGAAGCGCAGGTCGCGATGACTGAGCACGAAGCCACCGCGCGCATAGAAGTCCTGCATGGCGAAGACGCCGTCCATGCCGATGACTGCGGGCGCATCCAGACGCGCGATGAGCCGATCGCGACGCGCATGCCATAGCTGGCGCCCCAGCCCACGGCTCCGACAATCAGGGCGGACGATGAAGAAGCCCATGAAGCCGCAACGCCCGCCATAGGCGACGATGGAGCCACCGCCAATCAGCTCGCCGTCGCGCTCGGCGGCGATGAATCCGTCCGGATCCGTATCCCAGAAGATCTCGGCGTCGTTCACGCCCGGGTTCCAGCCCTCCGCGGCCGCCCAATCCACCAGTGTATCCAGCTCAGAGCGCGTCATGCCACGAATGGTCAGCTCAGGGTCCATGGCCGTCATCCTCGTCGTTGGCGGGCGGGAGTCGCCGCGCGACCTTGGAGCCAAGGATAGCCCGCCGGCAGCGCAATGCCGACAACTTCGCCCAGCACCAGGCGGATATCGTCCACCGCGCCCCGCCAGTCGCCACGGCTCGGCAATGGGCAGCGACTCAACTGCGAACGGCCAACATGGCGTCTATGCTTCAAGGCATCGCGGGAGTATCGCCGGTTTCTATCCAAGAGGATTGGAGGCATGAAGACCTACTTCGTGACGCCTGGCCAGCACGGCTTTTTCGATCTCTTCATCCGCGAGGCACCGGGAGAGCCCCCCAACTGGGACAGTCGGCACGAGGGATACATGGAAGCCGTCGAGGAGGCGAGAGCAATCGGCGTCGTCAAGCTCGATGCTGCGTTACTTGAGCAGGAGAAGCGCGCAAAGAGATGGCCGGCGCCGCCCCCAGCCTGAATCGAAAGAAGCCGGTTCCTGCAGCGACGTGCGCGGACCACTGTACCGATTGCCGGCAATACCCCTGCCGAAACGGACTAGCTCCGATGCCATCGGTCCGGGGCCTCAAGGGTTGCCGTCAGCCTCAGCGAGCACCTGGCGGGCAGACCATCAGCATGCGGGGCAAACGGCGAGGGTTGACGCGATCGGCCTTTCAGCCAAAACCGAAGAAGGGGCTCTTGTCGCCGAGCTCAGCGGCGATCTGGCGTGGCGACTCACGATCATGGTCCGCCCAGGGCTCGATCCAGCGGCCCACGCCCTGCGACTGGACGGCGTCGGCTTCAGCTTTGATGCCGTCGATCCCGACAAGGAGTTGATCGCGAACCTCTTCGATGAGCGCATTCGCGCAGGCATCGAAACCCCGGCAAACAGCCGGCTAGCAGAAGGCACCGCAGGGTTGCACAAAGCCGTCGAGGCAGCGTTGACGAAAGCACTTCCGCCGAGCCTTGCGGCAGGTCTCGATGACGCTCTCATGCATGCAGGTGGTGGGATTGTCGGTGCCCGCAGCTACCGCGGCCTTCAGCGCCCTTTCCGCGTTCTGAATCGCCCGTTGCAGTCGGGGCTTGCTCCGCTCGTAGACCCCACGCATCGCCTTCTCATAATCCCGTATCGACGCTTGCTTCAACGCGGCGATGACCGGCGCGCAAGGCGAGCGCGACTGCGTCGGGTAGAAGGGCGCAGTGTTGTAGCCGGAGTGCAGCAGCAGCCAGTACTCGAAACAGGGAACGGATGTGATGGCCCTGAACAGCGCCGGATCGCCATTACGCCTGCGTAGTGTCTTCGTACCAATACGGTCCGACGCTTTCTTGTAGTCTTCGTGCTGGTCGCGGTCGAAGACGCAATAGACCCGTTCGAAATCGGGCTCTTGCTCGAATCGACGAATCGCGTGCAGTGCGACGGAATCTAGACTGGAGCCGCAGTCTCCGGTGATGACGACGTTGGCCGGGTTGAGGCCGAGATCGTCTCGGAGATCAATTAGTGCCTGAACGAAAACCCCATTCAATTCTGTTTCCTCGCCATGCTCATTGCCGTGCCATGGTCGGCTCTATTCGATGTCAGGCGATAAGGTGAGGGAAAATCCCGTTAATGCGTGCGATTCGCGTTAGCGCTCGCCTGCTGAGCAGACCATCCCCTGGGTGTCCGCGTACGGCGTCAAGCGTCGTGCTCAGGCGGCGCGCTTGCGCCGGCGCTGCGCGTCGGCCTCCTGCGCGAGCAGGATGGCGCCGAGGCGATGGATGTTGCACCCGACGAGCGCCAGCGCGACGTAGCGGCGGAAGCCCTCGATCCCATGATCGGGGCAGCGGTCGAGCCCATGGGCCTCGAGGGCATTGATGGCGGACTCGACGGCCGAGTTTTGGTGGCGCCGCTCGATGAAGCGCCGGAGTGTCGCCGTGCTCGTGATACATTTTGGGACATCCCTGTCCCAAAATGACTGCGCTCGGCGACAGCCTTCTT
>NZ_JAAIJQ010000045.1 GCF_010820565.1 Thiorhodococcus minor | reverse complement strand
CGACCAACACGCCGCTCAGCGCTGACTTCCATCAGCTAGCCCGATCGTGTAACCATCAAATTCGCTGACCGCACTCAACGCGATCGTCTCGCGCGGGTAGTCGAGGATGAGGTTCTTGAAATTCTGGTCCTGGCTCGAGGCGTCGGGTTGCTAGCGAGGCTTCACCTGTGACCGATGCGTCGTAGGATGCCCAGTTTGCCTGGTGACGCAGTGCCGAATGTCGGCTGGCTGGGCTCGTGAGGCAGCGCTTCTGTCATCGGTCATGACCAGGCGGCTCGCGCGTCTTGGCGTCGTAGGCCGCGTCCCGAGGAGTCGTGCGCTGCAACGACTTGACTCATCTGCAGCGGTTTTGGCATCGAGCCGCTGTAGGGCGGACAAGGGCAGCGCAGTCCGCCAATGTCGGCGCGGGGCTCGGTGGACTTCGCTCGCGCTCGCCCACCCTACTGGGCTGTGAGAGTATTCCGAGCACACCGCAAATCGCGTCTTGCCATCGATTTGACCGACGCAGGAGTTTTAAAATCAGCGCCTTACCCGGTCGCCTTGTTGGGCTTCGTACCTCAGCTCAACCTACGGGGAATCTCTTCACAGTCGCTCGTCCACCCTAACGGGCTTGCCGTCTGCGCGCTCAGATCAGGTTCTTGTTTGTTGGGTGAAGCAGGTATGACGCTATTGTTCGTTGCCAGCGCAGATGTCGCGGAGCGCCTGTAACCAATCGTCTCCGTCGGCGCTGATGAGCAGTTGCTCAGCCAGATCCTCTAGCTGCTGGAGGTCTGTGATGCGCGCGAGCAGCGGTTTGGTCCGCTCGGCGGTGGTCGCGCCAAAGCGGCGTCGCACCTGACGGACGAGAATGTGGCGGGTCGCTTCGCGACCTTGCTCCATGCCTTGCGCGAGGCCTCGCTCGATGCCTTGCTCGATGCCCTCCCGCTTCCACTGATCAGTCCAGGTTTCCAGATTGTCGGCCAACATGTGATATACCTCGCAGAGATCTCCAATGGGCGGCAACTGCACGCCCGGCAGCCGCTTCGGCAGAAAGATGCGACCAAACCAGACCGCGAAGGCACGGCGCAGGCCGGTCTGCTCCGGCGCCTTGAGCCAGTCGACCAGAGCTTGGACGATGCCCATCGTCTCGTCCACCCCTCGGCTGGCTTCGAGCCGGAAGAGGGCGGCACAGAGGTTGCGCTCGGGCAGCGGGCCGGCCTTGGCGAGCCGTTGCTCGTCGAGCAGCAGGTAAGCCTGCCGCGGTCGATAGGTGTCAAGCACGAGCGGAGCCGGCTCGATCAGCGGCTCTAGCGTGTCGGCAGCGGTCCAAGGCGTGACGCCATTGTAGAGCACGACCGGAAGAACGGGCGGTAAACGCCCCGCTGCGCTCAAGTTCTTGGCCCGAATGAGGTCCTGGTAGAGCAGACCGAGGTAGGTCTGGATGCGCACGGCCATCCAAGGATCTACGGTAGATTGGAATTCCAGCAGCAGGTAAACGTAGAGCCAATCGGCGCCCCAACGCAGCCGCCAGACGAGGTCGTCGGCGCGGTCGCGCAAGTCGTCGGTGACATAGCTGCCGCTGCAGCGCTCTAGGGTAGTGAGGTCGAGTCGGTGCACCCAGGCGCCGGGCACGAAGCCGCGCAGCAGATCGCGTACCATGTCAGCGTGGCTGTAGAGCAGTTTGTAGCCGCTGTCGTGCGTTGGCTCCCGCAGGCGCGACATTGAGGGAGGCGGTGTCTTCATGTGGACGACGATACCCTATTTCGCGGGTATCCTGCCCGTGATGCCTCTTGTGCGGGAGGTGCGTGATCGAGTCGACGCGCTTCCTCTCCAAGCATCGCGTCCATGTCGATCAAGTTGGGGTACTTGAGCCGGCGCTCGGGGGATTTCATTCTCACTCACACACCTTCCGGACCCGCTTCATGCCAAAAGTCCGGGGATATGCAATGGGTTACAAAGGTCGTGGAGACCGATGTCTAGCCTGATCTCAAGGCGCCTACCCAAAGAGCTAGTGCTCTTCATTGTCTTTTCGGGCTCAGCGGCCATTGCCAATCTAACCACGGGGTATGTGCTGTATTCAGTGCTCGGCCTGAGCCAGGGCTGGCACTATGCATTGTCCGTCGCGCTGGCCTTTCTCGTTGGGATGGGCGTCAGCTTCAGCTTGAATCGGCGCTATACGTTCCGGCGTGCAGGGCGCCGCTTGCATGACGAGCTACGCACGTTCTTGATTGTCTCTCTTGTCGGCCTCGTGCTGACGGTCGCTGTGTCGAGCGAGCTAAGAGACTCACTGCTCCCTGCGCTCCTTGCGAGACTCCCCTCCGGAGCGTCGCTTGGCCAGATCAATATCGAGGTTCTGGCGCATGTTGGCGCAGTTGGTATCGTCGCCGGGTATTCCTTCTTAGCACATAAGTTTCTCAGTTTCGGCCATGGAATTCGTCAGGCGCTTTTGCGTTGGGCGAGGCGGCCGTCCTAGCGTATCAGCACCGACAAGGCGCTTGGATTTGACACTGGGCAAGCGGCGATAGACGGGCACAGATGCGCGCTACGCTCTGATTAGAGAAGGCAGCGTCGATCATCGATTAGCCCGAGCTCCCGCTGGATGGACAAGTGCAGCGCAGTCCAGCAACGCCGGTGCTGGACTCGGTGGGCTTCGCCCTGGCTCGTCCACCCGGACGGCCTGAAACCGAAACCACCGAGGAGGAACGTCAGATGCCGGATGCTGCGAGATTTCAATGAAGGCCAGTGAGCGACCCTCGGCAGTGATCATTGGAGGCGGACCCGCTGGGCTCACCGCCGCCTACGAACTGGTGACCCGGAGCGATATTCGCCCGATAGTGCTGGAGGCGGATGCGATCTTGGGGGGGATCTCGCGCACCGTCGACCACAAGGGCAATCGCATCGACCTTGGCGGACATCGCTTCTTCTCGAAGTCCGACCGGGTAATGGATTGGTGGCGGCAGGTGCTGCCGATTCAGGGAATGCCGGCGGCCGATGCCCCTCGCGTCGAGATCCAGTATCAGAATCAGCGCCGGATGATCCCGGTGGATCCTGGCGGCCCGGATCCGGCGACGCACGACGCGGTGATGCTGATCCGCCCACGCGTTTCCCGCATCCTGTTCCGCGGGCAGCTGTTCGACTATCCGCTCACACCGAGCCTGAAGACACTGCGCCAGCTCGGCGTCGGGCCAAGTATCCGAATCCTCGGGAGCTACGCCTATTGCCGGGTCAGGCGAATTCGGCCGGAGATCTCGCTCGAGGACTTTCTGATCAACCGCTTCGGCCGAGAGCTTTACGCGACCTTCTTTCGCGATTACACGCAGAAGGTTTGGGGCGTGCCATGTGACGAGATTCCCGCCGACTGGGGTCGGCAGCGGATCAAGGGCCTGTCCGTCGCCGGCCTCCTAAGCCATGCCGCGAGATCATTGCTGGGCCGAGCGGGCGCGCTTCACCAGAGGGATACGGAAACCAGTCTGATCGAGCAATTCATGTATCCCAAGCTGGGCCCGGGGCAGCTCTGGGAACGGGTGGCAGGCATGGTTACCGCACGCGGCGGTGAGGTGCGGCTACAACACTGCGTTACCGGCATCGAGCACCAGGGCGGCCGAATTTGCGTCGTGCGCGTCAGCACGCCGTCTGGGGAGCAGCGTTTGGAAGTCGATTGGCTCTTTTCATCGATGCCGGTTAAGCACTTGATCGCCGGGCTTGCGCCTGCGGCACCCGATCCCGTGCGGGCCGTAGCAGACGGTTTGATGTACCGGGATTTCATGACGGTCGGGCTGCTGCTCGACCGGCTGAAGTTGGGCGGCGATGTAACGGGCCAGGAGCTCTATTCTCGGGTGCCGGACAATTGGATCTATGTCCAGGAGCCCGGCGTGCGGGTCGGCCGATTGCAGTTCTTCAACAACTGGAGCCCCTACATGGTGGCCGACCCGAAGCGGGTCTGGGTAGGACTGGAGTATTTCGTCAACGAGGGGGACGATCTCTGGAGCCTGGCGGACGCGGACATGGTGCGCTTCGCCATCGAGGAATTGGAGCGGATCGGTGTCATCGATGCAGGTGCGGTCTTGGACCACAGGGTGATCCGCATGCCCAAGGCCTACCCTGCTTATTTCGGTTCCTACGATCGCTTCGAGCTGGTTCGAGACTATCTGCAGGGGTTTCAGAATCTCTTCCCGATCGGGCGCAATGGCATGCACAGGTACAACAATCAGGACCACTCCATGCTGACGGCGATGATGGCCGTCGACGGCATTCTTTCCGGCGAGGATGTTCGCCAGCAAATTTGGGAGGTCAACACGGAGCAGGCCTATCACGAGGAGAAGAAGGATGGCCGTTGGCCTTGATCATGGTTTCGCCCAAGACCTAGCCGATCAGTCGACTTAGGCGATTGAACCTCTTGAAAATCATGATCTTGCTTGGTCGACCGAGGACGCATCGCGACTGGTGGACCGAACGATGATCAAGGCCGGCGGCAGGGTCTTGGCCTTGGGATGCTGGTCCCGGTACAGCTCGCCGCTGGCGACGATGTAGCGCAAGAGCTGGAGCAGCACCAATGGTCGGTCTGGCTCTTGTGCTCGAAGAGCAGATAGACGGACAGCTGGGTGTCGCAATAGGGAATCTGGTAAGGGAATCCGGTAGATGAGGTCGGAGTAGACCTTACGCAGCGCCTCGGTGACGAAGGTGCCGGGCGAGATGGTCAGCCGCTCCGGGTCGAGGTCCGCGAGCAGCTTGGGGCAGATGTCAATGAGATCGAGATATTTGAGCCGCCCCTCGGGGTCTGCCTCGAGGCGGACCAATCCGCGCACGGCGTGGGCATAGGTGCCGCGATGCAGGAAGATGGGGACCGGGACGACCCGGTCGGTAGCCATCGGCTTCTGCAGGGTGAGCCGGCGCGGCGCAGTCCATCAACGCCAGCGCGGGATTCGGTGGACTTCGCTCTCGCTCGTCCACCCTACAGAGCTACACAAGCTGCCTGAGGCCGGTGACACAATGCTGGGGCTTCGCGGACCTCCCGCAGTGGCGCCATCCACAGGGCGGCAGCCATGGCCTCAGGAAGAAGGCCCCCGGTTTGCGCAACTCCGCCGGGCGGTCACCTTATGACAGCCGTGTCTCGGTCGTTGGTCGAAGCAAGGGAGCAGGGAAGCAGGCATTGCGCTATTGCTCATTGCCGGCGCTGGCACTCCGAACGGCCTGTAGCCAATCGTCTCCATCAGCACTGATTAGCAATTGATCGGCTAGCTCCTCCAACCGCTGGAGGTCGGTGATACGTGCGAGCAGAGGTCTGGTCTGCTCCGCAATCGTGGCACCAAAACGGCGTCGGGCCTGACGAGCCAGGATGTGGCGGGCTGCCTCGCGGCCTTGCTCCAGACCCTTCTCCAAACCCTGCTCCAGGCCTTCCCGTTTCCACTGATCGGTCCAGGTTTCCAGATTTTCGGCCAGCATGTGATACACCTCGCTGAGATCCACAAGGGATGGCAGTTGCACGCCCGGCAGGCGCTTGGGCAGAAAGACACGACCAAACCAAACTGCGAAGGCACGGCGAAGGCCGGTCTGCTCAGGGGCCTCGAGCCAGTCGACCAGGGCCTGAACGATACCCATCACTTCGTCCGCCCCACGGCTCGCCTCAAGCCGAAAGAGGGCGGCACAGAGGTTGCGCTCGGGCAGCTGGCCAGCCCTGGCGAGTCGTTGCTCGTCAAGGAGCAGGTACGCCTGCCGTGGGCGATAGGTAGCGAGCACCCGCGGAGCCTGCTCGATGAGGGGCTCCAGCCTATCTGCAGCCGTCCAAGGCGCAGATCCATTGTAGAGCACAACCGGCAGCACGGGCGGCAGACGCCCGGCGGCACTCAGGGTTTCGGCGCGGATGAGATCTTGGTAGAGCAGCCCAAGGTAGGTCTGAACGCGCACGGCCATCCAAGGATCGATGGTGGATTGAAATTCGAGCAGCAGGTAGACGTAGAGCCAGTCTGATCCCCAACGCAGGCGCCAGACGAGATCGTCCGCGCGGTCGCGCAGATCGTCGGTGACATAGCTGCCGCTGCAACGCTCCAGGGTGTCGAAGTCGAGTTTGTGCACCCATGCGCCGGGCAAGAAGCCGCGCAGCAGGTCGCGCACCATGGCAACATGGCTGTACAACAGTTTGTAGCCACTGTCGCGCGTCGGCTCGCGCCGGCTCGACGTTGAGGGATGCGGTGTCTTCATGTGGACAACAATAGCCTAGCGCGCGAATGCCGCGCCATCGAGGCTCCGCGCTTCGGTAGGCCAGCGCAGCAATGTTGACATCGATATTCCCCTTCTAGCCCCCAGGCTCCGGCGTCGCATCCCGCCACGAGCCGCTGGAGCACGCACGCGGCATCCCGCGGAATGCATAGCGGAAGGGTCGAGAGGCGCCCTCTAGTCACCAACTTTGTTCTTCTGGGCTTGAGCCTGCATGAAAGAGCGTCCGTTGCTGGCAATTCGCTCCAGACACCATGACGTCTTCGACGGACATTTCATGAGCGCAGGCATGCATTGAACGCACATCCGGTACAGATGACATTCGTTAAAAACTGATCGCGCCAGGCTCGTAAGCCTATGCTTTATTAGCCGTTATTCCCTTCGGCACAAGACGGCACGCTCCTTGACTTGCATCTGATGCCAACATCAGCGAACCGAGGAGCATCAGATGTCATTTTTCAAGCGTGTCACCCTTGCGGTCTCCACACAGTTGGATCGCATGGTCGGTGAGATCGAGAACCACGATGCGGTCGTGGAGGCGGGGATTCGGGAAAGCCGCCGGCTCTATGCCAAGGCCAAGGTACGGCATGACCGCATGCGGCAAGACGGCGAGCGGCTGAGGCGCAAGCTGGACGGACTGCGGGCGGACGAGCGGGCTTGGCGCGAGCGGGCGATGCGCTGCGACGCGACGGCCGAGGGCGAGGAGAAGGCCCTGATGTGCCTGAGCCGCGCCAAGCGGGCGGGAAGCCAAGCCGAATCTCTGGCCGAGAGCTACCGGCGCCATGCCGAGGTCGAGAGCCATCTCGGGCGCGAGATCGACGGGCTGCGGCAGCGTGTCGAAACCCTGGAGCACCGCCGTCACCTCATGCGCAGCCGCGAGGCGACGGCCGACGCGGCCGCGCGGATTCGCGAGACGGACACGGGCGCCCTGCTCGACCTGGATGACACCTTCGACCGTTGGGAAATTCGCCTCACCGAGGCGGAGCTGACGACCGACAGCCTCTGCGACAGCGACCCTTTCGAGGCCGAGTTCGTCGCTGAGGAAGAGCGTGAATCGCTCAAGGCGGAGCTGGAAGCCTTGAAGCTCGGCCGTAAGAATCGGTCTGGAGGTGAACAATGAAGGGCCAAGCGGTAATGGACGACTTGGATCTCAGCATCGACCCGGCGGCTCTCGACTTTTCCGCCGAGAGCGCGAACGAATCCAGGGCTGCGCCAGACCGGCAGATAGGGCCGCCAGAAGCGGCCAAGGGCAAGACGCTCAGCCTCTCTCTGCTGCTGCGCGGGCTCGGCGGGCTGGTCATCGTCGCCGCCTTCGTGATGTATCTCTTTCAAGGCTGGCGCGAGGGCGATGCCCTGACCCGCTGCCTGCTTCTGCTCGGCCACACCGCCATCCTGACCCTGGCCGGCTTCGCGAGTGGCCGCCTGCTGCACGAGTCCAAGGGCGCGCGGCTCTTCATTGCCTTGGCACTGGCCGCCGTGCCGGTCAATTTCGCCTATCTGGGCGGCCTGACCTATGACCATCTGACGTGGGACGCGCCCCTGGTCATGGATTCCGCGGCCTCCTTCTGGATGGCGAGCCTGGGTCAACTGACCGCCGGGTCGGCACTCTTGGTTACGGCAGCAAGCCTGCTGGGTCTGGCCTTGGCGACTTGGGTCGGCTTTCTCATCATGGCCAGGCGCTCCGCTTGGCCGCTCACTGGGCTCTACCTGCTCGTCAACGCGGCGCTCCTGGTGCCCACGCGTCAGGATCTGGCTGTCTCCGCGATGCTGTTGGCCCTTGGCGTCATGGTCGTCACCGTCGCGCTGCGCATTCGCCGCGCGGATCCTTCGCTGGCAACCCCAGAAGGTATCTTCGCCCGCACCACTCTCTTGCTGCCGCTGCTCGTCCTGGGTGGGCGGAGCCTCTGGCTGTACGCGCCGGACGCGCTCTTCTTCACGACCTTGAGCCTCATCGCCTATCTGGGGCTGCGGCTCGCACTGGGGGCGACCCGGAACGATGCACGCTGGCATGGTGCGTTAGAGGTGCTGGCAGTCATTGCCGCTGCGTTGAGCACCTTGCTTGTCTTCCATAGCGTAATCGATGCCCGAGTCATTCCCGAAGCCGCCAAGATCCCGCTCGCAGCTGGCGTATTTGCCGGGCTGCTGGTCGACCTCTCGACCCTAGGTAGCCGCTGGAGCTGCGGCTTCCGTGGCGCTGCGGCCTTGGTGGCGAGCTTGGCGATGCTGTTCAACCTGACTGCCTTCGGGGGATTCGGCAACGCCCTTGCGGGCCTGGCGATCGGCATCGCCACCCTCGCCTATGGCTATGTCGGCAAGAGCCGCTTCATCTTCGCACTGGGCCTGATCGCGGCCGTGGCCGGACTTGGCTTCGCGGCCGAGGACGCGCTTTCCACCTTCACCATCGGCGGCTGGAGCGCGCTGGTCCTGCTCGGCATCGCGACCATCGTCGCCGGATCCGTCGTCGAGCGTCACGGAGCGCGTCTCAAGGCCAGCCTGACGCGCTGGCACAGGCACTTCGAGGCCGAGGGCTGATCGCTGCGGCCCAAGTCTGCGTCCGGCAGGGCAAACCCCCTGCCGGACGATCGCTGGGATTCGGCCAGCCGCCACTGCCACGGGCCGCTGAGGCGCGCTGCCAGGTGCCGCCTCGACCGAGTGCAGGCAAGGATCATGAGGGTAGCCTTGAGCAAGGGCTCTCAGGATCATCTATCCTCTGCGCCGTCTTCCGCGTTCGCGGTACGCAATCAGCCTGAGGGACAGCAAGGGGCCATGATTCAAGTGCTCATCGTCGATGACGACCCGGACATCCGCGACATCCTTGCCCAGGAAGCCCGACAGCAGGGCTGGAGCCTGATCGAGGCGGGTAGCGAGGCGGAGCTGCGGTGCGCGCTCGCGTCGACGACGCCAGACATCCTCTTGCTCGACATCCGGCTGCCCGATCAGGACGGTCTCACCATCGCCCGCCAGCTTCGCGCGACCTCGAGCATCCCCATCATCATGCTGACCGGCATGGGATCGGACGTCGATCGCATCCTCGGCCTCGAGATGGGCGCCGACGACTATGTCGTGAAGCCCTTCAACCCGCGCGAGCTTGCCGCCCGCATCAAGGCCGTTCTGCGGCGTACCTCGGGCGAGCTGGTCGGCGCACAGCAGGCCCTGGCCCCAGATCACGACTACCGCCGCTTCGCCGGCTGGACGCTGGACCTCACCGCCCGCGTCCTCACAGATACCAGCGGCAGCCCCGTCGCCTTGACCAACGCGGAATACCTCCTGCTCGAAGCACTGGTCGACTCACCCAAGCGCGTGCTCAGCCGCGAGCAGCTCTTGGAGCGCACGCACAACTACGACGCCGACGTCTTCGACCGCACGATCGACGTGCTCATCTTGAGGCTCAGGCGAAAGATCGAAGCCAACCCACACGCCCCCAAGCTCATCCGCACCGAGCGCGGGGCGGGCTATATCTTCGACGCCGTGGTCGACAGGGCCTAGCCTCAGCTCAACCAACTTGGGAAAGTGCTCGCTCAATCCGTAGGTTGGGCCGACGGAGGAGGCCCAACAAAATGGCCCTCGGACTTGCGGTAGCTCCGTCAACACTTGACGTTCCTACACATATAGTGACCCTATTGAGGAAGGGTCCTGTGTGGATCATGGAGAGCCCCAGCAATGCGCTACCGTCGTGCCTTGGTTGAAGGTGCAACCTATTTCTTCACCGTGAACCTCGCCGACCGCGGAAGCCGGCTTCTCGTCGAGCAAGTCGATGCGCTGCGCGAGGCCGTTCGCGTCGTCAAGCGCTCGCACCCCTTCGAGATCGTCGCTTGGGTCGTCCTCTCCGACCACATCCATGCAGTGTGGACTTTACCCACGAACGATGCCGACTATTCGGCGCGATGGAATCAGATCAAGGGTGGATTCTCCCGCCGCATTGGCCCCGGCGAAGAGATCTCCAACAGCCGAGCCAAGAAGCAAGAGCGCAGTATCTGGCAACGTCGATTCTGGGAGCACCTCATTCGCGATGACCTGGATCTCAAGCAACACGTTGACTATGTCCATTACAACCCGGTCAAGCATGGCCATAGCTCGCATGTCGCGGACTGGCCGTTTTCATCTTTTCACCTCTATTGCCGAAGAGGATGGCTCGCCACGGATTGGGCGTGCGACCAGGATTGGATGGAGGATTGTGGCGAATCTCGGTAGAGGGACCTTGGGATTCGTGCCTCAACCCAACAATGGGGGTGGCCTAGCGTTGATCGTTGGGCCTCCTGCGTCGGCCCAACCTACGCTTCGGGAGGGGATTGGCGGAGGGCTCGCGCGAGCACGTCCGGTGGGACCGGCTTTCTCAGCAGCAGTCGACCAGGGAGATGGTGCGACTGGGCGGAGGTGTAGATGACCGGCAAGCCTGGCTTCATCGCCTTTGCCTGCTCAGCCAGGGTGACGCCATTCCAAGGCGCGGGTAGACCCATGTCCGTATAGAGCAGGTCGACGGCAGGCTCGCGCTTCAGGATTTCCAGCGCCTGGTCACCGTCGCCTGCTGCCAGCGTGCGATAGCCAAGGGCGCTGATCTGAGCCGCGGTGACCTCGAGCAGATCCAGGTCGTCATCGACGATGAGGACGGTCTCCCCCCGGCCCTTCGGATGGTCGGGACCGGGTTCTGACGAGGTGCGCTCGGCGGCATCAGGCAAGGCCCCAGCTCGAGCCACGGGCAGGCAAATCCGCACCCGACTGCCCTGCCCCGGCTCGCTCTCGATCGCGACACGCCCGCCGGACTGACGGACGAATCCGTAGACCATACTCAGTCCCAGCCCACTGCCCTTGCCGTTCGACTTGGTGGTGAAGAAGGGCTCGAAGACACGGTCGATCAGGTCCTGCGGAATCCCGCAGCCGCTGTCCTCGACGCGGATCTCGATCTCGGCTTCGCCGAGTGGTGTGGTCTCGATGCGAATGCGGCCTTCGCCGTCCATCGCGTCGCGCGCGTTGATTGCCAGGTTCATGAGCGCGTTCTCGAGCTGGCCCGGATCGACGCGGACCGGCGGTAGCCCTGGCACAAGGGCGCTCTCCAGCTCGACACCTGCGCCCAGGCTGTACTCGAGCAGATCCAGCATGCCGGTCACCAGGTCGTTGATGTCGACCAGCTCAGGCTCCAAACGCTGGCGTCGAGAGAAGGCGAGCAGGCGCTCGACCTGCCGGGCGGCGCGGTCCGTGGCCCCCATGGCCTTTCTCCAGCGCTCATGGAGCTCCGGCTGGTCCAGGAGGCCCGCTTCGAGGAAGGTCAGGTTGCCCTGGATGGCGGCGAGGATATTGTTGAAATCGTGCGCGATACCTCCGGTGAGCTGGCCCACAGCCTCCATCTTCTGGGCCTGGCGTAGCTGCCGCTCCATGGCGCGTCGCTCCGTCACCTCGATATGGATGGTGACGAAGCCACCGCTCGGCACGGGGTTGCTGCGCAGCTCGACCAGACGGCCGTCGGGGCAGCGCACCTCGTATTCGCGGATCTGGACTCGGCGCCCGCTACCCAGAGCGACCAGCGGGATCTCTTCGCCCAGTGCCGTGAAGGCCAGCGCGCCCAGCTCGGCGAGGCGTCGATGGATCTCGGCGAGCGGCGCGCCATAGGCCAGATCGCCATCCCGCAGCCCATAGAGCGCGGCGAAGCGCGGATTCCAGGCGATGAGGCGGTCTACGGCGTCGAAGACGGTGAAGCCGTCGTTCATATTGTCGAAGGTCGCCAGCAGCAGATTGGACTTCTCGGTGAGCTGGCGTCCCAAGGTCTCCACGCGGAAGGCCTGATCCTTAAAGACGTTGAAGACGCGGGCCAGGTCGCCGATCTCGTCGCGCCTGTCCATCGCCGGTACCCGCGCCCGACGCTCACCATCCGCCAGACGCTGCATGGCGTCCGTGACGCCTCTGAGATTCAAGCTGATGTCGCGCACCACCAGAAGGTAAGAGAGCCAAGTCGCGATGAGCACAGCTGCCACCGTGACGGCAACGAAGAGGATGGTGCTCTCGAGGACGAGATCGCCCATGGCGGTCGCGGCGCGGGCGATGTTCGCGTTGGCGCTCTGAACGCGTGCGTCGACTTCGGATTTCAGCCGGCTGGCGATGCGCCGATTCGAGCGCTCCAGGTCCTCGGCCTCGCCGATGGCCCTCAGCTCGCCGGCACGCAGGGCGAAGACGCCGTCGGCGTCGAGCTGCTCGGCGAGCTGCGCGGTGGCCGCACCGAGATCCGCTCGCAGCCCTTGCGGAATGCGTGGTGATAGGGCGAGCAGGTGCGCATGAATCCGCGCGAAGGCCTGCTTGGATTGCCGGATCTGGTCTGGGCTCGCCGCCTCCGTGGCGATCAGCAGCTCACCGAAGGCCGCGCCGAAGAGCCGCTCGGCGTCGAGCAATGCACCCTGCGCCATGGCGGCCCGCCGAAAGACGGCATCGCCCACCCTGGTGTCGCGGTCGATGACCGCGGTCACGGCGAGGATGGAAGGCCCGAGAATCTGCTGGGCCTGCTCGCGCAGCGCGATGAGCCGATCACGTTGCCCGACGGCCGCGCGACTCAGCTCGGACTGCCGCTCGATCAGCGCGGCGATCTGGTGCAGATTGTCGGCCAGGGACTGGGTCAGCCGGGCGAAGTCGCCCCCATCTGGCCGCTCGGCCGGGTGCAGCGCGCTCAGCCGCTCGGCCTCGCTGGCGAGCGATTGGAGATCGCGCTCGATCAGGTCCATTTGCCGCCGCCGCGCGTCGGCATCCTCGAGCACCATGAGCGCTGGGGTGCGATCCTGCAGACGCTCGCCGATGCGAGCAAGCAGTTGCGCGGCCTCGGATGCCGGCAGCTCACGCTCCGCCACGGCGGCGACCTGGCCGCGGATTTGGACAAGTGCGATCAGTGCGACTGCGCTCGCAACGGCGATGGCCAGGACAGCGAGGCCGAGGATGAGGAGCAGGCGGGATTTGATGCTCCCGCGCCCCGCGCCTGCTATTCGGAAACGAGTCAGAGACACGCTATTGCCTCAATACGCCAGAATCTTCAACCGCAATCCTTCCCAGAGCGGACGAGAGCAAGCGAGGTCGACCGCAGCCCACGCCGGCGAGGGTGAGCTGCACAGCGAGACTGTGCAGGTCATCCGAGCGCATCACGGAGATGGGGCGTCGATCATCGATTGGCCCGGTATCCCGGGTGGACAAGCACAGAGACTGTGAAGAAATTCTGCGTAGGTTGGGCTGATGTACGAAGCCCAACATGGCGGCTAGCCCAACGCTTTGATTGTTGGGCCTCCTGCGTCGGCCCAACCTACACCAATCTGCGATCTTCGCGGTGCGCTTGGATGACTCTCACAGTCTCGCAGCACAGTCCACCAACGCTGGCCCGGGATTCGGTGGACTTCGCTCTCGCTCGTCCACCCTACAGGTCCAACTGGTCCAACTGACGATCAAGACCGGAGATGGTCTCCTGCCGTAGGTTAGGCCGGCGTCGGAGGCCCAACAACCAACGCCTTAGCCCAGGCGCCATCTTGGGCCTCGCGCATCGGCCCACCTTGCGCAGAATTCCTTCACAGTCTCAGCCCTTGTCCTCTCTATTCGACCACCGGCAATCCCATCGCCAGCCGATAGTGCCGGCGCTGCGTCTCGCGGCCGAGCCGGTCGGTGAGCGCCTCCCAGTCCTCGGCCGCGGCCTTGAGGCCGGCCTCTGCCGTTTGCTCGCCGGCCATCACGCGGTCGAGCTGGTCCTCCAGCGCGGCGATGTAGGCGCGGTAGCCGGGGAGGCGCAGGTCTCGCGCCACTGTTTTCGCGCCCAGGCTCTCCCGCAGCACCCGCAGATAGTCGTCGGCCTGCCGCTCGCCCAACAGCCGCCGCCACGGCTCTGCGTCTTCCAAGTGCGAGCTGCGGTAGGGGTTGATGCCAGAGGTGCCGTCCAGGACGTCCTCGGCGCTGTGCTCCGGGCTCGCGAGCCAGGCGAGATAGTCCCAGGCCTGATCGATTCTCCGACTCGACGCGGGCACAACGCCGATCCAGCCGCCGAAGGCGAGGAAGGTGACCGAGCGGGGGGCGGGGAGCTTGTCCCAGCGCAGCGTCGCCGGATTCCACACCTCATCGCTGCCCGGGAGCCGGAAGAAGCCGACATGCCCGGCGACCGGCGATACGGCACCTGAAACGCCGCGCAGGGCCCCGGCGAGGACGCCCGTGTCGGCCCAGTCGATGTCCATCGCGGCGTCGCCAGCCGCGAAGCGCTTGCGCACCGTCGCGCTGTCCAGCGTCTCCACGTCCCCAGGTCCCGCCTTGCGCAGCGCCAGAAACTCCCTCAACGCCCTGACCCAGCCCGGATTGTCGATGGCCGGCCTCATGCTGTCCGGATCGAAGAACATGGCGCCTGGGTGCGCCGGGTGATTGGTGTAGGCCGCGGCATGGCTGAAGAGGTACCAGATGCGCTGACCGCCGCGTGCGTAGGCCTCCAGCGTGCCCGCCAGGCGCCTTTCCCCGGCGATCTCGCGTCCGGCGAAGAAGGCCGCGATCTCTTGGTACTCGGCCCAGGTCTTGGGCAGCTCGAGCGCCCGACCCCGGGCGGCGGCGAAAGCGGCCCGGATGTCCGGATCCTCGAACAGATCGCGCCGATAGGCGCCCAGGTGCAGGTCGCCGTCGATGGTCAGTGCCATGGGCTGCCCCCGCCAGCGCATGAGCGCATCGCGGTAGACCGGATCGATATCCTGGACGACGCGACCCTCGAGGATAGGCTCAGGAACGGGCGCGAGGTAGGGCGCGAAATCCGGCAGCCAGGCCGATGGGATCAGGAGGACATCATCGGCCATCTGGGCGGTGACGAAGCCCAGCATGATGCGCTCGTAGAGCTCAGCGAAGGGCGTGCGAGCGACCTCGACAGGGATGCCGGTCTTGGCGGCGAAGCTGCGGGCGTGACGCGCGGCCGGACCCGCGATGGCGGCAGTATCGCGGGTCAGCACCTTCAGGGGCTTCTGCGCGGTCGCAGGTGCCGCACCTGTAGCCAATATGACAATTGTTACGAACAGAGTCGTGAGTCTGTTCATCGTCCATTCATCTGGCGGGTTTCTGATAGCCACCAAGCCAGAGCGGCGCTGACTTCTCAGGAAGACAGCGCCCAGCCTAGCGAAACAAGAACATGCCCGTCCATGGCGACTAGGCTTGAGGAGACTGCGCCACTGCAGGCAAGCGTCGCCGCCGCGGGACCTCCTTGCCGACAACGATAAGGACCGAGGACCAAGATGAACCCCACCAGGATCGGACTCGCCGCCCTCGCGGCCGCAGCACTCCCCCTCTCAACGACCACGGCCGCGAGCGATTGGCTCTCCGGCGACTATCTGACCGGCGACTGGGGTGGCGAACGCAGCCAGCTCAAGGCCGACGGTATCGATGTCTTCGCCTATTACAACGCCATCGTCGCGGCCAATGTCAGCGGCGGCAACGAGGACGCGAACGCCTACGCGGGCGACCTCTATGCCGGCGTCACCCTGGACCTGGAAAAGCTCTTCGGCGCGGACGGCTGGACCTTCAGCCTGAGCGGCATCGACCGCCACGGCGAGAGCATCGACCCGGAGGTGGGCGGTATCTACAGCGTCATGCAGCTGGTCGGGGGTCAGACCTGGTTCCTCTACAACGTCAGCCTGGAGAAGACCTGGAGCGACGGGCACCACGCCTTCAAGCTCGGCCGCATCACCGCGACCGACGACTTCGCCGGATCGCCCTTCTACGGCTACTACCTCTCCAACAGCATCGATGGCCAGATCCGCGCCGTGCTCTTCGACGGCGTCATGACCTCCTATCCCTTCGGCGTCTGGGGCGCGCGCTACAAATACGCGCCGAGCGACGACTTCCGCGTCAAGATCGGCGCCTACCAGCTCACCGAGCGGATGTGGGACCCGGACCTGCACGGGACGGATTTCACCTTCCGCGACAGCGACGGCCTCTCGCTCATGGTCCAGTTGGAATGGGACTGGCGGATGGGCACCAAGCCGGGCCACTTCGGCGTCGGCCTGAACAACGTCTCCTTCGAGATGCCCAACTTCAACTCGGATGACACCACCGACAGCTTCATCCGCTACTACGCCCAGCTCGACCAGCAGGTGACGCAGGAGCGCGAGGGCTCGGACGAGGGTCTCTACCTCTTCGGAACCCTCGCCTACACCAACCAGCAAGAGCCCGCACTGGTGCCCTTCCAGACCAGCTTCGGCGCCCAGTACGTCGGCCCCTTCGAAGGTCGCGGCAAAGACCGTCTCATCTTCGGCACCACCTACGGCCAGCTGAGCGACGACTATGCCGACGAGCAAGAGGCGCTCGGCAACGGCCGGCCCGATTACGAATGGATGTTCGAGCTTGGCTACCGCATCCAGCTCAACAAGTTCGCCTACATCCAGCCGGACATCCAATACGTCGTCCAGCCCGGCGGCACCGGCGATATCCCGGATGCGACCGTGATCGGCATGCAGTTCGGCGTGTCGTTGTGAGAAGCCAGCAGCCGCCAGCCAGAGTGGCTCTGCTGGCAGCCAGAAGCTGACAGCCTGCACCGACCTTGGAGCGATGGGCACGCGCGTCGAACCCATGAGGCTCGGTCGAACGCCGGAGTGCGCGCTTTGCCCATCCTACAGGGACTGCCACCTGACACCTGACAACTGACACCTGACAACTAGAACGAAAGAGGAGGCTCAACATGCTCGCATTGGACCCATCGGCGGTTCGCCTCGGGGCGACGGCCGCCAGTAAGACGGACGCCATCCGCCAGGTCGGTCAGATCCTGATCGATGCCGGCTATATCGAGCCCGGCTATGTGGATAGCCTGCTCGCCAGGGAAAAGGTCGCCAATACCTATCTCGGCAACGGGATCGCCATCCCGCATGGGGTACCCAAGGATCGCGGCCTGATCAAGCAAACCGGCGTGGCGGTGCTTCAGGTGCCGGACGGCGTCGACTGGAATCCCGGCGACCGCGTGCACCTCGTGGTTGGCATCGCGGCCAAATCGGACGAGCACCTGCAGATCCTGACCAACCTGACCGACGTGCTCGGCGATCCCGCCGAGGCGGAGCGGTTGGCGCACACCAAGCGGCCGACGGACATCCAGCAGCGGCTCTCCGGCGAAGGCACTTCCGGTGACCGCCCGGCGCCCGAGCCTCTGCCCGACGACCTTCCCAATCAGTTCGACATCGCCATCGACAGCCCGCAGGGTCTGCACGCGCGGCCCGCAACGGCGCTGGTCGACATCGCCAAGGGCTTCAATGCCACCATCCGGGTGCGTCACGGCGACCGTGCCGGAGACGCCAAGAGCCTCATCGCACTCTTGAATCTCGGCATCGAATCCGGTGCCACCATCCGCGTCATGGCGGAAGGTCCGGATGCGGACGCCGCCTTGGCGGCGCTGCGCGAGGCCATCGAGGCCGGTCTGGAGGAGGAAGAGGAAGCCGCCGCGACGACCTCGGATCTGCCGCGAATCGACTGGGAAGGCCGAAGCATCGAGGGCGTCGCCGCCTCGCCCGGCCTGGCGCTGGGTCCAGTCTGGCAATACCAGCGCGGCAAGATCGTGGTGGCGGCGACGGCGCGTGATCCGGACGCCGAGCTAACACGGCTCGATCGCGCCATTGAGGCCGCCAAGCGGGAGCTGGCCGAGCTGTACGAAGAGGTCAAGTCGCGCTCCGGCGCCGGCAAGGCCGCCATCTTCCGAGCGCATGCGGAGTTTCTGGGGGACCAGGGTCTGATCGAGGGCGCGAAGGAGCGGATTCGCGACGACGCCCGCAGCGCCGGCTATGCCTGGGAGCAGAGCTTCGGGCAGCAGGCCAAGGCGCTGGCCGCGCAGAAGGACGCCCTGCTCGCCGCCCGCGCGGTCGATCTGCGCGACGTCGGACGGCGCGTGCTCCGCCTGCTGGCCGAGCGCATCGAGGATGAGGCCAAGCTACCGGACACGCCGGTGATCCTGGTCGCGGACGATCTGAGTCCGTCGGACACCGCGAAGCTGGACCCGGCGCTGGCGCTGGGTATCTGCACGGCCTCGGGCGGCCCGACCTCACACACGGCCATCATCGCGCGCTCGCTTGGGATCCCCGCCGTCGTCGGCGCGGGAGATTCGGTGCTGGACATCGCCGACGGCACCGCGATCGTGCTCGACGGCAACAGCGGCACCCTGGTGCTGACGCCCACGGACGCCGACCGGGCCACCGCCGAGCGCGTCCAGGCGGACCTGGCGACCCAGCGCGAGGCGGAGCGCCGCGCCTGCTATCAGCCGGCCATCATGACCGATGGGGCACGCGTCGAGGTCGTCGCCAACATCGCCTCACCGGAGGAAGCGGCCAAGGCGATTGAGGCCGGCGGCGAGGGCGTGGGCCTGCTGCGGACCGAATTCCTCTTCCTCGGCCGTGATGAGGCCCCGACCGAAGACGAGCAGACCGCGTCCTACACCCAGATGGTCGAGGCCCTGAACGGCCTGCCCATCATCATCCGCACCCTGGACATCGGCGGCGACAAGTCGGTGCCCTATCTGTCGATGCCGGTCGAGGAGAACCCCTTCCTCGGCGAGCGCGGCATCCGGCTGTGCCTGAATCGGCCCGAGCTGTTCCGCACCCAGCTGCGCGCCATCTTCCGCGCCTCCAAGAAGGGTCCGGTTCGCATCATGTTCCCAATGATCTCGACCCTGGAGGAGCTCAAGCGCGCCAAGGCGCTGACCGAGGAGGTGCGCCTGGAGGTCGGCGCCGACCCGGTCGAGATCGGCATCATGATCGAGGTGCCCTCCGCCGTGATGATGGCGGACGAGCTGGCGGCCGAGGCGGACTTCTTCTCGGTCGGCTCGAACGACCTGACGCAGTACTGCCTGGCCGTCGACCGCATGCACCCCATGCTCTCGCGGCAGGCGGACGGCCTGCACCCGGCCGTGCTGCGGATGATCGACCAGACGGTGAAGGCCGCGGACAAGGCCGGCAAGTGGGTCGGGGTCTGCGGCGGCATCGCCGGCGACCCGCGCGGGGTCGTCCTCCTGACCGGACTTGGGGTCAAGGAGCTGTCCGTGAGCATCCCGAGCATCGCGGCGGTCAAGGCGCAGATCCGTGGGCTCTCCATGGCGCAGGCCAAGGACCTCGCCCAGCGGGCGCTGGCCTGCTCGACCGCCGCGGCCGTGCGGCGGCTGCGCTGAGGAGGGCCGATCATGCGAATCGCCACACTCAGCCTCAACCCCGCCATCGACCAGACGGCACGCATCCCGAGCTTCACCGCCGGGCGCGTCAACCGGGTCGAGTGGGAGCAATCGGACGCCGGCGGCAAGGGGGTCAATGTCGCCTCCTTCCTGGCCGACGCCGGCATCCAGGTCGCCGCGACCGGGCTCTTCGGCAGCGGCAACATCGAGCCCTTTCTCGAGCTGTTCTCGCGCAAGGGGATCGACGACCGCTGTGTCCGTCTCGCCGGCCGCACCCGGGTCAATGTCAAGATCGCCGATCCGGTGCTCGACCAGGTCACGGACATCAACTTCCCGGGCCTCTCGCCGGCGGCCGCCGACCTGGTCCGCCTCACCAAGACCCTTGACCAGCTCCTCGCCAAGATCGACTGGCTGGTGCTCTCCGGCAGCGTCCCAGCCGGGATTCCGGACACCATCTATGCCGAGCTCATCGATCAGCTCCAGGCACGCGGCAAGCAGGTGCTGCTGGACGCCAGCGGCGCACCCTTCGCCGAGGCCGTCACGCACGGGCCGGACATCATCAAGCCCAACATCGACGAGCTGGCCGAGCTCGTCGGGCGGCCGCTGACGGGGCCAGCCGAGGTGCTGGACGCGGCGATGTCGCTGATCGACTCGGGTATCCGGCTGGTGGCCGTGTCGATGGGACCGGATGGCGCTGTCTTCGTCGAGGGGGACGCGGCGGTGCACGCCATCCCGCCGACGATCCAGGTCAAGAGCACCGTGGGCGCGGGGGACGCCATGGTCGCCGGCATCCTCACCGGCACCGCGCGCGGCCTGGACCTGGCCGACCGCGCCCGGCTGGCGACCGCCTTCTCGCTCGGCGCGCTCGGCGAGGTGGGGCCGCACCTGCCGCCCATGTCGGTCATCGACGACTTCGCGACGCGAGTCCAGATCAAGACATTGAAATAGAAACCGCAAAGGCGCGACGGACGCAAGCGTGCCGGATTCTGGAGCGCAACTCAGCCCAGAAACCTTCGTGCCCCTTTGCGCCTTAGCGGTTCAATCTTCTTCCGGAGAACAGCATGGCCAAGCTCATTGCAGTTACCTCATGCCCGACGGGCATTGCCCACAGCCTCATGGCCGCGGAGGCGATCAAACGCACCGCAGAGCTCATGGGCCACGAGATGCAGGTCGAGATCCACGGCGCAGAGGGCACGAAGAATCTTCTCGACCCCGAGACCATCGCCGCCGCCGATGCGGTGCTCTTTGCCGCCGACATCCATGTCGAGACGGAGCCTTTCGAGGGCAAGCCAAGGCTGACCGTCTCGACCGGACGCGCCATCCGCGACACCCAGGCGGTGCTCGAAGAGCTGCTCGCCCTGGTGCCCGGACTGGCGCCCGGACTGGCGCCCGCCGAACCGGCTCAGGCGGCACCCTCGCCCGCCGCTGAGGCAGGCGGTCGCCGCATCGTCGCCATTACGGCCTGCCCGACCGGGATCGCCCATACCTTCATGGCCGCGGACGCGCTCAAGAAGGCCGCCGCGAGCGCCGGCGACAGCATCAGCGTCGAGACCCAAGGCTCGGTGGGCGCCAAGAACCAGCTCACGGATGAAGACATCGCCGCGGCGGACCTCGTCATCATCGCCGCGGACACCCATGTCGACCCCTCGCGCTTCGCTGGCAAGCGGCTCTACTCGACCTCGGTCGGCGCGGCGGTCAAGGGCGCGGCGGACGTCATCGTCAAGGCCAAGCGCGAAGCGACGGTCGCCGCGGGCAAGGCATCGGCTGGCGGCGGCGAGAAGTCGACCAAGGGCACGCTCGAAGGCCCCTACAAGCATCTGCTCACGGGCGTCTCCTACATGCTGCCGATCGTGGTGGCGGGCGGCCTCCTCATCGCCCTCTCCTTCGTCTTCGGCATCGAGGCCTTCAAGGAGGAAGGGACCCTGGCGGCGGCGCTGATGGAGATCGGCGGCGGCGCGGCCTTCAAGCTGATGATCCCCATCCTCTCCGGCTACATCGCCTACTCCATCGCGGACCGGCCCGGACTCACGCCCGGACTCATCGGCGGCATGCTCGCGGTCAATCTGGAGGCCGGCTTCCTGGGCGGCATCATCTCCGGCTTCCTGGCAGGGTACATCGCCCTGGTGATTCGCGACCGGGTCAATCTGCCGCAGCACTTCGAAGGTCTCAAGCCCGTGCTGGTGATCCCGCTGCTCTCGACCCTGGCCGTCGGGCTGCTGATGATCTACGTGGTCGGCGCCCCGGTGAAGACCATCATGGACACCATGACCGCCTTCCTGCAGGGCATGGGCTCGACCAATGCCGTCATCCTGGGGCTCATCCTCGGCGCCATGATGGCGGTCGACATGGGCGGCCCGATCAACAAGGCCGCCTACACCTTCGCCGTCGGACTGCTCACCAGCGACACCTATATGCCCATGGCCGCGGTCATGGCGGCCGGCATGACCCCGCCGCTCGGCATCGCCATCGCCACTCTGGTCGGCGGCAGCCGCTTCACCCAGGCGGAGCGCGAGGCCGGCAAGGCCGCCGGGGTACTGGGGCTCTCCTTCATCACCGAGGGTGCCATCCCCTTTGCGGCCAAGGATCCGCTGCGGGTCATCCCCGCGCTGATCCTCGGCTCCGCCGTCACGGGCGCCATGTCCATGTACTTCGGGGTCGGCCTCCACGCACCGCACGGCGGAGTCTTCGTGCTGGCGATCCCGAACGCGGTCACCAACCTTGGCTGGTATGCGCTGGCGATCCTGACCGGCACGCTGATCACAACCATTGCGCTTCTGGTTTTGAAGCCCAGGCTCGAAGAGAACAAGGTGACGCGCCTTGCGGGAGCGGTCGTCAGATAGGCGGCCCGCTGGCGCGTCACTCGGCGCTGTCCTCCTCGTCTCTCTGTGGATACGTTTCGACCCGGCGCACGCCGGGTCTTTTTTTGTGGCTGTCCGACGCCAGTCGCCGGCGACTGACGGGCCGGGCTTTCCGACGAGAGAAACGCGCCCGAGATCGGGACTCCAGATCTGACACGAGAGATCACCAAAGACACAGGCCTCTGCATCTCCCTGGCGGGAAGACCCAGCAATATCGGCACCCGTTTCCACAACTATCTCTACGCCGAGCTGAGCCTGGACTTCATTTGCAAGGCCTTCACGACGCGGGATCTGGGGGCCGCGATCGCCGGCCTGCGTGGACTCGGAATTCGGGGCTGTGGCGTCTCGATGCCCTACAAGGAAGCCTGCATGCCTTATCTTGACGAGCTGGATGCGTCGGCCAGGGCCCTGGCGTCGGTGAATACCATCGTCAACCATGAGGGCCATCTGTGTGGCTACAACACGGACTACATTGCGGTCAGACAGCTGTTGGAGACACACGGGCTGTCGGCCGAGCTCGGTTTCATCTTGCGGGGAAGCGGCGGCATGGCAAAGGCGGTGGCCGGCGCGCTCGCGGACGCGGGTTTTCGCACAGGCACCATCCTCGCGCGCAACGTGACGACAGGTGCCGAGCTTGCCAAGAGGTATGGCTGCCGCTGGTGTCAGGAGCTTGGCGACGCGCGTGCCGATCTCTTGATCAACGTGACGCCGATCGGCATGGCTGGCAGCCCGGACAGCAACGCGCTGGCGTTCGAGCCGGATGCCGTGCGGCAGGCCAAGGCCGTCTTCGACGTGGTGGCGATGCCACCGGAGACGCCACTCATTCGCGTTGCGCGAGCGGAAGGTAAGACGGTCGTCACGGGCGACGAGGTCATCGCACTCCAGGCCGCCGAGCAGTTCGCCCTCTACACCGGGGTGAGACCGAGCGAGGCCCAGATCCGCCGGGCCTCCGAGCATGCGCGCGCGGTTTGAAAGCAGCGGCCTCGATCGATACCTAACCGACTTCAGAAAGCATGGCTAAAGAAAGGCCGCGGCCGGCCGATACAGGATGAAGATGGAGGTCCCCGTCAGGCAAGCCTTCGCATCCAAGCTGTCCTCCTCGTCTCTCTCAACGAGAGACCTTTCGACCCGGCACTCTGCGCCGGGTCTTTTTTACCCGCCCTGGAACCGGACAAGAAGGCCCCGCCCTGGCCTTGCGCGCCCTGGCTTTAGCGGACCGCTAGATGCCGCGTTGGATCACACCCGTGGGATGGACGGCCCCTTGTCGACCGCGGAAGCTGCGCCGCCGGAGGATAGCTCGGTGCGGTTCCGACCCAGGTGCTTGGCATCGTAGAGGGCCGCATCGGCCTGGTTGATCAGGGACTCTGGGGTTTGCGCCTCGACGGGGTAGCTGGCGATGCCGATCGAGACGGTGGCGCGAATCTCTCCCGCTGATGTCTGGATCGAGCGATCCGCGAACTCCCGCCGCATGGATTCGACCCGGGATAGCCCGACCTGCTGGGCGATGTGGGGCATCACCAGGAGGAACTCTTCACCACCGAAGCGGCACAGGATGTCGCCCTCCCGGAACCGCTCCTGGAGCAGCTTCGCCAGGGCTCTGATCACCTCGTCGCCAGCAGGATGACCCCAGGTGTCGTTGATCTGCTTGAAATGGTCGATGTCGATCATCGCCGCCGTGAGCCTGTAGCTCTCGTGCTTGGCCCGAGCCAGCTCGCGCGGCAGTGTCTCGTTGAGGTAGCGCCGATTGTGAAGCCCCGTCAGCGGATCGCGAATCGCCTGCTCCGCCAGCTCGGCCTGAAGACGGCTGATGCGATCCAAGTTGGCCTGCAGCTGCTCATTGGCGGCCTTGAGGGCGCGCTCCATGGCCCGCTTCTCACTCACGTCGCGCTTGACCGCGACGAAGCACTGGATCTCGCCGTCTTCGTTCTTGACCGGCGAGATCGTCATCTCCTCTTCGTAGAGCTCGCCGTTCTTGCGCCTGTTGATGATCTCGCCGCGCCACAGCTCGCCAGCGAGCACGGTCCCCCACAGCGCATCATAGAAGTCGTCATCATGCTGGCCGCTCTTGAGCTGACGGGTATGCATGTGCCCGTCCACCTCCAGGTCATAGCCAGTTTGAGCGGTAAAGACCGGATTGGCGTAGAGGACATGCCCGTCCGTATCCGTGATGACGATGGCGTCGCCCGCTGCTTCCACGGCCGCCAGCCGCGTGCGCAGCTCCGCCTCGAGCGCCTTGCGCTCAGAGACGTCCCGCGTGATTCCGAGGATGCGCGCGGGCTCGCCCTGCTCATCGAGCAGGAAGCTGGTGACCACCTCGCTCCTGATGGTGCGGCCATCCTTGCAGGGCTGCTCGATCTCCGTCGTGACATGACATGCTTCCATGTCGCCGCCGCGAATGCGCGCGACGCTCTCGGCGATCAGCCGCTGCACCTTGACCGCCGACTGTGGGGTTAGGGAGGCTTCCATGGGCTGCGCCTTCACCTCCTCCGGAGTAAAGCCGCGCACGCGCTCGACAGAGGGGCTGATGTACTCGACCCGATCGGTCGCCAGATCGATCATCCAGATGACGTCCCCGGCACTCTCGGTGAGGAGACGATAGAGTGCCTCGCTCTCCGCCAGGTCGCGATGGGCGACCCGATCGCGCCGAAGCTCATCGTTCAGACGGTGATTGCGCCAGCTCACCCGCCAGACAGACAGGGCCAGCAGGACCACGCACAGCAGCGCGAGCCAGATACCGATCTCAGGGCCGATACCGAGCCAGGTGCTCGGCTGAACGGCGAGAGGATCTTGCGCCTGGGCCGTGGAAGCGGTCAGCGCGCCGAATCCGCAGAGGAGCAGGTACCGCCCCAGGGGAGTCCGCGATCTACCTGGCCCCGGCGGCCTGGTACAGGGATCAGTCAACACAGCTCAGGTGCTCGTGCGATTTGCGACACCTCATCCTGCCACAAACCTCCGGCGGACGAAGCGAACCCGTTATCACATCGCCCGGCTCGCGAATCCCTAAAACGGGAGCGGTTTTGGAGGCATTCCAGCAAGCCCGCGCCGGCTTGATCGTCAGTTGGCCCGCTAGGGTGGACGAGCGCGCGAGACTGTGAAGAAATTCTGCGTAGGCGGCTAGCCTAACGCTTTGATTGTTGGCCCCCTGCGTCGGCCCAACCTACACCAATCTGCGATCTTCGCGGTGCGCTTGGATGACTCTCACAGTCTCTGCGCTTGTCCACCCTTGCGGGACGCCGGGCCGATCGATGATCGACGCCCTCGCGCCAGAGCCAGAGCCAGAGCCCAAGCGCTGCGGCTCAATGAAGATTGATAAGCGAATCGCCGCAAGCCCCCTCTTTTTCGGCCGAAGATGCGCCAAGTCACTCCACGCCCGAGCATCGCAGGAAGGATTAGCAGGAGCCAATATGCTTATAGAGGGAGTACTGAGGAACAGGAAGGAGGTACGAAATGATTCGTCGACTCATCTTGGCGGCGATGGTCTTCGGCCTGACGACCGCCCCATCGAGCCTCTGGTCATATGACGCCGGCCTCGCTGCCAGCTATGCGCAGTTGTTCGAGCCGGCGGTGGGCGCACAGACGGGAAAGGCCTTGCATCTCATGACCGCGGAAGTCATGGTCAACAAAATCAAGGCGGGCGATCCATTGATCCTCTTGGATGTACGCACGCCCGCCGAGGCGCAGATCTTCGGGGGGGCGGTCCCGGGATCCTTGTCCATACCGCTGAGCGCGCTCTTCCAAGAGCAGAATCTCACCCGCATCCCGACCGACAAGGCCGTGATCGTGCTCTGTAAGTCGGGGACTCGCGCAACGGCCGCAGGTGCCGCGCTGCGGCACATCGGCTTCGACAAGGTCTTCATCCTCAAGGGCGGCTTCAAGGCTTTGGCTGCCTACCTGGACCCCAAGACCGCAAACACCCCGCCCAAGACGGGAAGCAAACACTAGGCCGGCTCCCGGAGTGCCGACCTCTCCGGCTTCCCCGCCGGATCAAGGAGGGTCCGGCATGCGCGATCGCTCGAGTGCATCATGAAGATGCCATCAGCCCAGTCCCCTGAGGAGGCGCGGGCCAATCGCCCTCCTGGCATTCGATCAGCTCCCAAGCAGAGCCAACAGAAGAAACCTGACCGAGAGCAAGCCCATGCCGTTCACGCCACTGCACCTGGGACCAGGCGCTGTCCTCAAGTCCCTGACGGGTCCGACCTTCTCACTATCGGTCTTTGCAATTGCGCAGCTTGCCATGGACGTGGAAGTCGTCGCGCGGGCCCTCACGGATCGCGCCGTCTTGCACGGCTTCACGAACACCCTTGCCGGGGCCACCTTGGTCGCCTTCACATGCGGGCTCATAGGACGGGCCCTTGGTGAGCACAGCTTGCATTGGTGGAACAGGCAGCTCAGCCCTACCCAGGCGAAAAGGCTCGCAGTCAGAGCGCAGATCAGCCAAACCGCGGCCTGGAGCGGTGCGCTGATCGGTGCCTACTCACACTGGCTCCTCGACGCCATCATGCACGCGGATGCGAGACCCTTGGCCCCGTTTGCAGCCTCGAATCCGTTTCTCGGGCTGGTTTCCACGACGCAGCTCCATCGCTTCTGCCTCTGGAGCCTGGGGCTCGGAGTGCTGATCATGGTCGCGAGAAGACTGCTCGCCGGGCGAGTGGAAAGGATTTGATCAGCACCGGCGCGCCTTTCCGCAACCTGCCGCGGATCGGGGCACAGCCGGCCTGCAACCGATGGGCAGTACCAGCTAGAACTCGCCGGCGGCCCCTCCTTCCATGATGGCGCGAATCGTCTCGCGCACCCGGATCGCCGAGGCTTTGAGGTCCGGCGGCAGCTCCTTTCCACCGTAGATCATCAGGTCGAGATTCATGCTGTAGAGCTTCAGATTGCCCTCCGCATCTTCCACCAGTGCGATCCGGCAAGGCATGAAGCCACTGTATTCGTTGCGATACTCCAGCATCATGCGTCCGATGCGCGCGTCGCAGAATGAGAGGAAATTGACGTAGCGGTACTCCTCCCCGGTGATGGCCTGAATCTGCTTGTAAAAGGGCGATTCGCCGACGAACAGAAAGTTGTGGGAGATCGCAAGGCTCTTCATCGACTCGATCACGTCCTCGGTGGTCAGCCCATCTTCAACCGGCACCGACCACATCATGGCAACACCCGGGTCGCCGCTGTCCAGGAGACGCTGACCGAGCTCAGCGTAGACGCGCGCAAACTCAGGGTCGAAGCTGGCGAGCGCCGGGGCGAGCCGGAGGTAGCCATAGCCCAGCGCGAGCACGGACAATAGACCGATGATGGCGAGCAGATTGCGAGCAAATCTCATCCAAGTTCTCCTGGGGTAATGCCTTCGTCGTGAGTCGTCGGCGCGCGGACGCGCTAGCCGGATCTGCGCCGCCAGACCCTAGGCACGCGAGCCGAGTGCCGTCATGGTAGCCTGCTCCGCGGCAAGGGGCCGGTCCGGATGCGGCTAGACTGGCTCGGCGGGGCTGCCTTTCGTTTGACATATATCAATGAAAAGGCCGGCCGCCTTGGATGCTCGGCAGCCTGGATTTGGCTCCTGCGACGACAGGTCGCCTCTACCCTGCAATCCAGATTCCACCGGACTCATCGATTGCGGCAAAGCATGCGCGGATGGGATGTCGGTCAAGTACCCCGCTGGCTCGCAGCCCTTGTCCAGACAGATGCGATGAGGGTCTTTGACAGCCAGGGGCCGGAGCATCCGGGCATCGCCGATTAGCCACCTTCTACCGCGCGCACGGCTGCCGTTCCCCTTGTCTCGCCCCCTTCCGCGGCGCCTCCCAATCCTGCGCTTGCCTCTTCCTCGAGGCTCATCCGCCGCGTCTTTGGGTGTTGACCGACTTTTCGCCCCCCACTACCGTTAGGCTCCGAGCCCGCCCTGGGCTCTGAGGGTGGGAAGCATCCGCTGTGCCTCATTGAGACGCAACGACGAGACGTAACGACGCCCTCTCGCTCGCTCGCTCGCGCGCGCATCGCCTGAGCGGGAACAAGAAGAAGACTCAGGAAAGTAGGAGGAGCAACGATGCCAAGCCGCATCGAAACCAAACGGGTAGCCTGCCTTTGGGTGGCGCTCCTCGGCCTAATGATCACGTCCGCCGCAACTGCCGTCACGCCCGAGCCCGTCGATGGCACGGCCCAGCCCGCCGGCGAGCTGATGATCGACAATTTCGATCCCGAGACCGGCAAGCGGATCATCCCCAACGAGCGCTGCCTGACCTGTCACGGGGACGAAGAGCATCGGACCGATGTGCGCGATGACGGCTCGCCGGTGGAGATCTTCGTCCATAGCGAGCAGATCGAGGCCAGCGTCCACGGCTCGCAGAAGTGCACCAGCTGCCACGTCACCATCGACCGGGTCCCCCATCGCAAGGCGCCGTCGGTCATCGTCGGCTGCATCGAGTGCCACCGCGAGACCTGGAAGGAGCACAAGGACGACCCTGACGGAAAGCACGAGCGTCTCGAGGTCGTCAACGAGCAGATCGCCAGCTACATGCAGTCGGTCCACGCCCGGCCCAACGAGCTGGACCAGTCGCGCACCAACGCCACCTGCTACGACTGCCACGCAGGCCATAACGTCGGCGAGCTGGGCAGCATCCAGCGCGCCGAGCACCGTCTGCAAAACCCCGAGATCTGCGGCCACTGTCACGAGAAGGAGCTGGAGGACTACCGCACTTCCGATCATGGCAAGGCAGTGATGGAGGAGCGGGACAGCGAGGCGGCGGTGTGCTCCGATTGCCACACCACCCATGAGATCGCCTCACCCGAGACCGACAAGGCGAAGCTGCAGATCACCAAGAACTGCGGCGACTGCCACCAAGAGGCCCAGCGCACCTACTTCAAGTCCTACCACGGCCAGGTGCACCGTCTCGGCTATACCGATGCCGCCAAGTGTCACGACTGCCACGGCGGGCATTTGGTGAAGAGCGAGGACGACCCGACCTCCGAGATTCATGCCAGCAATCGCCTGCAGAACTGCCGGAACTGCCACGAAGACGCCAACGAGAACTTCCTCAGCTTCTGGCCCCACGGCGACGCGCACGACCGCGAGAACTATCCGGGCCTCTGGGCCTTCAGGGTCTTCATGGAGATCCTGGTCTTCGCCGTCATGGCCTTCTTCTGGGTCCACGTCCTGCTCTGGCTCTATCGGGAATTGATGGACCGCATCCAGGGCAAGGGCTTCGTCGAGGACCTGAGCCAGCCCGACGTGGTCTACTTCCGCCGCTTCCCCCTGGTCTGGCGCTGGATCCACTTCCTGTTCGCCATCGCCACCATGACCCTGATCTTGACGGGTACGACCCTGCTGTTCTCGCACACCGCCTGGGCTAAGGCGGTCGTGGAATTCCTCGGTGGCATCCGCATGGAGGGGATCATTCACCGGACCGCGGCCGTCATCTGGCTCGGGATCTTCTTCACCCACTTGGCGATCGCGACCACCAACATTTGGCGCAAGCGCAAGACGTTCGAGTGGTTCGGCAGCACATCCTTGGTCCCGAACATGAAGGACTTCCGGGACCTGAGGGACATGTTCAAGTGGTTCCTCGGCCGCGGCCCACGCCCGCAGTTCAGCCAATGGACCTACTGGCAGAAGTTCGACTATTGGGCGCCCTTCTGGGGTGCCACGGTGATCGGCCTCTCGGGTCTCATCCTCTTCATGCCGGACAAGACCTCCCTCATCCTGCCGGGCTGGACCTTCAATATCGCCAACCTGGTGCACGCCGAGGAGGCGCTATTGGCGGCCATCTTCTTGAACTCGGTGCACTTCTTCAACGTGCACTTCCGACCCGAGCGCTTCCCGATGAGCACGGCCATCTTCACGGGCGTGATCCCCATCGACGAGTTCAAGCACGACCACCGTCTCCAATACGAGCGGCTCCTGGAGACTGGCGAGCTGGAGAAGCATTTGGTGCATCGTCCCTCGCGGCGCCTCTCTCTGGCGGCCTCCTTCATCACGACCGTGCTGATCATGGCTGGCCTGACGCTGCTGACGCTGGTGCTCTTCGGCCTGGTCACCTTACCGAGCTGACGGGGATGGAGAAGATGAAAAACAACGACACCCTGCACAAGTCCGCTCGCCATGTCCTCCTCGTCATGCTGGCCGTGCTGCCCGCAGCAGTCTCGGCGGGGCCGTCGGGACAGGCCATGGCCTTCACCTGCGCCGGCTGCCACGGCACCGATGGCTCCAGCGTCGGACCATCCATGCCCGCCATCGCTGGCATGGACCCGGAGGTCTTCGTGGACGCCATGAAGGCCTACCGGCAGGACGAGCGCAACTCCAGCATCATGAACCGCATCGCCAAGGCCTACACCGACGAGCAGCTCAAAGAGATGGGCTGGTTCTTCGCCAGTCAGCGGCTGCAGCTCTTTCCGCAGCAGTACGACGCCACACTGGCCGCCCGCGGCGCGGAGCTGCATGAGGAGTACTGCGAGAAATGTCATGAGAACGGCGGCCGGCCTGGTGATGCCGGCACCCTCGCCGGTCAATGGATGCCGTATCTGCACTACACCATGGAGGACTTCCTCGACGGCAACCGCAAATGGCCGCGCAAGATGAAGCGCAAGGTCGACGCGGCGATCGAGGAGGCCGGGGACGATGCCATCCCTGCCCTGGTCAACTTCTATGGCAGCCAGCGCTAGGCCGGTAGCAGGGAGAGAATCATGACTGACATGAAACGCAGAACCTTCATCCGTGCGACCGCTGGCGCGGTCGCGCTCGGCACGCTGGGCATTCCAGGCTTGGTGCTGGGGGCGTCGCGCCGCGTGGTCGTGGTCGGTGGCGGCGTGGGTGGCTGCACCGCGGCCAAGTACCTGCGCAAGCTCGACCCGAGCCTTGCCGTGACCCTGATCGAGTCAAAGCCGGCCTATACCTCTTGCTTCATGAGCAACGAGGTGCTGAGCGGCGATCGCACGCTTCAATCGCTGACCTTCGGCTATGACGGCCTCCGCCGCCATGGCGTGGAGGTGGTACAGGGCACGGCCGTCGGCATCGACCCGGAGAAGAAGCAGGTCCAGACGGCGGCGGGAGACACCTTCGGATACGACGCTTGCGTGGTCTCGCCCGGCGTCGGCTTCAAATGGGACGCCATCGAGGGCTACGACGAGAAGGTCGCGAACGCGCTCGTGCCCCACGCCTGGTACGCCGGCCCGCAGACCCAGTTGCTGCGCCGCCAGATCGAGTCCATGCCGGAGGGTGGGCACGTGATCATCGCTGCCCCGCCAAACCCCTTCAAGTGTCCGCCTGGGCCCTACGAGCGTGCCTCGCAGATCGCCATGTACTGCAAGCATCACAAGCCGCGGGCCAAGGTCACCATCCTCGACGCCAAGGATGCCTTCTCCAAGCAAGGCCTCTACATGGAGGGCTGGCGCAAGCTCTATGGCTATGGCACCGAAGACAGCATGATCCAGTGGATCAGTGCCGCTGCGGGTGGCGCGATCGAAGAGCTGGACCCGAGCACGCGCACCCTAGTCGGTCTGGTCGAGGATTTCCAAGGCGATGTGGTCAACATCATCCCGCCGCAGAAGGCGGGGGCCATCGCCTTCGCGGCCGACCTGGTGGACGGCGACTGGTGCCCGGTGGACAAGCGCACCTTCGAATCCAGCCGCCACAAGGGCATCTACGTGCTCGGCGACGCCTCCAGTGCCGCCGCGATGCCCAAGTCGGCCTATGCCGCCAACTCCCAGGCCAAGGTCGCCGCGGCCGCCATCGTCGCCCGCTTTCAGGGCAAGGAGCCGGATGATCCCACCTTCGTCAACACCTGCTACAGCATCGTGGGCGAAGCGTTCGGGATCTCTGTGGCCGCCGTCTACGGCTTCGACAGCCATACCAACACCATCACGCCGATACCAGGCTCCGGCGGTGTCTCGCCGGCCAATGCCAGCCCGGAGATTCGCAAGCGCGAGGTCAGCTATGCCCACAGCTGGTTCAAGAACGTCATTAACGACATGATGGAGTAGAAGCCCTGGCGACTGGATCGATTGCTGTACCGCCATTGCCTGCCTGCAATCGCCTGACAGGCGTTTGCAGGCGTCGATCATTCCAAAGAGAGCAGTTGAACCGCAAAGGGCACAAAGAGCGCAAGGGATTTCAACACCTTGTCTGCGAAGCAATGCTCACCCAGAGGGTGAAGCGACGCAGCAATTCAAGCCTCTGTTTTTCTTCGTGTCCTTCGCGCCTTTGCGGTTCCGATTGCCGAATCTAGGTTGAAGAGCCCCCCTTCTTCACTCAGGTCGTATCCTCCTGGATAAGGCTGGGGCTGCGGGCTCGAATCCTGGCGGTGCGCCAGCCACGTCGAGTGCCTCGCATTAGCCCCCTTGACGAGCGACCAGCGGCTCTCGGGTGCCCCGCGGCCGCAGCAGCTTTTCCAGCCCCATGACTCCGTAGATGACAAGCCCCACGGCGAGTAAGGCGAGCCAGTATCCGGCGGAGATGGGCGCGGTATGAAATAAGCGATTCATGATGGGCAGGTAGGTGAAGGCGAGCTGCACCAGGGCCATGGCGGCAATGCCGGCCCATATCCAGGGGTTGCTGAACACCCCGATGCGGAACATGGACCAGCGCAGGGAGCGGCAGTTGAGCAGGTAAAATGCCTGGCCTACCGCGAACACGTTGACTGCCACGGTGCGCGCCTGCTCGACACTGGCGCCGTGGTACAGGGCCCACTCGAAGAGACCGAAGGCCCCCGCGAGCAGCATCAGCGCGACCAGTAGGATACGCTGCAGCAGCACGGCGTCGAGGATGGACGCCCCCGGGGGCCGTGGAGCACGGTCCATGAGAGCCGGCTCCTTGGGCTCGAAGGCCAGAGTCAGCCCCAGGAGGACAGCGGTGGTCATGTTGATCCAGAGGGCCTGTACCGGCAGCACCGGGAGCGGCTGCGCGAGCAGCACCGCCACCAGGATGACTAGCCCCTGCCCGGCGTTGGTGGGGAGGATCCAGGTGATGAACTTGGTGAGGTTGTCGAACACACCACGGCCTTCCTCGACCGCGGCCTCGATGGTGGCGAAGTTGTCGTCGGTCAGCACCATGTCGGCCGCCTCCTTGGCGACCTCTGTCCCAGTCAGCCCCATGCTCACCCCGATGTCCGCCTGGCGCAGCGCCGGGGCGTCGTTGACCCCGTCGCCGGTCATGGCGACCACAGCGCCGCGGGCCTGGATCGCCTCCACCAGGCGCAGTTTCTGCTCGGGAGTGACGCGGGCGAAGACAGCGGTCTGCTCGGCGGCCCGGATCAGGTCGTCGTCGTGCAGCTCGGCAAGCTCGCGCCCGCTGAGGGCCGCCGGCAGGGTCCCGTCGTCCGCACGCTCGCCGAGTCCGATCTGTCCCGCGATGGCGGCGGCGGTGAGGGCGTGGTCGCCGGTGATCATCTTCACGGAGACGCCCGCCCGGCGGCAGGCCGCGACGGCCCGCACCGCTTCTTCCCGAGGCGGGTCGATCATGCCCTGCAGGCCGAGGAAGGTGAGCCGGTCCGTCAGATCCGGGTGGTCGATACCACTGCGTCCCGCGCCATCCATGCGGGCGAAGGCCAGCACCCGCAGGCCACGGGCGGCCAAGGCCTCGACCCGGGCACGCACCGCCTCAGGGTCGAGCGGAATCACCGTGCCGTCCCGATCGATGGCGCCGTCACACCGGGACAACAGGGACTCCACGGATCCCTTGAGGTACACCATGGGGCGCGCGCCCCCATGGAGCGTGGCCATGTACTGGTGCTCGGATTCGAAGGGCACCGCGTCCAGGCGCGGGGCGCTGCCGTGCTCCTCGGCGGCGGCCAGCCCCACCTTGGCGGCCGCGGTCAGCAGGGCCCCTTCGGTGGGATCCCCTTCGATCCGCCAGGCATCGCCGTCCTCCCGCAGCACCGCGTCGTTGCACAGGAGCCCCGCCCTGAGCAGCTCCGTCAGCGCCGGTCGCCCAGCGGGCTCGACCCGGGCGCCGTCCGCCGTGAGCCCCCCCTCCGGCGCATAGCCCACGCCGCTCAGTGCGTACTCGTCGGCCCCCGCCCACAGGCGCTGGACGGTCATCTCGTTGCGGGTCAGGGTGCCGGTCTTGTCCGAGCAGATGACGCTCGTGCTGCCCAGGGTCTCCACCGCGGGCAGGCGGCGGATGACGGCGTGCCGACGGGCCATGCGCGCCACCCCGATCGCGAGCGTGATGGTGAGCACTGCCGGCAGTCCCTCCGGAATCATGGCCACGGCCAACGCCACCGCCGCCATGAACATGTCGATCCAGGACTCCCCATGTAGCAGACCGATGACGAAGGTGAGCGCCGCGAGCGCCAAGATGCCGAAGAGCAGCAGACGGCTAAAGCGGGCGATCTGTCGCGTGAGCGGGGTCTCCAGCGGGTCCACGCGAGCGATGAGCTCGGAGATGCGTCCCACCTCGGTGTTGTCACCCGTGGCGGCGACGAGTCCGGCGGCGGTACCGAAGGTGACGAAGGTGGAGGAATAGGCCATGTTGGCCCGGTCCGCCAGGGGGGTGTCGCGGTCCATCACCCCCGCCCGCTTCTCCACCGGCACCGACTCGCCGGTCAGCGCCGACTCGTCCACCTTGAGGCTGCGCACCCGCAGCAGGCGCAGGTCGGCGGGTACCTTGTCCCCGGAGGCGAGCAGAACCATGTCGCCGGGCACCAGCTCCCGGGCGTCCACGCGGCGGCGCTCGCCGCCGCGCATCACCGTGGCCTCTGTCGTGAGGGAGCGCGACAGGGCGTCCAGGGCGCTGGCGGCCTTGCTCTCCTGCACGAAGCCGATGACGGCGTTGAGCAGCACCACACCGAAGATCACCCCGGCGTCGACATAGCCGCCTAGAGCCAGCTTCACCAGGATCGCGGCGAGCAGGACGTAGACCAGGGCCTGGTTGAACTGATCCAGGAAGCGCAGCAGCGGCCCCCGGCCCTTGCGCGGCGTAAGGGCATTGGGACCAAAGCGCCTTTGCCGCTCCTCGGCCTCGAGCCGGTCGAGCCCGCGCTCGGCGTCCGCGTCAAGGAGATCGACCGCCTCCGCGTCGGGGAGGTGGTGCCAGTGCCTATCCATCAGGTCCTGCATTGGAGTACCTCGGGGAGCATGCGAGGGTGCCGCCAGCAGTCCAGGCGAGCGCGCCAGGTCACGACATCGGTGCGCGGGCGCGGGAATGCGCGCGATGGATCAGGTCGCGGACAGCGGGCCCTCGGAGTGGCTATTCTTTAATGCGGGAGATGTTGTGCCAATCGGGAAGATTCAACTCGCCGTTCCCCGGGGATGCCCGAGGAAGGCCCAGCGCCGGGGCGGATAGCCCCCTGGCTTGGCATCATCCGAGCGTCACTCAGCCCGCGCAGCGCCATGTCACTTGAGCCCTTTGCCGAGATTGCACTCCTGCTGGCGATGACCGCCGTGGCGGGAATGATCGCAATCCGGCTGCGCCAGCCGGTGCTGATCGCCTATCTCGTGGTCGGCATCGCGGTCGGGCCGGCGGGACTCGCGCTGGTGCAGGCCCACGACGAGATCGACCTGCTGGCCCAGGTCGGGATCGCCGTGCTGCTGTTTCTGGTCGGGCTCAAGCTGGACCTCGGCAATGTCCGCCACATCGGGGCCGTCGCGCTGGCCACGGGTCTGGGCCAGCTCGCCTTCACCATCCTGTTCGGCTTCGCACTGATCCTGCTGCTCGGCAAGGGCTGGGTCGAGGCGCTCTATGTCGCGGTGGCGCTGACGTTCTCCAGCACCATCATCATCGTCAAGCTGCTCTCGGACAAGCGCGAGCTGGACTCCCTGCACGGGCGCATCGCGATCGGCTTCCTGATCGTGCAGGACATCGCCGTGGTGTTGGCGATGATGTCCATGAGCGCCCTCGGCAGCGGCAGCGAGGGCGGCGCCTGGCAAGTCGCCGTCGAGCTGATCGGGCGGATTGCCGCGGCCGCCGGGCTGCTTTATCTCATGATGCGCTGGGTCCTGCCATGGCTGACACGGAGCATGGCCCGCTCGCTCGAGCTGCTCCTGGTCTTCGCGATCGCCTGGGGCACGGGTCTCGCGGCACTCGGTGAGTGGGCCGGCTTCTCCAAAGAAGCGGGTGCCTTCCTAGCTGGTTTCTCGCTCGCCTCCACAGGCTACCGCGAGGCCATCAGCGCACGGCTGACGGGGACTCGGGATTTCCTCCTGTTGTTCTTCTTCATCGATCTCGGTGCGCGGCTCGACCTCTCGACCCTGGGCACCGAGATCTGGCCGGCCCTGGTGCTCTCGGGCTTCGTGCTCATCGGCAATCCGCTGATCGTGATGGTGATCATGGGCTATATGGGCTACCGCAAGCGAACCGGCTTCCTGGCCGGTCTCACCGTCGCCCAGATCAGCGAGTTCTCGATCGTCTTCGTGGCCATGGGCATCTCGCTCGGCCAGGTCGGCGTCGAGGCCCTGGGTCTGACCACGCTCGTGGGACTGATCACCATCACCCTGAGCACCTACATGATCCTGGGCTCCCACGGCCTTTACGAGCGCCTGGCCCCGCTGCTATACCCATTCGAGCGGCGGCGTCCCTATCGAGAGCTGGCCGTGGAGCAGCAAGCCGCCCCGAGGGAGCGGCCCGAGGTCCTTGTTTTCGGGCTCGGGCGCTACGGCAAGCGCCTGGCGCGGCGCCTGCGGTCCAACGGCCTCGAGGTGCTTGGCGTGGACTTCGATCCGGATCTGGTGCGCACCTTGGCGCAGGCGGATCTGCCCGTGCGGTTCGGCGATGGGGCGGATCCGGCCTTCCTGGACAGCCTGCCCCTGGCCGGCGCGGGGTGGGTCATCAGCACCCTGCCGGATATCGGCTCCAACCGTGCCCTGCTGCACGCCTTGTGCGAGCGCCGTTTCGGCGGTGAAATCGTCGTGGTCGCCCGCGATGAGGCCCATGGCTCCGCACTCTGGCAGGCCGGAGTGCCCGTCGTGCTCTACCCCTTCCTCGACGCCGTGGACTTCGCGGCCGAGAATCTGGTGAAGGCAATCGGCTCGGCTCGTGCGCACAGAGACGATGCGTAGGAGGCAGATGTCTCCAGCTGACGGCAGCGCTTGCGGTCACGTCCCATGCCTCCTCGGTCCGCATAAGGCTAGCCCCCGAGGGGCGCGTTACGGGTTGAGTCGCTCCACGCCTCAACGGAGGGAATCAGGATGAAACGGTTCAAGAGCATGCTCTACGTCGTCGAGACGGGAAAACGATGCACGTCCGTCCTGCGGCGAGCGGTCGCGCTAGCGGAGACCAACCAGGCCAATCTGACGCTCGTCGACGTGGTCCCTCAGGTCCCGGCCGGCATCGGCATGCCGCGGGGCGGCCCGCTCTCGGCCGACCTGCAGACGGCGTTGCGCACTGAGCATGCACAAGCCCTCGACGCCCTGGCCGAGCCCTACCGGCAGAGGGCCGAGATCCAATGCAAGGTGCTGGTAGGCACGCCCTATCTGGAGGTGATCCGCGAGGTATTGCGCGAGGGGCACGATCTGGTCATCAAGGCCCCCGAGGATCCGAGCTGGCTGGCCCTACTGTTCGGCAGTAACGACATGCACCTGCTGCGCAAGTGTCCTTGTCCGATCTGTATCACCAAGTGCGACGCGCCGACGGCCTTTCGGCGCATCCTTGCCGCGGTCGATCTCGCCGATGACGACCCCACCGAGGGATCGAGAGCGCACCGATCGCTGAGCCATCAGATCTTGGAGGTCGCGGCCTGGATGGCGCTGACGGAGCTCGCCGAGCTGCACCTGGTAACGGTGTGGGAGGCGATCGGGGAGGGAGTCATGCGTAGCGCGTCCATCAATGTGCAGGCGCAAGAGGTCTTCGCCTACGTCGAAGCGGTGAGGCGCCAGCACGAGGCCGGTCTGGACGCACTCCTGCACGCGCTGGAAGACACGCTTGGCCCAGAAGCGCTCACCTTGCTGAAACCTCGGAAGCACCTGATCAGGGGCGCGCCGAGCAAAGAGATTCCGGCCCAGGCCAAGCGGCTCGAGGCCGATCTCGTCGTCATGGGAACCGTCGGCCGCAGCGGCATTCCCGGCCTCCTCATCGGCAACACGGCGGAGACGATTCTCTATCAGCTCGATTGCTCCGTGCTCGCGATCAAGCCGCCGGGCTTCGTCTCGCCTGTCTCGATCGAGCCCAGTCCTCAGACTTCGCCCCCGACGCCAGGGCCAACCTGAGATCGTCGCGCCGATGCACGCATCATGGCGCGGGGCTCGTCAGATATTCGCGCTCGGCGATCAAGCGCGCCCAGGACAGCGGGCTGAGCTCGGCCGTCGCGAAGATGCCGGCCGCCAGGGTGGCGGCCGCGGTGACCAGGGGCGGCAACAGCAGCAGTCGAGAGGTCTCGCGCCAAGCGCGTCTTGGAATCCGCTCGTCCGGCCAGGGAGTGGATGCGGGCCGGAGCCAGGCCCGCCACAGGATGGGCAGGAAGTAGGCGGCATTCAGCAGACTCGACGTCCACAAGACCCAGACCGCCCACTCCATGCCTGCGGCGCTGGCACCGTCGGAGAGCCACGCCTTGCTGACCGCGCCGGCGGTCAGGGGCGCGCCCATCATGCCGAGTGCGCCGATGGAGAAGGCGACGGTGGTGAGCGGCATGCGCCGTCCCGCGCCGTTCATCTCGCTGACCTTGTGGATGCCCAGGGTCTCGGCGTAGTTGCCGGCACAGAAGAAGAGGGTGATCTTCATGATGCCCTGGTGCACCAGGTGCACCAGGCCGCCGACCGTGCCGATGGGGCCGAACAGGGCCACGCCGAGGGCGATGTAGGACACTTGGCTGACGGTGGAGAACGCCAGCCGCCGCTTCAGATCGTCTTGGAACAGGGCGCGCAGGCTGCCCCAGAGAATGGTGACGGCGGCGACCAGGGCCAGCGGCCACAGCAGGCTCAGCGACTGGGCGAATTCGATCCCATAGACCTCGTAGACGATGCGCACGATGCCGAAGGCGCCGGCCTTGACCACGGCCACGGCATGCAGCAGCGCCGAGACGGGCGCGGGGGCCACCATCGCCTGCGGCAGCCAGCCGTGCAGCGGGACGATGGCGGCCTTGACGCCGACGCCGACGATCAGCAGCACGAAGATGATCTGCAGCTGCGCGGCGTACTCCGAGCCGAGTGCCGCGACGACGCCGGTGTGCGCGAACTCGGTATGCCCGAGCAGGTGGTGCAGCCAGACGATACCTGTCAGCAGGACCGTGCCGCCGATCAGGGTATAGGCGAGATAGAGGGTGCCTGCGCGCAGCGCCTGGCTGGTCTCGCGGTGCACCACCAGGGGGAAGGTCGACAGCGTCAGCAGCTCGTAGAAGACGAAGAAGGTGAAGAGGTTCGCCGCCATGGCGATGCCCATGGTGGCGGTGACGCAGAGGCTGAAGAAGCCGAAGAAGCGGCTGCGGTGCGGCGCACGCTCGAGGTACCCGATGGCATAGAGCGTCGTCAGCAGCCAGAGCACGGCCGAGAGGCTGATGAACAGCAGTCCCAGGGCATCGGCCTTGAAGGCGAGGTCCAGACCGGGTAGGACGGCGAAGCGCACACCATAGGTCTCGCCCGCGCGCACCCCGGCGAGCAACAGCAAGACCAGCACCAGCTTGGCTAGGGCGCCGAGCAGGTTGAGCGTCGTGCGCGTGGCGACCCGGTCTTCGGGCAGGGCGAAGATCACCAGGCCAGGCACCAGCGAGGAGGCCAGCACGGCCAGGGGCAGCCATTCGCTGGCGCTCATGCCCCCGCTCCCAGCAGCCGCATCAGCTCCACGCCGCGCAACCCCAAGAGGACGCTGGCGGCGGCGAGCACGAAGGCGCTCCACTCCAGCGTCCGCGGCACGGCGGGGACTGGTCCGCGCTCGGCGACATCGGCGCCGGAGACCAGGAATGCCTGGCGCAGCACGCGAAAGACATAGAGGGCCGCCAGCAGACCGCCGGCCAGCGCCACCACCGCGATGATCCAGTAGCCCTGCGCCAGTGCCGCCTCGATGATCTGCCACTTGGCCAAGAACCCCGAGGACGGCGGCAGGCCCATCAGGGTCATGCCTGCCAGGCCGAAGGCGAACAGGGTGACCGGCAGGCGATCGACAGCTCCCGCCAGACCGGCCACGGTGTCCTGACCGGTCGCCCTGATCATCACCCCGGCGGCGGCGAACATGCCGGCCTTGGCCAGACCGTGGGCGAAGACCTGCATCACGCCGGCCTGCAGCGCCGCCGGCTGCGCAAGCAGCGGAAAGATCAGGAAGAGATACCCCAGCTGAGCCACTGTGGAATAGGCGATCAGGCGCTTGAGCTTAACCGCCCGAATCGCCCGATAGGATCCCCAGAAGATCGCCAGCGCGCCGAGCAGCGCTGCGAGCCAGGCGGCGGCAGCGGGCAGCAGGGGCTCCAGGGGGCCGATCCATAGCCGCAGGATGAGGTAGAAGGAGGCCTTCACCACCAGCGCGGACAGCAGTGCGGAGACCGGGGCCGGGGCGCTGCCGTGGGCCGGGGGCAGCCAGAAATGGAAAGGGAAAAGCGCGGTCTTGAGCAGCAGGCCGACCAACATCAAGCCGGCGGCGAGCCATACCAGGCGCGGCGCCTCGGCGGCGATCAGCGGCGTCAGCGTGGCGATGGAGACCGTGCCGTAGGCACCGTAGATCAAGGCAACGCCAAGCAGATAGGCGCCGGAGCCGACCAGGCTGACGAAGAGGTAGCGCAAGGCTGCGGCCAGCTGCTGGGCGCCGCCGCCCGCGGCCACGATGCCGACGGAAGCCAGCCCGACCAGCTCCAAGGTCACGTACAGATTGAACAGATCGGCAGAGACGAACAAGGCGTTGAGACCGGCGATCAGGAAGCCCATCAGCGGCCAGAACCAGGCGCCGGCCGGGTCGCCGGCCTTGAAATAGGCGCGTGCGTAGACCGCCAGCGGCAGCGCGACCATTTGCGTCAGGATCAGCATCGCGGCCGAGAGGCCGTCGGCCGCCAGGTCGATGCCCAGCGGAGCCCCCCACCCGCCGACCGCATGGTGGGCTGCCATCTCGCTTGCGCCCACGGGGGGCGTGGCACCGTCTGCGAGGATGGTCCCTGCGAGCTCGACCGCCAGCCAAAGCTGCAGGCTCACCCCAGCCAGCGCCGCCCAGGCCCCGCGCCCCGATCCGAGCACGAAGGCCAGCGTCGCCCAACCCAACGGCAGCACGACGAGCCAGGCCAAGGGGTCGAGCCAGGCAAGGCGATCGAGGGAAACGAGGGGGGCGAGCCAGTCCAGGGCGTCAGTCACCGTCGTCCTCCGGGAGCTGCAGACGGCCCGTGAGGGCGTGCAGCCTGCGCACGAGGGCCAGCGCCAGGGCCGTTGCGGCAACGGCGACGACGATGCCAGTCAGCACCATCGCGTGGGGCACCGGGTCCGGCAGGTCGCCGCGCTGCGCGAGGCCCACCAGCACCAGAAAGGCACCGCTGCCCATCAGATTGAAGGCGAGGATGCGGCGCGGCAGCTGCGCGATCAGCACCACGCCCGCCACGCCGAGTGCGAACAGGGCGACGCCCACCAGCGCGAACAGGAGGCCGCTCGTCATGGTGCTTATCTCAGGTCCCGCGAGAGGAACAGGAAGAAACCGGCGAGGATCAGCCCGAGCGAGACCGTCAGGCCGGCCTCGATCAGCATGATCAGCTCGCCCGCCCAGGCCGGCGGGAAGCCTAGCAGCGCGCCCTGCGTCAGCAGCGCCGCGGCGACGGCGAGGAAAAGGGCGAAACCGCCCGCCAGCCCGAGCCGCAGGCGCAGCCGTGGCGAGTCCCAGCCCCGCGTCAGGCCGACGAGGTGCAGCAGGACCGCCGCGGCCGCGAGCACCGCGCCGGCCTGGAAGGCGCCACCGGGCAGAAAGGCGCCGGCCCAGAGGAGATAGACCGCCACCAGAATCATCAGCGGGGCGGCCAACCGCGCGGAGGCTTGCAGCATCGGATGTGCCGCCTTCGGCGCCGCCGAGCCCGCCGCGCCGCCGGCGGCCAAAATCCCCAGCAGGGCCAGCAGCAGCACGGCGATCTCGAGCAGGGTGTCATAGCCGCGGTAGTTGAGCAGGACGGCGGTCACCGGGTGGCTCACGCCAGTGTCGGTCAGATGGTCCGTCACCGGAGCGCGCAGGTCCAGAGCGGCCGGACCCAGCTCGAGCATGGCGCCGATCGCCGCGGCGACAAAGACCAGGGCAAGCCAAACGACGACGAAGGTCTTCGCGAGTGCCTTCATGATGCTTTCCGCCGTCGCTTGCGCTGGCGTAGGGCGCCATAGGCGTCCAGGAGCAAGGCCCCGGTCAAGCCGGCGCCGATGGCCGCCTCGGCCAGGGCGATGTCGGGTGCCGAGAGCCGAATCCAGGCAATGGTCATCAAGAGACCAAAGGCGATGAAGAGGATGATGGCGCGATCCAGCCGCGGCGTGCTCAGGGTGCGCCAGGCGCTCCAAAGCAAAGCACAGGCCAGCAGCAGGTCGAAGGCGAGACCAAGAGTCATGGCGCATCCCCTTGGCGCCAGGGACGGATACCGAGCGTCTGGGCGCGCCGCGCGATGGCGAATCCAACCCCGGCACTGGCCGTCAGCACCAGCGGCCAAATCAATAGCAGCTTCATGGCCACGGCGAGACTGTCCGCTCGCAGCGCGAGCCCGAGCAGCACGCAGCCAAGCCCCAGATTGTCCGCCTTGGCGAGGGCGTGCAAACGGCTGTAGACATCGGGAAAGCGCAGCAGACCCAGGGTGCCGGCGAAGAAGAAGGCGGCACCGACGACGAGCAGCAGGGCACTGAGCCAGTCAATCGCTGACATGGTGCCGCGCACGCCAGGCGCGCTTCGCGAAGGCGATACCGCCGATGGCGGCCAACAGGGCCAGGACCAGCGCAACGTCCACCGCCGCCGCCCCAGCGCCGGCCGCAGCCAGCAGTGCCAGGATACCCGTGCCCGTAGTCCCGAACAGCAAGGCCATCAGCATGCGATCGGCCGAGGTCGGTCCGCGCGCGGCGGCGACCAGCGCAACGACGAGATTCGCAAGCAGAAACAGGGCAATGGCGAGTGCGAGCGTGGTCATCCAGTCCTCCTGAGCATGCGGGCGATGGCCGCTTCCAACGCCCGCGCCTCGGCGACGACCGGCAGCCGCTCATCGAGCACATGCAGGCGCAAGGTCTTGCGGGACAGCTCGACGCCGAGCGTCCCAGGCATCAAAGTCAAGGTGTTCACCAGCAGGATGCGCGGCCACCCCGGCGGCAGACGCACGGCAAGCTCGATCAGTCCCGGGCGCAAGGCGCGGCGGCCGCGCATTGCCATGGCCGCGACCTGCATGCCGCCGCGGATCGAGCTCCAGAGAAAGAAGCCGAGAAAGGCGAGGAGCCCGGCCGGACGGATGCGCCTTCGCCCCGGGGGCGCCAGCGTCAGGCTGGTCCAGGTCGCGGCGACGACGGCGAGCGCGCCCAGCGCCCAGCCGTCGTGACGTCCTTCGACCAGCACCCACCAGAGCAGCATGAAAGCGACGCCACGCAAGACGAGCGCGCGCCAAGTCTCAGATCTCACACTCGCGCCCCCTCACCGAGAAAGTCTTGCCGCCAGCGTTGCGCGTCCCACTCAGTCCTCGCGAGATCGGGCATCGCGAACGGGACGATGCCCATACTGGCCGCAGCGTCGGGGGCGTTGATCTAGAGCCCATTTTCATGGCCGCGTTTCTTAACACGGACGAGGGCGAGCAGCAACGCAAGGTGGCGGAGCCCGTTCAAACTAAGATACGCGATTTTCCGTGCCGGCATCCGTGCCGAGTCAGAACAGCAGGCGTTCGAGGAAATTGATCCGGCGCTTGCTCTCGGTGCCGGCGAACGAGCGAAGAAGTCGTTACCAATCTGTGTGACCTAGCCGTTACGCCCCTGGCAGCGCCCGCCCGAGCCATCGACGGTGATGAAGGAGGTGACGTCCGCCACACTGCGAGCAATTGATCCTTCTCCGCGAGGAATACCTCGTCGTGCCCGCTGAGCAGGGCGTCAATCTGCCCCACCAAGAGGTCGATGCCCCCTGCAGCGCTTCATGCGCGCGTTCGCGATCAATCAGGCGGACATCGCCGCCAAGCCGTGGGGCTCGCCCACCAGGATGCAGCGCTCTGCCGCGCTGCGGGCGGCCCGCACACGCGACTCCAGGTGCAGGAGGACGTGCTGACCGATCTTGCGCACGTCCGCGGCGCGCTCGCGCAGATAGGGGTCGTCCGTCTCCTCGAACACCTGTGCATGACGGGCGATGGTCGCGCGCCAGGCGCCCGGCGCCCAATTCCCGGATCGGATGCCC
>NZ_JAAIJQ010000044.1 GCF_010820565.1 Thiorhodococcus minor | reverse complement strand
CGGTACGGCCAGACCGACAATTTCCACGCCTCAATCCCGGCAAGCTCAAGCCCGGATTCCACCCGGCGTACTGCCGGACGGCTTAAGTCCATGGCATTGGGTTGCGTCCTGGCACAGAATTCTGGGGTTGCGCAGACCTGCGCTCAGGATGCCGCCTGCTGATCGCCTTGCCGTTTCTTGCTTCGGGTCAGATCGATGATTTGGCGCCGGCTGTTGGGGTCAAGGGTGCGGAAATCCTTGATGAGGGAAAGCTCCTCGTCATCGAGAGGGCTTTCTTCTTCCAGTAGCAGAAGCCACGCGGGCGTGACGGTCTCGAGGGCGGCGGCTAGGTGCTGTGCCGCTTCCAGTCCCATCCGGCGGATTCCTTGCTCGTAGTTGCTGATCCTGGACTTGGACAAGACGCCATGGGTCCGTGCGGAGAGGTCGTTTAGGGACCAGCCGCGTCGCTGGCGCTCGGCGCGCAGACGAGTGCCGATCCGCTGAGAGCGTTCTGCGAATTCAGGTTCCACGATCAGCTAGCTCCGGAGTGATGGCGGGACCATGCAATCCCGATCACCTTACTCTAGCAAACGGATCCGATCATGAAAGGCGTGTTCTTACGGATTGTTGATACCGTCTGTCCGTGTGCGGGGTATCTTGCCTGGCCCGGCTCTGGCGGGCCGGGACCCGTCGCCGAGATTCCAATGTGACTGTGGGTGGCTTAGGATGCCGTCTTGGCCGAGCCGGGGCTCCCTGGCGCGTCCGCTCGCCGCAACGCCTCGCGCTTGCGGCCGGGTCGGCCGGGGGATGTGCTGTTTCTTGAATAACGCTTTTGCTGCAGGTGTCGAATGCTAAAAGACTGGTCCGATGTCTATCTTATCGGCGTCCCCGAGATCGATGAGCAGCACAAGGGATTCTTCGCTGCATCACATCAGCTCTACGAGGGCATTCTGGGGAGGGAGGGCAAGAACGCGGTCGTCGATGCGATTGCCTTCATGCGGAGCTATGCGGAGAAGCATTTCGACACGGAAGTGGACTTCATGCGTCGGCATGAGTATCCCGGTCTGCGAGAGCATTTACATCAGCATGCGGCCTTCTTCAGGCGCCTAGACGAGCTCGAGAACGATTTGATGATCTTTGGGCCTAGTGAAGACTTGGCGGAGCGCGCCCTGGACATCACGCAGGACTGGCTGATCGACCATATTGCGGACGAGGACATGCTCTATGCCTTGCATGTGAAGGGGCGAGCCGCTGGTTGAGGACGTCGGCGTGGCTTCGCGGACGTAGGCGATGGCGGTCATCGCGGCATCGCTGTGCAGGCGGCGCTCCGGTGCGAGCAGCGTCTCATGAGTGGTCTCCTTCCATAGCTCAGAATGGCGCTCGCAGCCATTATGCGTTCTTGGCTTCGCAGCCCAGTGCCAGTGCTTCATTGATGTGATCGAGACACCGCGCACACTGACGCAACAGTCAATGATGCTCGAACCGATCGCCCTTCCCGCGAGGGCGCCACTGCGCGTGGCTGGCGGCTTCGGCCTTGTCTCTCGGCCGCGAGTGAGGAGCGCCGGATTGCTTGTGATGCATCGATATAATACGGTCTTTGACCATGGTTATCGAGCTGACTTAGGAGCTGAAGTCGATGTCGTCGTCAACATTGCTGTCACGTCCGCGAGCGCGGGCCGGGTATGCTGGGCTTGCCTTGTCGATGCTTCTCGCGCTGCTCGCCGGGTGTGGCGCCGAAGACCGCAAGCAGGCCTATTTCGATCGGGGCATGGAGCTGCTCGCGGAGGGTGATCCGGTCAAGGCCCGGCTCGAGCTCAAGAACGTCTTGCAGATCGATCCCAAGCATGCGGAGGCTTGGTTTCAGCTCGCCCAGATCGAGGCCGACCGCCAGAATTGGAGCGCCGCCTTCGGCGGGTACAACAAGGCCGTCGAGCTGAAGCCCGACTTCATCGATGCACGTCTCAAGCGCGGGCAGCTGTTATTCGATGCCGGCCAGCAGGAGGACGCGCTGGCCGACGCCGCGGCCGTGCTGGCGCTGGCCCCCGAGAATCCTGATGCCTTGGCCCTGCGCGGGGCGGTGCGGGCCAAGCAGGGGGACCTGGATGTGGCGACGGCCGATGCCCAGGCCGCCTTGGCTGTCGATCCCAGCCATCGCAATGGCCTGCTGCTGCTCGCGGAGGTGCGTCGGGCTCAGGGTGCCGGCGCGGAGGCGGTCGCGCTTCTGGAGCGGGCCGCGGAGGCGCATCCGGATGATGTCCAGCTTCGCTTGTCGCTAGCCGCCGGCTATCAGTCGTTGGGTGATGCCGCTAAGGCGCGCGAGCAGCTCGAGAAGTTGACGGAGATCGAGCCGTCCCAGCTCATCCATACCGCCCGCCTGGCGGCCTTCCTGACGCAGCAAGGTGAACGGCAGGCGGCGGAGCAGGCCCTGAGACGCGCCATTGCGGCCAACCCCGAGGATGCACAGCCAAAGCTGCTGCTCGTCGAATGGGCGGTCAAGGAGCATGGGCCGGAGGCCGGTGTTGCGCTCCTGGAGGAGCTGGTCGCGCAGGCGCCGGATCAGTATGACCTGCGCTTCGCGCAAGCCGAGCTTGCCGCGAGCCTCGGGCAACGCGACAAGTCCAAAGACATCTATCGCGCCATCATCGAGCGGGACGACCTTGGAACGGCGGGTCTGAAGGCGCGTCATCGACTGGCGACGCTCGATTTTGCCAATCAGGAGATGGACCAGGCCCTGGCGCTCCTTGCTGAAGTGCTGGAGGAGGATCCGCGCAATGTGGATGCCTTGACGCTGCGCGCCGCAATCGCCTTGACGCGTGATGAGCCTGACGCAGCCATCCCCGATCTGCGCGACGCCCTGCAGAACGATCCTGAGTCCACGCGTGCGCTGCGACTTCTCGCCAAGGCGCACGAGATGCGTGAAGAGGTTCCCTTGGCCCAGGATGCGCTACAGAAGGCGATCGATGCCGCGCCCGCCGAGCCAGCGGCCTATCTGGACATGGCGCAGCTTCTCGTGCGGAGTGGTGACATGAAGGGCGCCTCGCGCATCCTGGAAGGATTCCTGGAGAAGGTCCCTGACGATACCCGCGTACAGAGTGCCTTGGCCAAGCTGCAGCTGTCCCAGCAGGATTGGGATGCGATGGAGCGGACCGCCGACCGGATCCTGGAGACGCGCCCCGACCATCCCCTGGGCTACTACCTCAAGGGGCTTCTGCTCCAGCGAGACGGCAGGCTTCAAGAGAGCGTCGAGGTGCTCAAGGTCGCCATCGAGAAGCGGGCCGATGCGGTCGAGCCAAGGCTCGCGCTGGCGCGCAGCTATCTGGGTCTAAAGCAGGTCGAGGATGCGGAGGCCAGTGTCAAGGCGTATCTGGATCAGCAGCCCGCCAACGCCGCGGCGCTCAATCTGTTGGGCGAGATCTATGCCTCTGCCGGCCGCTTCAAGGAGGCGGCGGCCCAGTTCGAGCAGGTCATCAGTCTCTACCCCAAGTCGCCGAGCGCCTATACGCGCATGGCCGACCTCTATGTGCGCGCGGGCGAGTCGGACAAGGCGATCTCGACGCTGCGCGCCGGGATCGAGGAGACCGGGCGTAATGCCTTCTTGATCTTCAGGCTGGGGATCGCCCTCCAGGACGCGGGGCGTGGCGACGAGGCGATCTCAGCCTACGAAGAGGTGCTCGATAGCAACCCCGAGGCCGATGCCGTGGCGAACAATCTTGCCATGCTGCTGGCCAATGCCCGGAAGGACGATCCCGCGAGCTTGAGTCGCGCGATGGAGCTGGCGCGGGGGCTCGCGACATCCGGGCAGTGGGTCCTGCTGGATACCTTGGGCTGGGTACAGTTCAGGAGTGGCGATATCGAGGGCGCCCTGTCGACCTTGGAAGAGGCTGCGGGCCAGGTCGATCCAGTGCCGGCGGAGATGCAGTTCCACCTCGGTATGGTCTACGCGAGCCTAGGGCGCGACGACCAGGCAAGGGAGATGCTGACGGCGGCGGTCGACTCGGGGGCATCGTTCCCCGGATTGGAGGAGGCGCGGGAGACCCTGGAGGGGCTGTCCTCGGCCTCACTCGGCGGCGGCTGAGTCCGGGTTGGCCTGACGGTTCGCCCGATAGTCTCTCGAGCCTATGTCTCGCGGGCGGGTATTCGTCCCTTGCTCGCTCCGGCTCGTTGAGCGGGGATCCCATTTGCGGCGGTTCTCGCGCGTCGCCTGCGGTCTGGGGGCTGGTCGCGCCGGCCGTCCAGCTGAGATCCGGATGGCGTCACGAGGGGCGTTGCCGCGTGCTCCGCTCCCCCGCAGAGACACTGCTCTTGGCTCGCTCACCGGACTCACGGCGGGTGCCTGTGCCCGCCTTTGGTGGGGCGCCCTCTGCGGGCTCCTGCTCAGCGTTGCGGTCTCGTCTCGGGCAGCCCCCGTGGTGGTGCTTCCCAAGCAAGCCCTGGGGCCGGAGGACGTGGCGATCATCGTCAATCGCGAGGACCCGGTCAGCGTTGCGGTGGGGCGTTATTACAGTCGCGTCCGCGCCTTGCCTGCCGACCATCTCATCGAGGTGTCGTTTCGCCCGGGCGCGTCCAAGATGCCAGCCTCCGAATTCGCCCCGATCTACGCCCGTGTGCGCGCCGAGACGCCTGACGCTGTCCAGGCCTATGTCTTGACCTGGACACAGCCCTACCGGGTCGACTGCATGTCGATCACGACCGCCTTCGCCGTCGGCTTCGACCGGGACTACTGCGCCTCCGGCTGTCGTCCCGCCAAGCCCAGTCCCTACTTTGCGTCCAACAGCCACCGGCCTTTCGCGGACTATGGCATTCGGCCGACGATGATGATTCCCGGCCCGACGCTCGACGCGGCGCGGGCGCTCATCGAGCGCGGCCGGTCGGCCGATGACACGCGCCCGACCGGGACGGCTTACTTGGTCAGTACCTCGGATGAGGCCCGGAACGTGCGTGCCCAGGGCTATGCCGAGACGATGCGTGAGCTCGGTGGGGCTCTGCGGATCGAGAGTCCGTCTGCCGACTTCATTCAAGACCGGTCGGACGTCCTCTTCTACTTCACGGGTCTCCGTGAGGTGCCGCGGCTGGCGACCAACGCCTTCCGGCCGGGCGCGATCGCGGATCATCTGACATCGACGGGCGGACAGCTCACCGATAGCCGTCAGATGAGCATCCTGCGGTGGCTCGCGGCGGGCGCGACGGGCAGCTATGGAGCCGTGACGGAGCCGTGCAACTTCCCGGCGAAGTTTCCTGACGTGCGAACATTGATACGGGCCTATGTGACGGGCTCGACGCTGCTCGAGGCCTATTGGCAAAGCGTGCTGATGCCAGGGCAGGGTGTCTTCGTCGGCGAGCCCCTGGCACGGCCCTTCGGCGGCTATGACGTTTCGAAACGCGGCAGCAATTGGACCTTGTCGACCTATGCGCTCAAGCCGGGGGCCTACCTGCTGGAAGGCGCCGGATCACCGCTAGGGCCCTACAAGCCCCTCATGACATTCGTGAAACCCTCGGCGCAGAGGCTGGAGCTTCCGCTGCCCCTGCCCGTGCTCCACTCCTATCGAATCCTGGCCGATGTTGCGGGGGGCGAGGGGTTGGATTCCACCCCTTGATCGCGGCTGACCGCCCTGCGCGCTGAGGCTCCGCGGCTGGAAACTCATGGCTTGGTTCGCTAACATGGCGGATAACAAGCAGATTTAGCGCTCGGCTCATGCGGATTCGGCCTCGACCGGGTCTGCGTCGCTAGCGTGCTCGGACCCGAGGTCCCCAGTGCGAGCCTAGGGCGGGCTTGAATCTGCGCGGCCGTGCGGCGAGAGGCGGCTTCCCCAGCTCTGCCTCGCACGGTCTTGTAACTGCGGACGAAAGGCCATGAGCGATCAGCCAGTCGCCCCAGAGATCTCGACAGTGGCTCTCTTGGCGTGGCTCCGGTGTCCGCCGGAGTCGGCCTTGGGGCCGGCTTGAGCCGTTCCGGGTCTTCTCGTCGCCGCTCCCGTTCGGAGCGGCGCGTCTCGTCAATCCTCGGCGATTCGCTCGGTTTGAGCCTGACGGCGTCTCGCTGCCGTCAATGTCTTTGCTCCAGTCTCAGGAGAAGCTTTCATGTGTGGATTCTGCGGTGAAGTCCGCTTTGACGACGCGCCGATCGATCTGGGTGCCTTGAGTGCCATGAGCGCGGCCATGATCCCGCGCGGTCCGGACGGACATGGTCTCTGGCAGCAAGGGCGTGTCGCGCTGGCGCACCGCCGCTTGTCCATCATCGACCTGAGCACCCACGCGGCGCAGCCCATGGTGGATAGCGAGCTGGGGCTGTCGGTCGCCTTCAATGGCTGCATCTACAACTACAAGGAGCTGCGTGCCGAGCTGCAGCAGAAGGGCTATCGGTTCTTCTCGCACGGCGACACCGAGGTCGTGCTCAAGGCCTTTCACGCCTGGGGCGCTGATTGCGTCGATCACTTCCACGGCATGTTCGCCTTCGCCGTGGCCGAGCGCGACTCGGGCCGCCTGACCCTGGTCCGTGATCGCCTCGGGATCAAGCCGCTCTACTACGCCGAGGTGAAGGGCGGGCTGCGCTTCGCCTCCAGCCTGCCAGCGATCCTGGCCGGCGGCGGCGTCGCAACCGACATCGACCCGGTGGCCCTGCACCACTACATGCATTTCCATGCCGTCGTGCCCGCTCCGCGCACCATTCTGTCGGGTGTTCGCAAGCTCCCGCCCGCGACCATTCGGACCATCGAGCCCAACGGCCGCTCCAGCGACCGGACCTACTGGGCGCCGCTCTTCGAGCCGCGTCCGGACGAGCAGGGGCTCGGCTTCGAGGACTGGCAAGAGCGCGTCCTAGCGAGCCTGCGCACCGCGGTCGAGCGCCGACTGGTGGCGGACGTCGACGTCGGTGTGCTCCTGTCCGGAGGGCTGGATTCGAGCCTCATCGTCGGCCTGCTCGCGGAGCACGGCCAGCAGGGACTGAATACCTTCTCCGTCGGCTTCGAGACCGTCGGGGAAGAGGTGGGCGATGAGTTCCAGTACTCCGACGTCATCGCCAAGCACTACGGGACCATCCATCACAAGATCCGTGTCGACTCGGCCTCGCGTCTGCTTCCCGAGCTGCCGAACTGCGTGCGCGCCATGGCGGAGCCCATGGTGAGCCACGATGTCATCGGCTTCTTCTTGCTCTCGCAGGAGGTGTCCAAGCACGTCAAGGTGGTCCAGAGCGGGCAGGGCGCCGACGAGGTCTTCGCCGGCTATCACTGGTATCCACCCATGGTCGGCAGCACGGATCCGGTAGCCGACTATGCGCGGGCCTTTTGCGACCGCAGTCATGAGGAATACAGGCGCGCGGTGCATGGCCGTTTCCATGGCGACGACCATAGCCGGGCCTTCATCGCGGCGCATTTCGCCCGCCCCGGGGCGGCTGCGCCGGTCGACAAGGCGCTGCGACTCGACCAGCAGATCATGCTGGTGGACGATCCCGTCAAGCGCGTCGACAACATGACGATGGCCTGGGGGCTGGAGGCGCGTGTCCCCTTCCTCGATCACGAGCTCGTCGAGCTGGCCGCGCGGATGCCCGACGAGTACAAGCTCTGCGACGAGGGCAAGTGCGTGCTCAAGGCGGTCGGCCGCAAGGTCATTCCCAGCGAGGTGATCGATCGCCCCAAAGGATACTTCCCGGTCCCGGCATTGAAATACCTCCGTGGTAAGGTGCTGGACACGGTTCGCGACCTGGTCCATTCCCAGGCTGCGCGGGAGCGTGAGCTGTTCCAGCCCGCCTATGTCGAAGAGCTGCTGGCCGCGCCGGACGACCACATCACGCCGCTGCGAGGCTCCAAGCTCTGGCAAGTCGCCTTGCTGGAGATGTGGCTGCAGGAGCACGGCGTTTGATAAGACGCAGGGCGAAGCCATCTCTCCACCTTGTGAGAGGGGCCTCGATCGGGCATTCGCTGCGCTCGGTGCCAGACGAGACCGCGGGTGGCCAAGGAGAAGACGTCGCTGGGACAGCGCCAGGGTATGGCTGGCGGTATGACCTCCCGGCTGCGCAGACATCCCGACCGATGCAGGTTTAAGGGCAGGTGACGATGAGCATGAAAGAACGTTTCCATCACCGTCTCGAGCGCAGCCGGGCGCCCTCGGTCAAGAATTGGGAGCGCGAGCAGCGCGCGGATCAGCACCTGGGGCAGTCCGCCTCGGTCGATTGCGGCTGGGGGCGCCTCTTGTTCGGCCAGTCGTTCACCGACCCCAAGTCAGTGGCGGTTGCGCTGCAGGACGAGCGCCCCGGCAAGCGCGACGTGGCCCTCTACTTGAGAGATCCGCACGTCGTCTTGTCATATGCGCCTCAGGACTTGTTCCTCGATCCCTCGCATACCTTTCGGCTGTGGCTGGAGCGCTACCAGTCTTGCCACCGGCGCCCCAAGGGGTTCCACATTCGGCTCCTGAACAGTCGTGACGACGCCGAGGCCATCCAGCGTCTCTACATCAGCCGGCGCATGGTGCCGCCGGGCGCCGACTTTATCTGGGGCAATCGCACCTCCAAGGAGCTCAGCTACTGGGTCGCGGAGGACGAGCAGGATGGCGTCATCCTCGGCGTCGTCAATGGTGTCGACCATGTGGCCGCGTTCGACGATCCCGAGAACGGCGCCAGCCTCTGGGCGCTCGCGGTCGATCCTCAGGCGCCTTATCCGGGCATCGGCGAGACCTTGGTGCGGCAGGTCATCGAGTACTACGTGGCGCGTGGCCGCGCCTTTCTTGACCTCTCCGTGATGCACGACAATGCCAATGCGATCCGTCTCTATGACAAGCTCGGATTCGAGCGGATCCCGGCATTTGCTATCAAGAACAAGAACGCCTTCAACGAGCCGCTCTTCATCGGACGACAGCCCGAGGCCAATCTCAACCCCTATGCCAGTATCATCGTCAACGAGGCCCGGCGGCGCGGCATCGGTATCGAGGTCATCGACGCCGAGGCCGGCTACTTCGCGCTGGTGCTCGGCGGCCGCCGCATCGTCTGTCGCGAGAGCCTGAGCGAGCTGACCAGCGCCGTTGCCATGAGTCGGTGCGACGACAAGGCGATTACCCATCGCCTGCTGAAACGGGCGGGCTTGCGGGTGCCGGAGCAGGCGCGCTACGAGGCGCTCGACCAGGCCGAGGCCTTCCTCTCGAAGCTCGGCAGCGTCGTGGTGAAACCGGCGCGCGGCGAGCAGGGCGCCGGCATCAGCGTCGATGTCCGCGATCCAGAGACGCTCGAGACGGCGGTTGCCGCCGCGCGTCGGATTTGTGACGTGGTCATCCTCGAAGAATTCGTGAAGGGCGAGGATCTGCGCATCGTCGTCATCGATCTCCAGGTCGTTGCAGCGGCGATTCGCCGCCCGGCGCACGTGGTCGGGACGGGGCAGCACAGCGTCCACGACTTGATACAGGCGCAGAGTCGCCGACGGCGCGCGGCCACCGGAGGTGAGAGCTCCATTCCGATGGACGCCGAGACCGAGCGCTGCGTGCAGGAGGCTGGTTATGCGATGACGGATATCCTTCCCGAGGGCGAGTACCTGCAGGTCCGTAAGACGGCCAATCTGCATACCGGCGGCACCATCCATGACGTCACCGCGGAGCTCCATCCCAGGCTAGCGGATGCCGCCTGCGCGGCGGCGCGTGCGCTCGACATCCCGGTCACAGGTCTGGACTTCATCGTGCCTTCCGTTAGCGCTCCCGAATATGTGATCATCGAGGCGAATGAGCGCCCGGGGCTGGCCAATCATGAGCCTCAGCCGACAGCCGAGCGTTTTGTGGATCTGCTGTTTCCGCAGACCGTGTTTCGGGAGGATTTTTCTTGAAGCTACCCAAGATCGACATGGATTACCTTGTCGATACGCTGCTGAGGCTGCTCTTTACTCCCAGTCCCTCAGGCTATACGGATCGCGTCGTCCATCTGGTCGCCGAAGAGCTCGAGCGGCTCTCGGTGCCCTTCGAGCTGACGCGGCGCGGCGCTATCCGGGCGACCCTCTCCGGCAAGGTGTCGCAGCCAGATCGCGCAATCGTGGCCCACATCGACACCCTCGGCGCCATGGTGAAGTCGCTCAAGGACAACGGACGACTTCATCTTGTCCCCGTCGGGCATTGGAATGCCCGTTTCGCCGAGGGCGCCCGCGCGACGCTCTTCACGGACACTGGACAATGGCGCGGGACCATCCTGCCGCTGAAGGCCTCGGGTCATACTTTCGCGCCGGAGATCGATAACCAGCCGGGCGGGTGGGACTATGTCGAGTTTCGCATCGATGCGAAGGTGCGGGGCCTCAAGGACCTCTTGAGGCTCGGGATGCACGTCGGCGATTTTCTCGCGATCGATACCTCGCCGGAGGTCACGGAGACCGGCTTCATCAACAGCCGCCACCTGGACGACAAGGCAGGTGCCGCCGTGCTGCTGGCGGCGATCGAGGCCCACAAGCGCGAGAACTTAAGGCTGCCGGTCGATTGCCATCCGCTGTTCACCATCTCGGAAGAGATCGGCTCAGGGGCCTCCGCGGCACTCCATCAGGACGTCGCGGAGATGCTGACCATCGATAACGGGACCTCGGCCCCAGGGCAGAACTCCAGCGAGTTCGGCGTGACCATCGCCATGGCGGATCAGAGCGGTCCCTTCGACTATCACCTGACGCATCGCATGATCCAGCTCTGCCAGGAGTTCGCCATCGCGCATCAGCGTGACGTCTTCAAGTATTACAGGTCCGATAGCGCCGCGGCCCTGGAGGCCGGCAATGACGTTCGCACGGCGCTCATCACCTTCGGCATCGACGCCTCGCACGGGTATGAGCGGATTCACTTGGATGCCTTGGAATCACTCGCCAAGCTGGTCAGCGTCTACATGCAGGGGCCGCCGCTTTATAGTCGCGACCGCTACGGGATCGGGCCGCGCGCAGGATTCCCGACTCAGCCAGGCTGAGGGCGTCCGCGCGCCGCGGCCGGCCGCTCAAGCCTTCAGCTTGTCATTCAGGAAGGGCGTCAGGAGGTCCAGCATATGGCGATGCACCTTGAGATTGCCGGCCGCCATGTTGCCGGTCTCGAGGAACCGATCGCCTCCGCTTAGGTCCGTGATGGTGCCGCCGGCCTCCTTGATCAGCAGGGCGCCCGCGGCGCAATCCCATGGCGATAGGCCAAGCTCCCAGAAGCCGTCCGTGCGTCCCGAGGCGACATAGGCCAGGTCCAGCGAGGCGCATCCGGGCCGCCGCACACCTGCGGTCGCGAGCGTCATCGCCTTGAACATGCCGACATAGGCATCGATGTGGCGCTGGTCGCGGAAGGGGAAGCCGGTGCCGATGAGGGCGCCTTCGAGGGATTGACGATTGGCGACGCGGATCTTGCGGTCATTGAGCTGAGCGCCCTGGCCGCGTGCCGCGGTGTACATCTCCTCGCGCATCGGATCGTAGACGACGGCGCACTCCAGCTGGTCCTTGTGCTTGAGCGCGATGGAGACCGCGAACTGCGGCAGCCCATGCAGATAGTTGGTGGTGCCGTCGAGCGGGTCGATGATCCACACGAATTCGCTGTTGCCATGCGCGCCGCTCTCCTCGGCGAGGATGGCGTGACTGGGGAAGCGGCGCTGGAGCTCCTGAATGATGGCTGCCTCCGCGGCGCGGTCGACGTCGCTGACGAAATCATTGCGGCCTTTCGACTCGAACTTGATGTCGTCGACTCGGTCCGAGTAGCGCATTAGGAGCCGGCCGGCACTGCGTGCCGCGCGGATGGCGATATTGAGACTTGGATGCATCTGTTGAAGGATTCTGCGGCTGTCGCTGTATCCTATCGTGCTGGTACAGCGATATTCGTGAAGAAGTAGCCCGCCATGATAGACCAATTTAAGGACCCGCTGGCGCGAATCCGTTTCGTCCTGGTGGAGACGACCCATCCGGGAAACATCGGCGCCGCGGCGCGTGCCTTGAAGACCATGGGTCTCTCCCGCATGGAGCTGGTGGCGCCGAGACAGCCGCCGGACGCCGAATCCTTCGCGCGCGCCTCTGGCGCGGACGATCTGCTGGCTGGCGCCGGCATCCATCCGACGCTGACCGAGGCGCTGGCAGGCTGTCGCCTGGTCATCGGTGCGAGCGCGCGTCTGAGAACCATCGAATGGCCGCTGCTCGACCCGGGTGAGTGCGCCCGCCGACTCATTGCTGAGAGTGCCGAAGGCGACGTGGCCGTGGTGCTTGGGCGCGAGAGCTCTGGGCTCACCAACGAGGAGCTGGCGCGCTGTCACTACCTGGTGCACATCCCCACCAACCCCGAGTTCGGCTCGCTGAACATTGCGGCCGCGGTCCAGGTGCTCGCCTACGAGATTCGACGCAGCCTGCGCGAGGCGAACGGCGCGCCTCTGCAGGAGCCGTCGCGTGAGGTGGCGACGGTCGACGAGATGGAAGGCTTTTACGGTCACCTGGCCCAGACCTTGATCCAGATCGGCTTCAGCGATCCCGAGCAATCACGCACCCTGATGAAGCGCCTGCGGCGGCTCTTCAATCGGGCGCGCCCCGATCGCGTCGAGATGAATATCCTGCGTGGGATCCTCAGCGCTGCGCAGGGGCGGAAATCCCCTGGACGTTTCGTGCGCTCGGACCGACCCGCAGCTGGCGCCGGGTCGAGCTGCGACGAAGGAGATGGGGCGAAATGCTCGAGCGATTGAGGGAAGACGTCGGTTGCGTCTTCGAGCGCGATCCCGCCGCGCGCAACGCCTTCGAGGTCCTCACCACCTACCCTGGATTGCATGCGGTGATGGCTCACCGTGTGGCGCATGCCCTCTGGCGGCGTGGGCTCAAGTGGCTGGCGCGCCTGCTGTCGAATGTCGCGCGGCTCTTCACCGGGATCGAGATCCATCCAGGCGCCCTGATCGGGCGGCGCTTCTTCATCGATCACGGTATGGGGGTGGTGATCGGCGAGACGGCCGTCATCGGCGATGACTGCACGCTCTATCATGGCGTCACCCTCGGCGGCACCACCTGGCAGAAGGGCAAGCGCCACCCGACGCTCGGGCGAGACGTCGTCGTGGGGGCGGGGGCCAAGGTGCTGGGCCCGATCGAGATCGGCGATGGGGCTCGGATCGGCTCGAACGCCGTCGTCGTCAAGTCCGTGCCCCCAGGCGCGACTGCCGTCGGCGTGCCAGGGCGCATCATCGAGCCGGACAAGGACGCGGCGTCAAAACGGCGCGCGGATACCGCAAAGCGCATCGGCTTCGACGCCTATGGTGCGACGCGCGACGCGCCAGACCCGGTCGCCAATGCCATCAACCGGATGCTGGATCACATCCATCACATGGATCTGCGCATGGAGGCCATGTCCCAGGCGCTGGAGAAGCGCGGCATCATGCATCACTTCGAGCATGATGCGGATCTGGACGCCATGGAGATCGAAGTAGCCTCCCGGCCGGACCTCCAGGACTCCGATAGTCCGAAAAAGAGTAGGGCTTAATTGATCGTAATGCTCGGGTAACGTATCATTTCGGCGGGAATCATGCTGGGAGGGGGTAGTAGGTGAGACTGACTACGAAAGGCCGTTATGCGGTGACAGCCATGCTGGATCTGGCCATCCATCAGGGGAAAGGCCCTATTGCCTTGGCGGATATCGCGCAGCGGCAGGGCATCTCGCTGTCGTACCTCGAGCAGCTCTTCGCCAAGCTGCGCAAGCGCGCCCTGGTGACCAGCGTGCGCGGCCCGGGTGGCGGCTACAACCTCGCCAGGGCGGCCGCCGACATCCATGTCGCGGAGGTGATCGCCGCCGTCGATGAGAGCGTCGACACGACGCGCTGCGGGGGTGCGCACAATTGCCAGGACAATGGTCCCTGCCTGACGCACGATCTTTGGAACGACCTCAGCGATCGCATCTACGAGCATCTCAACCAGATCGATCTTCAGCAGCTGGTCGACAAGCGTGATGTGGCTGGAAACCGGCCCCCGACGATCTGTGCCGCCGTTGACGTCAAGCTGGACGTGCTGCCGGTCGTCGTCCACTCGTGACTCCGCCTTGAGCCATCCTTGGGCGCGACCATTCCCGCGCGCGGCCTGATCGGTTTGCGCGTCGTCGATTTGACCTAGCGCACGCATCGCCGGCTTCGCGTCCTATACTATGCCGACGGGTGAGCCCCCGCCCTGACCACCCCGTGCATTTGCCGCGCTGAGTCCCGCCGTGCTGAGTCCTGCAAAGAACTATTTCGAGCTGTTCGATCTGCCGATGAGCTTCGCGGTCGACGTCAGCTTGCTGGCCGAGCGGTACAGGTCGATCGTCCGCTGGCTGCGTACCGAGGCCTTGCTCGGCCGCGAGACGCAGGACGCGGGTGAGCGCCCGCAATCGCTGGGGCTCGTTGATGAGGCCTATCGGACGCTCGCCGACCCTCTCGCCCGGGCTCGCTATCTTTGCGATCTCTATGACAGGGATCGCCAGCCTGCGGAGTCGGCCGGTTCCGGCGCGGGTGGACGCGGCTCGTCGCTGATGGAGCAGATCGAGCTGGAGGAGACTCTGGTGGCGGCCACCAATCGCTCGGATCCCGCGGGCGCCGTCGCCAAGGTGCTGACGGAATTGGCCGAGCGGAGCGCGGCGCTGGATAAGGAGCTGCACGCCCTGTTCGATGACCCGTCGCCGGAGAATCTCAGCGCCGCCCGAGAGATCCTGCGGCAGCTCGAGCTCTTGTCGCGCTGTCGCCGCGATGCCGAGGATCGGCAGGCCGTGCTTCGCAGCCGCGATTAGCCGATCCGGGGCGCGCGGGCAGGCGGCGTCCTCAGCACTGCTCCCAAGGAAGACCGTGGAAGCGCCATCCGCCTCGGGTGCTGCGCTGGTGGTGCTCGTCGAGCTCGCCCTCGAAGCCTTCGTCGACATGGTAGACGGACCTGAATCCTTCGCGGAGCAGTGCCCTGCCGGCCTCGAGCGAGCGCTTGCCGCTGCGGCAGATGAGGATGACGGGCGCGCACCCCGCCTCTTTGTCGCAGACGGCGCCGCCGAGCAGCAGCTTGCGGATCTCGGTGACGAAGTGCGGGTTGACCACCCAGTCCGGCTCGTCGATCCAAGGGATGTGCACGGCGCCCTTGGGGTGGCCGACGAACAAGAACTCCATCGACGAGCGAATGTCCACCAGCACGGCTTGCGGGTGGGAGTCGAGCATGTCCATGGCCTTCTGAGGGGTCAGACTCAAGGGCTCTGCTTCTTCGGTCATGTGGCGTTTCCTCTCTTGGCGGTGCCTGTTCTTGTTGGATGGATACGTCCGCAGCTCGCATGCTGCGCGTATCGAGAGATAGGATTGGGGCATTTCGTGGACAGTCTATCGATCCAAGGGGCGCGCAGCCTAGCCGCCGGCCGTGGCCGGCCATCGACATCTTCTGGGAGGACGGTTTGGGGCGAGTGAACAGCGAAGCCAGTCGGCCACTGGGGGTGGCGCTCAAGGACGCTGCCGCGCGGGCGCTGATGCGCCTCGTCGCGCGTCTGCCGATGCCGGCCATCCATCGGCTGGGTGCGGGTCTCGGGCTCTTGGTCGCGTATTGGCCCAATCGGCAGCGCCGCAATGCGCTCATGAACATCGCGCTGTGTCTGCCGCAGCTCAGTCGCGAGGAGCAGCTCGCGCTGCGCAAGCGCAGTCTGCAGGAGCTGGGGAAGACCTATTTCGAGATCGCCTATCTCTGGCTGAGGCCGGCCGTGGAGGTCCTGTCGCTGGTCCGCGAGGTGCGGGGCGCGGAGCTGCTCGAGCGCAGAGACGGGAAAGGGCTGATCGTGCTCTCGCCGCATATCGGTGCCTGGGAGCTGGCCGGGCTGCACCTCGCGGCCCAGGGCCCGACGGCGATCTTCTACAAGCCGCAGAAGTATCTCGACGATCTGATCCGCGCGGCACGCGCCCGCAGCGGTGCCGCGCTGGCGCCCATCACCGGCAAGGGGATCCGCGTGCTCGTGCAGGCACTCGAGCGCGGTGACTACGTGGGCATTCTGCCCGATCAGGAGCCCAAGGCCGACAAGGGTGCCGTCTTCGCGCCTTTCTTCGGCCAGCCTGCCTTCACCATGCTTCTGGTCAATCGGCTCGCGCGGCGGACCGGCGCGCCAGTGGTCTTCATGTTCGCCGAGCGGCTGAAGGGTGATCCGGGGTTTCGCCTGCACTGCATTCCGGCGCCAGAGGGTATCGACAGCGAGGACGACATCGAGGCGGCCACCGCGCTCAATCGCGGGATCGAGCAGTGCGTCATGACTTGTCCGGATCAATACGTCTGGCCTTACAAACGGCTGCGGCGAAGGCCGGAGGGTGCGCTCAAGGTCTATACGGGGCCGATCGACGACACCGCGGTCTTCCGTCACGTCGCCAGGCTGCACGGCTGAGACGGAGCGCCGCTTGCTTCGAAGGGAAAATTGGCGGTGAGGCGCCGTGCTGGCTGGCGAATCTGACGCGGGTCGATCCGTGGCTTCACGGACCGACCCGGCCTGCTAGGAGATCTCCGCGCTCGCGCTGGCGCTCTCGCCCTTATTGTCGGTCCAGGAGATCTCGATGGGATCCCCGGCCGCGCCGCCCTTGAACTTGAAGGAGAGATAGGGGTTCTTGGAAACGCCGCCGCTCCAGGAAGCTGTCATCACAACTTGATCCTTGTGCTTGCACACGACTTCCTGGATGAAGTGCGCGGGGATCTTCTCTCCCGTCTTGCTGTCCTTGCGCAGTCCGGTCTCCATCGCATGACTCATCAGGCATTTGACAGTGGTCGCGTCTCCGCTGGCCTTTGCGCGGATCTTAATGTCTGACATCGTATTGTCCTCGTTCTCTGAATGCTTGGTCGCCTAGTGTCCCGACGTCGATGCCGTGGGACGCTGATGGTGTGGGTCTTGCGGATTCGACGCTTAGCCGCCGCAGCCGCCGATGGTGACCTTGACGCTCTTGGCGTTCTGATACAGCTGGTCGCCGGACTTGACCACTGCCACGACGTCTGCGGTCTCGGCCATCTTGATGCGAGTGGAGACGAAGGGCAGGGCGCTTTCGCTCAGCTCGAACGCAGCGATCAGCGGCGTCTGATTCTTCGAGGCGATGATGGCGATGGAGGTCACGCCTTCCATGTCGGTCTCGACCGTCACCGGGACGACGGCGCCGTTCTCGGCGATGTCGGGCGCCTTGATCTTGATCTTGTCGGAGGTCTCGGCGCTCTCTCCGCCGAGCAGGTCGTTCATGGCCGTCGGGATGTCCTTGGCCGTGAAGGCAGCCTCGTTCCACTCGGCCAGCGCAAGCTGCGGGGTCAGCAGACCGGCGCCGATGGCTGCGCCCACCGAGCCGGCGGCCAGTGAGCCTTTCAAAAGGGTTCTACGCTTCGCGTCGATCATGAGTGATCTCCTGTGGAGCAATGCAAGGTTGCGGATCGCGACAACGGGGCGCGTCTAGCCGACGCTGACCGCCGTTGGGCCGCGGTTGGATGAAGGGGTCTTGCAGAAATGCGGTCACGTCGCATCATGCGTAGGCCGCAGGGCGCGTGACTCGGCATCTGGGGCCATGGATCAGACGCGGCTCTTGGCGAAGCCGGGCTGTGTCCTCTCGAGAGTCATCGTGGTGCCTCCTCTTTCGTTATTGGTTTCCGAGCCAGTGATTCGGCTGCGAGCTAGTGATTAGGCTGCAAGTGATTGGCTTGCGCCCGAATACCCCGCTGATCGCCATTCCTGTCTTTCTTCTTGCGCTTGCTGTCGCGCGCCTCTTCCTTCCAGGCATCTAGGCGCGCCTGGATCAGGGCTGCGTCGTGGTAGGGAATATCGCGTTGCCGAAGTGCGATCTCAAGTTGTCTGATGGCGGGCTCCAGATCCCCTTCCGCATAGAGCTTCTCCGCGCGGAACAGATGGGTCGCCGGGCGATCGCCGGCCCTGTGGGCGGCCTCTTCCAGCTTTTCGTAGAGCACTGCGTTTCCCGGTCTTAGCCTGGCGACGGTCCTCAGCTCGTCGAGGGCTTGCGTCGGCTTACCTGTGGCCATGAGGGCCTCGGAATAGGCGATTCGCAGCGGCCAGCTTCCTGGCGCCAGGCTGATGGCCTGCTTGAGGTTGGTGACGGCTCGGCTCGCGCGCCCTTGCTTGACGTCGAGTCGCCCATCCAGGGCGACGAATTCCAGCAGCATCGGCTTGGCGGCGAGCAGCTCGGTCGCGATCTCTTGGGAGGCGTCCGGCTTGCCGGCACGCTCCAGGGCGAGTGCGTAGCCATAACGCTCGGCCATGGCATTGCGATAGCGACCCTCCCGCAGTGTGTCCCGAAAGTGATCCACGGCCTGCTCGGGGCGCTTGTAGGAGCGCTCGCGCAGTTTGGCCCGCGCCAATTGGAACCTCAGGTGATCCGGGCGCTGGCGGGCGCCAAAGTCGTCCGCCCGGCCGAGCGCATCGGCGACGCGGTTGGTGTTGACCGGATGGGTGCGCAGAAACTCCGGGGCGTTGTTCTCGTAGACGCGGCTGTTTTTGGCCAGGCGCTCGAAGAAGCCCGCCATGGCGTAGGGGTCATAGCCGGCCTTGGCCAGGGTCACGATGCCGAGACGATCCGCTTCCTTCTCATTCTCGCGGGTGAAGTTGATCTTGCGCTGCAGGGTTGCCGCCTGGATGCCGGCGATGGCGGCCACGCCGGCGTCCGCCGAGACTTGGGCGCCGAGAATGGCGGCCGCGACCAGCAGGGCCGTTGCCGGGATGCTGAGCTTGCTCTGGTCGTCGATGCTGCGCATCAGGTGGCGCTGGGTGACGTGCGCGATCTCGTGTGCCATCACCGCGGCGAGCTCGCTCTCCGTCTCGGCGGCCAGGATCAGGCCCGCGTAGACACCGATGTAGCCGCCCGGACCGGCGAAGGCGTTGACCACGGGCTGGTCGATCACGAAGAAGGTGAAGTCGCCGCCGGCATTGTTGTCGGCCGCCAGCAGCTCACGCCCGAGCGACTCGACGTAGTCGGTCAGCACGGGATCGTCCAGGATGGGGAGGGATTCGCGGACGTTGCGCATGAAGGCCTTGCCGAGACGCTGCTCGGCCCCGGTGCTCATCACGGCATCCGCCGGGCTTCCCATATCCGGCAGTGCATAGGGCTCGGCCGGTGCTTCCGTGACGAGCACCGCAAGCAGGGCGCTTGCGCCAATCAGTATCTGCTTGGATCTCGGAAGCTGCGTCTGGCGTCTCATCATCTGCTCGGCGTTCGGTCTGCCGCAGGCCTCAGGTACTGCCGCGGGCGATCTCGACCGCGAGTATCCCGTGGTCGCCTCGACCCATGGTGTAAACAGCGTGAAGCTAAGGGGAAGGCCCGGTCAAGTCAAAGGCTCGTTCTGGTCGACGGCTCCTTCAATTCAGCTGGATGCGCTGTCCCCAAGGGACGGCTTCCCTGCCCTTGACTAGCCAAACGACCGGGTAAGGCGGCTCCTGGCCCGGCGACTTGCCCTTGGCGTCCGTGAAATAGATCAGCAGGTCAGGCTGGGCGCCCTCGCGCTCGATCCACTCGAAGACCGGCCGGAAATCCGTGCCTCCGCCTCCATTGATGGCCTCTGGGCGCTTGAATTCCTCCCAGGGCTCGAACCGGAACGGCGCGTCCTCGCAGAGCGCTGCGTCGCAGGGAAGCAGCGTGATCCGGGCGCTCACCTGACCCTTGAGGGCGTCGATCTCGGCGATGAACTCCTCCAGCTCATCGTCTCTGATGGATCCAGACGTATCGATGGCGACGGTGAGGTCGATCTGGTGGCTGCGCAGACTGGGGAGGATGAAGTCGCCTTCGCGCCGCGAGGGGCGCTGATAGCTGTAGTCCTCGCGTGAGAGCGCCGTCAGGTAGCGCGCCAGCAGCGACCTCCAGGGGAGCTGCGGCTGCAGGAGATGATCGATCTGCCGCGCCAGCTCGCCGCCCAGCTTGCCCGCCTGCATCGCCTGCTGGGCGGCGCCGGCCAGGCGTTGCCGCCATTGTACCGACAGGCTCTCGCGCTCGTCCGGCGTCAGCGGAGGGGGCGCGCTCGCGCCCGTGCCGGAGCCTTGCTCGGGCTGGCTCTCCGCGCCCTGTTCCGCGCCCTCGTCCCGGTCGCCCGTGGTCGGCGGAGGCGAAGATTGACGGTCTAGGTCCTTCTCGCTGAGCCCAGACCGACTGCCGCCCTGCTGGTTCTCTTGGTCGTAGGCGTGCTTGTCGAGCGTCTCGGAGTCGTCGTCATCCTCGATGAGCGGGTAGATCTCCTCGGCCGTCAAGCCCTTGAAGAGCGGCATCACCAGGGCGTTGGGCGGCGGCGCGAGGCCATCCTCGATCAATAAGGGATTGATCGCGTAATCGCAGGCGAGGTCCCACTTGTGCTGGACGCGGTGCTGGCGTCGTGCGAAGTGGGACAGCGCGCAATGCAAGGCCTCGTGCGCCAGCATGAACTCAGTCTGGGAGGACGTGAGCGAGTCGATGTAGTCAGGGTTGAAGTAGAAGGTGCGGGCGTCGGTCGCCGTGGTCGGGCACCAGTCTGGATTGGCGGCCTGCATGGGCAGGCGCAACACCAGCGCACCTAGGAACGGCTTGTCGAGAATCAGGCGCGTGCGTGCCGCCGCGAGCTTGGTCTCGATGGCCGAGGCGGGCTGCTGGCCTTGGTGCTCGTTTCCGGCGTGCTCACTCATAGAGCATCACATCCGAGACGAGCTGGGCCCAGTCCGCGAAGGCGGGCACCTCGAAGAGCTGATTGCCGACCGCGCGATGGAGATCCGCGACCAGCATCACCCCCATCTCGCGCTGGGGGAAGCGCCCGGCGTACTGCAGGATGTTGCCGAGGATCTGCTGTCCTTCCGGCTCGCTCGCCGAGCGGATGGCCCGTCCGACCAGTGCCGCGGCGACGGCGTACTGCAGATCGATCTCACGCGGCACGCTCGCGGACTCTCCGCGCACAATGGCGTCGAGATCCGGCATTTGATCCAGGCTCTGGATGAAGGCGGTCAGCTCGATGCCGGCCGCCGGTCCGACGCAGGCCTGGAGGGTGCCCTGCAGCAGATCCATTTGGTCCTCGAACTTGCGCAGTCCCCGATGGGCGAATTCCCACGAGCGTGGCGAGGGAAAGGCGATGGGGTTGTGCGCTGGATCGAAGTCGAACAGGAGCTCCGGCCGGAAGCGCAGGAAGGCGATGATGCGCTCGTCGATTCCGTTCTGATAGGCCCAGGCGACCCAGTCGTCCAGATGGGTGTCCACCTCGAAGTGCGAGAAGCGATTCGCCAGCGGCGCAGGCATGCTGTAGGTGACGCCGCGATCGCCCTGGCGGTTGCCGGCCGCGAAGATCGCCCAGCCATCGGGGACGCGATACTCGCCCAGGCGGCGGTCGAGGATCAGCTGATAGGCCGCCGCGGAAACGGCTGGCGGCGCCGAGGTGATCTCGTCCAAGAAGAGCACGCCCGTTTCGCCGTGCCGCCCGCTGTCGGGAAGCATGGCCGGCACTGCCCACTCGACCTGCTCGCCGGCACGGAAGGGGATGCCGCGCAGATCGCTCGGCTCCATCTGCGACAGGCGAATATCGATCACGGGCGCGGCGTGACGGGTCGCGATCTGGGCCACCATCTGCGACTTCCCGACCCCGGGCGGTCCCCAGAGCATGACTGGCGTGTGGTGTCCTTCGGCGGTGCTGGTGAATTCGCGATCTAGGACGCGGAGCAATTGAGCTGGGCGCATGATGTGGTTTCGTCCTCCGAATACAGCCGTGGGGGCGTGCCCAATCCCTACCTTACGATTAGTTTTCGTGAGGTGTGTCTGCCTGGACTGCTTCGCAAGCTGCAGGCGCTTGAGAAAAGTCATTGAATCTCGGGCTGTCTGTCAAGCGTCCAAGCATACTTGTCACCTATTAGAAAAACGCTGTATTCTTATTGCTTCCTCGTCCCCGTGATCGTACCCGTCGTGCGGGTCGCGCTCCGTCCGAGAGTCGAAGAAAAGAGAGGACAGGGCGGATCATGGTAGTAACATTTTGATCTGTCTGTTGAAAAAGTTGAGCTTGCCGAGTCCGTCTGGATCAGGCCCTCACCACATGAATTAGCTCGGAGACCGGAAATGAACCAAATTTACTATGATGCCGTGACCAAGATGGAGCAGATGGGCGTCGACGACGAGTACATCCAGGGCTGGCAGTGCGGGTTTCTCCAGAACCCCAAGCGCGAAGAGCAGCGCCTGACCGATGCCTATGAGGCTGGCTACAGCGACGGCGAGGAGAAGTCCACGGAGAACTTCGGAAACTGGGTCAAGGCCTAGGCTACGAATCGCTTCCCGCCGCTCCATGGTCGCGCCATCGCGCGGCCATCTTCCGTTTCCCGTCCGATCAAATTTCGCACCTTCCCCTTGCGCTGATCTAACCCTCACCCCGCAGCGTCCTTAGCGGTGGGCGAATGAGCAGCGGGTAGGTCGCCAGGGTTCCCGCTACGCCGATCAGCGCCCCCGATCCGAGCACGCCGAGCGCCCAAAGGCCTGGGTTGAAGCTGAATTCCAGCTCGAAGAGCTGCTCCGCGAGCAGATATCCGGTGGATTCGGCGAAGATCGACGCCAGCAGTCCGGCGAGCAGCCCGGCGGCGGTGAACTCGACGCCCAGGCTCGTCAGGAGCGAGCGTCGATCGGCCCCGAGCGTGCGCAGAATGCCATGCTCGACACGCCGCTGCTCCAGGCTCGCTTGAATCCCCGCGTACATCACCAGCAGGCCCGCGCCGAGGGTGAAGAGGAACACATACTCGACGGCCAGCACGCCGCGGTCGATGACGCCTCTCACTTGGCGCAGGATGGCGTCCACGTCCAGGGTCGTTACGCTCGGGAAGCGTCGTGCCAGCTCGGCCACGACCGCCTCGCGCTCCGCCGGGAGAAAGAAGCTGGTGATGAAGGTTGCGGGCTCGTCTCGCAGCAGCGCGGGCGAGGCGACGACGAAGAAGTTGGCGTTGAAGCTATCCCACTGCACCTTCCGCAGACTGGTCACGGGGCCGCTGATCGCATGTCCAGACACCCAGAAGGTCAGGTCGTCGCCGAGCTCGATGCCTAGGGTCTCCGCGATGCCTTCCTCGACCGAGAACTGCGGCGGTGCATCCTTGCTGCCCCACCAGTCGCCCGCGACGATGCGGTTGTCGGGCTGCATCTCCGCTCCATAGCTCAGGTTGAACTCGCGCGTTGCCAGCCGCTCGGCGCGGGGGTCCTGGTAGCGCTCGGGATCGACAGCCTGCCCGCCGATGTGCGTCAACCGTCCGCGGATCATGGGATAGAGGTCCGGGGTCTGGATCTCCACGCTGCTCAAGAATTCGCGCAGCGGCTCGACCTCATGCGGCTGGATATTGATCAAGAAGTAGTTCGGCGCGCCCTCAGGCACCGTCTCTTGCCAGGACTTGAGCAGGTCGACCCGCACCACGGCCAGTAGCAAGAGGGCGAGAATCCCCACCCCGAGCCCGGTGATCTGCAGCACGGCGGTGCCTGGGCGGCGTGCCATGGCCGCCAGGCCAAGCCGCCAGACGCCGCTGGCGCGCCCCGCGAGCCCGCCGGCGAGACGCACCAGCACCAGGACGGTGAGAATCAAGGCCAGCAGGGCCCCGAGCAGCCCCGCGAGCAGCTTCCAGGCCAGCTCGAAGTCGTTGGCCTGCCAAAAGACGAGCAAGGCGAGCGCGAGCCCAGCGGCGCCCAAGGTGAGCGCGGCGGATGCGCGCGGCCTGCCGAGGTCGCGGCGCAGTGCGCGCAGCGGCGGCACCTGGGCGAGCTGCGCCAAGGGCGGGACGGCGAAGCCGAGGAGCGCGATCATCCCGGTCGTGATGCCGATCAAGACGGGCGTCAGCGAGGGCGGCGGCAGATCCTGCTCGAGCCAATCCGCGAGCGCGGTGATCAGACCGAGCTGCCCCAGCCATCCCAGCAGGCAGCCGAGTAGGCTCGCGAGCAATCCGAAGACCAGCAGGCGCAGGACGAAAACACGCATCAGCAGGTGTCTCGGGGCACCCAGGCAGCGCATCACCGCGACCGCGTCGATTTGGCGCTCGACGAGCCGGTGGCTGGCGAGCGCGATCGCTGCGCCCGCGACCAAGAGCGTGACCAGGGTCGCCAGGCGGAGGAACCTGGAGGCGCGATCGACGGCCGAGGCGAATTCGGGGCGCGCCTCCAGCGCGTCGTCGAGCGAGACATTGGCGGCGAGTCTCGGCTCCAGCCATGGCTTGAAGTCGGCGATCGCCTCGGCGGGGCCGGCGATCAGCAGGCGGTAGGTGGCTCGGCTCGCTGGCCCGATCAGGCCGGTCGCGGGCAGGTCGGCGCGGCTCATGAGCACGCGCGGCGCGATGCTGAAGAGGTTGCGGCCTTGATCCGGCTCGTCGGTCAGGATGGCGGCGATCCGCAGGCCGGTCTCGCCGACGCGCAGGGTATCGCCGATGGCGATATCCAGGAGCCGCAGCAGCCGCGACTCCACCCAGACGTCACCGGCGGGCGGTCCGGTCGCGCTCGGTCGATCGTCGAGGTCTGTTGCCTCCGCCACCCGGAGCTCGCCGCGCAGCGGATAGCCGGGGTCCACCGCCTTGATCTGAACGAGCTGGGGCTGCCGGCCGGCCGTGACGACGCTGCGAAACTCGACCGTGCGGGCCGTTTCCAGGCTGCGTGAGCGGGCCTCCTGGCTGAGGTCCTCGGCAAGCGGCGACGAGGACTCGAGCGCCAGATCGGCGGCGATGAGCGCGCTGCCCTGGCGCTCCATGGTGGCTTCGACGCGGTTGGTGAAGAAGCCGACCGCAGTGATGGCCGCAACCGTGAGGATGAGCGCTGCGCTCAGCAGATAGAGCTCGCCGCTGCGCCAGTCTTGGCGCAGTAGGCGGAGTGTGATGCGCCAGGCCGTCATGCCATCTGCTCCAATTCGCCGTTCTCCATCCGCAGGCGTCGGTCGCAGCGCTCGGCCAGTCGGGGGTCGTGGGTGACCATCACCAGGGCCGCTCCCGTGTCCTGACGCAGCGCGAGCAGCAGGTCGATGATGTGCTCGCCCGTAGCCTGGTCCAGGTTGCCGGTCGGCTCGTCGGCGAAGAGGATGCTGGGCTGGGGCGCGTAGGCGCGTGCGATGGCGACGCGCTGCTGCTCGCCCCCGGAGAGCTGCTTGGGGTAGTGGCCGGCGCGGGCCGTCAGGCCGACGCGCTCCAGCGCCTCGTCGGCGCGTCGCGCCGCCTGGGGGGCTCCGGTGAGCTCGAGGGGCAGCAGGATGTTCTCGCGGGCCGTCAGTGTCTGCAGCAGCTGAAAGTTCTGAAAGACGAACCCGACGCGGCCGCTGCGCAGCTCGGCGCGCCCGTCCTCGTCGAGGTCGCCGACGCGTCGTCCGCACAGCCAGACCTCGCCCGTGGTCGGGTCGTCCAGACCTGCAAGCAGCCCGAGCAGCGTCGACTTGCCAGAGCCCGAGGCGCCGAGGATGGCGACGGCCTCGCCGGAGCCGATTTCGATCTCGAGCTCGCTGAGGATGGTCAAGCCGCCCGCCGGGCCGTTAACATGCTTGCCCAATGCGATTGCCTTCGACAGGCTTTGGGTACTTTCTGCTGACATGATCCGTCGACTCCTGATCTTGCTGTTACTGCTGCCGCTTTCGGCCGCCGCACGGGCGCCGGTCGTCCTCATTCTTGGGGACAGTCTGAGCGCGGGATATGGAATCTCAACCGATGAGGGATGGGTTGCGCTGCTGCAAGCGCGCATCGCGTCGGAGGTCTTGCCGCACGAGGTGATCAACGCCAGCGTGTCGGGCGAAACGACAGCGGGCGGCCTGGCGCGTCTGCCGCGGCTCCTGGAGTCCCATCAGCCAGCGGTGCTGGTTATCGAGCTGGGTGCGAATGACGGCCTGCGCGGCGTGCCGCTGAGCGTCTTTCGGGAGAATCTCGAGGCGCTGATCCGAGGCGGGCGCGATGCCGGGGCTCGGATCCTGCTGCTTGGCGTCCGCTTGCCGCCAAACTATGGTGCGGCTTACACAGAGGGCTTTCAAGCGGTCTACGCGGAGGTCGCCGAGGGCCTCGGGGTGGCCTTGGTGCCCGCTTTCCTGAAGGGGATCGCCGAGGATTGGGCGCTGATGCAATCCGATGGTCTGCACCCTAAGTCGCAGGCTCAGGGGCTGATCCTGGACAATGTCTGGCCCGCGCTCAGGCCATTGCTCGAGGCCGCCGGCAAGGCCGCGGGCTAGTCGCGGCCTGTCGAGCCCGCGCCTGTTTTTCTGCGCCTTGCAGCCAGCGCCTGAAGCCTGTGAGTGAGGCGTGGCTATCGAAATCACTGGATGGAGTATCTATGGAGCGTGTCACCATTGTTGGGGCCGGCTTCGCCGCCCTCACGGCCGTCCGCGCATTGCGGCGGCTGAAGCCGGATCTTCATATCACCGTCGTCAGCCGCAGGGCCGAGCTCGTCTACTACCCTGGGCTGATCTGGGTGCCCTCCGGGCTGCGCACCGGAGATGATCTCGTGATCGACCTGCGCGGGTTCTTCGACCGCATGAAGGTCAAGCACGTCGCCGCGGAGGCAACAGGCCTACGCGATGGCGGGCGTGTCTTGGAGACGACGGAAGGTCCGATCGAGAACCATGGCCTGATCATCGCCAGTGGCGGGCGCTTCATCAAGAAGCTTCCGGGCATCGGGCACGCCATCGTGCCCTGTGAGGGCGTCGCCGCCGCGAAGGCGATTCGCGACCGCGTGCGGGCGATGGAGGGTGGCAGCATCGCCATGGGCTTCGCCAGCAATCCCAAGGAGCAAAGCTCCATGCGCGGCGGCCCTGTCTTCGAGTTTCTCTTCGGCATGGACAATCAGCTGCGCGCGGAGAAGCGGCGCGACAAGTTCGAGCTGCATTTCTTCACGCCCGCGCCGCGTCCCGGCAATCGTCTCGGCCCCAAGGCCGTCGACGGTCTGCTGGCCGAGATGAAGCGGCGCGGCATCAGCACCCACCTGGGGCATAAGCTCAAGGGGTTCTCGGAGACGGCGGTCGCTACAGAGGCGGAGGAGTTTCCGGCCGACCTCATCCTCTTCATGCCGGGGATGACGGGCAATGCCTGGCTCGACAGCACCGAGCTGCCGCGCTCGCCGGGCGGTCTGCTGCAGGCCGATGCCCAGTGCCGCGTGCCCGGCTTCGAGCGGGTCTATGTCGCGGGTGACTCAGGTAGCTTCCCGGGTCCCGACTGGATGCCCAAGCAGGGTCACATGGCGGACCTGCAGGCCCGGGCGGCGTCACGCAATCTGGTTGCCGAGCTCAAAGGACAGACGCCCAAGGCCGGCTTCCGCGTCGAGCTCATTTGCATCGTCGACACCAACAGCAGTGGCATGCTGGTCGCGCGCAACGAGAAGTACAACCTGGTCATGCCGTCTTTGCGGATCTTCCATTGGCTGAAACGCTTCTTCGAGTGGATGTACCTGCATCGCTATCGCTGAGCTTCCTGGGCGCCGCTGTTCCTCGCGGCCAACGAGAAAGGGCCGTCCGCAGCCTGCGGACGGCCCTTTTCATGATGCGCCCGTCGCCTGGGCGCCTGCCCGTTGCGCCTCAAGCTAGGGGATGGCGTCCATCTCCGCGCCTTCCTTCTTGACCGGCATGAGGTCGTTTCGACTGAGCCCGAGCCAGATGACGACCGCCGTGGCGACGTAGATGGTGGAGTAGGTGCCGACGAAGATGCCGATGATGAGCGCAAGCGAGAAGCCGCTGATGGCCTCGCCGCCCAGGACGTAGAGGGCGAAGAGCACCAGCAGGGTGGTGCCCGAGGTCACGATGGTGCGCGACAGCGTCTGGTTGATGGAGCTGTTGGTGATCCCGATGACGGTGCCCTTGCGCATGCGGCGGAAATTCTCGCGGATCCTGTCGAAGATGACGATGGTGTCGTTCAGCGAGTAGCCGATCACCGCCAGCACGGCGGCGAGCACCGTGAGATCGAAGGGGATCTGGAAGATGGAGAACATCCCGACGGTGAAGATGACGTCGTGCACGAGTGCCGCGACCGCCCCCACGGCGAAACGCCACTCGAAGCGCAGCGCGACATAGATAAGGATGCCGATCAGCGAGAAGAGCACGGCCAGTCCGCCCTTCTCGCGCAGCTCTTCGCCGACCTGAGGGCCGACGAACTCCACGCGCCTGAGCTCGACCTCTCCCCCCGCTGCCTGGTTGAGCGTGCGATAGACGCGGTCGCTCAGCTGGGCGCTGTCCGCTTCTCCCTCCTTGGGCGCCAGGCGAATCAGAACGTCGGTGCGCGAGCCGAAATACTGGATGGTCGCTGCCTCAAGTCCTTCCTGCTCCAGGGTGGCGCGAACGTCGCTCAGCTCCGCGGGCGCTGGGTAGCCAAGCTCGATGACCGTGCCCCCGGTGAAATCCAGTCCGAGGTCGAAGCCGCGGAAGAGGATAGACAGGAGGCAGAGTACCAGCGCGGCTCCGGACAGCGTCGCGGCGAGCTTGCGCTTGCCCATGAAGTCGATGCCAAAGTCATTGATCGTGCGTTTCTTGCTCATACCGGACGCCCCTCAGATAGCCAGCTTGTTGAGTCGACGGCCGCCGTAGATCAGGTTGATCAGGGCGCGCGAGCCGAGGATGGCGGTGAACATCGAGGTCAGGATGCCGATGAAGAGGGTCACGGCGAAGCCCTTGACCGGCCCGGTGCCGAAGCTGAAGAGGACGACCGCAGCGATCAAGGTGGTGACATTGGCGTCCACGATGGTCGAGAGCGCCTTGTCGTAGCCCGCATGGATACTGGCCTGCGGCGAGTTGCCGTTGCGGATCTCCTCGCGGATCCGCTCGAAGATGAGCACATTGGCGTCCACCGCCATACCCACGGTGAGCACGATGCCGGCGATGCCGGGCAATGTCAGCGTGGCTTGCAGCATGGAGAGCACGCCGACGATCAAGACCAGATTGACCACCAGCACCAAGTCCGCCACCAGGCCGAACACGCGGTAATAGAGCGCCATGAAGCCGATCACCAGGGCCAGGCCGATCATGACGGACATGAAGCCCTGATCGATGTTGTCCTGACCCAGGCTGGGGCCGATGGTGCGCTCCTCGACGATCTGGATCGGGGCCGCCAAGGCGCCCGAGCGCAGCAGCAGGGCGGTATTGTGCGCCTCGTCGCTGCTGTCGAGTCCGGTGGTCTGGAAGCGTCGGCCGAAGGGCTCGCGAATGGTGGCGACGCTGATGACCTCCTCGACCTTGCGCGTGGTCTTGACCGGCTCGCCCTCGACCATCCTGGTGGTCGTGCGGTTCTCGATGAAGACGACCGCCATGGGCTTGCCTACGTTCTCCGTGGTCACATTGCGCATGCGTCGCGCGCCCTGACCGTCGAGGTTGACGAAGACCGCGGGTGTGCCGCTCTGGCTGTCGAAGCCGGCCGAGGCGTCCGTGATCTGGTCGCCGGTCACGATGACGCGACGCTTGAGCAGGATGGGCGTGCCGTTGCGCTCGGAGTAGAGCTTGCTGCCGACGGGGAGGCGGCCCGATACGGCGTCTGCGACGCTGTTCTCGGTATCGACGAGGCGATACTCCAGGGTCGCGGTTGCGCCCAGGATCTCCTTCAGGCGACCGGGATCCCGTGCCCCCGGCAGCTCGACGACGATGCGCCGCTCTCCCTGACGGGCGATGCTCGGCTCGGCGACACCCAGGGCGTTGACGCGGTTGCGCAGGGTGGTGATGTTCTGCTCCAGCGCGAAGTTCTTGATCTCTTGCTGCTGGGCCTCGGGAAGTCTGGCCAGGAGCACGAGATCTGCGCCATCCTGGGTGCTCTCGATGTCCAGGTCGCGAAACTCGCGCCTGATGGCCTTCTCGCCCGCGTCGCGGGTCTCCGCGTCCTTGAACTTCACCTCGATGCTGCCGCCGTCGCGGGTCACGGTCAGATAGCGGACCTTGTCCTCGCGCAGCAGTGTGCGGATGTCGCCGATGTAGCGCTCTAGGGCTTGATCCAGCGCCGCCTCCATGTCGACGTCGATGACGACGTGGATGCCGCCGCGCAGGTCGAGTCCCAACGACATCTGGTTGAGCTCCATGGCGCGCATCCAGCCCGGAAGGTCGGCGACCTGGGTCAAGGCGCTGCGATAGCGCTCGGCGAGCGTCTGCTCGATGGCCTCTTGTCCCTTGAGCTGATTCCCGGGTGTCGCGAAGCGCACCAGCAGCTTGCCTTCCTCACGCGGCTCGATCGCCTTGAAGGGGACATTGGCGTTCTCGAGTGCGGCCTGGATCTCACCTTTGCTCGAGTCGGTGATTTCGGCCCCGCGCGCGGCGGTGACCTCGATCGATGGGTCCTGGGAGTAGAGGTTTGGCCAGGCTAGCAATAGCCCGGTCAAGACCACGCCCAGAATCAACAGATTCTTCCACAGCGGGTATCGGTTCATTGTTGTTCCAATCGCTACGTCGGCTGTCGGAGGGGACAGAGTGGGAAGGGCGGGATGAGGCGCAGCACCGGGCCTCGCGGCGCGCACCCGCAAGGGCTGGAGGGGCTCCTGTCGGCGGTGCTCCGGCCTTGGCTGTGGTCCAGTGCTATCGCGCGGGTCTGCGTGGCCGCGGCGGCGCCGTCAGGACCGTCCGGGCGTTGGCGCCCTGTCGGTGGCGCTCATGCTCCGAGTGGTGGTCATGCCCCGGGTAGTGGTCATGCCCCGGGTAGTGGTCATGCCAAGAAAGCGTCGGCTCCGCAGGCAGGGCAGCGCTCGGTGAGCGCTGCGCGGGAGCCTCAGAGCTCCTTCAAGGTGCCCTTGGGCAGTACCGACTCGACCGCCGCGCGGCGGATCTTCACCTGAACCCCGTCAGCAACTTCGGCCTGCACGAAGTTCTCGCCGATGTCCGTGATGCGAGCGGCCATGCCGCCCATGGTGATGATCTCGTCACCCTTGGCGAGGGCCTCGACCATCTTGCGGTGCTCCTTCTGGCGCTTGGCCTGGGGGCGGATGAGCAGGAAGTAGAAGATGACTGCGAACAGCACCAGCGGCAGCAGTGCCATGAAGGGATCGCCCGCGGCAGCCGCGGGCTCGCCTTGCGCTAGTGCGTCGGAGATAAAGAAGCTCATAGTGGTTCCTGATGTCGTTGCGGACCGCCATGCGCGACGTGTCCGATGGCTTTGATTGCAGATCGGCACCGCCAGGCGATGCAGACCAGATAAAGTCGGTCGCGAATTATCGCACACCGACGTCGAAGGTGAGAGGAGATTTCGGCCGTGAGAGGATTACAGGCTCTTCATGCGCGAGCCTCGCTTGGGCCGGCCGCGAGCCAGCCCCGCATCATGGCGAGCGGCTGGATCTCAGGTCGACGAACTGGGCGACGAACGAATCGAGCCGTCCATCACGGATGGCATCTCTCAGTCCGCGCATCAGCCCTTGATAGTAGTGCAGGTTGTGGATGGTCGCGAGACGGGCGCCGAGGATCTCCTTGCACTTGTCGAGGTGGTGCAGATAGGCGCGGCTGTAGTTGCGACAGGTGTAGCAGTCGCACATGGGGTCGACGGGGCCCTCGTCGCTGCGGTTGGCGGCGTTGCGGACCTTCACGATGCCATGGTGCGTGAAGAGATAGCCATTGCGCGCGTTGCGGGTCGGCATGACGCAGTCGAACATATCGATGCCGCGCTGCACGGCGGCGACGATGTCCTCTGGGGTGCCGACGCCCATGAGGTAGCGCGGGCGATCGGCGGGGAGCTTGTCGGAGAGGAAATCCAGCACCCGCAGCCGGTCCGCTTCCGGCTCGCCGACGGAGAGGCCGCCGACGGCGTAGCCGTCGAAGCCGATTCGCGTCAGACCCTCCAGCGACTCGGCGCGCGGCCCCTCGTGCATGCCGCCTTGTACGATTCCGAACAATGCCGAGGGATTGTCGCCGTGCGCCTCGCGCGAGCGCGCCGCCCAGCGCAGCGACAGCTCCATGGACGCCCGTGCCTGCGCCTCGTCCGCGGGGTAGGGCGTGCACTCGTCGAAGATCATGACGATGTCCGAGCCCAGGTCGCGCTGGACCTGCATCGAGACCTCCGGGCTCAAGAAGACCGGGCTGCCGTCGATGGGAGACTGGAAGTGCACACCCTCCTCGGTGATCTTGCGCAGATCGCCCAGGCTGAAGACCTGGAAGCCGCCGGAGTCGGTGAGGATGGGCTTGTCCCAGTGCATGAAGTCGTGCAGGTCGCCGAGCTGCCGGATAATCTCGGTCCCCGGGCGCAGCATGAGATGAAAGGTGTTGCCCAGGACGATCTCGGCGCCAACGTCCAGCAGCTCCTCAGGCGTCATGGCCTTGACCGTGCCATAGGTCCCGACTGGCATGAAGGCGGGGGTCTCCACCCTGCCGCGCGGGAAGCTCAGGCGGCCGCGCCGCGCCAGGCCGTCGCGTCCCAGAAGCTCAAAGTCCATCCGCTTCCTCCAGCCAAGTTAGCAGCTCGCTTAGGGTCTCGATGGCGACCTCGGGCTCCGCGAGCGCGTCCGGCCAGGGCTTGCCAAGCCGATTGATCCAGGCGGCGCGCAGACCTGCCTGGCGCGCCGCCTCGACGTCCAGCCAGGGATCGTCGCCCAGGTGGAGACACTGATCGGGACGGCAGCCGGCGAGCGTGAGTGCGTGCTCGAACATGGCCGGATGCGGCTTGGCCGCGCCGGCCTCGGCGGCGGAGATGCTGTGATGGAAGAGACCTTTCAGGGGTGTGACCTCGACGTTCGAGTTTCCATTGGTGACGGACACCAGCGAGAAGCGCTGCGACAGCGATTGGAGTGCGGGCAGGACGTCCGGGTAGGGCTCCACTCGGCAGCGGTGCTCGAGGAACAGGGCGAGCGCCTCGTCGACGATGCTCGTGTCATGGCGGTGGCGGTCCAGCAGCTCGACGAGGGATAGGCGCCGCACCATTCCCAGGTCGTGCGCGATCTCGGGGCGGCGCTCCATGATCCCTTTGCGGTGCTGACGCATGCTGTCGACGTCTTCGGCCTCAGCCAGCCGAGGCGCCCGATCCTGCAGCCAGGCATAGAGCGCCTCCTCGGCGGCCTGGATGACGGGCATGCAGGGCCAGAGGGTGTCGTCCAGGTCTAGAGTGATGAGGCGGATGTCGGGCACGCGCGGTCGCTGATAGCCGTGATGTGGGCCTGCATTGTGCCCGGATTGGGTGGCTCGGGCCAAACTGCTCGCTTCTGGCGCCTTGGCTTGGCGATCAGATCGTACTGATGCAAACCTCATAGGCTCCGCCGATCACCACATACTCGTCTTCCCCCTTGAGCATCCCGGGCAGCAGTCGGTTGTAGAAGAAGACCTTCGACAGCGGGACCTTGGCCATGAGGATGTAGTCGCCGAACTCGTCCGCGCGCTCGCGGTTGCTGGTGAAGCTGTTGAGATTGTTCAGCAGGACGCGGTGTCGACCGCAGACGCCTGTCTCCAGGATCTCGTGCTCGTCGATGCGGTTGATGCCCCGGTAGAGCCTGATGTGCAAGGTGTGGGGGTGCTCGCGTGCCAGCTCGTACTGGCAATAGGTGTAGAGCAGGTCGAGCTGGGCCTCCAATGCATTGGTCGCGTAGAGCCCGCGTGTGCCCTGTAGCACATAGTGGTGATAGGCGTCGCCGTTGCGATCGATCAGCGAGCCGGCGTGATGTCGCGCCAATAGCCCGAAGCGGCTCTCCACCCAGCGTTTGAGCACCGCGCCCTCGCGCCCGTCCGAGTCGAACGACCAGCCCCGCACCATCCGCAGGTAATTGGCATTGACGCGCGACTTCCGCCGCCGGCCGGGCGTGAGTCCCGCCTCGTCGAGCTCGTCGAGCAGGAAGTTCACGGTCATGTAGTCCTGGAAGCGTTGTGCGCGATCCGCGTGCCGACCGAAGGCGGCCAGGGTCGCGAAGAGGTCTTGGTGGAAATCGCGGACGCCGTCGATCTCCAGCGGGACCGGGTGCTCCTGGAAGGTGAGGCTGCCGAGGATGACGGCCGGTAGGTTGCAGTGGTTGAACGGGAGGCGGGCGCTGGCGGGCAGGGAAGGGGCCGGCTGGCTGCTTTGTTCGCTTTGTCTGTTGTTATCCATACAGCCCCCGGGGCTTTGTCGGGGATGCTACCAAGACTGGGGAGGTGCTTAGGGTCAGGTAGAGCCTTCAAAAACAGTGGGTTGAGGGTTTTCTTTCGCCTGGCATGAAGGTTGCTTGGTAGCTGGCGAGTGACGATTCGTTCAACGCTCGTGAGACGAGCAAAACAGGAGAACCCACATGGCACTGCGTCAATGCGCCATCTACGGCAAAGGCGGAATCGGCAAGTCTACCACTACCCAGAACCTGGTTGCGGGTCTGGCTGAGCTTGGCAAGAAGGTCATGATCGTCGGTTGCGACCCCAAGGCCGACTCCACGCGTCTGATCCTGCACTCCAAGGCGCAGAACACCATCATGGAGATGGCGGCCGAGGCGGGCTCCGTCGAAGACCTCGAGCTGGAAGACGTGCTCAAGGTCGGCTACGGCGACATCAAGTGCGTCGAGTCCGGTGGTCCTGAGCCAGGCGTTGGCTGCGCTGGCCGCGGCGTCATCACCGCCATCAACTTCCTCGAAGAGGAAGGTGCCTACGAGGCCGACCTGGACTTCGTCTTCTATGACGTGCTCGGCGACGTGGTCTGCGGCGGCTTCGCCATGCCGATCCGCGAGAACAAGGCCCAGGAGATCTACATCGTCTGCTCCGGCGAGATGATGGCCATGTACGCGGCCAACAACATCGCCAAGGGTATCGTGAAGTACGCCAGCTCAGGTGGCGTGCGTCTCGCCGGCCTCATCTGCAACAGCCGCAACACGGCCCGCGAAGACGAGCTGATCATGGAGCTGGCCCGTCAGCTGGGCACCCAGATGATCCACTTCGTGCCGCGTGACAACGTCGTGCAGCGCGCCGAGATCCGTCGCATGACGGTCATCGAGTACGAGCCCAAGGCCAAGCAGGCCGACGAGTACCGTCAGCTGGCGCAGAAGATCATCGACAACAAGATGTTCGTCGTCCCAACCCCGATCTCCATGGACCAGCTCGAAGACCTGCTCATGGAATTCGGTGTGCTCGAGGAAGTGGACGAGTCCATCGTCGGCAAGGCCGCAGCAGAAGAAGCGACCGCCTAATCGGCGCTCACTGCCTGAACAGCGGACGCGGCACCCAGGTGTCGCCGTCCACCGCTCATGATTTCTCACCGTGCGACTGTCGGCGGATTAGTCGCGGCGCCGAATTTGAGGAAAAGCCACCATGGCAAGTATGACTCGCGAAGAGACCCAGGACCTCATCCAGGAAGTCCTCGAGGTCTACCCGGATAAGGCCAAGAAGGACCGTGCGAAGCACCTGGCCGTCAACGATCAGTCGATCGAGCAGTCCAAGAAGTGCATCATCTCCAACCGCAAGTCGCTCCCCGGCGTCATGACCGTCCGTGGCTGCGCCTACGCCGGCTCCAAGGGCGTGGTCTGGGGTCCGATCAAGGACATGATCCACATCTCCCACGGCCCGGTTGGCTGCGGTCAGTACTCCCGCGCCGGTCGTCGTAACTACTACGTCGGCCACACGGGTGTGAACACCTTCGGAACCATGAACTTCACCTCGGATTTCCAGGAGAAGGACATCGTGTTCGGCGGCGACAAGAAGCTCGACAAGCTCATCTCCGAGATCGAAGAGCTGTTCCCGCTGGCCAAGGGCATCAGTGTCCAGTCCGAGTGCCCGATCGGTCTGATTGGCGACGACATCGAGGCCGTCTCCAAGAAGAAGAGCAAGGAGCTCGAGAAGCCGATCGTCCCGGTTCGCTGCGAGGGCTTCCGTGGTGTGTCTCAGTCGCTGGGTCACCACATCGCCAACGACGCCATCCGTGACTGGGTCATCGGCAACCGCGATGGCGACAACTCCTTCGAGACCGGCAAGTACGACGTCGCGGTCATCGGCGACTACAACATCGGTGGTGACGCCTGGGCCTCGCGCATCCTGCTCGAGGAGATGGGTCTGCGCGTCGTCGCACAGTGGTCCGGTGACGGCACCCTCTCGGAGATGGAGCTGACCCCCAAGGTCAAGCTGAACCTCATCCACTGCTACCGCTCCATGAACTACATCAGCCGGTTCATGGAAGAGAAATACGGTGTGCCGTGGATGGAGTACAACTTCTTCGGCCCGACCAAGATCGCCGAGTCGCTGCGTAAGATCGCCGCCTTCTTCGACGAGACCATCCAGGCCAACGCCGAGAAGGTCATCGAGAAGTACACCGCCGAGTACGAGGCCATCATCGCCAAGTACCGTCCGCGCCTGGAAGGTAAGAAGGTGATGCTCTACGTCGGCGGTCTGCGTCCGCGTCACGTCATCGGCGCCTATGAGGATCTGGGCATGGAAGTGGTCGGCACGGGCTACGAGTTCGCGCATAACGACGACTACGACCGCACCATCAAGGAGATGGGTGACTCGACACTGCTGTATGACGACGTCACCGGCTATGAGTTCGAGGAGTTCGTCAAGAAGGTCAAGCCTGACCTGATCGGCTCCGGCATCAAGGAAAAGTACATCTTCCAGAAGATGGGCGTGCCTTTCCGCCAGATGCACTCCTGGGATTACTCCGGCCCCTATCACGGCTACGACGGCTTCGCCATCTTCGCCCGTGACATGGACATGACCATCAACAATCCCTGCTGGAAGAGCATGCAGGCACCCTGGCAGAAGCCTGCCGAGGGTGAGGCCGAGGCGGTCGCCGCCAGCGCCTGATTGAACGAGCCGCCAGCGGCCAGCTACCAGCACTTCTTGCTGGTGGCTGGAAGCTGGCCGCTGGAAGCCCAGCTACCCCTTTTCATGCCGTCTGTCCGCAGATTAGCGGCGCGGTAGGAGCACACTCATGAGCCAGACAGTCGACCAGATCAAGCCTTGCTACCCCTTGTTCCGTGACGAGGATTACAAGGAAAACCTCAAGGCCAAGCGTGATACCGTCGAGGAAGTGCCTGCACTCGATAAGATCGAGGAGACCTTCCAGTGGACGACCACCAAGGAATACCAGGAGCTGAACTTCAAGCGTGAGGCCCTGACCATCAACCCGGCCAAGGCCTGCCAGCCCCTCGGCGCCGTGCTCTGCGCACTCGGCTTCGAGAAGACCCTGCCTTACGTGCATGGCTCCCAGGGCTGCGTCGCCTACTTCCGCACCTACTTCAACCGCCACTTCAAGGAGCCGGTCGCCTGCGTCTCCGACTCCATGACCGAGGACGCGGCGGTCTTCGGTGGCCAGAAGAACATGTTCGACGGTCTGGAGAACGCCAAGGCACTCTACAAGCCCGAGTGCATCGCGGTCAGCACCACCTGCATGGCCGAGGTCATTGGTGACGACCTCAACGCCTTCATCGGCAACGCCAAGAAGGAAGGGCACATCGAGCAAGACTTCCCGACGCCCTTCGCGCACACCCCGAGCTTCGTCGGCAGCCATACCACCGGCTGGGACAACATGTTCGAGGGCATGCAGCGCTACTTCACGCTGAACCACATGGAGGACAAGACGGTCGGCTCGAACGGCAAGATCAACATCGTGCCCGGTTTCGAGACCTACCTCGGCAACTACCGCGTCATGCACCGCATGATGCAGGAGATGGGCGTCGGCTACAGCCTGCTGTGCGATCCGACCGAGGTGCTGGACACCCCGGCCGACGGCCAGTACCGCATGTACGACGGCGGCACCCCGCTCGCCGAGATGAAGGACGCGCCGAACGCCATCGACACCATCCTGCTCCAGCCCTGGCAGCTGCCGAAGACCAAGAAGTTCTCGCAGATCACCTGGAAGCACGACGTCCCGGCCATCAACATCCCCATGGGGCTGGAGTGGACCGACGAATTCCTGATGAAGGTGTCCGAGCTCTCCGGCAAGGAGATCCCAGAGTCGCTGGCGAAGGAGCGCGGCCGTCTGGTCGACATGATGACGGACAGCCACACCTGGCTGCACGGCAAGAAGCTCGCTCTCTACGGTGATGCCGACTTCGTCATGGGCATGACCAAGTTCCTGCTCGAGCTGGGCGCCGAGCCGACCCACGTCCTCTGCAACCACGCCAACAAGCGCTGGAAGAAGGCCGTCGAGAAGATCCTGTCCGACTCGCCTTATGGGGCTGGCGCCGAAGTCCACATCGGCAAGGACCTCTGGCACCTGCGCTCGCTGTGCTTCACCGACAAGCCGGACTTCCTGATCGGTAACAGCTACGGCAAGTTCATCCAGCGCGACACCAAGCACAAGGGTCCTGAGTTCGAGGTTCCGGTGATCCGCATCGGCTTCCCGATCTTCGATCGTCATCACCTGCATCGCATGACCACCCTGGGCTACGAGGGTGCCATGTACATGCTGACCACGCTGGTCAACGCCGTCCTGGAGCGCCTGGACGACGAAACCCGCGAGATGGGCGTGACCGACTTCAACTACGACTTGGTTCGATAGCTCCCTGCCGCCAGCTGCCAGCGCTGTGTGGCTGGCGGCTGGCGAGCGCAGGACGCTCATCGAGAGAGTGAGATCTCTATGCCCAACGTAATGATTCGCAGGAAGGACGACGGTGGCCTGCTGTTCTACGTCGCCAAGAAGGACATGGAAGAGACCATCGCCACCGTCGAGACCGACACCGACGAGGCCTGGGGGGGCGAGGTGGAGCTGACAGACGGCTCGCGCTGGTACATCGACCCCATCAGCCCACCACCGCAGTTTCCGACGACCTTGCGCTTCAAGCGCGCCGGTGAGTGAGCGCCCTAGCGGCCTCGTAGCCTTGTAGGGTGGACAAGCGCAGCGCAGTCCACCAGCGTCGCCACGGGGCTCGGTGGACTTCGCTCTCGCTCGTCCACCCGACTTGTCGGCTGAATCAAGCAATTTCTCTGGAGTACCCAAATGGCCTTTCAAATCGTACGTGACGTCTGTACCGCTTGCGGCGACTGCGAGCCGGTCTGCCCGACCCAATCGATCAGCCCCTTCAAGGGTGTCTACAAGATCGACGCCGCGACCTGCAGCGAGTGCGAAGGTGACGGTGAGCCCGGAACCCCGCAGTGCCTAGATGCCTGCATGGAAGACGACTGCATCGTGCCGGTGTAACGACACCGCGTCGCGTGACACCGCGCCGCGGTGTCACGCCCTTTTCAGCCAAAGCGAACATACAGAGACCCGAGGAAACCCACCATGGCCAACGGCGCTCTCTCAGAAGACATCGCCCTGCGGATCGGGCTGGCGGCCCGCACGCTCCCAGATACGGATGCCGCGCGCCTGCTCCGTGTGCTCGCGGACGCCGTGGGTCTGCCGCCGACCGCCGAGAGCCTCGGTCGCCTCAAGGTCAAGGATCTCAAGGATGCCGCCGAAGGCGAGCTGGCCAGCCTGGATCAAGACGACCTCAAGGCCGCGCTCGCCATTCTCAAGGGCGAGGGGCTCGAGGGACTGGAGCCGCCACCGCCGGTCGAGCCCTATGCCGACGGCGACATGCCTGACTCCGTTCGGGTCGCCTGCGCCTCCAATCGTGGCGAAGACCTCGACGGCCACTTCGGCTCCGCGCGACGCTTCCTCGTCTACCAAGTCTCCGCCAAGGAGAGCCGCCTCATCGATGTCCGTGAGATCGACGACTCCCAGGCGGACGACGACAAGAATGCCTATCGCGCCGACCTCATCGCCGACTGCCAGGTCCTCTACGTCGCCTCCATCGGCGGCCCGCCCGCAGCCAAGGTCGTCAAGAAGGACATCCACCCGATCAAGGATCCCAAGGGGGGGAGCGCCCGCGACCGCATGGTCGCCCTGCAGCAAGTGCTCGCCACCAGCACGCCGCCTTGGCTCGCCAAGGTCATGGGCAAGAGCCCGGAGGAGCGCGTGCGCTTCGAGCGCGAGGAGAGCGAGGCGTGATCGAGGAGACCAGGCTCAATCAGGTCGCCGAGATCGTCCGTCGGGCCGGTCTCAACGAGCAGACCCTGGGCGCCCTGCGCGAGCATCTCCCGGACCTGCACTTCACCTTCTGCCTCGACGACGAGATCGGCGTCCATGAGCCCTTTCTCGAGGACGCCGGCTTCAACATCTACCTCGTCGACGGCCGCGAGCACTGCATGAAGCTCACGCACGACCTCGATTCGGCGACCGGCCTGCTGCTCGCCCAGGTCGAAGAAGAGAGCTGATCGATTGGGTGCACGCAGCCATGAAGACCACAGAAGACGCTCAAACAGCGCGGAGCTCGGTCGGTAACTGCAACGGCTGCCCACACCGCCGCGACCTGCTCACCGAGGGGCGCTGCACGCCCGGCGACGTCTGCGTCCGCGCCATGAGCGGGCGCCAGATCGAGCGCTTCTTCCGCGTCAACCCGGCACTGGCCGACGACTACGCGGGCGACAGCTTCTGGGAGCGCCGCGCCATCGCCGCGCGCTACCTGTCGCAGAAGAAGCTCTTGCCGCTCATCCAGGACCCCGACGAGGTCGTGCGGCGCGTGCTGGCCTACCGCCTGCCCATCGAGGCCCTGGACGCCCTCATCGAGGATCCGGACCGCGAGGTGCGCGTCACTGTCGCCGATCGGCTTCCGGCCGACCGCGTCGAGCGCCTGGCGACCGACCCCGACTACCTCGTCCGCCAGTACGTCGCGCGCCGGCTCGCGCCTGGCCGGCTGTTCCGCATGATCCGCGATGCGGACCGCCAGGTGCGCGTCACGGTCGCCGAGCGGCTGCCTGTCGAGAGCCTGGGGCTGATGCGCGACGACCCCGAGCCCGAGGTCCGGCTCAAGGTGGCCGAGCGCATTCGCTTCGAGGAGGTCGGCGCCTTGCTCGCCGATCCCGACTGGCGCGTGCGCGCGCGCCTCGCCGAGCGCCTGCCGCTCGAGATGCTGGAGCCCTTGCGCGAGGATACGGACCCTGATGTTCGCGCCATCGCCGAGGACCGCCTGGTGCGCGCCGAGCCGTCCCAGCCGGAATAGCCGACGCCCGCGCCTCAGAAACAAACCCGTACATCACAAGAATCGTGAGTCGACTCCCATGGTGAAGACAGCGAGTACCCAGCAGCCCGCCTTGGTGGCGGGTCTGGAGCTGCGCGTGGCGCAGGCATGCCAAGCGCTCGAAGTGGCCGATGGCATCGAGCCCATCGTCGCGGCGATACAGGACGAGCTGCCGGACCTCGAGGTCCGGCATGCCATGACGCGCTCCGGCTGGCATCGCCTGGGCGGTGTCGTGGACCTGGACGGCAACCGCATCGCTCATCACATCACCGAGTGGGCCGAGGCCGAGTCCGGCGGCGACATCGACGAGCTGATGCTCAAGCTCTCGGACGTTCAGTATTTCGCGACCCGTCTGAACGGCCGCACCCACTATCTGGTCGCTCAGACCGGACCGCAGGCCGCCGACTACATCCAGATCGAGGTCGAGCAGCTCCAGGAGGTCCTGGACCGCACCATCTCGGATCCGGATTGGTTTCCGGACAGCATTGCCGACTTCGTGGATCCAATCGATTTTCCCCGCTTGGAGCACGAGCCCGTGGGCGCCCCACGCCTGCTCTTCCGGCGGCTGATTCGGGCAGCCGACCTGGTCGCGTCGCCCGATGCGGGTCCCAAGCTGACGCGCTTCTTCGACGACTGGGACCGCAGCTCGGCCGCCGAGTCGGAGGGCTTCTGCCATCACTGGCTCTTGTCCGTCCGCGAGTATCAGGACCGCGACGGCGACGGCCATCTCAGCGCCAAGCCCGTGCCCATCGCACCGGCTGGGGTGCCCGAGCTGCCTGATTCGGAGGTGGCGCGCGGCGTCAATCTGGCGAACCAGCTTCACGGCTTCGACCGGGAGATGGGCTATCCCTTCGCCTGGTACTTCCACATGCTCACCAACCGCAAGGTCTCTCACAAGCTGGCCGAGGCTGTGCATGCGGACCTCATGGGGGCCTATGACTACCTGCCCGCGAGGGATCTCAAGATCCTGCGGGAGTGGTACCAGGCGCCTTACGGACTCTGAGCTCCAAGCGGGCTTGCCGTCTGGGCAGCGTGCAGGCCACGCGCCCCCGGCAAGCCCTTTCAATTCGCCTTTTCGTCTGAGCTTCAGGCCCTTCTCGCGCCGATAGCCGGCGCGCTGCGTCCGGCGACTTGGTGGCTCCCTTTCCACCTCATCCTCAGAAGGCACTGCCGCGCCGAGCCATTTCGGCGGGTCAGTCGCACCCGTCCGCAACCCCGACGCCTGGCAGCTCTTCCTCGGCTTACTTCCCCCTTCCTGCTCCTGGGTTGATAATCCTAGATCCGGCGGTCGGACGGCCTCCAGGGTGCGTCCGGCATGGTATCTGGCAAGGCGCAACGAGGCGTCGTCGTGGTGCTACGACAAGGCGTTGCAATGCAGCCAGGCGCCGCGCGGAGCGTGCACTGGGGGTCGTGGCGGCCTTCACCCCGCGGGTGAAGCAGCAGGAAGCCAGGATCTCGATCATGATCCCTGTGTTGCATGGAGCGCAGAGCGGTCAACTGCCGGATCTAGGATAATCCTGAAAAGAGCTGTTGAACCGCAAAGCGCGCTAAGAGCGCAAAGGATTTCAATGCGTTGCGGAGTGGATCTTACTCACCCGATGGGTGACATGGATGCATTGAGCAACCCTTTGTTTTACTTAGTGTCCTGTGCGACTTTGCGGTTCCAATTGCCGAATCTAGGACAATCGCTAGCGCGGTTGTCGCTGCATGCAGTTCCGCCTGAAGCGCCGCTCGCTTCGGGCTCCGGCTGCGCCCTTCGCCGCGCGTGCCGGACTGTCCGGCCTCCAGCGCGCTGATAGGATCGCAGTGGCATGGGGCCTGCGCGGCAAATGCATCCTGGATAACGACTGTGTACGATGAGGCCCTATCACATTGGCCGACGTTGCACGCTAGATCCGCTAGGGAACCGACTCCAGAAATGCCTGAGCAAGCTTTCAACAGTGAAATTCTGCTGCTATCCGCCGATCCGGCAACGGCGGAGGGGCTGTCCGAGGCGCTCGAGGCGCTGGGGGCTCGAGTGACCGCATGTCAGCGCTTGGCGGATGGCATGGGCATCGCCCTGTCGACACGCCCCGCGCTGGCTGCGGTGGACACGCGTCTGCTCGTGAGCCCGGACGAGATCGGGGAGATCGCGGAGCGGCTCTCGAAAGCTGAGCCTGAGGGAGCGCCTGCCAAGCTCGTGGTGCTGGCGGATCGGGAAGATCTCGGCTACCGGCTGGCGGCGATGCGCGCCGGCGCGGAGGCGGTCTTGCTGCTCGTGGATCCGCAGGAGCGTCTCGCCGAGCGCATCGCCGAGATCCTGGATATTCGCCACGAGGGGGCGACTCGGGTGCTGGTCGTCGACGACCAGCCGGTGGCCGCGCTCTTCGCCTCACGCGTCTTGCAGGGTGCCGGTATCGAGACACGACGTGTCACCAATGCCATGAAGGTCATGGATGTCTTGGACGACTTCCAGCCGGACCTCGTCGTCATGGACCTGCATATGCCCGGCGCCTCGGGGATCGAGCTGACCGGCGTCATCCGCGGGCGCGACAAGTTCGCCGACATTCCCATCATCTTCCTGTCCTCGGAGCTGGATCCGGACGTCCAGATGGCGGCGCTTAGGGTCGGTGGGGATGAGTTTCTCTCCAAGCCGGTTGCGCCCGACCGCTTGGTGACCGTGGTGCGCGAGCAGCTGCAGCGCGCCAGCGAGCGTCGCCGCCGCTGGCGCGGGTCGGCGAGCATCGACTCGCTCACTCGGCTCGCGACCCGCGAGCGGCTGCTCAAGCGTTTGGATTGGCTGCTCGGTCAGGCCTATTCCAACCAGTCTGGTGGCGCGATGCACCGGGTCGCCCAAAGCCGCCTTGGGCATCGTGCTATCGTCTATCTCGACATCATGGGCGTCGACGAAAGCCTCGAGCTGGTCGCGGCCGAGGTTGCCGCGCACGTGAAGCCAGGTGATCTCGCGGCGCGTGTCAGCGAGCGCTCGATCGCCATCCTGATCTGTCGGGATAGCAATCAGCAGATCGCCGAGCTGGCCCAAAGCCTGCTCTTCAGGGCAGGTGAGCTGCTCGAGCAAAAGAGCATTGGCGCCGATGTCGGTGGCGGATGGTACCCCTTGACGGGAGCCTGCAAGGATGCTGTCACGCTGCTCTCGCGGGCCGCGAAGGCGGCGCGCTGGTCGCTGCGGGGCGGGGCTGGCGAGGTCGGGCTCTACGACCGCGCCAAGTCCTCGGTGGCGCGGGATGATCGGCGTTTGGCCGTTCTGGACGCAGTGCGCTACGAGCGCACCGAGCTGCTCTATGAGCCGATGGTGGCGCTGACCGGGATCGTCGGTGAGCGCTACGAAATGACACCTCGGCTGCTGATCGGCGACGGCGAGGTCTTGCCGCCGGCGGACTTCATGGCAACCATTGCCCGCTCCGGGCTCGCGCCGAGATTCGACCGCTGGCTGCTCGCCGCAGGGCTTGACGTGCTGAAGAAGAAGATGGACGCGAAACAGCCGGTGCTCTTGTTCATCCACCAGTCGCTCTATGGCTTGGCCAAGGACGACTGGATCTACTGGGTGCGCGATGAGATCAATGCGCGCGACCTCATCCGACTGCGCCCGGTCCTGCAATTCGAGATCGGGGAGGCCGACAAGCAGCTCGAGCTTGCCATCAAGCGCTCACGCCAGCTCGGCCGCCTCGGCATCCGTGTCTGCCTGAACGGCCTTGATTTCAGCGAGCGCAGCATGCGGGTGCTGCACGCGGTGCCCTCGGGCTATGTGCGCATCAGCCGCCGCGTCATCCACGGGCCGGACGCCGACTCCATCGCCTGGCTCATCCAGTCGATCAAGGCCTGTGGCGCCAGGGTCATCGCGACCGGCGTCGACGGCCCCGCAGCGATCGCGCGGCTCTTCAGCGAGGGTGTGGATCTCATCCAAGGGCCCTATATCCAGCCGCCTGGGCTTGCGATGGACTTCGAGTTCGCCGCCGGGGGGGAGGCTTCGGGCTAGTCGGCCGTGCCACCCTATTTTGCAGGGACGGGGAATGCTTGGAGTATTAGCCTCCAGCTGTTGGTTTGCCGAGGTTTTCGCCTACCAACCTAGATTCGGCAATTGGAACCGCAAAGGCGCGAAGGACACGAAGAACAACAGAGGCTTGCATCGCTGCGTCGCTTCACCCTCTGAGTGAGCATCGCTTCGCAGACAAGGTGTTGCAATCCTTTGCGCTCTTTGTGCCCTTTGCGGTTCAACTGCTCTTTTTAGGATCAACGCTTTCACCCGTTGGGTGAGTTCGGGCGGGCACTCTGTGATGGCCAACTGACTGATCTAAGAAGCTGACAGCTGGCCGCTCTTTTCAGGGTTATCCTAACCCGGCAAAGCCGGAACCAAAGAGGGGCGGATCGTCTATCGTTTGAGTAAGCCCGCACACGGGAGTCAGACGATGAACCCCTTTGTTGAACAGCATCACGATGAGAT
>NZ_JAAIJQ010000043.1 GCF_010820565.1 Thiorhodococcus minor | reverse complement strand
AGCTTCCAGCTTCCAGCTTCCAGCTTCCAGCTTCCAGCTTCCAGCTTCCAGCTTCCAGCTTCCAGCTTCCAGCTTCCGCTTTGCTCGAAATCTCTTTCCTCCGGGCAGAGCTGCTGGCTGCTATCCGCTACTCTTCGGTTTCCGGTATTGGTCTTGGGGCAGCGCAATGAAGTGCGCCGGTGGCGCTGGTGGACTGCGCTGTGAGACTGTGAAGAAATTCTGCGTAGGTTGGGCTGAGGTACGAAGCCCAACATGGCGGCTAGCCTAACGCTTTGATTGTTGGCCCCCCTGCGTCGGCCCAACCTACACCAATCTGCGATCTTCGCGGTGCGCTTGGATTACTCTCACAGTCTCTGTGCTTGTCCACCCTACGGGGCTGCCCGCTATCGGCTGATCCGCGGCATTCGGAAGGGCAGCAGCACCTTCACCCAGCCTGAGCTGAAGCGATCGAGACAGAGGCTCTCGTGGACCGAGTGTGCCTTCTGCCCCAGAAGGCGCGTTTCGACGACCGACCGGGCGTAGAACGGGGTGTCTTCGAGGGTGTCGATCACCTTGGCCTCGTGGCCGGGCTCGCACTGGGTGCCGCGGCCGATGCGCCAGACGCTGGTCGTCGGCAGCGGGACGCGCGGCGGCGGCTCGAAATCTTCCGCCCGACCCTGCGCGTCGAAACGCAGGGCAAGTGAGGCGCCCTGGGCGTCGCGTGCCCGGGTGTCATAGAGAATGGCGGCGCTGTCCTTCAGCTCCGCGCGCGACCAGTCCCAGCCCTGAAAGGCCTGCTCCAAGGGCTCCGAACCGCGATTGGAATCCAGGTAGCCGGCGCCGCTCCAGCTCAGCTTGGGATTGTCGAAGTTCGCCTCGACCCGCGAGATGGGCGCGATCGGCCACCAGCGGTGACGCTCCGCCGAGTCCAGCGCGAAGTCGCGGCCGTTGACGGCGGCGGGGTAGACGCGGACCTGGCCGCGCAGTCGCGAGGGGATGGGGGCGCCGATCTCGTCGATGTCGATGACGAGTGCGTCGCCTTCCCAGTGGAGGGTGCTCGGACCGATGGTCAGGCTGTCGGCGGTACGCTCCAGCTCGTTGCGGCCGCGCTCGGTCATGGCCCAGCGCTTGCCGCGGCGACCGTAGAGGGCGACGTTCAGCGCGCAGTGGTTGAGCGGATCGGCATCGCCGCGCTGGCGCGACCAGGCGTAGTAGGGGGAGAAGACGCTGCCGATCAGCGCGATGAGGGTGAGCCCATGCTCCTCGTCGTCGCTGAGCGCATCGACATACCACCAGAGGTAGCCATTGCGGTCGATGCTCAGGTCGAACCGAGGTCCTCGATCAGGCTGGCTGCCGCCAAGCGGCCGGACATCGCCGCCATCGGGATGCCCGCTCCCGGGTGGGTGCTCCCGCCCGCCAGATACAAGCCCGGGATCCGCGTGCGCGAGGCTGGGCGATTGAAGGACGCTCGCCATCCGTGGGTCGCTTGGCCGTACAAGGCCCCGCCGGTCGCCGGAAAGAGTCGATTGAACTCCGCGGGCGTCGTGACCTGGCAGCTCCCCGCCTGTCTGAGCACCCGCAGACCACAGTTCTCCAGGTGATTGAAAACCCGCTGCTCGCATTGCTCGATCTCCGCTGCGTCGAATGAATCCAGGTCGCCACGTGGGGGCGCGTTCAAGAGAAGGAAGAGCCGCTCGGGGCCGCTGCGGACGTCGCCGCCGTGGTCGCTGCGGTCTTGGGCGCACAGATAGACAGTGCCGTCGCGCGGCAGCCTGCTGCGCTTGAAGACGTCGTCGAACTCGGAGGCATAGTTCCCGCCGAAGAAGACGTTGTGCCGCACCAGGGGGAAGCCCTGGGTCTCGGCCGTCAGGCACCAGGTCATGGCGGACATGGAGCGGCTGCTCGGCCCGACGCGCGCGACGGCGCGGCTGGCGCCCTTGCCGAGCAGGCCGTTGGCGACGGCGGCAGGGTCGGCGTTGACGACCACGGCGTCGGCCCGGCGGCTCTCGCCATTGGCGAGTCGGACGCCAGTGGTCGAGCCCCGCTCGGTCAGGATCTCGGCGACCTCGCAACCGTATTCGATGGTGGCGCCATGCTGCTCGGCGAGGCCCGCCAGGGCCAATGCGATCTGATGCATGCCGCCGACGACGGACCATACGCCTTGCTGCTCGACGTGCGCGATCAGCATGAGCGTGGCAGGCGCTTGGAAGGGCGACGAGCCGCAGTAGGTCGAGTAGCGGCCGAACAGCTGGTGTAGGCGCGGGTCTTCGAAGTAGCCCCCGAGGATCTGCCAGAGGCTGTCGTAGGGCTTGATGCCGCTCAGGTTGCCGAAGCCGCTGAGACCGCAGCGCCCCATGAGTCCGAAGAAGCTCGGGCGGGAGGCGCGGATGAAGGTGTCGTCCAGGGTTTCGTAGATCATGCGTGCCTGCCGACAGAAGGCCTGGTAACCCTTTGCTGCCGCCGCGCCCGCGAAGTTGCCGATCGCATCGACGGTGCGCTCATGGTCGGCGAAGAGGTCAAGGCGCTCATGCTCGCTCCACGCATGGCGTGCTATGATCTCGAGCGGCTCCAGCCGCAGGTGATCTTCGAGCCTCGCGCCTGCGTCCGCGAAGACGTCCTCGAAGATTCCGCGCATGGTGAAGACGGTCGGGCCGGCATCGATTCGGCTCGGCCCGACAGCAACTTCGCGCATTTTGCCGCCCGGTGCGGCGGCGCGCTCGAGTACCTGCACTTGGAGCCCGCGAGCGGCGAGCTGGACGGCGGTGACGAGTCCGCCGATGCCGGCGCCGATGACGACAACCTTCTGGGTGGGCATCACTGTATGGCCTCCCTGCGTTTGCGTTGACGCATCGGATGGAGATGTCTATTGTACATGACACACATAAGTGTCAACTATTCCTTACATTTGACTGCGGTTACCGGGGGAGCGCCGATGGATGCCACAACAAGAATCGAGCAGGCCTTGGCCTCTGCCATAGATAGTGTGGCCACCTCGGGCTGTCCTCCACGTCTTGCTGAAGCAGTCCGTCATTCCGTCTTCCCCGGCGGTGCGCGCGTGCGCCCTAGGCTCTGCCTTGCCGTGGCCGCGGCTTGTGGGAGCACCGACTACGCGGCAGCGGATGCCGTGGCGGCCTCGATCGAGCTGCTGCACTGTGCGTCCCTGGTCCATGACGACCTGCCCTGCTTCGACGATTCCCCGCTGCGTCGCGGCGTCCCCTCGGTTCATCGAGCCTTCGGCGAGCCGCTCGCGGTCCTGGCCGGAGATGCCTTGATCATTCTCGCCTTCGAGCACTTGGCGCGCAGCCTGGCTGCGACTCCCGAGCGCCTCGGCCCTCTCTTGCTGACCGTCAGTCGCTCGGTCGGGATGCCGCATGGCATTACCGCCGGCCAGGCTTGGGAGTGCGAGCCGCGGGTGTCCGTCGAAGACTATCATCGCGCCAAGACCGGCTCTCTGTTCGCGGCCGCTACGGCGGCCGGTGCCCAAGTCGCCGGCGCGGACGCCGATGCCTGGCGCGTCGTCGGTGACCGGATTGGCGAGGCCTATCAGGTCGCGGATGATCTGCGTGACGTCGCCGCCAGTGCCCAGGAGGTCGGCAAGCCGGTCGGCCGGGACGCACTGCTCAATCGCCCTAGCGCGGCCGGGGAGCTTGGGGTCGACGGCGCCATCGATCGGCTGCGTCAACTTGTCAAGGGCGCGATCGACGCCATCCCGGAGTGTCCGGGGCGTGACAAACTGGCCGAGGTCCTGATGGCCGAATCCCGCCATATCATGCCTAAGGACCTCGCGCAGCGCGCGGCATGATGCCTTGAGACAGAGGCACGGGCCGTCAGCTTCGGCGGCTCGAGCTAACTTGCGGTAGTACCTTCTGTGTGGCTCCCTGATCGCCTCCTCGCTGTCCGTAATCGTGTGCTCTCCAGTCCTGGCTTTCAACGCTGGGCTGCAGCTTTTCCTTTCACCCGCTGGCTCGCGCGGCGTCGCTCGCGCGAGCTGTTCGACATCGTTGCCGGCTTCGTCTATTCGCAAGTCCTCTTCGCCTGCGTGCAGCTGAAACTGTTCGAGATTCTGGCCGAGGGGGTGCAGTCGTCCGGTCATCTGGCGGATCGCCTGGGGCTGCCGCCGGATGAGGCGCGTCGCCTGCTGCGTGCCGCGGCGAGTCTGCGGCTTGCCGAGGCGCGTGGTCGCGATCGCTTCGCCCTCGGCGAGCTGGGCGCGGCGATGCTCGGCAATCCCGGAATCGCGGCCATGGTGGAGCATCACGCTATGGCCTATGCGGATCTCCAAGACCCTGTCGCCTTGCTGCGCGGCGAGGCCGAGCGGCGCGAGCTGCTGAAATACTGGGCCTATGTCGGCTCCGAGCGTCCGGCCTCGGCGGCCGAGCACGCGGTCGGCGGCTATACCGAGCTCATGGCGGACTCGCAGCGCTTGATCGCCTCTGACGTGCTGGATGCCTACTCGCTCGAGGAGCATCACTGCCTGCTGGACGTGGCGGGCGGGGACGGCACCTTCTTGGTGACGGCGGCCAAGCGCTGGCCGCATCTGCGCGTCATCCTCTTCGATCTGCCGGCTGTCGCCGAGCGCGCTCGGGCGCGCTTCGAGCGCGAGGGGCTGGCCGATCGGGCGATCGCCGTCGGCGGGGATGTGCTGCGCGATCCGCTGCCCCAGGGGGCCGATGTCGTATCACTGGTGCGCGTGCTGCACGACCATGACGACGGGATGGCCCAGTCCTTCCTGGAGGCGACCTGCCATGCGCTGCCCGAGGGTGGGCGCCTGCTGGTCGCCGAGCCCATGTCAGGAACGCCTGGGGCCGAGCCCATTGGCGACGCCTATTTCGGCTTCTATCTGCTCGCAATGGGCAGCGGACGTCCGCGGCCCCCGGTGGAGGTCGAGCAGATGCTGCGCGATACCTGCTTCGATCAGGTCCGTCAGCTCCCGACGCGCCGGCCGATTCTCACCCAGGTCATGGTCGCCCGTCGCGCAGGCTGAGCCGCGCGTCCTTCGGGGGCCGTCTCGAGGCCTGTTCCCCTGCGGCGCGGGATGCGCTCCCGTCGCCGAATCGACTTCGGCGATTTCTGCCAATTCCCATGCCATCTGGCTTGTCGTGACGCCCGCCTTCTGTGCCGCCCCGCCAGTCACATCGCCCAGCGATGCTCCTGTCGGCGCTCCTTGAAGGCGGACCTCAATCCGGCGCCACCTGGTATAAGAACTTCCGGCAATCGCCTTATCTCAGATCAAGATCCACAGCACTCGCCCTAGACTGACAGTCAACTTTCGTTAAACTGTCCCATCCTTCAGTATCAACCTGTTTCGAGTCACGTTTTGAGCGCTACTATCCCGAATCTCGAAGCCCTGGCGGTCGTGCTCGAGGAGCCGGAGCGCCTGTCGCTGCGCAAGCTGGCGCTGACGCCGCCGACCGACGAGGATGTCGTGGTCGACATCGAATGGAGCGGTATCAGCACAGGGACCGAGCGTCTGCTCTGGTCCGGGCGGATGCCGGAATTCCCAGGCATGGGCTATCCGCTCGTGCCTGGCTACGAGTCGGTGGGCCGTGTCGTCCACGCCGGCGCGCAGGCTGGGCTCGAGGTCGGGCAGCGCGTCTTCGTCCCCGGTGCCGTGTGCTATGGCGAAGTTCGCGGCCTCTTCGGTGGGGCGGCCTCGCGGGTCGTGGTGCCGGGCAAGCGCCTGCTCCCCGTCGACGATGCGCTCGGTGAGCAGGCCGTGCTACTGGCGCTGGCGGCGACCGCTTACCATGCCATTGCCGGCCCCGAGTCGCCACACGTCGAGCTGATCGTCGGGCATGGCGTGCTGGGGCGTTTGCTGGCGCGCATTGCGGCCTTGGGCGAGGGCTCGCGTCCTGTGGTCTGGGAGACCAGCCAGGTGCGGAGGTCGGGTGCCGAGGGTCATGGCTATGATGTGATGTCTCCGGACGACGATCAGCGTCGCGACTACGGCAGCATCTGCGACATGAGCGGCGACCCCGGCATCCTGGATAGCCTGGTCGCGCGGATGGCGCGTGGTGGCGAGATCATCCTCGGCGGCTTCTACAGCCAGCCCGTGTGCTTCACCTTTCCGCCCGCCTTCATGCGCGAGGCGCGCTTCCGCATCGCGGCCGAGTTCCAGCCGTCCGATCTCGCCGCGGTGCGCTCCCTCTTGGAGTCTGGCCGTTTGTCCCTGGATGGGCTCATCACCCATCGCGTGCCCGCGACCGAGGCCGACAGCGCCTATCGCACGGCATTCGGTGATCCCAGCTGCCTGAAGATGATTCTTGATTGGAGATCGATCTCGTGAATGTACCCGTCAAAGGTCCCGCGCCGGCCGCGTCGCCGGCCATCAAGGAGACGCAGATCATCGCCATCTATGGGAAAGGCGGCATCGGCAAGAGCTTCACCCTGGCCAACCTGTCCTACATGATGGCCCAGCAAGGCAAGAAGGTGCTGCTGATCGGCTGCGACCCCAAGAGCGACACGGCCACGCTGCTGTTCGGCGGGCGCAACTGTCCGACCATCCTGGGTGTCTCGAGCGAGAAGAAGCGCGCCGGTGAGCAGGTGGCCATTGGCGACATCTGCTTCAAGCGCGACGGCGTCTTCGCCATGGAGCTCGGCGGTCCCGAGGTTGGGCGCGGCTGCGGTGGCCGCGGCATCATCCACGGCTTCGAGCTGCTCGAGGGGCTGGGCTTCCACGAGTGGGACTTCGACTATGTGCTGCTGGACTTCTTGGGCGACGTGGTCTGCGGCGGCTTCGGTCTGCCGATCGCGCGCGACCTCTGTCAGAAGGTCATGATCGTCGGCTCCAACGACCTGCAGTCGCTCTATGTCGCCAACAACGTCTGCTCGGCGGTGGAGTACTTCACCGGCCTGGGCGGCAATGTTGGCGTGGCGGGCATGGTCATCAACAAGGACGACGGCACGGGCGAGGCCCAGGCCTTCGCCAAGGCGGCCGGTATTCCGATCCTGGCGACCATCCCGGCGAACGACGAGATCCGCCGCAAGAGCGCCAACTACGAGATCGTCGGCCGCCCCGGCGGTGACTGGGGTCCGCTGTTCGAGGAGCTGGCGACCAACGCCGCCGAGGCCCCGCCGGTGCGCCCCAAGCCGCTCCAGCACGAGGCCCTGCTGGACCTCTTCAAGGGCGACGATGTCGGGCGCCACGTCAAGCTGGAGCCGGCGCGTCCGGAAGACATGTGCGACGCGGCCGCCATCGCCAAGCCGTCGCTCGAAGTCGTCTACGACGACGTCTGAAACAGCCGCGGAATCTTCTCATGACCGATCATGATCAAGCCCCTGATGGGCCTGGCTGCGCGAGCGCCGAGACCCTGAAGTCCGCTGCGGCGGCGTCCGGCAATGCCGAGCTGCTCGAGCGCCTTGCGGCGGACTATCCGGCCGGCCCTCACGATCAGCCGCAGACCATGTGTCCGGCTTTCGGCGCCCTGCGTGTCGGGCTGCGGATGCGGCGCACGGCCATGGTGCTGGTCGGCTCCGGCTGCTGCGTCTACGGCCTGACCTTCACCTCGCATTTCTACGGCGCGCGCCGCTCGGTTGGCTATGTGCCCTTCGATTCGGAATCGCTCGTGTCTGGGCGTCTGTTCGAGGATGCGCGCGAGGCGGTGCTCAAACTGGCGGATCCGGACAAGCTCGACACCATCGTCGCCATCAATCTCTGTGTGCCCACGGCATCCGGCGTACCCCTGCGGCTGCTGCCCAAGGAGCTGAACGGCGTGCGTATCCTCGGCATCGACGTGCCTGGCTTTGGCGTGCCGACCCATGCGGAGGCCAAGGACGTCATGGCCGGTGCCATGCTGCAGTATGCCCGTCACGAGGCGGAGCAGGGGCCGGTCCAGGCGCCGCGCGGCGGGCGTAGCGAGCGTCCGACGGTGACGCTGCTCGGTGAGATGTTTCCGGCGGATCCGGTTGGTATCGGCATGATGCTCGAGCCGCTGGGCTTGGCGGTCGGGCCTGTGGTCCCCACGCGCGAATGGCGTGAGCTCTATGCGGCATTGGATTGCCGCGTCGGCGCGGCCATCCATCCTCAATACACAGCTTCCTGCCGTGAGCTGGCGGCCGCCGGCCGCCCCATCGTGGGCTCCGCGCCCGTGGGGCGCGACGGCACTGCCGCCTGGCTGGATGCGATCGGTCAGGCCTGCGGCATCGCTCAGGACAAGGTCGATGCCGCCAAGAACAAGTTCTTGCCGGCCATCGGCGGCGCGCTCTCGGCCATGCCGATCAAGGGGCGCGTCATCGTCTCGGGCTACGAGGGCTCTGAGCTGCTGGTCGCGCGGCTGTTGATCGAGTCCGGTGCGGAGGTGCCCTATGTCGGCACGGCCTGCCCGCGAACGCCCTGGAACGAGCCGGATCTCGCCTGGCTGGAGGCGCGTGGCGTTCCCGTTCAGTTCCGCGCGTCTTTGGAGCAGGACTTGGCCGCGGTCAAGTCGCTGGATCCCGATCTCGCGATCGGCACGACGCCCGTCGTCCAGGCGGCCAAGGAGCTGCAGATCCCGGCGCTCTACTTCACCAACCTCATTTCGGCGCGTCCGCTGATGGGGCCGGCGGGCGCTGGCTCGCTGGCGCAGGTCATCAATGCTGCGCTCGGCAACAAGGAGCGCTTCAAGGCAATGCGCGCCTTCTTCGAGGGTGTGGGTGAGGGCGATACCAGCGGCGTTTGGCAAGATCTGCCCGTGTCGCCTGCGCCGAAGCAGGCTGTGGCGAAGCGGGCGGCCAAGCCGGCCTGATTCCGTGTCGCTCGGGGTGCTGACTGCGGGTGAGTGGATCGGATCTCCAAGCCGCGCTTCCTTCCCGGCCGGGAAGGGGCGGCGGCTGGTCCGGCCCGCATTCGCGTGAGGCGAAGATTCTCGGCGCCTACCCACGGAGCTGGCGCCGTTTGCGCGCCCTGCGAGCCATGGCTTCCATTCAGGTTTCTGGTCCCAGATAGAGGACGCTTTACCGATGTTGATCAATGACCTCGACCGCGCGGGCGGCTATTGGGGCTCTGTCTATGTTTTCACAGCCATCAAGGGCCTTCAGGTCATCATCGATGGTCCCGTGGGCTGCGAGAATCTGCCAGTAACCGCGGTCCTGCACTACACCGATGGCCTGCCGCCGCACGAGCTCCCCGTGGTCGTGACCGGGCTCGGCGAAGAGGAGCTGGGGCAGAGCGGTACCGAGCAGGCGATGCGCCGTGCCTACGAGACGCTGGATCCGCAGCGCCCGGCTGTCGTCGTCACGGGCTCGATCGCCGAGATGATCGGCGGCGGCGTTACGCCCGAGGGGACCAAGATCGTGCGCTTCTTGCCGCGCACCATCGACGAGGATCAGTGGCAGAGCGCCGACCGCGCCATGTATTGGCTGTGGACCCAGTACGGTCCGAAGAAGGGTGCCGCGCCCAAGCCCAAGCCCAAGCGCAAGGAAGGCGAGCGGCCAAGGGTCAACATCATCGGCCCCATGTATGGCATGTTCAACACGCCCTCGGATCTCGCCGAGATCCGTCGCTTGGTGGAGGGGATCGGCGCCGAGATCAATATGACCTTTCCGCTCGGCAGCCACCTGGGGGATGTGGCCAAATTGGCCGATGCCGATGCCAATGTCTGCATGTATCGGGAGGTGGGGCGCAAGCTCTGCGAGGCGCTGGACAGGCCCTTCCTGCAAGCGCCAATCGGGCTGCACAGCACCACCAAGTTCCTGCGCGCGCTGGGCGAGATCCTGGGCTTGGATCCCGAGCCCTTCATCGAGAAGGAAAAGCACACGACCATCAAGCCCATCTGGGATCTCTGGCGCTCGGTGACCCAGGATTTCTTCGGCACGGCGAGCTTCGGTGTCGCCGCGACCGAGACCTACGCGCGCGGCCTGAAGCACTATCTGGAGGACGAGCTGGGTCTGCCATGCAACTTCGCCTTCGCCCGCAAGGCCGGCGTGAAGCCGGACAATGACGTCATTCGCCAAGCGGTGCACGAGAAGACGCCCTTGATCGTCTTCGGCAGCTACAACGAGCGCATGTACCTGTCAGAGATCGGCGGCCGCGCCACCTATATTCCGGCGTCCTTCCCGGGAACCGTGATTCGTCGTCACACCGGTACGCCCTTCATGGGCTACGCCGGCGCGACCTACCTGGTGCAGGAGGTCTGCAACGCCCTGTTCGATGCGCTCTTCAATATCCTGCCGTTGGGGACCGACCTGGACAAGGTGGATGCCACGCCGGCGCGGCTGCATCGCGAGCTGCCCTGGGACGAGGACGCGCGGGCCCTCTTCGATCGCATCGTCGAGTCGCAGCCCGTCCTGGTGCGCATTTCCGCGGCGAAACGGCTGCGCGATGCCGCGGAGCGCGCTGCCCGCACTGCAGGTGAGGAGCGGGTGTCCGCGGCGCGCGTCACAGCCGCTCAGGCGTCTCAGCTGAGCTGATCCGGTCAAGGGGTATCTCGGGCGGCTGATCCCTCCTGGTCGCCTTGACCCCTGTGCGCTTGCGCCGCGATCCCTTGGCTCAGCCTGCCTTCTGGCGGTGCGTCCTAGCCTCTAGGCGATCTCCGAGAGTCTTCTCACCAAAGGCGATTCGATCAGGCGCCATCGGGCAGGCATTGGGTGGGGGCGCCGCCCCGGCGCGACGGATTAGCTCCGACCGCCTCAGTGGCGGCGGGGCGCCGCTCCTAGGGGAAGCCGGCGCCTCGGCCTCCTCTCTGGTATAAGCTTCTCCGGGAACCGCCTTACGCCGAACTGTGGGTTGGCTTGCGGCTGCTCGCTTGCGGGTGAGCTGTCGCTGGCGCGATCTGCTGCCTAATATAGAGACTCGTGAGCCGCTGGCGATGGGCTTCTGGCTGTTGTCTCGTCGAGGCTCTCGCCTTTTCGCGCCTTCGGCCACTGAGTGAGCCTGGCCAAGTCGCACGCGCTGGCCGACCGACTGATCCCTAAAAGCTGGCCGCTGGCCGCGCCTTATCGGCTCTCCATTCGGGCCTGCCTTCCCGCCAGGGACTGGCCCCTCCCTCGCAGCCCTCACCAAAAAGTTGCCGTTTCCTGACGGGGCTCAAGTAGAGCTTCATCAAGGCCTTCAGGCGCAATGGCACCTGTGTCAGCATTCCGCCCGGCGTGATTCGTGTCACATCTCCCTGGCCATGTCCTCAGGGTCAGCTCCCGCGATATTTGGTCTTGGCTGACCCCTCTGTCGGCTGATTTTCGGCGATGTCGACGCGCCAGTCGGTCCGCCCGTAGACAGGTCTTCGGACCCGGATGCGGTCTCGCTGTCCTCGGTCAGCACCGACTGGAATTGATGTGTAAATGTAGATTGACATCTGTGTCAGTCAAGCTAGACTGACACCACAAATCCAGCCACCCCGTTTTGGCAATTGGCGCAAGGCTCGTGAGTCGGTATCAAGTACAACAGGTCTCGATTCAGTCTCCGGCAGGCCGTCGCACCCGCGATCAGCGCATTGGCTTCCAGGGAGATAGCGTCCCGCCGAGCGGTAGCCGTATTTGATCGAGTGCCAGGAAAGGCGCTCAAGTAGTTCCGAGCCCAGACTGGGCTCAGTTTGAAGAGAGTGTGCCCGTGTGTATTCGGGTGGCTTCTCGGCCGTGATCGGGTTGGTTCACGGCGCCCCCATGCCGCACGGGCTGAGTGCGGCTTAACTAAGGCTTTATCCCCAGATTCGGAGGATTGACAAATGGCTGACAAGAGCATGACTGGTCTGACCGAGCAAGAAGCACAAGAGTTCCATGGCATCTTCGTGCAGAGCATGACGGCATTCTTCGGGATCGTCATCATTGCGCACATCCTCGCTTGGCTGTGGCGTCCCTGGCTGTAATTCAGATTGGGTTGAGCGTTGATCCAGTTGCGATCAACCGATCCTTTTAAGCCCTGAATCTATTCATCTCTAGGAGAAACGTGATGTCCCCTGATCTCTGGAAAATTTGGCTGCTCGTCGATCCGCGTCGCATGCTGGTCGCGCTCTTCGCGTTCCTGATCGTCCTTGGCCTCGCCATTCATATGATTCTGCTCAGCACTGCCGAGTTCAACTGGCTCGAAGACGGTGTTCCGGCTGCCACCGTTCAGCAAGTGACGCCGGTTGTCCCCCAGAGGTAATCGCGTCCTTCTCGGGGGTGGTAGGTAAGGCCTGTCGTCATGACAGGTCTTACCCGCCGCTGGCAGTGCTAAGAGGAGGCAGCCGCCAGGGGTGCCTCCCCAGCAGAGGATTTTACGATGGCCATGCTCAGTTTTGAGAGAAAATACCGCGTCCGTGGCGGGACGCTGATAGGGGGAGACCTATTCGACTTCTGGGTGGGGCCGTTCTATGTCGGCTTCTTCGGGGTCGCAGGTGCCTTCTTTACGCTGTTGGGCGTGCTCCTGATCGTTTGGGGTGCGACCATCGGGCCTAACGCCGAGCTCCAAACCTACAATATCTGGCAGATCAGTATTGCTCCCCCTGATCTCAGTTACGGCCTTGGAATGGCTCCGCTCACCGAAGGCGGTTTGTGGCAGATCATTACCATCTGTGCGGCTGGCGCCTTCATTTGCTGGGCGCTGAGAGAAGTCGAGATTTGCCGTAAGCTCGGAATCGGCTTTCACATCCCCTTCGCCTTCGCGTTTGCCATTGGTGCCTATCTGGTGCTCGTGGTTGTGCGTCCGATCCTGCTAGGTGCTTGGGGTCATGGGTTCCCGTATGGCATCCTGAGTCACCTCGATTGGGTCTCGAATGTGGGATATCAATTCCTGCATTTCCACTACAACCCGGCTCACATGCTCGCCATCACCTTCTTCTTCACCAACTGCCTGGCGCTGTCCATGCACGGGTCTCTGATCCTGTCGGTGACGAATCCGCAGAAGGGCGAAGAGGTCAAGACCAGCGAGCACGAGAACACCTTCTTCCGCGATATCGTTGGCTACTCTATCGGTGCACTGGCGATCCATCGCCTCGGCCTCTTCCTGGCGCTGAGCGCGGTGTTCTGGAGCGCGGTTTGTATCGTGATCAGTGGCCCCTTCTGGACCCGCGGTTGGCCGGAATGGTGGAACTGGTGGCTTGAGCTCCCGCTCTGGTAGGATCTAGGAGACTACAATGCCCGAATATCAGAACATATTTAACAGCGTGCAGGTGCGCTCTCCGGCTTACCCCGGTGTACCCTTGCCGAAAGGCCATCTGCCACGCATCGGCAATCCGATCTTCTCCTACTGGCTCGGAAAGATCGGTGACGCTCAGGTCGGTCCTATCTACCTCGGCTTTACCGGAACGCTGTCGTTGATCTTTGGCTTCACTGCCATCTTCATCATCGGCTTCAATATGCTGGCCTCGGTGGACTGGAGCATCATCCAGTTCGTGAAGCACTTCTTCTGGCTAGGTCTCGAGCCGCCGGCGCCGCAATACGGCCTGAGCATTCCTCCACTGTCGGAAGGTGGCTGGTGGCTGATGGCAGGCTTCTTCCTGACCATGTCGATTCTCCTGTGGTGGGTTCGCACCTATAAGCGCGCCGAAGCCCTGGGGATGAGTCAGCATCTGTCGTGGGCCTTCGCGGCGGCGATCTTCTTCTACCTCAGCCTCGGTTTCATCCGTCCCATCATGATGGGCAGCTGGGCGGAAGCGGTTCCCTTCGGCATCTTCCCGCACCTGGACTGGACGGCTGCCTTCTCGATTCGCTACGGCAACCTCTACTACAATCCGTTCCACATGCTGTCGATCGCCTTCCTCTATGGCTCGGCCCTGCTCTTCGCGATGCACGGCGCGACCATCCTGGCCGTTAGCCGCTTCGGTGGTGACCGCGAGATCGATCAGATCACTGATCGCGGTACGGCGGCAGAGCGTGCAGCCATCTTCTGGCGCTGGACCATGGGCTTCAATGCCTCCATGGAATCCATCCACCGTTGGGCTTGGTGGTTCGCGGTTCTGACGGTGATCACCGCTGGCATCGGTATCCTGCTAACCGGAACCGTAGTCGAGAACTGGTACCTCTGGGCCGTGAAGCACGGCGTCGCTCCGGGCTATCCGTCGGAAGTGACCGTCGTCGATCCGTATGCAACGGGGGTGGCGCAATGAATATCGGCAAGAAAGTCTCTGTCCCCTTGGCTGCGGTCGTCGCTTCCGTCGTCCTGCTGGGCTGCGAGCGTCCGCCGCCAGAAATCGTCCAGAACGGCTACCGCGGTCTTGGCATGGAGCAGAACTACAATCCGCGTCTGCTCGAGGCAAGCCTAAAGGACAATATGCCGCCCGCGGCGATTCCTCCGGCGGCGGAGGGTGGTGCCAAGGTCTCGGATGTCTATGAGAACGTCCAGGTCCTGAGCGATCTGACGGTCGCGGAATTCACGCGGACCATGGTTGCGGTGACGACCTGGGTCTCTCCGAAGGAAGGCTGCAACTACTGCCACGTCCCGGGTAACTGGGCGTCGGACGACATCTACACCAAGGTCGTCTCGCGTCGGATGTTCGAGCTGGTGCGTGACACCAATGCCGACTGGAAGGATCATGTCGCTGACACTGGCGTCACCTGCTACACCTGCCATCGCGGCAAGCCGGTTCCTGAGTACGTGTGGGCGACCGATCCAGGTCCGGGTCAGCCGTCTGGCATGAAGCCCACCGGCCAGAACTATGGTGCCTCGACGGTTGCCTATGCTTCGCTGCCCTATGATCCATACACGCCGTTCCTCGATCAGGCGAACGAGATCCGGGTGATTGGCCAAACGGCTCTGCCGGCAGGTAACCGCACGTCGATCAAGCAGGCGGAGTGGACTTATGGCCTAATGATGCAGATCTCCGACGCCATGGGCGTGAACTGCACCTTCTGCCACAACACGCGCTCCTTCTTCGCCTGGGACCAGAGTACGCCGAAGCGGACGACGGCTTGGTACGCCATCCGTCACGTGCGTGAGCTCAACCAGGATTACATCTGGCCGCTCAACGACGTACTTCCCGAGTCGCGCAAAGGCCCTTACGGCGATCCCTTCAAGGTCAGCTGCATGACCTGTCACCAGGGAGTCTACAAGCCGCTGTATGGTGCGCAGATGGCGAAGGACTATCCGGCTCTCCAAGGTATGCCGAAGGCAGCAGAGCCTGCTGCAGAGGCGGCGCCAGCCGAGCCGGCACCAGCGGAAGACGCAGCACCTGCTCAGCAAAAGCTGTAGCCATAGGATAGACGCAGGGCAGGGACGCCCGCGCAGCGCCACACGGATGAAGGCGTTGCAAAGGAAGCTGGCGGTGAATGGCGTTGATCGCATTCATTGGCCGGCGATGGTAAGTAACCGAATCGTTTAAGCCATCCTGACAATCTGTGAGGGATATCCAATGGCTAGCGAGAATCGCTCGACTTCTGGACTCAGTGAAGACGAGGCCAAGGAATTTCACGGCATCTTCGTGTCCAGTTTCGTCGCGTTCACGGGGATCGTCGTTGTTGCGCACATCCTCGTGTGGTTGTGGCGTCCTTGGCTGTAATAGCCTAGGGTTCTTGTGGTAGTGACCGACCGGGCGGTTGTTGTATACGGCAGCGCCCACCAGTAAGAGACCGGAGAATACACATGCATAAAATCTGGCAGATCTTTGATCCGCGTAGAACTTTGGTTGCCCTGTTCGGGTTCCTGTTCGTGCTGGCGCTGTTGATCCACTTCATCCTGCTCAGCAGCCCGGCATTCAATTGGCTGAGTGGCTCCTGAGACCACTTCAGGAATTGGTCGCGTCCGAGGCGCTTGCAAGGTGCTCTCTGACGCGTCCAGAGCGATCCTAGCCGCGAGAGTGCTCGCGGTAACGGCCGACAGGTCGAACACAAGATATTGAGGTTAATTCAATGGCTGACAAGAGCATGACCGGACTGACCGAAGAAGAGGCGAAAGAATTCCACGCGATCTTCGTGCAGAGCATGACCATGTTTTTTGGCATCGTCATCATCGCGCACATCCTTGCTTGGCTCTGGCGTCCCTGGCTGTAATTGCCAAGTATCCGCCACCGAGCGGATCTGAAGACGGGAGGCCGGTGAAGCTAGCACCGGCTTCCCGTACTTTGCTCAGGAGACATCTAGATGCACAAGATTTGGCAGATCTTCGATCCACGTACAGCCCTGATCGGCCTGTTCGCGTTCCTATTTTTGCTCGCCCTGTCGATCCATTACATGCTGCTGTATTCCGATGGATTCGACTGGCTGCAAGGCCCGGATTATCAGCCCGTGGAAGTGACTGCAGGTATGAGCGTCCTCCCCTCGGGAAAGTAAGCCTGGCAGTCGAGAGTCCCGACGGGCGGGGGGAGAGCATGATTCTCGCCCCGCCCGTTGCTATTTGAGCCTCTGAAAACGCGAGCGTGCGAAATGCGGTTTCAATGCGAGAGCCTGATCATCCCAACTGAAATGCCGATTCAGATCATTGATGTTTCGGGCTCCGTTCGGGAGATATTCGAGCGCTACGCAGTGCGCAATGGGCAGGTCACCATCGCATCGGCGCACACCACCGCGTTCGTGGCGCTCAATGAGAAGGAGCCCAAGCTGCAGCGGGACATGCTGGACTTCCTGACGACGCTCGCCCCTCCTGCGCGCGACTACCGACACGACATCGCTCCAGTGGATGGTCGTCCGAATACCCATTCCCATCTCATTGGCCTCTTCATGAATGCCTCGGAGACGATCCTGGTGGCGGACGGGAAGCTCTTGCTAGGGGAGTGGCAGTCGATCTTCTTCGTCGAGCTCGATGGACCGCGCGAGCAGCGCAAGCTGACGGTGCAGGTCGCGGGGGAAGTCTAGAGCATGAGAGACGCTGAGTGGTCGGGGTTCTTCGCGGACGCTAGGACGCTGGACCCGGACGCCTACATCACGCTCGACTACTACTTCGAGTGCTCTGGCGATCCGGATCTTGCGGCGGCGCATTTCTGTGCCGAGCAGTCGACGGCTCAGTGGCGGCGTGTCGGTTACGATGAAGACCTGAGGTCGACCTTTGGCGCGAGGGTCATCGACCTCGAGGTGCTCGCAGCCGGCCGGCCCGAGTTCAGCTACGACATCGCCAAGCCCCCGGATGGCGGGGTGTCGGCGTGCCGTGTGCGCATTGCCCATCCGCACGGTAATTTTGGGCCAAGGATTCCGAACCTGCTCAGCGCGGTCTGCGGTGAGGGAACCTTCTTCGCCCCGGGGCTCCCGGTCGTCAAGCTGCTCGATATCCATTTTCCGGATGCCTATCTCGCGGCGTTCGATGGCCCTCGATTCGGGGTCCAAGGGATTCGAGATCTGCTTCAGGCCTACAATCGCCCGATCTTCTTCGGCGTCATCAAGCCCAACATCGGATTGCCGCCCGAGGCCTTTAGCGAGCTTGGCTACGCCAGCTGGCTCGGTGGGCTGGATGTAGCGAAGGACGACGAGATGTTGGCCGACACGCCCTGGTGTCCGCTCGAGAAGCGCTCGGCCCTGCTGGGTGCGGCGCGAAAGCGGGCCGAGGAGGAGACTGGCGTTCCGAAGATGTATCTCGCCAACATTACCGACGAGGTCGATCGCATGGTCGATCTCCACGATATCGCAGTGGCCAATGGTGCGAACGCGGTCCTGATCAACGCCATGCCGGTTGGCCTGAGCGGCGTGCGGATGCTGCGCAAGCATGCGCGGGTGCCCCTCATCGCCCATTTTCCCTTCATTGCCCCCTTCAGTCGTCTCGATCACTTTGGCATTCACACCAAGGTCTTCACCAAGCTGCAGCGGCTTGCGGGATTCGATGTCATCATCATGCCCGGCTTCGGCGCGCGGATGCACACGAGCGATGACGAAGTGCGTGATAATGTAGCGGCTTGCCTGGATCCCATGGGGCCGATCAAGCCGAGTCTCCCGGTTCCTGGTGGGAGCGACTGGGCGGGCACCTTGGAGCCTCTCTACCGCAAGGTCGGCTCCGCCGACTTCGGCTTCGTTCCAGGGCGCGGTGTCTTCGGGCACCCGATGGGACCGCGCGGTGGCGCGGCCAGCGTCCGCCAGGCCTGGGACGCGATCGCCAATGGTGTCGATATCGACACGCACGCAGCCGCCCACGAGGCGCTCCGGGAGGCGATCCGCGCCTTCCGTAAGCCTGGCGATCCGGCACCGGCCGAGCAATCCGATCAGAAGCGCACTGGAGGTGATAGTTGAGTGCCCAGATCGTTCCGCCCCTCGGGGCAGAAGACCTTGAGCGGGCCGCACAGCGCGACGCCAGGGAGCGGGTCATCGTGGTCGATGAGACCGACCGTGCCACGGGCGTGGCCGGCAAGCTCGAGGCGCACCACGACGGAGATCTGCACAGGGCGTTCTCGATCCTGGTGTTCAACGCCGAGGGCGAGCTGCTGCTGCAGCGCCGCGCGGACAGCAAGTATCATTTTGCCTCGCGCTGGTCGAACACCTGCTGCGGTCATCCTCGCCCGGGCGAAGACACGCGCATGGCCGCGGGTCGGCGTTTGACGGAGGAGTTCGGTATCCGCGTGCACCTCACCGCGGGTGACGAGCTTGTCTATCGCGCGGAAGACGCGGGCTCGGGTCTGATCGAGCACGAATATCTGCACATCTTTCGCGGCGTCTATGCGGGCGATCCGCATCCTGATCCCACGGAGATCGGGGCCTGGCGCTGGATGGCACCGGCTGCGATCCGGCGCGCGCTGCAACTGCACCCCGATTGGTTCACCCCCTGGTTCCACATCCTGGTGGCGAGGGTGCTCCCAGACTGAGAGAAATTTCCCTTCTCGCTCGGCGTTGTTCGCCGAGCGCCTTTATCTCCTGTCTCCAGACCCCATAGCACCGGCTTTTGCAGCTGGATGAAAAAGGGCTCCATGAGTGAATCTGATTCCCTGAGCGCGCCATCGCGCGCCACCCCGGATACCCATCAGCGCGGCAAGGACAAGGTCTCGCGCATCCCCGTCAAGATCGAGTCCAAGGACCCGCCGCTGCGCAAGCCGAGCTGGATTCGTGCGAAAGCGCCGGTCGGGCCCAGCGTCGCGCGGATCAAGAGATTGCTGCGCGAGAGCAAGCTCGCGACCGTCTGTGAGGAGGCCATGTGCCCCAACCTCGGTGAATGCTTCAATCACGGGACGGCGACCTTCATGATCCTCGGCGACGTCTGCACCCGTCGCTGTCCCTTCTGCGATGTCGCGCACGGGCGGCCGGAGGCGATCGATCCGAGCGAGCCGACGCACCTCGCGGATTCCATTGCGAGCATGGGGCTGCGCTACGTCGTCATCACCTCGGTCGACCGGGACGATCTGCGCGACGGTGGGGCCGGGCACTTTGCCGATTGCTTGCGTGCGGTGCGAGCCCGAAATCCGGGCACCCGGCTTGAGGTGCTGGTTCCTGATTTCCGCGGTCGGGAAGCGGTGGCCCTTGCTCAGTTCGTGGGCGACGCCGTTCCCGACGTCTTCAATCACAACCTTGAGACGGTGCCGCGACTCTATCGTCAGGCACGGCCTGGTGCGGACTATGCCGGATCGCTGCGCCTGCTGGCGGACTTCAAGGCACAGCATCCCGCCGTGCCGACCAAGTCAGGCCTCATGCTGGGTCTCGGTGAGACGCGCGAGGAGGTCCTGCAGGTGATGCGCGACCTGCGAGATCACGCCTGCGAGATGCTGACCCTGGGCCAGTATCTGCAGCCGACCCGAGATCACCTCCCCGTCGTTCGCTATTGGACACCGGATGAGTTCGATGAGCTGCGCCTGCTGGGTGAGGACATGGGCTTCTCCAACGTCGCTAGCGGCGCCATGGTGCGCTCTTCCTACCACGCGGATCAGCAGGCCGGCGATCTGATTCGATGATGCTCTACAGCATCATCAAGAGCCTCTTGATCCCGCCCGGCATCATCATCCTGATGCTGGCACTGGCGCTCTGGCTGCGGCATGGGGTCGCAGCGCGGCTGGTGACCTTCGTCGCCTTCGCGACCCTGACCCTCATGTGTCTGCCCGTGATCGCGACCAGCCTCATGCGTCCGCTCGAGCCCTATCCGCCGATCGACCTCGAGGCCGTCCCCGAAGCAGCGCAGGCCATCGTGGTATTGGGCGCCGGGCGTCGGATCAATGCCCCTGAGTACGGGGGAGATACGGTCGACGACGGCAGCTTGCGGCGCATTCGCTATGGAGCCTTGCTGCATCGCAGCACCGGGCTGCCGCTCTATGTCACGGGCGGGCGGCTGGAGGACGAGGGCGCGCCAGTGGGGCGGCTGATGGCGGATGCGCTCATCGCCGACTACGGAGTCCGGGTGGCAGGTGTCGAGACCGAGAGCCGGACGACCTGGGAGAATGCGACCCTGACTGCGCCCCTACTAGCGCGTGACGGCATCGGCGGCATCTTGCTCGTCACCGACGCTTGGCACTTGCCGCGTGCGGTGGAGCTGTTCGAGCAGGTGGGCCTCGAAGTGACGCCCGCCCCGACCGCCTTCGTGTACCGGCCCGATTGGCGCGGCGACATGGGCTATTCCGATTGGCTGCCCTCCATCAAGGCCTTCTCGACGAGCGCCTACGCCATTCACGAGCACCTTGGGCGACTTTGGTATCAGCTGCGCGCCTGGGCGCAGGGGGCCTCGCCGGCGGAGCAGGTCGCCGCCTGATCGGCAATTGCCGGGGCTGTCCTATCCGGTGCGATGCGGCACATGGCTGCCATAGCGCTCCATCAGGTAGCACAGACAGTCCTGCCGGATCACCGTCTCGTCGAGCGTCAGCATGGAAGGCATCACGCTCTGGCGCAGTCTCAGCTGCCCCTGGTCGAGACTGAAGAAGCGCGGGCCCACGTCCTGTCCAATCTCGTTGCGGACATCGAGGCCGATGCCGCCGTCGTCGCGGCAGGTGGCGAAGAGGGTCCCGGGTGGGAGCTCGCAGAAATTCATCCGCTCCAGCTCGGGGTCCAGGATCAGGTCCCCTTCCCCGGCCGAGAAGCTGAAGTGCACATCGTCCGGTACCCGCACCTGCGCAACCGTATGGTAGAGATCGATATCTTGCGGCGCCAAGGGCTCATCCAGGAGCTCGGTCAGATGCAGGGCGGCATCAATGAATCTGCGTGCATGCTCGATACCCTGCTGATCGCCGACCTTGCCGCATTCCACGGTCACGGCCGGGCAGAGTCGTGCCATGGCCATCGACTGCACGCCCGCGGGCCGGATGAAGTAGACGATGGTGCGACTGAAGAGTGTTGCGAGGCGCAGAAAGCGATTGTCGACGACGTTGACGCAGGCGTAATGCGGGTTGAGGCCGGTGTTGTTGTGCAGATCGAGGCTGGCGAAGACGCCGCGCTCGGCCATGATGTCCATGACGCGGGCCATGAGGTCGTGCTCGAGTCTGGGCTCGAGCGGACTTCCGGGCCAGACACGATTGTAGTCGGGCTGTCCGGGTAGCCGTCTGACGCCGCTTGCCGCCGCCGTGACATTGCCGATGAATAGGCTCAGTGCTCGCGGCAGCCGCAGCTCGCCGAAACGCTCCAGCCGCTCCCTCAGCAGGCCCCGGATGGCATCCCACCCGACGGTCTCATTGCCGTGCAAGAGCACCGAGACGAAGAGCGGCGGCTTCTTGCTGCCCTCTAGATGGATCAGTGTCGGTGCGCCAAGTACTGCACCGAGCTCACGGCTCTCGGCCTTGAGGAGGTCGTCGGGGAGTGTGTCGATCTCTTGCAACATCTGGGTCGGTCTCGGTCTTGCGGTGGCGAAGAGGATGTCGATCTAACGAGTATGGGGTCGGATGCTTGCTGTCGTCTTCCGCTAACGCGATTTCCGGGAATCTTCGTACCAATCGCCCGCAAGCGGGCTCCTACCGAGACGGGCGTGTCGGAGCCCGCTTGCGGGCGACGTCTCGGGGATCAGCGCCATCAAGGCTCCACTCAGCGGCTCTGCGTCTTCATTCCTGCGCTGGCTTCCGGAGTACGATGGATTGTTGGTACGGCAACTCTGAGAAACCGCCTAACGCCTCATGCACCGAGAACTGTGCACAGGACCTGGCGCGCTTGCCGGGGGCCGTCCAGCTCGCAGAAGAAGACATTCTGCCAGGTCGACAGGCCAAGCTGCCCCTCGATGAGAGGAATGCTCTCGGAGGGACCGATTAGCCCCGCCTTGAGGTGTGAGTCGCCATTGCCGTCTTGGGCGTCGTGCCGCCAGACGCCGCGCGGGATGAGCTTGCGCAGCAGCTCGACGACATCGGTCTGCACGCTGTCGTCCCAGTTCTCTTGGATCATGATGGCCGCCGTCGCGCCCTGGGCGTAGACGTTCACCAGGCCGTTGCCAACGCCGCTGCGCTCCACCACGGCGCGCACCTGCGGCGTGATGTCCACCAGGACCTCGCGTGTCGTGGTCGAGAGATGGATGCTTTCTCGATACAAGACTGAATCTCCGGTTGCTGATCGCTGGCGGCTGACTGCGCTTTCGACATCAATCCAGCGTCCAGGTGTGCACGGGTTTGCCGCTGGCCTGATGCGCGAGATAGGCCGAGGTTAGCCCGGCCATGTCGGGGCCATGCCGCGCGACCCAGGCACGCTGCCAGCGTGCTCCTGTACGCCTGGTGCCGAGCCGCGCCGCAATGATGCCAAGCCAATGCGCGATCTCGGCCGGATCGACACCGAGGTGCTGCAAGCCAGATCTGGCGCGCGGCAGCAGGTCCTCCTCCAAGATGCTGGTTACGGGCAGGGCTCGTCCATCCAGCCAGGGGATCTCGGCCTCGAGCCCCTGATGCGCGCAGGTGTAGAAGCCCTTCTGCGCGTGCAGAAACATGAGCACGCTCTCCGGGGGGATCTCCGCATGTGCCAGGTCCTGCATCATGCCGAAATAGAAGGCGGCATTGGCGATCGCATCCGGTACCGAGGGTCCTGCGGGGACGACGCGATGCTCGATTCTCAGGTGCGGGCGTCCGTCCGGCTCGAAGCCGATCAGGGGACGGTTCCAGCGCCAGATGGTGCCGTTGTGCAGGCGCAGGTGCGGCAGCAGCTCGGGCGGATCCTCCACGACATGGGGCAGAAGGACGGGATAGCGGTCCAGGTTCGATTGGAAGGTCTCCAGGATCGAGTGACGTGCGTAGCGAAAGCCGAAGCTGACGCGCTCCTGCAGCATCGCCCCGCCAACTGAGACGGCTTGCTCGAAGAGCGGGATGCGGGTCTCGTCCCAGAGGTCGCGGCCGAAGAGGTAGGGCGAGTTGGCGCTGATGGCCACCATGGGGCCACTGACGATCTTGGAGGCGTTGTAGACCCGCGCCGCCTCACTCGGCCGCACCTTGAGGTGGATCTGGAAGGAGGTGGCCCCGGCCTCCAGCATGACGTCGTGCCAGGTCAGCTCGAGCCGGTCGCGCCCCTCGATCAACAGCTTGAGCGGGCGTTCATGGCGCAGTGCGAAGACTTGCTCGTTTAGGGCTCGGTAGCGCTCGCGCGGCGTCATGAACTCCGCCGTCAGGTGCTCCGGGCGAACCGTCGGGAGGATGCCGATCATGGCGAGCCGGCTGTCTAGCTCGGCCGCCGATGCATTGGCGTGGGCAAGCGTCTGCGTGAGCTCCTGGGCGAGCTGGGAGAAGACGCTGCCGCTCAGCGGTCTCGCCGTGCCGTTGAATTCGACATTGAAGGTAGCCAGCTCCGGAACCACGAGCGGGTCCCGCAGCCGGGTCAGCAGCTCCTCGACCTTTGGCGTGGGTGTGGCGTCCGGGGCGACCAGCCAGGCCTCCAGCTCGAACCCCGCGGTCGGCTCGCTGTCGTCGAGCAGCCCCTCCTTCAGCCAGCGCTCGAGCAGTTTGGTTTCCTCACGCAAGCGTGCGGCAAACCGATTGAAGTCCCCTTTGGTGAAATGCGACGCGGCAATCTCTTGGCCCATGCGCGCTCCCCAGCGGTGGTTTGCGTGGCCTGATTATGCGGGAGCTGGGGCCTGATGGGGGATTTTTGTCCGACGCTGACCGGCGGTCGGGCTCGCGCGCGGCGGGAACGCTCGGCGGGTGTCTGGGGGCGGTCGAGCGCGCGCTACGCCTGGCTCAGGCTGCGGTCGAGCTCGGCCAGCCGCTCGGGTGTGCCGATGTCCAGCCACTGGCCGCGATGATGCTGGCCTCCAGCCTTGCCTTGCGCCATGGCCTCCCGCAGCAGGGGGGCAAGCGGGAAGGCGCCGGGCCGACAGCCGGCGAAGAGCTTGGGGTCGTAGACTCCGATGCCGCTGAAGGTGAGCTTGGGCGAGCCACTCGGCTGGACGCGGTCCCCCGTCAAGGCGAAGTCTCCCGACGGGTTGTGCGGCGGATTGTCGACCAGGACGAGATGGGCGAGATCGCCGTCGGCCATCCTCAGGCTGCCTGGGTCGATGTCGGTCCAGACATCGCCGTTGACCACTAGGAAGGGTGCGCCGCCGAGCAGGGGCAGCGCCTTGAAGATGCCCCCGCCGGTCTCGAGCGCCTCCGCCTCGGGCGAGTAGCGGATGCGCACGCCGAATTGGGAGCCGTCGCCCAGCGCCTGCTCGATCTGCTCGCCAAGGTGCGCGTGGTTGATCACCAGGTCGCGAATGCCGGCCGCGGCCAGCCGTTCGATATGGTAGCGGATCAACGGCTTGCCGCCGGCCTGCAGCAGAGGCTTCGGCGTATGGTCGGTCAGCGGGCGCATGCGTTCGCCGCGTCCCGCCGCAAGGATCATGGCCTTCATTTCCCCTGCCTGCACTCCCAGAAGATGCGTTTGTCACAGGTCGCGCAGACCGACTTGTCGAGCTTCTGATAGATGGCGCGCACGGCGGCCGTCTTGGACTGGAAGATGTTGCGCGAGCCGCGCTCGTCGAGGCAGCCGCAGCGCTCGAGTGCCTCCCAGAGGCCCTGCTTGACGTTGATGAGGTAGAGGTCGCCGCCGTCTTCGCGGCGCCTTTGCATCTCGCGGAAGAGCGCAAGCCCGCCTTGCAGGTCGACGAAATTGATGCCGTTGGAGAAGAGCGCCAGGTACTTTTGGTCCGGGTGCTCGGCGCGCAGGCGATCGAAATACTGCTCGACATGGGGCGCGGAGCCGAAGAACACCGAGCCGTCGATGCGCATGAATCTCAGCTGCGGGCACTCCGTCAGGCCCGGCTCGCTGGAGAATGCCTGGCTCGGCAGGTGCGGGTTGGGGGCCATGGTGTGAATCTTCGGCTTCGAGGTCCGTTCCAGGTACAGCACCAAGGACAGGAGCACACCCGCGAAGATGGCCAGCTCCAGCTCCAGGAAGATGGCGGAAAAGAAGGTGACCGCGAGGACCGAGGTCTCGCGCTTGGACGAGTGCAGGATGTGCTTGATCTCGTCGCGGTCGATCAGTCCCCAGGCGACCAGGAAGAGGACGCCGGCCATGGCGGCCTTGGGCAGATAGCTCGCATAGGGCGCGACCAGCAGAACGATCGCCATCAGCATGAAGGCGGCGAAGACGGAGGCCAGTGGGGTCCGGGCGCCGGCCTCGTAGTTGACGCCGCTGCGGTTGAAGGAGCCGGTGGCCACATAGCCCGAGAAGAAGGATCCGGCGATATTGGACAGCCCTTGCCCGATGAATTCCTGGTTGCCGTCGATGCGATAGCCACCGCGTGCGCCGAGCGCGCGACCGATGGAGACGGCTTCAGTAAGGGCGAAGAGCGTCACGGCCAAGGCGGAGGGGGCCAGCTCGCGGATGTGGTCCAGCGTCAGCGAGGGCGCCGACAGTGGGGGCAGGGTTGCGGGCAGGGCGCCGACCGTGGCGATGCCCGTGGTCTCGGGACCGAAGAGGGCGTCGAGACCGAGAGCGACCAGGCTGCCGCCGAGCATGGCGACGATCATGTAGGGAATCTTGGGCAGCCAGCGTTTGCAGGCGATGCCGAGCGCCAAGGTCGATACGGCGACCAGGGTCGCGCTGGGGTTGATCTCCAGGACGTGCTGCCCGAAGCGGATGATGATGTCGTGGAGGTGGCCGCCGCTGTCCATCTCGACGCCGAAGAAGTGCTTGAGCTGCTTGGCTGCAATGAGCACGGCAGCGCCCGCGGTGAAGCCGACGACCACGGAATGGGAGATGAAGTTGACCAGGGCGCCCATGCGCGCGAAGCCGAGCGCAAGCTCGATCACGCCGACCATGAAGGTGAGGGTCAGCGCGAGCATGACGTAGTCCGGCGTGCCGGGGATGGCCATGGCGGACAGGGTCGAGAAGAGGACGACCGAGGCCGCTGTCGTGGGACCTGACACCAAATGGCGCGAGGAGCCGAACCAGGCGGCGATGATGGCCGGGATCATGCCCGCATAGAGACCGTACTCGGGCGGCATCCCGGCGATGGTCGCGAAGGCGACGCCCTGGGGGAGTACGACGATCGCCCCTGTGAGCGCGGCCACCAGGTCGGCGCGCAGGCTGGCTGGACCGACGAGTGGGAGCCAGGCCTTATACGGCGTGGTCCATGACCAGTCCAGCGAGCGCAAGGCTTGTTTGGACAGGTCCAGCGGATGCTGGCCGCGAATTCTCTGTTGGAGCGACTGTAGGAAATTCATGGGGTTATGGCGTACTGCGGATCAGCGAGGACATCGGCGGCCTGCCGCCCTTTCCGGTGGATCGGGGTATAGCGCCGCATCGCGCCGATTCGGTGGGCGAAGCGTAAATTCCTACTATTGTAAGGGGTTTATCTGTCCATGGCTATGCCCGGATCCTGCTGAATCGAGGGGCTGCGCTGAGATGCCTTCGTACATGGGGCGCCCGGTGCCGAGGGCGTCGCCCGCTTGCGGCCTCCGACGGCGCCGCCGCTCGCGCAGGAGCCCGCTTGCGGGCGGCTCAGCCGTTCTTGAGCCGATACCCCAAAGCGGGAAACACTTGCTGGACGGTCTTCTAGGGCAACCTGTCCCTAAGGAACGCTCATCCCGCCGAAGTCGGGAAGTGCCCGGCACCATGATCTGAGTGTCCCGCCGCCGGGAATGGCGGTGAAGGTCGGACCCTCGAAGCGGAAGGTGCTGAGTCCGCCGCCGAGCTGGTCCACGGTGCCGGCGGAGACGGGTACCTGCAGCTCGCTGGCGATGTCGTTGAGCAGCTGACGGCCGTGCGGGCCTCGCCCGGTCGAGCAGTGCATGAACTGCACGCAGCCATAGGCGCTGAAGATGGTGCGCAGTCTGCCGATCACTGGCCTGAGTCTGGCCAGGTTGCCGGTATGAATGCTGGAAAGATGCTCGCCCGGAATGCCGCCCTGTCCGTCCGAGATCCCCGCCGCGCCGGCTGCGCCATGTCCATGGAAGCGCAGCAGGAAGACCGTGCCCGGGCGCGTTGCCCGGATGACGTCCATGACGGCCTGCTCGACCCCATTCGACATGCCGCCGATGACGATGGGGCTGCCGCCGACGCGCCGGATGTCGCGCACTTCCATGCGCATCAGGTCCGGGTCGAAGACGTCGACGCAGTCCACCACATTGACTCGGCCGACTCCGGCGACCGCGATCCTTGGCCAGGTATTCTTGCCGACGATGCCGTCGACGCCCAGCCCTCTGGGGCGCTGAAACTGGCGGACCGCCTCTCGGGTCCGCGAGCCGAAAATGCCGTCCGCACTCAGGGATGCGCCGGTCGCGCTCAGCAGCTTCTGGAGGACGCCGACCGCGGGCAGCTGGTCGCCGTAGCGGAGATAGGGGTAGCTCATGGAAATCGCCTCCTCGGTTGGCTTGCGCTTGGTGAGCGCCTGACGGATTGGTCGATGCAGCGAGCGTGCCATTCGGGCATGCGGCGAGGGTGATTTTGCGTCGAGCCAGGCCGGTCGCCTTAGAAGCGCGAGAATCGTTGTCGTGAATGCGAGGGCGTCCTGCTCAGCATAGGCTCAAATCGACTCGAGATCGGTCCGATTCGGGCCGCCCGGTGATCCAGTGTCGTGCGTGGGAGGAGCGGAGGATGGGCGACTGGTATGACCCAAGGCGCCGCGCCTTTTGGGTTGCCGGGATGCCATGCTAGCCTTCTGCGCCACTGCACTATCCGGAGGTCCTCGCCCGTGCTGAAAATCATGTCCTTCAACATCAACGGGATTCGCGCCCGGCCCCATCAGGTCGAGGCCATCAAGGCCGCGCACGACCCCGACATCCTCGGGCTCCAGGAGTGCAAGGTCGCCGACGAGCAATTCCCCATCGACTGGGCGCGGGGATTGGGCTATGCGACCCATTTCCACGGCCAGAAGGGCCACTATGGTGTCGCCTTGCTCAGCAAGGTCGAGCCCGCCGCGGTCGGCAAGGGGTTTCCGAATGACGACGCCGACGCGCAGCGTCGCGCCATTACGGGGCGCTATGCCTTACCGAGTGGGGAAGAGGTCGTGGTCATCAATGGCTACTTTCCCCAGGGCGAGAGCCGCGACCATCCGGTGAAGTTTCCCGGCAAGCGCAAGTTCTACGCGGACCTGCTGGCCTATCTCCAGGACCAGTTCTCGCCGGATCAGAACGTCGTCGTCATGGGGGACATGAACGTCGCCCCGGTCGACTTGGATATCGGCATCGGCCCGAACAACGCCAAACGCTGGCTCAGGACGGGCAAGTGCTGCTTTCTGCCGGAAGAGCGCGAGTGGCTCCAGGCCCTCGCCGACTGGGGGCTGACCGATGCCTACCGCGCGCTCTATCCGGATGTTGACGATCGGTTCAGCTGGTTCGATTACCGCTCGCGGGGCTTCGAGCGCGACCCGAAGCACGGGCTGCGCATCGATCACCTGCTGATCTCTGCTCCGCTGCGCGAGCGTCTGGTCGATGCCGGGATCGACTACGAGATTCGCGGCATGGAGAAGCCCTCCGACCACTGTCCGGTGTGGATTCGGCTCGAACTTTGAGTGAAGAATTAGCCGCCAGCCGCCAGCCGCCAGCCGCCAGCCGCCAGCCGCCAGCATCAAGGGGAGTGCGCCTGAAATTGGCCTCAGCCTGCTCGCAGCCTGGGAGTGTCGGTCTCTAGGCCGACAACACACCTGTTGACCTGGAGGTCAACACTCCCAGCGTCACGCATCCCTGCGATACAAGATGGATGGAACCCTAGGGCAGGGGCGCGAAGCGGACGTCCGCTTGACCGTACATGATGGTGCCGGCCCAGAAGTACCTGGGCCGGGCGGATGCGTCCTGATAGGTCGGTGCGTAGACAGTGCCTTCGATTCGAATATCCCCGTATGTCCTCGGAAAAGACTCAGTGCCGTAGCGGTAGCTCGCACCCGAGCCGGCGAGGTAGACAGCCACGCGGTAACTCTGGCCGGCGACGACCGGAACGGCGTCGATCTCCTGATAGGCCCAGTCGTTGGCCGCGGTGACACTGGTCTCCGCCAGCACCTGTCCAGTGGTGTCGTCGAAGAGGCGAACCGTCTTGGTCCCGTTGAAGAAGCCGCCTAGCGCGGTGATCTCACCAGCCTCTTGCGGGGTGAAGCGGTAGCCCATGGCGTAGTTGAAGCCGATGTCGGTCCGCAGGTAGCCGCTGGCATTTGTCTGCCAAGGCGTCGCCGCGCCGTCGCCGTCCTCGATCGGCGTCTCGGATACCTGAATGCGTGAGTTGAAGCGGATTGCGCCATGAAGCGCGGGCTCGGCGCCGTTGCAGTGCTGCTCGAAGTCGATCGCCAGCTTTTCCACGTCCCCGGAATCTGTGTAGGCGATCTCGAGGACGTCGAAGGTGCCGGTGAGGGTGTTGCAGCCGCGTCCTGATCCAGAGACGCTTAGCCCGGGATCGGTCGCCGCCTGGAAGGGGAAACGGGTCGCGCTGTCGTAGGTGCCGACCTCGAGCGCTGCGTTGCCGGGGGCGGCGAAGTCGAGCGTCCAGTCCTCGCCTGGATCGTCGTCCTCATAGCGAAGGGTGACGCCTTCGTCATAATTGCGTGAGACGCTGAACTGGCCGGTGGAGCGGCGCCATGTTTGGCTGTGACCCTGGCCGATGTAGTCGCCTGGCTCGCTGTCGAAGCCCAGAAGCGTGAATCCATCGCTGATCTCCTCGAAGGAGTCGAAGCGAATCGAGCCGAACAGCGCGGGATCCGCCCCCTCGCAATGCTGCTCGAAATCGGCCGCGAAGCGCTCCACGCTGCCTGCGTCGGAATAACGGGCTTCGAGGACGTCGAAGCGTCCGCTCAGGGTGTTGCAGCCGCGTCCAGAACCGGAAATGCTGAGACCAGGCTCGCTCTCCGCGTTGAATGGGAAACGTGTCGCGTCCTCGTAGGCGCCGCGCTCGAGGTCGACGGCCTGGGCCGCCGCAAAGTCGAGTGACCACCAGGTGGATGGCGTCAGGCCATCGAAATCGATAGAGACGCCTTGGTCGAAGTTGCGTTCCGCGCCGAAGCTGCCGTCTTCTGGTGTCCAGGTGTGGACGAGGCCCTGGCCGATGTAGTCGCCCGTCTCGCTGTCGAAGCGAAGCAGGCTGTGACCCCTGGTGACCGGCAGGTCCGAATTGACACGGATGGAGCCGAATAGCCCCGCCGGGTCACCCTCGCAGTGCTGCTCGAAATCCGCCGCGAGCTGCGCCACGCTTCCATCGGCCTCGTAGCTGACTTCCAGAACCTGAAACTGGCCTGTGAGTGTGTTGCAGCCGCGTCCAGAGCCGGAAACGCTGAGACCTGGCTGATCGCCATTCTGAAACGGGAAGCGCGCGGCGTCCTGGTAGACACCTGGAGTGATGGTGACCTCGCCGGGCGCCGCGAAGTTGAGCGTCCACCAGTCGTCGCCGTTGAAGCTGACGGTAATGCCGTCGTCGTAGTTGCGCGAGACGTTGAAGGTGCCGTCCGCCTGGGTCCAGGTCGACTCGACGCCTTGGCCGATGTAGTCGCCTGATTCGCTGAAGAAATAGAGTGAGGTCCCGAGACTCGCTTGTGCTCCAAGGGGGAGAAGGAGGGCGCTAGCTGCCGCGAGCCTGGGCTTGAGTGGATTCATGGTGCTGCTCCTTGCTTGATCGCAGATGCTTGAGCGGACGTGCGTCTGCGCGATCAGGAGACGCGCAGATGCGAGAGGGCGGCTGGCTCGGCCCGAGCGGTTGTGACTTGCGGGTCGCGATGATAGCAAGGCCTCGATCCCTCGGTTGGCCGTCCATCCAGGACGTGCGGGGTCAGCTGGCCTGGATTGTCTGAAGCGTGACGCCTGCCCGAGTTTCGCGGCTAGAGCCGATTTTCCAGGATCAGGAGCCAGGGCCTCCGGGGGACTTGCTGCATGCGGCCTTGGCTGTCGAGCTCCAGGGTGCTCTTGGAGACGGAATTGCGGACGTTGCCGCCGATGACGTCTAGGGTCCGACCATTGTTGGTGACCACCAGGTCACAGTGCCCCCTGACACCCTTGAGTGCGGATGCGCTGGTGTAGCCGTTGAAAGTCCGGACGTAGGAGGGCTTGCGGTAGGCGCAGACCAGGTCGCCAGGCTGCGGGCTGTAGTCGCTGAGGCGGCGGGGCACGAAATAGCGGCCCGGGAGGCTGGCGTTCTGGATCATGTCCGTGAGGTAGACCCAATGTGCTGGCGTGCGCCTGAATTGGCTCTCGGGGACCCCTGAGGATTTCATGATCCAACTGATAAAGGCGGCGGACCAAGGCTTCTTGCAGTCCATGCCGTCGATGCGGGGCTTGCCGACGGCGCGCCAATAGCTGTTGACGCGACGGCTGTAGCGGTAGTCGTCGTCTTCCCAGTCGCCGACGTGCGGGATGCTCTCCTCGGTGCCCTTGAAGACGACGGTCTGGCGGCCGAAGTAGCTCCATTCCTGATTCGCCCTGGAGATCATGGTGCGTTTCATGGCCGGGCTCGGCACCGGAGGGGAGCCAATGGGGGTGCCGGCCCAGCTCCCCGACGCACGCTGCCCGGTGGCGCCCGGCTGCGGCGGGGTGGCGCAGGCGACGAGGAGCAGGCTGACGAGAATGGTGGCTGCCGCTCCTGGCCAGCTTCCGGCGATGCTTTGGATCGACACGGGGCGCACTCCTTAACGAGGTGAGCATAGATGAGGTGGGCGGTGTATCGGATAGCCTTCCGCAGGGCGCCGCCCTAGCGGGGCGGGCGTGTCGTCTCGCGGAACCAGGATCGGTATTGCTCCATGCGCTGGCGCTGGGCCCGCGGTGCCGTGCGGCGGCAGGTCGACGCCTCCGTGCTGCCGGTTGGGGCAGCCCAGCGTGTTTCGATGCAATCGTTCGGATTGTAGGCGACCTCCAGCGCTTGCCGCCGGTCGTAGATCTCCCCCAATGTCAGACGCCAAGTGCTGCCGTCGCTGCGCTCGTAGCTGATGGAGCGCTCGCGCAGGCGCTGCCCGTGCAGCCGCTCGATGCGGCTCGCCGCGCGTGCGGGGCTTTCGCCGTTCAGCACATAGAGCTGGGGAAAGCGCATGATCCGCCTTGGCAGCTCGTCGAGAACCTTCATGGCGATGAGCAGGCGCATGTCGCGCGACGGCGTGGCGTAGTCCTCCCAAGGGCCGGTGGTCTCGAAGATGGCGGACCCGCTGGGCATGGAGACGACGGTTCCGGCATGGGCGCGCATGTAGGTCTCCCCGTTGTCCACCGAGGTGACGCGCGTCTGCAGCTGCTCCATGAGGGCGTCCAGGGTGGTCTCGTAAGCGGACGCCGGATCTAGGCCGTAGGGATTGATGAGCTTCTCCATGCGGGCATAGAAGTCCTCGGGATCCATGCGGGCCTGCTCGGTCGAGAAGCGGGGCAGTCCGGAGCGGCCGTCGAGGGCCGCGCTCGGCAAGACGCGCCAACCTGCTCCCCTGCTGCGGGCCAGCGGCCGAAAGGTCTTGAAGCCCGGCCCGGCGCTCGGGGTCTGCGCGAAGAGGAAGTTGCCCTCCCAATAGCGCTTGCGGGTGACCGAGTTGTCCGGTTGGGCGTCGACGGCAAGGAGCAGTCCGCTGCGCCGTCCCTGTTGCGGCACCCATTTGACGATGATCATGATGTGGCCGTAGGGGTCGGCGTAGAGCGTTCCGGGCCACATGGCGTCGCGCTTCAGCGGAACCGGATAGAAGTCGGTCTTGTCGTCGTCCAGACGGGTGCGGACGCTGCCGGAGTGGACGGTGTTGATGACCGCCCGTGCGACCTGCCGGAACCTGGCTACCGAAGCTCGGGTGCCGACGAAGCCCGTCTCGATGGTCGGCGACTGACATCTGGGCGGGCGGTTGCTGCTTCCCCGGTCGCAGCTGCGGTAGGCGAACGGCAGGCCGAGCTTCCAGGCGAAGTAGGCGCGCAGGTAATAAGGCAGGTCCGCGCAATCCGGCTCGGCAGGCAGGCGCTCGTCCTCGCGCGCGCCAAGGTAGTTGTAGAGAAAATTCTGCGCCGGATCCCTCAGCACGGGTCCCAGCGATTTGAAGCTCAGCGGCCGATCGAGCGGCGCGTTGAAGAGGTGCTCGATCCACGCCGAATAGAGGGCCTCGGCGGCCAGATCCCATTCGCCCGAGCCGCGATCGCTGCTGCCACCACCGACCCGGATCTGGGTGCAGGCGGCGACCTGGCCGCGCCGCAGCGCCTCGATGCGGTAGGTCCCCTGGGTGGGGCGGAAGACAGTCCCGTAGTTGCTCCAGGGCGGGCCGCCGCTGCTGAGATTGCGCAGGCGGCTGCGGCTGCCCGAGGGATCCGTGACCACGACATCGTCCAGGCGGCCGTCGGTCGCGACCGCGAAGACCTCCAGCGGATAGCCCGGCGCTGGCTCGAGAGGCGCGGTCCACAGATGGACCTCCGCGCCTTGCCGGCAGTCGGCCCCGGCAGGCTGAATGAATCCGGCGAGGCCGAGGAGGCCGATGCATAGGACCCTGAGCAAGCTGGCTGCTGACATCAGAGGTTGCCCACTGTCTGGCTCAACATTCAGGTGAGTGTATCCCGGATTCGCCGCCCGTGGGACCGTCGGCCCGAGTCTCAGGCCGGGCTGGAAGGCCTGGGTCCCGAGGCTCTTCGGCGTCTGGCCTGCGCGTCGAGCCCTCTGGGGTCGAGGCAGTTGCGCGACGGCTCCTGTACCATGCCCGGGGTCCAGGCGCCGCGCCGCTGACTTGCGGCAGGTCCGCGCCGGACAAGGCACGCATGCGAGGAGAGGGTATTCGCGATGAGGAGCATAGACCGCCACGCATCCCTGATCCTGATTCCGTTGAGCCTGCTGTTGCTGGCGATGTTGCCTGCAAAGGCGGGGGCCGACGAGCCCTCCGGCTCGCGCGAGCTCGTGATTGCGACGCGTGATGCACCGCCCTTCGCCATCAAGCGGGACCAAGGCTGGGATGGCATCACCATCGAGCTGCTGCGTCGCATCGCAGATGAGGAGGGGCTGAGGATCCGGCTCCGGGAGATGGGGCTCGATGAGATGTTGGGTGCGGTTGCGGCTGGGGAGATCGACGCCGCGGCCGCGGCCCTGACCATCACCGCCGAGCGTGAGCAGCGGGTCGACTTTACGCACCCCTTCTTCACCTCCGGACTCGGGGTGGCGGTCCCGCAGCGGCCTGAGCTGACCTGGTTCTCCGCGCTCCGGGGGGTAGCCTCGGGCGCCTTTCTGCAATCCCTGGCGGCCTTGCTGGGTGTCCTCACCCTGATTGGGGCCCTGGTGTGGCTTGCCGAGCGTCGTCGCAACGCTCAGTTCTCCGGCAAGCCGGCCCAGGGCGTCGGCTCGGGGATCTGGTGGTCCGCCGTCACCATGACCACCGTCGGCTATGGCGACAAGGCCCCCGTGACCTTCGCCGGCCGCCTGATCGGTCTGGTCTGGATGTTTACGAGTGTCGTGGTGGTGTCCAGCTTCACGGCCGCCATCGCAAGCTCGCTGACCGTGGGCGAGCTAGGGCAGAGCGTGAGTGGGCTCGGCGACCTCTATGGGAAGCGGGTGGTGACGGCCGAGGGCAGCACGAGCGCCCGTTTCCTCGACCAGAAGCTCGTCCGCTACAGGTCCGTCGGGGATGTCGCCGAGGCCCTGGACAGGCTGGCCGCGGGGCGGGCGGATGCCGTCGTCTATGACCTCCCCATCCTGAGATATCTGGTCAGCTCGGAGCACGCGGGTGAGCTCCGTGTGCTGCCGGGCATTCTGCTGCGGCAGGATTATGGGATCGCGCTGCCGCCAGAGGCCGAGCTGCGCGAGACCGTCAATCGGTGGATTCTGCGAATGATCCAAAGCCCGGAATGGACGCCCATGGTCGAGGGCTACCTCGGGCACGCGGGCTGAGCCCCTGCCTCGCCGGTCGACTTGCTGCGACGCCGCGCGCGAAAGAAGGCCCTCAGGGTCTCGCCGCAGTCATCCGCGAGAACCCCGCCGCGGCACTCGGTCCGATGGTTGAACCTGCCGTCCGAGGGCAGCAGGTCGAAGACGCTCCCGCAGGCGCCGGCCTTGGGGTCTGTGGCGCCATAGACGACTTCTGCCACGCGCGCATGGACGATGGCGCCAGCGCACATGACGCAGGGCTCGAGCGTGACGTACAGGGTCGTGCCTGGCAGCCGATAGTTGCCGATGTGACCGCCAGCGTCGCGCAGCGCCTGGATCTCGGCGTGGGCGGTGGCGTCGCTCTCGCCGATCGGGCAGTTCCAGCCCTCGCCGATGACCTCGCCGTCACCGACCAGAACGGCGCCGACCGGGACCTCACCCACTTCCGAGGCCCGCCGGGCAAGCATGAGCGCCCGTTTCATCCAGCGCTCATCCTCCGGCGATGGGGCTATTCCCACTCGATGGTGCCCGGCGGCTTGCCGGTGATGTCGTAGACGACGCGCGAGACGCCCTCGACCTCGTTGGCGATGCGGCGGCAGACCAGGTCGAGGAAGTCGTAGGGCAGGTGCGCCCAGCGGGCCGTCATGAAGTCGATGGTCTCCACCGCGCGCAGGGCGATGACGTGGGCGTAGAGTCGATTGTCGCCGACCACGCCGACGGAGCGCACCGGCAGGAAGACGGCGAAGGCCTGGGAGACCTGCTCGTAGAGGTCGGCGCGGCGCAGCTCTTCGATGAAGATGTGGTCCGCGAGCCTTAGGGTCTTGGCAAAGTCCTTCTGCACCTCGCCGAGGATGCGCACGCCGAGGCCGGGGCCGGGGAAGGGGTGGCGATAGACCATCTCCGAGGGTAGGCCCAGCTCGATCCCGATCTTGCGAACCTCGTCCTTGAACAGCTCGCGCAGCGGCTCGACGAGCTGAAGGTTCATCTCCTCGGGCAGGCCGCCGACATTGTGATGGGATTTGATGACCTTGGCCTTGCCGGTCTTGGCGCCGGCGGATTCGATGACGTCCGGGTAGATGGTCCCTTGGGCGAGCCAGTTGACGTCCTGGAGCTTGCTGGCCTCGTCGTCGAAGACCTCGATGAAGGTGTTGCCGATGATCTTGCGCTTCTGCTCGGGGTCGCTGACCCCCTTGAGCCGACCCAGGAAGCGGTCCTCCGCATCCACGCGGATGACGTTCACGCCCATGTGGCGGGCGAAGGTGCTCATGACCTGATCGCCCTCGCCGAGGCGCAGCAGCCCGTTGTCGACGAAGACGCAGGTGAGCTGATCGCCGATGGCGCGGTGGAGCAGGGCGGCGACCACGCTGGAGTCGACCCCGCCGGACAGGCCGAGCAGGACCCTGTCGCTGCCGACCTGCTCGCGCACGCGCGCGATGCTGTCCTCGATGATGTTGCTCGCTGTCCAGAGGCGTCCGCAGCCGCAGATGTCGTGGACGAAGCGCTCGATGATGCGCTGGCCCTGGCGGGTGTGGGTGACCTCGGGATGGAACTGTACGCCGTAGAAGCGGCGCTCCTCGTCGGCGATACCCGCGAGCGGGGCGTTGTCGGTCTCGGCGATGACGTGAAAGCCAGGCGGCAGGCTTTCGACACGGTCGCCGTGACTCATCCAGACGTCGAGCAGGCCATAGCCTTCGGGGCTGGTGTGGTCTTCGATGTCGCGCAGCAGCTGCGAGTGACCGCGCGCGCGAACCTGGGCATAGCCGTACTCGCGGTGGGTCGCGGGCACGACATCGCCGCCGAGCTGGGCGGTCATGGTCTGCAGGCCGTAGCAGATGCCGAGGACAGGCACGCCGAGGTCGAGCACCAGCGGATCGGCGCGCGGCGTCTCCTCCTCGTGAACCGACTGCGGGCCACCGGAGAGGATGACGCCGCTCGGCGCGAAGTCGCGAATGGCCTGTGCATCCATGTCGAAGGGATGCAGCTCGCAATAGACGCCGGCCTCGCGCACCCGGCGGGCGATCAGCTGGGTGTACTGCGATCCGAAGTCGAGGATGAGGATACGGTCGGCGTGGATGTTGGACATGTGCGGTCGGCTTGGCTAGTGGTCGTTCGATGTGGCCCGCAGGGCTTCGCGGAAGCCCTTGATGGCCTGGGATGTGGTCGGCTGATCCAGGAAGCGGGTCAGTAGCTGCAGGTCGAGCCCGGGCAAGACCTCAGTCTGTGCAATGGGGACGTAGCGCTCGTCTTGCAGACGGTAGGGCTGGATGCTGCCCTTGCGCCAATACCAGATCTCCGCCACGCCGAGCTTGCGGTAGATCTCGAGCTTGTCGATGCGCCCCGAGGTCCAGACGACCTCGATGGCGAGATGCGGGCGCTCCACTCCCGGGTCGCCGAAGATATAGCACTCGTCCGGCTCGGCGCCTCGGGTGCGGTCGCTGGACTTGAGCGTCCAGGAGCCCAGCACGGAGAAGGCGATATCGCGCTCGAGGCAGTAGGTCTCGACCAGGCAGCCGATGAGCGACTTGATCGCCTCGTGTGTCCGGGACGGGCTCATGATCTCGACCTCTCCTTCCAGATAGGAGATGCGCGGCGCCGAGTGATCGCCGCGCATCTCCAGGAGCTGCTCGTAGCCCTCCCAGCTCACATCGTGGAGGCAGACGATGTGATCTTCGCTCGGGCTGTCGTCACGCTGCTGGTAGTCGGTTTGGCTGAGCATTTGCCCGGACTCCTGAGGTCTGGTCAGCGTCGGGATTCGAGGCTGTGCCTCCGGTCGCACAGGGGGCTTCCGGCGGCTGCTCAACGCCCTGTGCGCTGAGGTCAGTTGTCGATCCGGTAGTTCGGCGCTTCCTTGGTGATCTGCACGTCATGGACGTGAGATTCGCGCGCTCCGGCCCCGCTGATGCGGACGAACTCCGGCTTGGTGCGCATCTCGTCGATGGTCGCGCAACCTGTGTAGCCCATGCTGGAGCCGAGGCCGCCGATGAGCTGGTGGATGACGTTGAGCAGGCTGCCCTTGTAGGGCACGCGGCCCTCGATGCCCTCCGGGACCAGCTTCTCCTTCTCCGTGCCTTCCTGGAAGTAGCGGTCGCTCGAGCCCTCGGACGAGCCCATGGCGCCGAGCGAGCCCATGCCGCGGTAGGACTTGTAGGAGCGGCCCTGGTAGATCTCGACCTCGCCGGGGGACTCGTCGGTGCCGGCGAAGAGGCCGCCGATCATGACGCTATTTGCGCCGGCCGCGATCGCCTTGGCGATGTCTCCGGAGAAGCGCAGGCCGCCGTCCGCGATCAAGGGGACCCCGGTGCCCTGCAGCGCCTCGGTGACATTCGCGACCGCAGTGATCTGAGGCACGCCGACGCCCGCCACGATGCGGGTGGTGCAGATGGAGCCCGGGCCGATGCCGACCTTGACCGCATCGGCGCCGGCCTCGACGAGCGCATGCGCCGCCGCCGCGGTCGCGATGTTACCGCCGATGACCTGCAGCTCTGGGTAGTGCGCCTTGGCCCACTTGATGCGGTCCAGCACGCCTTGCGAGTGCCCATGGGCGGTGTCGACCACGATGACATCCACACCGGCCTCGACCAAGGCGCTGATGCGCTCCTCCGTGCCCTTGCCGACGCTGACCGCCGCGCCGCAGCGCAGGCGCTCCTGGCCGTCGCGCGAGGCCTTGGGGAAGTCCTTGGCCTTCTGGATGTCCTTCACCGTCACCAGGCCGCGCAGCTCGAAGTCCTTGTTGACGACCAGCACCTTCTCGATGCGATGCTTGTGCAGGAGGTTCATGACATCCTGCCGGCTGGCGCCTTCCTGTACGGTGACGAGCCTGTCCTTGGGGGTCATGATGGCCGAGACCGGGGCGTCCATCCGGGTCTCGAAGCGCAGGTCGCGGCCGGTCACGATGCCGACCAGCTCACCCTCGTCCGTCACGGGCACGCCGGAGATGTTGTTGGCATGGGTCAGCTGAACGACCTCGCCGATGCTCATGCTCGGCGGCACCGTGATGGGGTTGCGGATGATGCCGCTCTCGTATTTCTTGACCGCCAGCACCTCGCGGGCCTGGCGCTCGGCGCTCATGTTCTTGTGAATGACGCCGATGCCGCCTTCCAGCGCCATGGCGATCGCCAGGCGGGATTCCGTGACCGTGTCCATGGCCGCGGAGACGAGCGGGATGCGCAGGTCGATCTGGCGCGTGAGCTTGGTTTGGAAATCCACCTCGTTGGGCAGAACGGTGGAGTGGGCAGGGACGAGGAGGACGTCGTCGAAGGTGAGGGCTTCCTGGATCAGGCGCATGGAAATCGGCTCCGCGGATCGGTTCCAAAGCTGGAAGATAACAGATAAGTATAAAATCTATATTTCGACCAGTAAACTCGGTTATGTTCGCTCGGTGCAGCCATTCGTCGCGTTGGACTGAGCACGAGGTCACAGATTCGCATGCCCATCACGTCTGCCGCCGCGGCATCCAGTACCGACTTCAACCGCGACATCTACAGCGTCGCTCGTCTCACGAGCGAAGTCCGCGCCGTGCTCGATGGCAGCTTTCCGCTGCTCTGGGTGCGCGGTGAGCTCTCGAATCTGGCCCAGCCGGCCTCGGGACACATCTACTTCAGCTTGAAGGACGAGGCCGCGCAGGTGCGCTGCGCCATGTTCAGGTCCAAGCGGATCCTGTTGCCGTTTCGACCGGAGAACGGTCAGCAGGTTCTGGTGCGCGCCCGCGTGACCCTCTACGAGCCCCGGGGCGATTTCCAGCTGGTCGTGGAGCACATGGAGCCAGGCGGGGAGGGCGCGTTGCGACTGGCCTTCGAGCGCCTCAAGCAAAAGCTCGCCGCCGAAGGTCTCTTCGACGAGGCCGTCAAGAAGGCCATTCCCGTTTTTCCTCGCCAGGTCGGGCTCATCACCTCGCCATCCGGTGCCGCCCTGCGCGATCTGCTCACGGTCCTCGGCCGACGCTTCGCCGGACTGCCGGTGATGATCTATCCGGCCCAGGTCCAGGGCGAGGCCGCGCCCGCGTCCTTGATCGCCGCCCTGCAGACCGCCAACGCGCGGGCCGACTGTGATGTGCTCATCCTCGCCCGGGGTGGGGGCTCGCTCGAAGACCTCAACGCCTTCAACGACGAGGGCTTGGCACGCGCCATTCGCGCTTCAGGGATCCCGGTCGTCAGCGGCGTCGGCCACGAGATCGACTTCACCATCGCCGACCTGGCGGCCGACCGCCGTGCCGCGACACCCTCGGCGGCGGCCGAGCTGGTCGCGCCGTCGGCAGAGCACCTGCGTCAACGTGTGCTTGCGCTCTCGACCCGCCTCAACGGTGCCCAGCAGCGCAAGATCGACGCATCCCGTCAGCGCTTGACCGCCGTCACCCGCCACCTGGCGCTCTTGCATCCGGCGGCGCGGCTGCAGCAGCAGGCCCAGCGGCTGGACCGTGCCGAGATCCGGCTGCGGGCGCTCATCGCGGAGCGCGTTGCGCGCTCGCGGCGGCGTCTGCAGCCCTTGATGGATCGCCTTGCGGCCGTGTCGCCCGATCGCAGAATCGAGCGCGCGCAGCTCAGGCTTGCCAGTTTTCAGCAGCGCCTGATCCGCTCGCAAAGTGAGCTGCTGGCGCACCGCCGCGAGCGCCTCATGCGCGCGGTCTCGGGTTTGGAGGCGCGCAGTCCTTTGGGGACGCTGACACGCGGCTATGCCATCTTGACCAAGCTGCCCGAGGGCGAGATCGTCCGCGATCCGGCGCAGGTGGAGGCGGGTGACCGGGTTCGGGCGCGTGTCGCCGGAGGCACTTTCGAGGCCGTCGTCCACGACGATTCGAGCGACTGAGGGCCTGTCATGCCCGCCGCGACTGGTCCGGGGCTTCAGTACTTGAATGCCTTGGAACCCCTGCACGGGGCCACATGCTGTGTGGATCGCCAACGCATTCCAAGTTCTGACAAGGAGCCACCATGCCAACGCGAATCTATCTAGTGCGGCACGGCGCGACCGAGCTGACGGCCGAAGACCGCTTTGCCGGATCCACCGATGTGCCGCTCTCCGAGGAGGGCCGTCGCCAGGCGGCTGCCCTGGCCGAGCGGCTGCGCTGCGACACCCTCGATGGCATCTACGCCAGCCCGATGGGCCGCACCCTGGAGACGGCGCGCATCATCGCCGCACCTCATGGCTGCGAGGTGCGAGCTGAGCCGGATCTGCGCGAGATCGCCTACGGGCACTGGGAAGAGCGCACGCGCGACGAGATCGAGCAGACGTTCGGCGAGGAGTACGACGCCTGGCAAGAAGATCCCTTGACCATTGCGCCGGCGGGGGGCGAGTCCGGCGTGCAGGTGCTCGCGCGCGCCCTGCCCGTGATCCGGCGTATCGTTCAAGGGCATCGGCATCGCTCGGTCTTGATCGTCTCGCACAAGGGCACGAACCGCCTGCTGATCAGCAGCCTGCTGGGCTTCGACGCGCGCGGATATCGCGACCGGCTGGATCAGAGCCCGGCCGCCTTGACCATTCTGGAGTTCGCCAACGACGTCCGCGCCCGGCTGAAGCTCTTCAACGACATCTCGCACTACGACAGGCTGCCCGAGCGCTGCTTCGAGCAGCGGCTGTCACGCTGGTGGAGCGCGCCGGATAAGCGCGGCGGCGATGTCTGAGCCTGAAGTCGGCGATTTGAACCGCAAAGACGCGAAGGCCGCGAAGATGAGTCAGGGATGGCCCATGCGCGTTTCGAGGACGTCTCGCCGGCCCTGGGAGTGTCGGCCTCCAGGCCGACACCTGTTGATCGAGAGGTCAAGATTCCCAGGGTTGCCCGATCGTTGGCGGGGCCGCGTATGCGTCTCCACCCGTCTACCGCGTCACCTCGGTCTTCCGTCTTTGATCAGCCGGCCCAGGCCTGCGTCGATTCCCTGGTCCCGCCTGCGCTTCGCCTCGGTCTCCCGCTGCATCATCTCTGCGAGCGACCTCAGGGTGAGCCAGGACTTGCGCTCCGGCTTGAGCGCGAACAGCAGAAGCGAGCGGTCGCCAACCTCGTAGGTCCCACCCGACTGAATACTCGGCGGCTCGCTGCGCTCGGGTGCCGCCGTGTCGATGAGGCAGAGCCAGGACTTGCTGCCCACCACCTCGGGCAGCCGGAAGGGCAGGCTTTCGTGGTGGGCGTTGACGACCAGGAGCAGGGTGGCGTCGGCCCCAGGTTTCTTGATCCCAGACGCCTGCGCGCGGCCGTCGAGCAGTGCGCCGAGACAGCGTGCGTGCACGTCGTGCCATTGCTCGGGGGTCATCTCGGTGGCTTCCGGCGTCAGCCAGGTCACGTCCTTGACGTCCAGCTCGGCGTCATACTCCCCGGTCAGGAAGCGGTTGCGGTGCAGCAGCGGGTAGGACTGGCGGAGGCTGATCAGCTCGCGGGTGAAGTCCGCCAGCAGCTTGCCGTCCTCGTCGATGCGCGTCCAATCGATCCAGTTGGTCTCGTTGTCCTGGCAATAGGCGTTGTTGTTGCCGTGCTGGGTGCGGCCGAATTCGTCCCCGGCCAGGATCATCGGGGTGCCGAGCGAGAACAGCAGGGTGCCGAGAAAATTGCGCTTCTGACGCGCGCGCAGCGTCTTGATCGCCGCGTCCTCGGTCGGTCCCTCGACGCCGTGGTTCCAGCTCAGGTTGTGCGCGTGGCCGTCGCGGTTGTCCTCACCATTGGCCTCGTTGTGCTTGTCGTTGTAGGAGACGAGGTCCTGGAGGGTGAAGCCGTCGTGCGCCGTGACGAAGTTGACCGAGACCCAGGGGCGTCTCCCGCGCTTGTGGAAGAGGTCGCCCGAGGCGCTCAGCCGCGCCGCCAGCTCCGGCAGCTTGCCCTCGTCGCCCTTCCAGAAGGCGCGCACCGTGTCGCGGTAGCGGTCGTTCCACTCGGCCCAGCCGGGCGGGAAGTTGCCGACCTGATAGCCGCCCGGGCCGATGTCCCAGGGCTCCGCGATCAGCTTGACGCCCGCGAGCACCGGGTCCTGGCAGATGGCGTCGAAGAAGCCGCTGCTGGGGTCGAAACCGTGCAGCTCGCGGCCCAGGATGGTTGCCAGGTCGAAGCGGAAGCCATCCACATGCATCTCGGTCGTCCAGTAGCGCAGGCTGTCCAGCACCAGCTGCAGCACCCGCGGGTGCGTGAGATTGAAGGTGTTTCCGGTCCCGGTGTCGTTGATGTAGTACCTCGGGTCGTCCGGCATCAGCCGGTAGTAGGCGGCGTTGTCGATCCCCTTGAAGGACAGCGTCGGTCCCTGCTCGTTGCCCTCGGCGGTGTGGTTGTAGACCACGTCCAGGATGACCTCCAGCCCCGCATCGTGCAGGCGCGCGACCATCTCCTTGAATTCGTTGATGATCGGGTTGGCCAAATAGCGCGGGTCCGGGGCGAAGAAGCCGATTGTGTTGTAGCCCCAGTAGTTGCGCAGCCCTTGCTCGACCAGAAAGTGATCGTCGATGAAGGCGTGCACGGGCAGCAGCTCGACCGAGGTGACGCCCAGCCCTTTGATGTAGGAGATCACCTCGTGCTGCGCCATGCCGGCGAAGGTGCCCCGGTTGGCCGGTGGGACTAAGGGGTGCAGCATGGTGTAGCCGCGCACCTGGGTCTCGTAGAGGATGGTGCGCTCCCAGGGGATCTTCGGCCGGCGATGACGGCCCCAGGTGAAGGCCGGGTCGATGACGCGGCACTTCGGCATGGAGCGGGCGCTGTCGCGGCGGTCGAACGAGAGATCGCCCTTGGGGGAGCCGTAGCGATAGCCGAAGAGGGTGTCGCTCCACTGCAGGTTGCCGACCAGCGCCTTGGCATAGGGATCGAGGAGCAGCTTGTTAGGATTGAAGCGATGGCCCGCCGATGGCTCATAGGGGCCGTGGACGCGATAGCCGTAGACGGCGCCTGGGCGCGCGTCGGGCAGGTAGCCGTGCCAGATCTCGTCGGTGTACTCCGGCAGCTCGATGCGCTCGATCTCGCGGCGGCCATGCTGGTCGAAGATGCACAGCTCGACCTTGGTGGCATTGCCGGAGAAAAGCGCGAAGTTGACGCCGCGGCCGTCCCAGGTGGCGCCGAGACGATGCGGCGATCCTTCCTGAACGCGTGACTCGCGCTTTGGCGAAGTCCCGGAGGGGAGCCGCTTCTTGCCGGAAAGAGATGTTAGGTCCATGGAAGCGTGCCTCGCGGTCGTCCTGCTGGGGGTCTTGGAGATTCGCCGCGGCCATGGGGGCCGCGCGCATGATGCCGTCTCGATACAGACTGGAGGGCGGCGACCAAAGGGCATTGTCCCCTTGGTTAAAGATTCCGGCGCCCCGCTCCAAGGGTCAAGGATGGGGCGTCGGGTCGAGCGGTGAGGGCAGAGACCTAGGCGCGGTCTCAAGCGTGGGCTAGAGGGACTAGGTTAATGCCAACCGACAGGGAATGGCCAGTCGTGACTGATCTGAGCAGCCTCGTGAGCTCGTATGGCGTTCGATCGCGCCGCCAGCCTGATGCAATGTGCGCGGGGTGATGACTTGCTCGCGTCGCTCCAGCGGGACACCTGTCGGTTTCTGTGAGTATCAGGTCAGGAGGTATTGACTGGCTTAGGCGGAGCTCACACTGTTTCCCTTGACCTGAACGGGACGGCTCGATGAGTACGATTGTCCTCGATACGCACAAATTCATCCGGACCCTGAAGGACTTTGGCAATCCAGAGAGCCAGGCGGGGGCCATTGCCGAGGCGTTTCGTGCGGCGCATATCGAGGCTGAGCTTGCGACCAAGACCGACTTGCGTGAGCCTGAGTATCGCTTGGTCATCAAGCTTGGCGCCATGATGATGGCGGCAATCGCGGCGGTTGCGACGCTGGTCGAGTTGCTGTAGCCGGGCGATCGACGCCGATCGAGTCCGCCTCTCTTCCCCGCCTTACCGAACGATCGACGCGCAGCGACTAACAGCTCGGTCGCGCCTCTCGTCGCGCGATCCCTTCCCTGCCGCCTCTTTCGCAGACCTGATTGACGTGGCGCCGGCGTTCACCACGCGGACGCCCGCCCGGAACCGACCCGCCATTCTCCTGTCCCTAGTCCTTTCCGCCCCCACTGGTGTGCCCTTGTGACCCCGCCCCCTTCGTCGATCTAGCCCTGTCGGGACGCCTCCGCGCTCGACGCCCTGTGCCAGACGGTCGTTCGCGCAGGCGCGCTGATGGCCGCCGCCGGCACTGGCGTCTATCGCGTCAAGGAGGAGACGAGCCGGGTTGGCGCTGCCTTGGGGCTCGACGCGGTTCACGCCGCGGTGACGCTCAACACCCTGATCGCGACCTGCCGGCAGGGCGGTCGCAGCCACACCCTGGTTGAGACGATTCCGGCCATCAGCGTCAACGCCGGCCGCATCGCCGCCATGGAGTCCTTGACGCTGGAGCTGAGGCCCGGAGCCACGCCCGCTGCTGCGCGATTGTGCTCGGCCCCCGTTCGCGCTCGAGCGCCTGGCACCAGGGCGCTGACGCTCACGCCACTGGAAGTGATCGACCATCTCGCGGCACAGCTTGTTCGCAGATTGGCCGCCGCCTCGGTGCCACCGCCATCGCTACCACGGCGTGATCGCCCCCAACTCGCCCCTGCGTGCGCCAGCCATCGCGTATGGACGTGCTGCAGCCGACAACCCAAGTGCCCGCGATGAGGTCGCCAAACCGTTGCCCGCCCCGGCGCCGAACGCTCGCTCCCCGGCAAGCGATCTCTGGGCCATGCTGCTGGCCCGGCTGTTCGCGTCGCTGCCCCTGGTCTGTCCCAACTGCGGCGCGGACATGCGCATCATCGCCTTCATCACTGACGCCGCGCCCGTCGCGCAGATCCTCATCCACATCGGGGACCGTCTCGGGCGGCAGCCGAAGCACCGCGTGCGCGATCGGCATGGCCGAGTGCACGCCGAAGCGGCGAGCCTCGTAAGAGCAGGTAGCGACGACCCCGTGCGTACCCGGCTCGGCACCGACCACCACCGGCCGACCGCGCCATTCGGGATGGTCGCGCTGCTCGACCGACGCGTAGAAGGCGTCGAGATCGACATGTAGGATCAGACGGGACATGGGTCGATCGGGCTCAGGTATTGTCGTCATTTGGTGAGGTTCCCTGCGCTGGCGGGCTTCGTCCAAGGGGCGGGCACGACACCCTGGTTGAGCCAAACGGGTATCCACGGCAGGCTGTGTCATCCTTCACTTCGGCTTCTCTGAATCCTATGCCAGATATTCATGCGCTGCAGGCCTGCTTCCCGCGCTCCGGGCGCCTGGAGTGGATCGGTCTGCGTCCCGAACGGCGTGCATCCGTTCAGACGCCCCAGACTGTCGTCGCCCTGGCTGGCCAGGGTCTGGAGGGCGACCATTATCGCGCACGCGGGCGCGGCTCGCGCCAAGTCACCCTGATTCAGGCCGAGCACCTGGCGGTGATCGGGGCGCTGCTGGGTTGTGTTGCACCGGCGCCCGAGGTCTTGCGCCGCAACCTGGTGGTCTCCGGGATCAACCTGCTCGCACTCAAGGGGTGGCGGTTCCAGATCGGCGCGGCTGTGCTGGAGGGCTCGGGGTTAGCCCATCCCTGCTCGCGCATGGAGGAGGTCCTTGGCGCCGGTGGCTACAACGCGATGCGTGGGCACGGCGGCTTGACGGCCCGCATCATCCGCGCCGGTCGTCTTGCGGTTGGGGATGACGTCGTTGCGCTTGGTCCCGTCGAGGATGGCGCCGATGACAAGGTCGAGTGAATCCGAGCCCGCGAGAGGCCTCAGATGCGCGCGATTCGATCGGAGCCTCGAGGATTTGGCCGTCTTGAGAGCCGTGCGCTCGAGTGAGTCACTCAGTCTGCTCTCATGGCGTTCTGGGGCTTGGCCGCGCCGACCCGTCTTGATGGACCCTGTTGCAACGGCATCGGCGAGCGGCTTAAGCGAGTGACGTTTCGACGTGCCATGCACATTGTCTCTTGCGGACAGCCAGGTGTTGGTTGCGATCCGTGTAAGCTCGGTTCTGGCTGAAAAGCCTCACCTCAGGTCATCGCGACTCAGGGAGTCCCATGCTAGGCTTGCTGCAGCGCAACTTGATCCAATCAACGCGCATAAGGCGCGACATCGAGCTATTGCTCCTGCTGTAGAGGTGAACACGTGAACCGAGAACGAACGCTGAAGCTTCTAGCCGAGCACAAGGCGGATCTGGCTCGACGCTTTGGTGTTTCCGAGCTGGCGCTCTTTGGGTCAACCGTTCGTGGCGATGAGCGGGTGGACAGCGACATCGATATCCTGGTGTCCTTCGATGGACCCTCGACCTCGCAGCGCTACTTCGGCGTTCAGTTCTATCTCGAAGACCTTCTTGGGCGCTCGGTTGATCTCGTCACTCGCAAGGCACTGCGCCGAGAGCTGGTGCCTTATGTCGAACGCGAGGCGATTCGTGTCTGACCCCACCGAGAGCAAACGAGAGTGGGGCTTCTACCTCGACGACATGATCGCATTTGGAGAGAAGGTATCGGCCTATTCACAGGGACTGGACCAGCAGACATTCGTCGGCAACTCGCTCGTCTACGACGCCACGCTCCGAAACCTTGAGCTGATTGGCGAGGCCGCGACGCATATTCCCGATGATGTGCATTCGGCCAACCCTCAAATCCCTTGGCGTCTCATCATCGCGACACGAAATCGTTTGATCCGCGGCTATTTGGGAATCGATGACGTAACTTCTCAATAAGTCGTGGCAGCCTTGGCTGAGGAGATCCGTTAGAGTATTGCCTCGGCTCCGAATCCTGACCTTCGAATCGCTCCCGGCATGCCCGCTCCGATCACCCTCCCAGACATCCCCGACGCGGCGCGTAC
>NZ_JAAIJQ010000042.1 GCF_010820565.1 Thiorhodococcus minor | reverse complement strand
CTTGGTCCCCTCTTTTTTTTTTCTTGGGGGGGGGGTGGGCCCCTCTCTGGGGCCGCCCCCCCCCTGGGGCCCAAAAAACCCCCGGGCGGCGGGGGGCGGGCGACTCGGCCACGTCAAGATGTCAGCAAGTCAGCGTGCTTGGTCCTGAGCTTGGCGAGCTTGGGCGAGATGACGACGCTACAGTAGCCTTGGCCGGGATTGCGACGGAAGTAGTCCTGGTGATAGCTCTCGGCGGGGTAGAAGGTCGGCGCCGGCTGGAGCTGGGTGACGATGGGATCGGACCAGGTGCCTGCCTCTGACAGCCTGGCCATGACCTGCTCTGCCGTCAGGCGCTGCTCATCCGAGTGGTGGAAGATCACCGAGCGGTATTGGGTCCCGACGTCCGCACCCTGGCGATTCAGGGTCGTGGGGTCGTGGATGGTGAAGAAGACCTCGAGCAGAGTCTCGAAATCGACTTGCGCATTGTCGAAGCTGATCTGCACCACCTCGGCGTGGCCGGTCGCGCCGGTACAGACTTGCTGATAGGTGGGATCCGGCCGCGCACCGCCGGCATAGCCGGACACCACGGATTGCACGCCGCGGACCTGCTGAAACGCCGCTTCCAGACACCAGAAGCAGCCGCCGCCGAGCGTCGTCGTTTCGATTGCCATGCGTCTTGATCCCCTTATGAGCGCCAGCTAGAGGCGCGGTTTGGCCGCCGAGTGCGGCGGCCTGCTTCGCAGTCAGTTGGGGATCAGCCCGTAGCGCTCAAGCTTGCTGCGCAGTCCAACGCGTGACAGACCCAGCTCGTCGGCGGCCTGGGTCTTGTTCCATTGATGGCGGATCAGGGTCTCGCGAAGGATTCTGGCCTCCAGGGCCTCGACGCGATCCTTCAGGGTGCCGTCCGCGGGCAGGGCTTCCGCGCGGTTGGGCTCGGCGAAGGGCACGTCGGCATCGTCCGCGCGCAGGATTCTAGGGTCGAGGAGATCCGCCGTGAGCTGATGCCCGGGAGCCAGCACCAGGACGCGCTGGATCTCGTTCTGAAGCTCACGCACGTTCCCCGGCCAGGAGTAGCGCGCCATGCAGTCGAGCGCTTCCTGCGTAAAGCCCTCGACGGGCTTGGCGAAGTCCCGCACCGCTTCGGCGAGGATGTGCTCGGCGATGGGCCAGATGTCCATCGGACGCTCGCGCAGCGGCGGGAGATGGACCCGGACGCCCGCGAGCCGGTAGTAGAGATCTTCCCGGAAACGGCCCTCGCGGATCTCCTGCTCCAGGTCGCGGTTGGTCGCAGCGACCACCCGAACATTGACCTTGCGGCGCCGATTGGAGCCGATCGGCCGCACCTCCTGCTCTTGCAGGACGCGCAGCAGCTTGACCTGAAAGCTGGTCGAGACCTCGCCGATCTCGTCGAGGAAGATGGTGCCGCCATCGGCCTGCTCGAAGAGCCCGACCCGGGCATTGACGGCGCCGGTGAAGGCGCCCTTCTCGTGCCCGAAAAGCTCGCTCTCGAGGAGCTGATCCGGCATGGCGCCCGTGTTCTCCGCGACGAAGGGCTTGTCGGCCCGCGGGCTGTTGTAGTGCAGCGCACGGGCGAGCAGCTCCTTTCCCGTACCGGACTCGCCGGTGAGCAGCACCGGGATGTCATAGGGTGCGATCTGCGCGATCTGGTCGCAGACCTGGTTGATGGGGCTCTCGGGGCTGCGCACGATGGCGTCGAGGTTGAAGTTGCGCTTGAGGCGCTCGCGCTGCTTGGCGACGCGCTGCTCCAGGGACTGCCCCGTCATCTTCATCTCGAGCGCCAGCAAGGCATTCTCGCGCTGCAGCTCGACCAATCGGCAGGCGTTGCGCACGATCAGCAGCAGGTTGTCCGGGTGCCAGGGCTTGGTGATGTACTGGTGGATGCCGGCGCGATTGATCCCATCGATGATGTCCTCGGCTTCCGTGTAGCCGGAGATGATGATGCGCGCCATGTCCGGCCAGCGATCACGCACCCGCGCCAGCAGCTCGACCCCCGTCATTTCGGGCATGCGCTGATCGGAGATGACGACCTGGATCCAGTCTTCCTCCAGGATGCGCTCGGCATCGAAGGGGTTGGTCGCGGTGCGGACGTCGAACTCCTCGTCGAGGATGCGCGCGAGCGTCTCCAACGACAGCGGCTCATCGTCGACCAGGAGGACCCTTGGTCGACTCATTTTGGGTCCTCGTGGATGGTCACGCGCACCTGCGGCTGCTCGCCGTCGAGCTCGCGAATGATGTCGCCCGAGTACATGACGCCCTGGCGCTCATGGCGCCGATCCTCGAAGTAGAGATCGAGCGTCTCGCGCACCGTCTGGAAGGCAATGAGGTCCCGGGGGATCTCGTCCTCCTCGAACAGCCGGACCTCCAGACTCTCCTCGCCCGGACTGAACCCCAGGTCCAGAAGGCGCGCGCGGAACAGCAGGTAGACTTGGTCGATGTGCGGGAGGTTGAAGAGGCTGTAGAGTGGGCCGACCTCGACCCGCGCGTTCGCCTCCTCCAGGGTCTCGCGCGCGGCGCCCTCGCGGGTCGTCTCGCCGCGCTCCATGAAGCCGGCCGGAAGGGTCCAAAGGCCGTGGCGGGGTTGAATCGCGCGCCGACAGAGCAGAATCTTGTCCTCCCACTCGGGGATGCAGCCGACGACGACCTTGGGATTCTGGTAGTGGATGGTCCCGCAGGCGTCGCAGACATGGCGCTGGCGATTATCCCCGGGCGGGATCTGGAGACTGACGGGAGCCCCGCAGTCACTGCAATATCTCATCTGTACCCTGTCGATCGCTTGGGAAGCATCCGCCCAAGTAGACAGCATTCACAGCGTTTTTCATACAGCGGGAGCCCAAGTCGCCATCATGCATGCCGAGCTGATTCGCGTCCGCGGACTGGTCCAAGGCGTCGGTTTTCGCCCGACCGTCTGGCGATTGGCACAGACCCACGCACTGGTCGGCGAGGTGCTGAACGACGGCGAGGGCGTGCTGATCCGCGCCCAGCCAGCCGCGGGTGGAGACGCTAGCGCACTGGATGCCTTCTGCGACGCACTTCGGGCCGAATGCCCGCCGCTGGCCCGCATCGACGCCATCGAGCGCAGCGCGCTCGACAGCCCCTTATCGACCGGCAGCTTCATCATCCGTGCCAGCGACGCCTCCGAGGTACACACGGGCATCGTCCCGGACGCGGCGACCTGCCCCGACTGCGCGGCCGAGATCCGCGACCCGGCCAACCGGCGCTACCACTACCCCTTCACCAACTGCACCCACTGCGGCCCGCGACTCACAATCGTTAAGGGCATCCCCTACGACCGGGCCAAGACCAGCATGGCCGTCTTTCCGATGTGTCCGCGCTGTGCCGCCGAGTACGCAAATCCAGCCGATCGGCGCTTTCACGCCCAGCCCAACGCCTGCGGAGACTGCGGCCCCAGCGTCTGGCTGGTCGACAGCAAGGGCGAACGACTCGACCCTGCCGGCCTTGGCGACCCAGATGCCGTCGCAACCGCAAGCAGACTCCTGCGGGAGGGACGCATTCTGGCGGTCAAGGGCATCGGCGGATTCCATCTCGCCTGTGATGCGACCAATGCGGCGAGCGTCGCCGAGCTGCGCCGCCGCAAGCGGCGGTTCGGCAAGCCCTTCGCCCTCATGGCCCGAGATCTCGGCGTCATCCGCGCCTATTGCCACGTCGGCGCAGACGAGGCCGCACTGCTGCAGAGCTCGGCCGCCCCCATCCTGCTCCTGGATCAAGCCCGCTCCAGCCAGGCAGCACCACTGGCGCCGGACATCGCCCCAGGTCAGCGCGCGCTCGGCTTCATGCTGCCCTACAGCCCGCTCCATCACTTGCTGCTGCAGGATTGGGACAAGCCACTCGTCATGACGAGCGGCAATCTGAGCGAGGAGCCCCAGTGCATCGACAATGCGGACGCGGCCGACCGTCTGGGCAGGCTCGCCGATCTGACCCTGCTGCATGACCGCGAGATCGTCAATCGCGTCGACGATTCCGTGGTCCGCCGCATGGCGGGTGCCCCACGCCTGCTGCGAAGGGCTCGCGGCTACGCCCCAGCCCCGATTCTTCTGCCACCTGGCTTCGAGCACAGCCCCCCGATCCTCGCCCTGGGCGGCGAGCTGAAGAGCGCCTTTTGCCTGCTGAGCGATGGTCAGGCCATGCTGTCCCAGCATCTCGGCGACCTCGAAAACGCCCGCACCGCGCGCGAGCTGGAGGTCACGCTGGATCTCTATCTCGAGCTCTTTCAGCAGGCCCCGGAGCGCATCGCCGTCGACCTGCATCCGGACTATCGCTCGACCTTGCTGGGTCGCGAGCGCGCGGCACGCAACGGCCTGCCGCTCGAGAGCGTCCAGCATCATCACGCCCACCTGGCCTCGACCTTGGCGGACAACGGCTGGGCCATGGATGCGGGGCCGGTCCTCGGGATCATCCTGGACGGGCTCGGCTTCGGGCCGGACGGCAAGATCTGGGGCGGAGACCTGCTGATCGGTGACTACCTGGACTTCGAGCGCGTCGCCCACCTCAAGCCAGTCGCCATGCCGGGTGGCACCAAGGCTATCCTGGAGCCTTGGCGCAATCTCTTTGCGCAGTTGGAGGCGGCGGGCGGATGGGAAGTCCTGCACGAGCGCCATCCGTCGATCGAGAGCCTCCGACGGCTCGGCGATCGCCCGCTGGAGGTGCTTGGGCAGATGATGGCCCGCGGCGTCAACGCCCCGCTCTCGAGCTCCGCCGGCCGCCTCTTCGACGCAGCTGCGGCGGCGCTCGGAATCGGTGGGGACAGCATCACCTACGAAGGACAGGCGGCCATCGAGCTGGAAGCGCTGGCCGCGGAAGCCATGGACCCCGGCCTGGAGGGCTACCCGCTCACGGCAACCAAGCAGGCTTCCGGGGTGGTGATCGATCCTGCCAGTCTTTGGAGCCAGCTCCTTGCCGATCTCGAACGAGGCGTGCCGAAGACGCTGGTCGCCGCACATTTCCATGCGGGCCTGGCGCGAGCACTCACCACGCTGGCGATCGAGCTTGCCGAAGCGCATGCGCTGGGAAGGATCGCACTCTCCGGAGGGGTCTTCCAGAATCGGATCCTGCTGGAATCCGTTCAGGCCCAGCTCACCGCCGCGGGGCTCGAGGTACTGCTCCAGCGCCAGGTCCCGCCCAACGACGGCGGACTTTCGCTCGGCCAGGCCTGCATCGCGGCGGCACGAGCCATTCGGGCAGGCTGACGGCGGCATCCGCCGCCGCCTCAGCCTCAGGCCGCCAGGGACGGCTCCGATCGCTCTTGGGTCTCGACCGCATCCACGATCTCGAGAAGCTCGAGGACGCGGTCACGCGACGGGCCGTTGAGGTCCGTTCCGTAGCGCGAATCATAGTTTTCGCAGAAGGCGACCGCGAGCCGATAGCCCTCGGAGGGGCCGGCGGGATCGTAGAGAAAGACCTCGAGTCCCATCTCGATGATCAAGAGACGCTTGCTTTGGATCGTTCGGACGCGCCCCCATCCAAGCCGCTTGTACTCGTCCTGGAAGGCCTTGAGGCGGCCGTGAAGGATCTTCGCCGCCACACGGTCGGGCGCGGGCGCGTCGAGCGACCAGTCGCCGAGCAGATTCCGGGCGAGATCCAAGAGACAAGGATCCTCGCCGTCCGCGACATCCTCGACCCTGGCCGCCCTTGCAGCGAGCGACAGGGCAAAGCGCTGGAGCCGCTTAGGCTGCTGGAGCCACTTCTTCAGAGCGGTCAGCCGCATCTGGTTGGCGTGTCCAGTGCGATCGATCTCGTCGACGATCGCGGCCAACTTATCCTGAATGCGTCGCGTCATCGCCATACCCCCCAAAAGAAAACGGGCCAGCTGCATCAGCAGCTAGCCCGTTCTTCTCAGATGGCGTCCCCACGGGGGTTCGAACCCCGGTTACCGCCGTGAAAGGGCGGTGTCCTAGGCCACTAGACGATGGGGACAGAAACACTTCCCAAAAGAAAACCGGCTCATGACCAACTTGCCGGATTTCCTCTAAATTGGTGGAGCCAGGCGGGATCGAACCGCCGACCTCAACACTGCCAGTGTTGCGCTCTCCCAGCTGAGCTATGGCCCCGTTGAGCTGAGACGCGGCATATTAAAGGCCGATTTCCGCGATGTCCAGCATTTTTTCGCTTTTGTTGGCTTGCCGATGTCCCTATATGCTGTGCCGATATCTTGCGGCAACCGTCGGGGCCAGTACCCCTCAGCGAAGGCCGCGTATAGTACAGAGATTCCCCCTCGTTGACTAGGAGCTTTTGATCCATGATGCGAATCTTTTTGTTCCTGGCGACCAATGTGGCGATCCTGGTCGTCATCAGCGTCGTCTTCCGCTTGCTGGGGATCGACGGCATCCTCCAGGAGAGCGGCGGCATCGACATGGGCGCGCTGCTGATCATGGCCGCCATCATCGGCTTCAGCGGCTCGCTGATCTCGCTCTTCCTGTCGAAGACCTTGGCGAAGCGCTCGATGGGCGTGCAGATCATCGCGCACCCGTCCACCCCGTTCGAGCAATGGCTGGTCGATCTGGTCGCACGCCAATCCGAGCGGGCCGGCATCCAGATGCCTGAGGTCGGCATCTTCGACTCACCGGACCCCAACGCCTTCGCGACCGGCTGGAACCGCAACGATGCCCTGGTCGCGGTCAGCACCGGGCTGCTGCAGCACATGAACAAGGACGAGGTGGAAGCCGTCGTCGGCCATGAGATCAGCCATGTCGCCAACGGCGACATGGTGACGCTTGCGCTCATTCAGGGCGTGGTCAACACCTTCGTCGTCTTCCTCGCCCGCATCATCGGTCACGTCGTCGACCGCGTGGTGCTGAAGAACGAACAGGGCTATGGGATCGGCTACTTCGTCACCTCCATCATCGCCGAGATCATGCTCTCCGTCCTGGCGACCATGATCGTCATGTGGTTCTCGCGCTATCGCGAATTCCGCGCCGACGCCGGTGGTGCCATGCTGACCAGCCGTCATCAAATGGCCGATGCCCTGCGCGCGCTTCAGCGTGTGCACGAGCCCCAGGACCTGCCCGCCGGCGAGTTCGCCGCCTTCGGCATCTCGGGCAAGATCGGCGAGGGCTTCGCCGCCCTCTTCCGCAGCCATCCGCCACTCGACAAGCGTATCGCCGCCCTGGAGCACGCCGAGACCTGATCGACGACCTCGAGCAAGTTGCACCCTCCTCGCCCGCAAGCGGGCTCCTACGCGAGCGTCGCCGCCGTAGGAGGCTGCTTGCGGGCGACGATCCCGCAGGATTGACTCAAGGATCCGCGGCCTCCAGGTACTCCATACCGCGAGCAGATAGCAGAGCCGGGGTCATCCTGCATGTGGCGCAGCACGGAGAACGCCTATGGTCTGGTCACCATCCTCTTTCATTGGCTGACCGCGCTCGCCGTGATCGCGCTCTTCGGCCTTGGCCTCTGGATGGTGGAGCTGACCTACTATGACGCCTGGTACCGAACGGCGCCCTGGATCCACAAGAGCCTCGGCGCACTGCTGCTCATCGCGCTGGCATGGCGTCTTGGCTGGCGCATCATCGACAGACCACCGCCCCCTGAGCCCAGCTTGAGCCGCTTCGAGCGCATCGCGTCCCGCTCCACGCACTTGATCCTCTACCTGCTGCTCTTCGCCGTCGCGATAACCGGCTATCTGATCTCGACCGCTGAGGGTCAAGGGATCAGCGTCTTTGGCGTTTTCGAGATCCCGGCGACGCTGAGCCACCTCCCTGGTCAGGCGGACTGGGCTGGCGAGCTTCACTTGGCCCTCGCCATGGCCCTGATCGGCCTGGCCGCGGCGCATGCCCTAGCGGCCTTGAAGCATCATTTTCTCGACCGCGACCGCACACTGCTGCGCATGCTCGGTCGCTCCAGCTCTCCACAACAGCCCACTCAAGAGAGGAGCCCCAGATGAAGCCAGCCATCTCGACCCTCGCCGGCCTCGTTCTAGTCTTTGCCTGCCAGGCCAGCCTCTTCGCCGCGCCCGAGCGCTACCTGATCGATACCGAAGGTGGCCATGCGTTCATCCAGTTCCGCATCAAGCACCTCGGCTACAGCTGGCTGTACGGGCGCTTCGACGACTTCGAAGGGAGCTTCGTCTACGACCCTGACGACACCAAGCAGTCATCGATCGAGGTCAAGATCCGGACCGCGAGCCTCGACTCCAATCATGCGGAGCGCGACAAGCATCTACGCGGGGATGACTTCCTCGACGTCGGCAGGTATCCGACGGCGTCTTTCAAGAGCACGTCCTATCGCGAGACTGGATTCAACAAGTCCGTGCTGGAGGGCGAGCTGACGCTCAAGGGGATCACCAAGCCCATCACGGTCGAGGTGAGGCGAATCGGCAACGGCCCGGACCCCTGGGGCGGCTACCGGCGCGGGTTCCAGGGCTCGACCGAATTCGCGCTGAAGGATTTCGGCATCGACTACAACCTGGGTCCAGCGTCGCGGAAGGTCGAGATGATCTTGTCGATCGAAGGCATCCGGCAGTAAGCGCCTGCGAATAGCGGCCAGCCAGTGCCTGGCCATCATGCCCGGCAGCCGAATCTGGCCTCAGTCAGTCGAGTAGCTCGGGGAAACTGTCTCGCAAGGCCGATGTGAGCGCGTCCAGGTCGACGGCGTCGAAGTCTGGGGCAGGAATTTCCCTGGGCCAAGGACGACGCGGCGCGAAACGCCCGGTTCGCACCAGAGCGGTCCTCATGCCGAGACGCTCCGCTCCAGCGATGTCCGTATCCGGCCGGTCGCCGATCATGATGCACTCGCCCGCCGAGCAGCCAAGCAGCTCAAGGGCCATCTCGTAGAGCAAGGGCTCGGGCTTGCCGATGATGGTCGGCGTCACGCCCGTGGCCGTCGCAAAGGGCGCGATGAGCGCGCCGCCGCCAGGAAGCACGATCCGCCTTCCGTTGCGGACTGCATCCACACTGTGATCGGGATTGGTCCCGATGAGGCGCGCACCTCGGTCGAGGATGAGGTTGATGCCCAGGGTCAGCTGCTCGAAGTCGAGCCCAGGCCCCTCGCCCACGATCACGAAATCCGCCTGCTCGGCATCCGGCCGACCGACGGCGCGCAAGGCGGCATCCAGGCCTCCCGCCCCGACGGCGAAATAGCGGAATCCGGGGTGAACGCGCGCAAGCCAGCGCGCGGTGGCAAGCGCGGACGTCAGGATCAAGCTGGGGTCTGGCCGGGGAAGCCCCATGGGTCCGAAAGACTCGGCAACCTCGTTTGGGGTCCGAATTGGGTTGTTGGTCAGGTAGGCGTGCGGCACATCCGCCAGCGACTCAAGGAGATCCGCCGCGCCCGGAAGCGGCTGGTGTCCGTGAAAGAGAACGCCGTCCATATCGAGCAGGACGGCGCGCGGATCGGGTCTCTTCATCTCCTGCACATGGACCCAACTCCTCTCGGGCGAGGCCTAGCCTAGGTCGGCGGTCAGTGAATCGCGGACGTCCGGCCTGGCCTCGACCTGGTAGCTGTAATCCGGATGGTCGGAGCCTACCCTGAGCGAGGCCCCTTCCTTCATGGCCGCGACCATGGACGGGGTGAGCTCGAAGCGCATGAAATGGACCGACGACGTCTTGGTCTCATCTTCCCGCTCCAGGTCTTCGTCCGCAATGGCGAAGACCTTGTCGAAGCCCGACACCTGTACCCAGACCATAGCCTCGATGCCACGCAGCCGCATCAAGGCCTCGCGCCGCTCGTCCGGGCTCTCGTACTCGATCATGAAGGTCGCCTTCCAGTTCGAGCCGTCCGGGATCAGCGGATTGTAGGCATTCAGCTCGTCCTCGATGCCCTCGGGCTCGAAGATGCGCTCGACCCGCAGCATCTCTTGAATCTGATACTGGATCGTCAACTGGTCCTCGAAATAGAGGGTGGTGTGCGCACCGATCGGCACCTGGCGGGTTTTCTTGTGCGCCATGACCTTGGCGCGGAAGTCGCCGCGTGCTTGCGCGTATTGCTCGAGGCTGAAGAGGTCGTTGCGTGTCAGCTGCATGCCTATCTCCGAATCTTGAGGCCGGCGAACATCAGACTGCACCGGCGATTAGATGCCATAAGCCAAGCGCAGCAGCGTGATTGGATGCTGCTGCTCCCCGTCCTGCCCCAGCGCGTGGGCAATGTGGGCACCCGCCATCGGGCAGTCGCTGCCGAAGTGGTCCGCCGCGGCCTTCTCGACCCGGCTGGCGACGGGCTTGACAATCTTCATCGAGGAGGCATGGAACTCCTTCTTCACCGCATAGGTCCCGTCGTGACCTGAGCAGCGCTCGATCACCTCCACCTTGGTGTCCGGAACCAGCGCGAGGACGTCGCGCGTCTTCGGCCCGATGTTCTGCACGCGCTGATGACAGGAAGCCTGGTAAACCACGGTCCCAAGCGGTTGCTTGAAGTCCATGTTCATCCTGCCACCTTTGTGGCGCAGCATCAGGTATTCAAAGGGATCGTAAATGTGGTCTTTGACCAGGAGGACGTCGGCATCGCCCGGAAACATCAAGGGCAGCTCCTGCTTGAACATCAGCACGCAGGAGGGGATGGTCGCGACGATGTCCCAGCCCTGCTCGATCAAGCCCTTGAGCACCGGGATGTTGGCCTCCTTGGCCTGACGCACCGCATCGAGGTCGCCGAGCTCGAGCTTGGGCATGCCGCAGCACTGCTCCTTCTCGGCCAGTGTCACGGGAATGCCGTTGTGCTCGAAGACGCGGATCAGGTCTTGATTGACGCCAGGCTCGTTGTAGTTGCCGTAGCAGGTCGCGAAGAGCGCGACCTTGCCGGTCGTGGGACCGGCCGGCTCTCCAGTTGCCTCGCGACCGATCCGCCCCTTCTCCGCCTTGCGCAGCGCCGGGCTGGTATAAGGCGGGACGCGCGCGTCCTTATGGACCTCCAGCACGGACTCCAGCGCCTTGCGCCCCAGCGAGCTGGCATTGAGGGCGTTGACGATGCCGTTGATCACCGGGATGCCAGCAAGGCTGCCGACCTGGTCGGTGCTGGTCAGGATGCGGTCGCGGAGCTTGACGTCTCCCTGCTTGAGCTTGACCGCCTTGGCGCGAAGCATCAGATGCGGAAAGTCCAGGTTCCACTCGTGCGGCGGCACATAGGGACACTTGGTCATGTAGCAGAGGTCGCAGAGATAGCAGTGATCGACCACCTTCCAGTAGTCGTCCTTCGCAACCCCATCGACCTCCATGCTCTCGGACTCGTCGACCAGGTCGAACAAGGTAGGAAAGGACTGGCACAGGCTGACGCAGCGCCGGCAGCCGTGGCAGATGTCGAAGACGCGCTCGAGCTCCGCGAAGAGCGCGCCGCTATCATAGAAGTCGGGATTCTGCCAGTCGATCGGATGCCGGGTGGGCGCTTCGAGACTTCCCTCCCGAAGAGTTGGCGACGCCATGATTGTCCTCCCGCTATTTAGGATTATGGTTGCGAGCCTCGCCGGTCAGAGGTGTCCCGCCGCTCGATCGGCGCGCGGCGCTCTGGGCCGATCGAATCCTTGTGATCCGCGAAACTTAAGACCAAGCGCCCAAGGAATCCAATCGCCGCTTCAAATTGAGGTCATCGAGCCGACCCATCGCCGCCGGACCCGTCGCCGTCACAAGAGCTTGTCGATCGCCTTGACGACCTTGCCACTCTGCGGCTTGGTGATGCTGGTGTAATAGTCGACCAGGTTGCCCTCGCGATCGATCAGGTACTTATAGAAGTTCCACTTCGGGTAGGGGGCGCCGGCGGCGGCAAGACGGTCGAAGAGAGGCGCCGCCTTACCCTTCTTGACGCTAACCTTTTCGAACATCGGGAACTCGACCGAGTAGGTCAGGCGGCAGAAGGACTTGATCTCCTCCTCGGAGCCCGGCTCCTGGTTGGCGAAGTCGTTGGAGGGGAAGCCGAGGACGACCAGCCCCTTGTCCTGATAGTCGCGGTAGAGCTTCTCCAGCCCCTCGTACTGCGGCGTAAAACCGCACTTGCTCGCCGTGTTCACGAGCAAGATGACCTTGCCCTGATAGGCCTCGCACAGGTTCACCACCTCGTCGCTCGCCAGCCGACGCACGTCCAGATCGAGCAATGACGCGCAGCGCTTCGGCTCGGCGATCGCGTTCGTACTCATCGCCGCCAATCCGAGCAATAGCCAGGGGTATCTCATGTTGAAATCCTCGTTTCGAGAAAAGACCACGACGCCGACTAGGTAGAGCGGGCGAAACGGGATTGCAATGCCGGTTGAAGGACCGATCATCCAGGAACAACGCCACCGGCGCGTCTCCACCCGCCCGATCTCCGGCGGATTCGACCGGCCACAACCTGGGGCCGCAGATCGAAGGGGATGCAGGCCAGGCAGAGCGCCCAAGACTCAGCGTCTAGGTAGCAGTCGATCACCACAGAGAGCAGGACAGGATATGAACGATTGGGTCAAAGCGAAGGTCGTGGGTAAGCATCAGTGGACGGAGGGGCTCTACAGTCTGCAGTTCGACGCGCCGATCGCGGACTTCGTTGCAGGTCAGTACATCAAGGTTGGTCTGGATATCGATGGCGAGCGCGTCGGGCGCCCCTATTCGCTAGTCAACCCGCCTCAACAACGCCCGCTGGAGATCTTCTTCAACGAGGTACCCCAGGGCCCGCTCACGCCGCCGCTCTCAGTGCTCGAGCCCGGTGACCAGGTGTGGCTCACCGGCACCGCGAGTGGGATTTTCACGCTGGAGACGGTTCAACCGGCCGACACGCTCTGGATGCTCGCCACCGGCACCGGCCTAGGGGTGTATCTCTCCATTCTGCGCACACCGGATCCCTGGGAGCGCTTCAAGCGGGTCATCCTCGTCCATGGCGTCCGCATGAGCAGCGACCTCGCCTATGCGGAGACCTTGAACGAGATCGCCACTCAGTACGGCGATCGCTTCACCTACCTGCCAGCGGTAAGTCGCGAAACGCAGTCCGGAACCTTGCAAGGGCGCATCACTGACCTGCTCAATGACGGCCAGCTCGAGGCCCGTGCCGGTGCCGCCATCGCTCCGGAGACGAGTCACGTCATGCTCTGCGGCAACTCGGCGATGATCAAGGACGCCAAGGCGATCCTAGAGGGTCGGGGACTCGTGCGTCATCGCCGGCAAGCCCCCGGGCACTACACCACCGAGGGCTATCACTGACCTGGGCCTCGCCCGCGGACGGCGCCGCAAGGCGGGCGCCGACGGGGGCGGCCCAACGCGAGAGGTAGACCGATGAACGCCGACGTCATCATCGTTGGGGCCGGACTCTCCGGGCTGGCCTGTGCCTTGACCCTGCGCGATGGCGGGCTGGAGCCGCTGATCGTCGAGGCCTCGGACGGCGTCGGCGGACGCGTGCGCACGGACCATCGCGAGGGATTCCTGCTAGATCGTGGCTTTCAGGTCCTGCAAACCTGGTATCCGCAGGCCCGAGAGATGCTGGACTACAGCCGGCTCGATCTGCGGGCCTTTTACCCAGGCGCGCTGATTCGCACCCAAGGCCGCTTTCAGCGGGTGAGTGACGTCTGGCGCAAACCGGCACGGCTGCCCGAAATGCTGCTCTCACCGGTCGGCACCCTGACCGACAAGCTGCGGCTCCTCGCCCTGCGGCGACATTGCCTGAAGGGGGACTTGGAAAGGCTGTATCGCCGTCCCGAGTCGACCGCCATCGAGCATCTGCGCGCACTCGGCTTCTCGACACCCATGATCGAGCGTTTCTTCAAGCCCTTCTTCAGCGGCGTCTTCTTCGAGCCCGAGCTGAACGTCTCCTCGCGCAGCTTCGAATTCGTCTTCCGCGCCTTCGCCCTCGGCGACACCGCGCTACCGGCACGCGGCATGGGCGAGATCCCAGCGCAGCTCGCGGCACGTCTTCCGAATCACGTCGTTCGACTCGGCGCCAAGGTCGATCGCATCGAGCGCACAGACGTGCATCTCGAATCCGGCGAGCGGCTCAAGGCGCGGGCCGTCGTCATCGCCACGGAAGCGAAAGAGACGGCCCGCCTCCTCCATCGACCCTTTTCCGAGCCACCCGGCCGCGGCACCACCTGCTTCTACTTCGGTGCCCATCACGCACCCATCCAAGGCAGCTACCTCGTCCTCAACGGCGAAGGGCGTGGCCGCATCAACAGCATGCTCTTCCCGAGCAACCTCTCCGAGTACTATGCACCGCCCGGCCGCAGCCTCATCACCGTCAACGTCCACGGCACCGAAGAGAATCCGGACGCGCTCGAAACACGCATCCGCTCCGAGCTCTATCCCTGGGTGGGCGAGCAGGTCCGTGACTGGCGGCGCGTCGCCGTCTATCGCCTCCCCAACGCCCTACCCGCCCAACAGCCGCCCGTACCCTACCCAGGGTCGCAAGAGCTACGCCGGTCGGAGTGGCTCTGGAGCTGCGGCGAATACCAAGCAGCACCCTCCATCCAGTGGGCGCTTCACTCGGGCCGACGGGCGGGGCGCGAGGTTGCCGCTGCACTCAAGGGCACATCCATGAGCCAGCTCGCCAACACCAGGCATCCGACGCACTAGGGCGATTTCTGTCAATTCCCATACCATCTGGCTTGTCTTGACGCCCGCCTTCTGTGTCGCCCCGCCAGTCACATAGCCCAGCCATGCTCCTGGCGGCGCTCCTTGAAGGCGGACCTCAATCCGGCGCCGCCTGGTATAAGAATTTCCGGCAATCGCCTAATCGCCGACAACGCGCCGCCGGGCGGCCATCCTCTTTCGCTTCTCGACAAAGGCCTGGGCCGAGGGCGTTGCGCTCAACAGGTCGAGCGATTCTTCTTGACCCTCCGCATCCGGCGTCATGGCGACATCTCTGTAGGCACTGGGATTCGGATCTGCCAGCACCTTCGCGAGAATGCTGCGGTAGCGCCTGTGCATCCGATAGGCTCCCGCATACTTCGCGAGGAATTCCCAAGCCAGCTTCGGATAGAAGCGCCAAGCGCTCTCTACGGGAAATCCGGAACGCCGATCGCGCCGTCGCTTGATGCGGATCAGCCCGCCTTCCAGCGGATGCATGCGCTCGTAGACGATGGGCGCATGGAAGGCGAAGAGCTTGGCGAGCATCTGCTTCGGGTCATAGCCCCAGGCACGCGCGCGCCGCAGCACGGTCTCGACGTGGGCATCCGAGTAGTAGAGATCCCAAACCTCGCGATAGATCGCCTCCCACTCGGCCTTGGTCATGAGCGGATGGGCCGTGGTGACGTGCTGGGTATCGTAGTTGTTCATGTCGGGGTCGAGCGGCACGCCCTCCTCGACCAGACGCTGATGATCCTTGGAGCCGGGCAGCGGCGTCAGAATGAAGAACTCCATGATGTCGATCGGCAGCTCGCGCTGGATGATGCCGATGTCCCGCCGAATGGTCTCGGGCGTATCGCCTGGAAAGCCGATGATGTAGCCGGCGTAGGTCAGCACGCCGGCGCGGTGCCAGGCCTGCAGCATGCTGCGGTAGTCGGTGATCTTGTTCTGCCCCTTCTGCGCACCCTTGAGCGCATCCGGGTTGATGTTCTCCATGCCGATGAAGACGCGGTCGACGCCGGCGCGCCCGGCCTTCTCGATGAAGCCGGGGATACGATGCGATTGGGTGTCCGCCTGAATCACCAGCCGGACCGGCAGACCGGCCGCCTTGAGCGCGATGATCCGGTCGAAGATCGCCTCCCAGTTCTGATTGCGCGCGAAGTTGTCGTCCGTGATGAAGAAGTTGCTGATACCGTCCTCGGCACTCGCGCGGATCAGGCGCTCGACGTCATCCGCCGAGCGATGGCGGGACTTGCGGCCCTGGACGTTGATGATGGTGCAGAAGCTGCAGAGATAGGGACAGCCGCGACCGGCGTCGAAGCTGGCCCGTTTTCCCATCGTGAGACGGATACGGTCAGGAGGCAGATAGGGCGGCGGCGTCCCGCGCATGTCGGGCAAATCGCCGAGATAGTCGTAGACTGGCTTCAAGCTCCCGCTCGCCGCGTCTTGAAGCAAGGTCTCGAGCCGTCCCTCCAGCTCGCCGGCGAAGAGACTGATGCCGAGCCCAAGGGCCTCCTCTAGCTCAGGCGGACGCTGCTTGAGCATGGACAGGCAGCCACTCACGTGGAAACCGCCGATCACGACGCTGATGCCCGCCGCGCGAAACCGCTTCGCGAGGTCCATCGCACGCGGATACTGGTTGGTCTGGACGCCGACCATGCCCACCAGGGCATCGCCGCCAGCGGCATGGATCCCGTGCGCGATCCGCTCGACGTCGATGCGCGTATTGGTCTCGTCGAGCACCTGGATGCGGATCTCGACGTCGCGGCCGAGCACGGATCGCTGTGCGCAATCCAGCGCGTTGCCGTAGACGGCCGCCAGGCTGTTGGAGGGCAGCGAAGAGCGCCACCACTGAATCACGTAGCCGTCGTCGTCATAGTGCGACGGCTTGATCAGAACGAGATGAAAAGGATGCGGATCTGTCGTGGACTGTTTGTTGGGCACCTGTGCTTGGCTCCGAATACCGAGCGCCGACACCGTGCCGGCAAGAACGACGGCTCAAGGACGCTGCGGATACGGCTCCTTGCCCCGCAGCGGCACGAGCACCGCTTCTGCGGGCTAGATTACGCAATTCGGCACTAACGCGCCCCGTCACTTGCCCCGAACACAGAGCCTCGACGGCAGTAGGCAGGGCTCTGGCGTCACCTCCTCAGGATCGGGGCACGCTCACTCCAGGGGCCAAAGCCAAGCCGCCCCGCGTACCCCTGAGGCATCGCCATGGCGTGCCGGTAAGAGCCTGGTGACCACAGCGTCCGAGAAGATGTGCGGCAGCCAAAGCCTGGGGACTTCCTGGTAGAGCCGGCCGAGCTTGGAAAGCCCGCCACCAAGCACGATGACATCTGGGTCGACCAGATTGATGACCACGGCCAGGGCGCGCGCCAGCCGCCGTTCGTAGCGCTGGAGGCTGTCCAGACAAGCGGGATCGCCTGCGGCGCCAGCGGCGGCGATATCCACCGCCGCGAGCGCGCCGCCTTGGCGGCGGGCGTGGTCCAGCGCCAGGCCCGGCCCGGACAGATAGGTCTCGACACAGCCAGCCCGCCCGCAATAGCAAGCCGGCAAGGGGTAATCCTCGGCGTCCGGCTGCGGCAGCGGCGAGTGGCCCCACTCGCCGGCGATCGCGTTCGCGCCGGTGAGCAACGCCTTGTTCACGACCAGCCCGCCGCCAACACCTGTCCCCAGGATCGCCGCGAAGACCACAGCGGCAGCGGCGCCCGCGCCGTCCGTGGCCTCGGACACGGCGAGACAGTTGGCGTCATTGGCGAGACGAATCTCACGATCCAGCCGGGTCTCCAGATCCTCCTTGAGCGGCCGTGCGTTGAGCCAGGTGGAATTGGCATTCCGGACCACGCCCGTGCGAGGAGAGACCGAGCCCGGAATGCCAACCCCAAGCTGCGCCTGGACCCCGAGGTCACGCTCGGCCGCCTCCACGAGATCGGCGATGGCCGCAACCGTGCCCGCGTAATCGCCCTGGGGCGTTGGCACACGCCTGCGCCACAGCTCGCGCCCATCCGGCCCCAGGGCAAGCAGCTCGATCTTGGTCCCACCCAGGTCGACACCCATACGTACCATGGCTCAGCTCCCCGCAGGGTCCTCCAGCGCAGGCGCCGGTCGCGCCGATGGATGCGCCCATGCTCGAGCCCAGCGCACCTCCAGCGGCAGGTCTCGCTCGGTCATGCAGACGCTCGGAAGCGCAGCGGCAGCGCCATGCTGGGGAGATGCGAAGACCAGATCGGCCCACTGCTGCCAATCCGATCTCGACGCGAGCGGCCTATTCGGGCAGGCGCGGCGCAGGGGCTTTGTCGCTCCCGCTTTGCGGCGTGACGACGATGGTGCCACCTGGACCCGATCCGGGGTAGCCGCCCCAAGGAGCAGCGCCATCGCCATAGGGACTCTCCAGTGGCACCCGCTGGCTCGGGTCCGCAAGCGGGCTCCGACGCGGTCTTCTCGGTAGGAGCCCGCTTGCGGGCGATGCCTCCGGGACCGGAGTGTCGCGTCTGCGCTCGTGATACCCGTCGGGTCGATCCCTCGCCGACGGGACTCGCGCAGGGCGACAACCTTCTCAGCCCGGGCCGTCCCGCTCCGGGTCGCTGCTCCACCTCGAGTAGCGCCGTCGACGCACTCGGGCTGCGCACGACCCTACGACGAATGACTCTACGGCGTGTGTGACTGCGCTCTGCATATTGCCTTCACGACGAAGGACTAACGCCCTTCGCCATTCCGGCAATACGCCCGCGCACACGCCTACCCGGGACTACCGGCCTCGCGCTTTGCGCTTCCCTGGCCGGCAGCGGACGCGGGATCGATGAGCCATCAGGGGCGCCAGGCTCTCATCCCCCAGGCGCTTGCGGAGCATCCTGGGCTTCCCGAGCGCCATGGGTTGTTGGTACGGCAGTTTTGAGAAATCGCCTTAGCGTCATGAGGGGGAGCCAACACCTATCGAGCCGCCGCCCAGCGTCCTTGGACCCCGGACCACAAGACTGGTGATCGGGCGACCGATTCGCGCGAGATGCCAGACTGGATGCGGAGCAGAGTCAGGGTTGGTCCCCCTTGCCCACGCGGCGCAATGGACGGGCGACATACTGCCACGACGCGACAGCCAGTGCCGCAAGGCCAATCAGTCGCATCATCCAAGCCGCTTCGTGATAGCCGGCATCATCGAACAAGAGCGTCAAGGCCAATGCGGCCGCGATGAGCACGAAGCTGAGATGAAGGGCGACATTGGCCGCGGGTCCGGGCCAGCGCGCGCTCAGCCATCCACCGAGCCAAGCCGCAAGGGACCCGCCCATGAGGCCGAAGGCGACATCCACCGGCCAGTGCACACCAACGGCGACCCGGCTCAGCCCCACCAGGATGGCAAGCAGCAGCCAGAGGACGCGCAGCTCGATCCAACGCGAATGGTAGATGAGGACGCCGAAGAAGACGGCGGCGGTGACGCTGTGGCCCGAGGGGAAGCTGTGGCGCTCATGCCCCGGACCCAGCAGATGAAAGCTCTCGGCCGGCAGCACCGCCGGCGGACGCATGGCGTCGAAGAGCTCCTTGAAGCCGCGGCTGTAGGCGATGGCGATCAGCGCCGCGACGATCAGCGTCCAGAAGACCCTGGGATAGCTCAGCGAGAAGAAGAGCGTCAGCGCGAAGGCCGTGCGCTCGTCGCCCAGGACCGTCAGACACTGCCAGACCCAGCTCGGATAGGTCGCGGCAATGTCGTTTAGGCGGATGAAGCCGGCATGGTAGCCGCAGGCCAGATAGAGGCTCAGCCCGACGATCAGGCACACCAGCGCCAAGCCCGGCAGCCAAAGGTCACCGCCACGCGGCTGCAGCGGCGTCCGTGCGAGACCCGCCTCCAGCTGAGCCCGCCAAGCGTCTCGCCAATCGACGGCTTTCAGCTCTGAAATCACGCCTTGCCTCCTAGATCGATCCAATCGCGTGGGACTATTCCGGGCGCCGGGCGCGCAAGAGCGCGACGGCCCCGCGCTGATAGATGAGCTCCAGCTCCAATCTGGGGTCGTCCGCGACCAGCTTCTGGAGCTTGTCGGTGCGCAGGAAGACCAGCTCGCCGTCCTTCGGGATTCGATTCGGTGTGATGGCGTCGCGATAGACACTGAAGCTCGGCATGGAGGTGCGGTAGACGACGGTCGGCAAGCCCATGGCTTTCGCCTTGAGCGCGGCCTCCTTCACCGGCGTCTGCATGGTGTCGAAGACACGCGGCACCAGGACACCGAAGACGATGACCGTCTGCAGGATCCCGACGAAGACCAAAGCCTGCCAGACCAGCGTCCTCGACCAGCGCATCAAGACAATGGTCAGCGCCACCCCGGCCAGCGTGGCGAGCACATAGGGGCGGTCGATCACCTTGCGGCCGTACTCGAAGAGCGCAACCTCATGGGGTTTGTCCGCCAGCACGATGGCGACGTCCAGTACCGCCGGCAGCAGGGCCAGGAGCACGAAGAAGAGGATCGGCGGCACAAAGGCCAGCCATCGGCTCCTGAGCGCGTCCCGGTGCTTCGCCATGAGAATGAAGAGGGGCGTCGCGCCATAGAGCAGATAGTGCGGCAGCTTGGTACCTGAGAAGGAAAAGAAGACGAAGACGACCAGAAACCAGAGCCACAGGAAGCGGTCGAGCGGATCCTGCCACGCCGATTTGTAGCCTTTGAAGAGACTCAAGAACCATCCGGTGAAAGGCAGCAGAATGAGCGGCAGGATGACGAAGTAATAGCCGGGGAAGCCGCCGTGGCTATGCTTGACCCCGTCGAAACGGCCGACGTTGTGCTCGAGAAAGAAGCTGCGGAAGAAGCCGCCGCCATCGTCGATGAGGATCGCCAGGTACCAAGGCCCGGCCACGAGCAGAAAGATCAGCCAGCCGCTGCCCGCGAAGGCCGCGCGAAACCAGCGCCCGAAGGTCTTCCAGCTCGCACGCGTGAGGCGCAGCTCGGACAGGAAGAAGAGGAAGCTGACGACGACCGGAAAGAAAACCGCGACCGGCCCCTTGGTCAGGAAGCCCAGCCCCATCCACAGGTAGGCGCGCCAGATGTACTTGCGGTTGCGCCCTGGATCCGGCTCCAGGTAGTAGCGATAGATCTCGAAGAAGGTCAGCGCGATGAAGAGATTGAGCAAGGCGTCCGCGACCGCGGCCTTGGCGATGATGGACACCTGAAGACACAGCGCCATCACCAGACCGGCGACCGTTGCCGTGGGCGCATCGACCCGAGCGCGCACGAAGAGCCAGAGCGCCAGCACCCAGAGCGTGGCGGCGATGGCCGATGGCAGCCTGAGCGCGAATTCGCTGAAGCCGAGCCATTGGACCGACGCCGCCTGCGCCCAGTAGATGAGCACCGGCTTGTCGTAGCGCGGCTCGCCGTCCTTGTGCGGCGTGATGAAGTTGCCGCTGGCGAGCATCTCCCGAGTCGCCTCGGTGAAGGCACCCTCGTCCAGGTCGTAGAGGGGCACGGCGCCCAGCTCCCAGAAGAAGCTCAGCGCGAGCACCAGCGCCAGCAAGAGCGGCGAGGTCATGATGCTCCGCACGGCCTCCTGACGCCGGCCAGGCAGGGTCGATGTGTCAGTCGTCATCGGCAAGTCTTCCAGCCGGCCGTCTCCGGATCGGACGCCCAGCGAATGCGGTGATGGGTGCGCTCACCCGTGGCATAGAAGGTCCGTGTCAGCAGCTCGGCCAGCACACCGGTCGTGAGGAACTGCAGCGAGGCCACCAGGAACAGAATGGCGACGAAGAGCAGCGGCCGATTGCCGATATCCTCTCCCAGCCCGAATTTCACCACCATCAAATGGGCCATCATCAGCCCGCCGAGCAGGCCGAAGAGGATCCCGATCGAGCCGAAAAAGTGGCCTGGTCGCGATCCGAAGCGGAGAAAGAAGAAGGCCGCCAGCAAGTCGAGCAGCACGCGAAAGGTCCGCGAGATCCCATACTTGGAGCGCCCGAACTGCCGCGCCTGGTGGGCGACCTGGGTCTCGCCGATGCGCTCAGGGGCGGTCACGCCCGCCACCCACACAGGGATGAATCGATGCATCTCGCCGAGCAGCCTCACCTCCTGGATCACCTCGGCGCGATAGACCTTGAGGCTGCAGCCATAGTCGTGCAGGCGCACCCCGGTGACCTTGCCGATGATGGCGTTGGCGATCCGCGAGGGGATCTTGCGCATCACGAGGTCGTCCTGCCGCTTGTGCCGCCAGCCTTGCAGGAGGTCGAGATCGCGCGCCAACAGCTCGTCGACCATGCGCGGGATGTCCGCCGGGTCGTTCTGCAGATCGCCGTCCAGGGTCGCGATCAGCTCACCCCGCGCCGCGTCGAAGCCGGCCTGCATGGCGGCTGTCTGACCGAAGTTGCGCCGCAGCTGGAGGACGCGCACATGCGGACCGGCCTCCTTCGCGATCTCCCTCAGGCGAGTCCCCGTCCCATCGCGACTGCCGTCATCGACGCAGATCAGCTCCCAGTCACCTGGATAGGCCGCGAGCCCCTCGTGGACGCGCTCGACCATGGGCCCCAGGCTCTCGATCTCCTCGTACATGGGGATGACGACGGAGAGAGCGGGCCGTCTCGACGGATTCTGATCGGCAGCGGCGGATAAGGACATCTTCGGGGGTGAATCCTGCGCTCAGAGCAAAGTCGCTCCAGCCGCGGCAAGCTATACGCCAGCGCTGGAAAATTCAACCTGAGCAGGATTCCGCGCGCAGGGACACACCACGAAGGACTGCCCTGCTCCGATGGGCATCGCGACGCTTTGCGTCGCGAAGCATCACCAGTCGGTGACCACATCGATCAGGCCCGGCAGCCCCTCGTAGTTGCGCGCACTGGAGTAACGCCAGTGGACGGGGCTATCGACATAGCCTCGACTGACCGGAGTGTTGTGGATGTAGGTCAGCTTCTGCAGCGCCATCTTCCGGCCTTCGACCATCTCTGGGTGTGAGCCTTCCTGCCAGAGCTGGTAATCGCGGTCGACTTTGTGCCGAGCCTTGTGGAATGCCAGGAGGTCCAGCATGGGCGACCGTCGTACAGCCAGTCGGTCGATGATCTGGCGGGCGGTGAAGGACTTGAAGCTCGCAACGGCCTTGCCGAGCTCAGGAGAGCGGGCGAGCAGGTGGCAGTGATTCTCGAGGATGACATAGCCTTAGAGGCGGAGACGTGAATGGTCCTGCAGGTACTGGAGAGAATCGAGAAAGATCTGGGCGTGGGCTGGCTGGGCGAAGACGGGGAGCCACTGGACGACGGTACAGGTGAGGAAATGCGGCGCAGTGGGGTCGAGGATGCGGCAGCGGTCTCTTGCCATTCAGCGGCTCCTTGCTTCGGCTGACGCGACGCTGGAGCCTCGCTTGACTGCTCCCACGCGGAGCGTGGGAGCTAGAGGAACGCAGAGCGTGGGAGCTAGAGGGCATCATGCTCCATCGCCTCGCGGAGGAAGCGGAAGAGCTTGCGCGGGGCGTCCGGCTTGCCGCGCTCGCTATCCTTCTTAGCCTTGCGGACCAGGGCGCGGAGCTGTTGGCGATCGACGCTGGGGCAATCGTCGACGAATTCGGTGACGGCGGCATCGCCTTCGGCGATCAAGCGCTCGCGCCAGCGCTCCAGGGCATGATGGCGGGCGGTCTCCTCACGCTCGCGGACATCCGCCTCGTCGACCAAAACGCGCACGGCGTGCATCTCCTCGCGCTCCAAGAGATTGGCGATGCGCTTCCAGTGGCGCTTGCGGGCGCGCAGGTCCTTGATGCGCGGCGTCTCGTCGATAGCGGCCCAGGTCGCCTCGCTGAGATTCAGACGCTCCAGCTCGTGCCTGGGCATGCCGGCCATGCGCTCGGCGAGGGCTTGCAGGGCGTGCTTGTCCCGCTTGATCTGGCTCTTGCTGGGCCCCTCGGGCAGGTCTTCCAGCGTCTCGTCGAGGTCGTCTTCGTACTCTGTCATGGCATCGGTCCGATCGCGGTCAAGTGAGCGCCTCCAGGTGGTCCAGCATGAGCTGCGGCGCGCGGACGCCACGATACTCGTTCACGTCCAAGCGGTAGGCGAGACGGATCTTGCCGCACGCCCTCGACAAGTGCTCGCCCAGGTTGAAGCCGATGGCATCGATCTGCAGCCCGGGCTCCGGCGAGACCCTGAGCTTGAGGTGACGCTCCCCGACCAAGCGGGCGCTCAGCACCTCGAAGCTGCCGTCGAAGCATGGCTCGGGGAAGCCCTTGCCCCAGGGGCCGGCCAGACGCAGCAGCTCCGCGGTCTCCAGGCTCATGAGACGCGGGGGCAGCGCGCCGTCCGAGAGGATCTCGGGCTGCGGAGGCACGTCGCCGAGCTGCGCGCGCACCGCCTCGACGAAGGCATCGCGAAAGGGATCCAGGCAGGCGCTCCTCAAGGTCAGGCCGGCGGCCATGGCATGTCCGCCGAAGCGCTCGACGAGACCAGGGTGCGTGCGGTCGACCAGGTCGATGGCATCGCGCATGTGCAGTCCGTCGATAGAGCGGGCCGAGCCCCGCAGCCGGCCGTCACCGGCATCGGCGAAGGCGATCACCGGACGGTGATAGCGCTCGCGGATCCGCGCGGCGACGATTCCCGAGACACCCTGGTGCCAATCCTCGCCGAAGAGACAGAGGGCCGGCGGCAAGGCTTCGCCGTCCAGGCTGAGGGTCTCCAGCAGAAGCTCGGCCTCGTCCTTCATGCCGTCCTCGATCTCGCGACGCCGCCGATTCAGCTCATGGAGCTGCCGCGCCATCTCGGCGGCGCGGGCGGGATCCTCGGTGATCAGACAGTCGACACCCAGTGACATTTCCTCGAGCCGCCCGGCCGCGTTCAGGCGGGGCGCGGCGAAGAACCCGAGATCCGTCGCCGTGACCCGACTGGGGTCGCGTCCCGCCACCTCGAGCAGCGCCTTCACCCCGGCGCAGCAGCGACCAGCACGGATCCGGCGCAGCCCCTGCTCGACCAGGATGCGGTTGTTGCGATCCAGGGTAACGACATCGGCGACCGTCCCCAGCGCCACCAGGTCCAGCAGCTCGGCGAGATTGGGCTCGCGCCGGTCGGCCCCGAGCCAACCTGTCTCGCGGAGGCGGGTGCGCAGGGCGACCAAGAGGTAGAAGACCACGCCGACGCCGGCCAGGTGCTTGCTGGGAAAGGCGCAGCCGCCCTGGTTGGGATTGACGATGGCAGCCGCATCCGGGATGCGCTCTCCGGGGAGATGATGGTCCGTGACCAGCACCGGAATGCCAAGCGCATTGGCGCGCTCGACGCCGGACAGGCTGGAGATCCCATTGTCGACCGTCATGATGAGGTCTGGCGCCAGCTCGGCGGCCGCCTCCACAACCGCCGGGCTCAGACCATAACCATTGTCGAAGCGGCTCGGCACCAAGAAGGACACCCTGGCCGCCCCCAAGGCCCGCAAGCCACGCACGGCCACGGCGCTGCCGGTCGCGCCGTCCGCGTCATAGTCGCCGACGACGACGATGTGTCCGCCGCCGCGAAGCCGCTCGGCAAGCAGGTCAACCGCGGCGTCCAGCCCCCGCAGCTGGGACACGGGCGCAAGATCCGCGAGACCGGGCGCGGCCTGCGTGGGGTCCATCAGTCCGCGATTGGCATAGATGGCTGTCAGCAGGTCGTCGGGCGAGCAGGCCTGGCGACAGGCGTCGTCCGGGGCACGGCGGCGGATGCGGATAGGGGTCACTGCGTGGCTTTGAGGTCGCTGAGCTGAAGGGATACGCCGAGATCACGGGCGTGCAGCGCCCATTGAGCATTCGGCGGCAGTCTATCTCGCATCGCCAGCGCGGACTAGGTCGAGCAGTGGACACGCCGTCGCCGCCCGGACCGGCGGCGCGGCAACCGCGCGCGACATGGGCCCGAGACGCCATGGCCTGGTTGGCAAGCGGCATGGGCGCTTCGAGATCGCTGAGGACGAAAGGGTCGGCCTGCCCCGCCACGCGGATGGAGCGCGGCCGCAATGACCGAAGGTCGCGATCGAGCGGGCGATGGGGGTGCCGGTCGATGCGCTCCTTCAGGTCGTGGATGACGCCGTCCAGATCCTTCAGTCTAGAAAGAGCTGCCAGCCACCAGCAGCCAGCTGAAAGCTTTGTTTTGGTGCTGCTTTCAGGTCTTCTCCGAGGGCGTCGATCATCAGGCCGCCCAGTCGGTTGACCGGGCGCCGCGCATCCTTGAAGCAAAGCGACGTGGGAGCGGCGCCTCGCCGCGATCACGCGACCGTCGCGGCGGGGCGCCGCTCCCACCGGTCGTGCGCTTGGACAAAACGATGATCAAGGCCTCTCCGAGTCACCCAAGGGGTGAGCGGCTGGCCGGCCACAAAGTCCGGCAACTGTATGATTTTCCTCCGCTGGCGGCTGGAAGCTGACTGCTCCAATTAGGTTCGGCGTCGACGCTGCCAGTGTTGCGAATGTCCACGCGAGGCCGACAGCTGTTGACCTGGCGGTCGACATTCACGGAGGCGCCTGAGCCACAAGCTGGCCCAGGAATTCGATTTGACCCACCCGCAATAAGCACATTCTAATAGTGGGCTTGGTCTTTCGGTGCCCAGTCGCGCGCTTTGCGTCACTGGGGTAAACGGGAAGTCCGGTGCCCGACCGCTTGGGTCGGAAGGCCGGCGCTGCCCCCGCAACGGTAGACGAGTCAAAGCGCGACAAGATGCCACTGTGATCCGTCATGGGAAGGCGTCGCGCTGGGGTCATCACCCCGCTCGTGAGCCCGGATACCGGCCGTGAGACCCGAGGCCCTTCGCCGATCACGAAGCAACAGGCTGACGTCTTCCCGACGTGCGGCCTTGCGGGTGCTCTGGCGGAGCGGCCTCCGAACCGGGGTCGCGAGGGGCGATTTCCCGCGACGCCACTGGAGCCCCGTGCTTCCATCCTCGTGCTCGCCTGCCTCCCTCGACGCCACCTCTTGAGCAGACCCGTGCGGGTGCGCGCGGCTCACAGTTGGAGCACCTTGATGAAACATTCCCTGATGCTGGCGGCCTGCTCGCTGTCGCTGGCAAGCGTGGCCTTTGCCGAAGAGCCCGTCACGTCCCTCGAGCCCGTGGTGGTCACCGCCACGCGAACACCGCAAGCCGATTCATTGGCATCCGTCACCGTCATCGATCGCGCCGAGATCGAGCGCAGACAGGCGCGCTCCGTCCCCGATCTGCTTCAAGGACTTGCTGGAATCACGGTCTCGCGCAGCGGCGGCGCCGGCCAGGGCGCGTCCGTCTTTCTGCGCGGGACCAATTCGGACCACGTGCTGGTGCTGGTCGACGGCGTCAAGATCGGCTCGTCGACGGCCGGACAGACGCCCTTCGAGAATCTGCCGATCGACCAGATCGACCGCATCGAGATCGTCCGCGGCCCGCGCTCCAGCCTCTACGGCTCTGAGGCGATCGGCGGCGTCATTCAGATCTTCACCAGGCGCGGTGGTGGCGCCCTGACGCCGCGCGTCAGCGTCAGCGCTGGCAGCCGCGGCGCCGCGGATGTTGCGGCAAGCCTCGGCGGTGGGGGCGAGCAAGCCTGGTGGAGTGCGGGCGCCAACCTGACGAGCACGGACGGCATCAATGCCTGCGACGGGCGCGCCTCCCCCTTCGCCGGGTGCGGCGTCGAGCAGCCGGACCGCGACGGCTACCGCAATACGAGCCTCAGCCTGCGCGGCGGCTACGCCTTCAGCGATGCGGCCAAGCTGGATGTCTACCTGCTGCGCTCGGAGAACCGCACCGAGTTCGATGGCTCCGAGTACGCCGGCAACCTCTCCCGCGCCGAGCAGCAGGTGCTGGGCACCACGGCGGTCCTGCAACCGCTCGAGCCCTGGACCCTGAGGCTCACCGCCGGGCGTAGCTGGGACAAGTACCGCGCCTATTTCGAGGATCCGGACACTGGGGCGGACGAGACCTTCGTCGACAGCTTCGACACCGAGCGCGACACCTTCTCGCTGCAGAACGACCTGACCATCGGGACGGCGCACCTGGTCACGCTCGGGCTCGACTATCAGGAAGACCGTGTCGGCGGCAGCGTCGACTACAGCGAGGATTCACGCGACAACCTCGGCGTCTTCGGGCAGTATCAGGGCTATCTCGGCGCGACGGACCTGGAGCTCAGCCTGCGCCACGACGACAACCAGCAATTCGACGGCCATACCACGGGAAGCGCCGCCATCGGCTATCGCATCGGCCCTGACACGCGCGTCTCGCTTTCATACGGCACGGCCTTCAAGGCACCCACGTTCAACGACCTCTACTACCCCAGCTACGGCAGCCCAGATCTGGACCCGGAGCAATCCGAGAGCCTCGAGCTCGGCTTGACCGGCATCCTGCCACTCGGAGCGAGCGCGAGCGGCAGCTGGGACGTCCGCCTCTACGAGACCCGCATCGACGACCTCATCGCCTATGACGCGGCCGCGAGCGCGGTCGCCAACGTCCAAGAGGCGCGCATCCGTGGGCTGGAGGTATCGAGCACGGTGCGCTACGCCGACTGGAGCACCCAGGCCAACCTGACCCTCTTGGATCCGGAGAACCGCTCCGAGGGGCCGAGCCAAGGCAATCTCTTGCCGCGCCGTCCTCAGCAGAGCTTCCGGCTCGACATCGATCGCCAGCTCGCGCGCTGGGCCGCCGGGGCATCCCTCTACGTCGCCGGACGCAGCTTCGACGACCTCGCCAACGACGACCGTCTCGACGGCTATGCCTTGGTCGATCTGCGCGCGGAGTACGCGCTCACCCAGGCACTCAAGATCCAGGCGCGGGTCGAAAACCTGCTCGACGAAGACGATGAGACCGCCTACCTGTACAACAGGCCCGGCAGGTCCTTCTATCTGACCCTGAGCTACCAGCCGGCGAGCGCCAATTGACCTGACTCCCCGCATCGCCTTGGCATCGGCTTGCTCCGGCCAAGCAGGACCGGAGCCACCACAGACAGAGACCACGACGCAGCATGACCACACCATTGAGACAGACCCCTGCCCTCGCGGCCCCCACCATGGCCGCAATCACCTGCCCCGTCGGCGGAGACGCATCATGAGCACAGACGTCAGCTGGGTGCACGCGCCTTGCCACCCCATCGACTCAGAGGCCGCCGAGGCCGCGCGCCAGCGCCAGGATCAACTGACCAAGCCCCAGGGCTCGCTTGGCAGACTGGAAGAAATGGCGATCCGGCTCGCCGGAATGCAGGCCACCGCCTCCCCATCGGTCGACCCCGTGCAGATCCTGCAGTTCGTCTCGGATCACGGGGTGGCCGCCGAGGGCGTCTCGCTCTTCCCGCAGGAAGTCACCATTCAGATGCTCCGCAACATCGCGCGCGGCGGCGCGGCCGTCTCCGTCATGGCCGAGGCCATCGGGGCACGCATGGAGATCTTCGATATCGGGATCGCGACCGACCCAGGTCCGGTCGAGGGCGTCATCTCCGCTCGGCTCGGCGCCGGCAGCGGCAACATCGCGCGCGAGCCGGCCATGACCGAAGCGCAGCTCGCCGACGCCCTCGCGCTCGGACGCACGGCGGTCGAGCGCGCGCTCGACAATGGCGCACGCCTCATCGTCTGTGGCGAGATGGGCATCGGCAACACCACGCCCGCGACCGCCCTGTCATGCGCCCTGCTCGAGCTCGAGCCGCATGAGCTGACAGGTCCGGGCACAGGGCTGAGCGCCGAGGGCGTCGCGCGCAAGACCCAGGTCGTCGCGCAGGCGCTGGCGCTGCATGCCGCCTCCGAGCAGTCGCCGCTGGAGCTGCTGCGCCGACTCGGCGGCTTCGACACCGCCGCCTCCACGGGCGCCTTCATCGCGGCGGCCCAGCATGGCCTGCCCATCCTGGTCGACGGCTTCATCATCAGCTCGGCGGCCCTAGCCGCGGTGCGCATCAATCCGGACACGCGTCACTGGATGCTCTTCTCGCACAGTTCCGCCGAGCCCGGCCACAGACGTATGATGGAGGCACTGGGCGGCGACCCTTACTTGAATCTCGGACTACGCCTCGGCGAGGCCACTGGAGCGGCTGCCGTCGTCCCCTTGCTCCGTCTCGCCTGTACCATTCATCGCAAGATGGCGACCTTTGGAGAAGCAGGTGTCAGCGAAGCTTGATGAGGTGACCGACCGTCATGTGGATCTCTTGCGCCACGGCGAGGTCGCGGGCGGCGTCTGCTTTCGCGGTCGCTCCGACGACCCCTTGAGCGACCTGGGCTGGGCGCAGATGTCACAGGCGGTGGCCGATGCCCCGACCTGGACGAGCATCCTCAGCTCCCCCTTGCAACGCTGCGCCGCCTTCGGCGAGTGCTTCGCCGACACCCATGCCCTGAGGTTGGAGCGCGTGGATGCCTTGAGCGAGCGCGACTTCGGTGCCTGGGAAGGCATGCCCGCCCATGAGATCGCAACAGAGGATCTGACCCGCTTCTGGGCGGACCCCGCCAGTTTCACGCCGCCGGAGGCCGAGCCGTTCGAGGCCTTCCGCAGGCGCGTCCTGGAGACCTGGCAGAAGCTCCTCGAGCGGCCGGACCCGCACAGCCTCGTCATTACGCACGGCGGTGTGATCCGCGTGATCCTCGCGGAGCTGCTGCAGATGCCGACGACGTCGCTGCTGCTAATCGACGTGCCGCACGCCTGCCGCACCCGCATCCGCATCCCCAAGCCACCCGGGCGTCCGAGCCTGGTCTTTCATCGGTGCAACTGAGTAACGCCGGGCCCATGAGACTGCGCCCGCTGTGGATCGCAGGCCGCTTCCTGAGCCGGCTGCCCTTCCCAGACCCCGGCGAGGCAACGGCGGAGGACATCGGGCGCTCCGTGCCCTGGTATCCCCTCATCGGGCTCATCATGGGGCTCCTGGCGGCACTCACTGCCGCGGGCACTGGCGCTCTCGGCCCCGAGCTGGCGGCCACGCTGACGCTCATGGTCTGGGTCTGGTCGAGCGGCGCGCTGCATCTGGATGGCCTGGCCGACAGCGCCGACGCCTGGATCGGCGGACTGGGCAGCCGCGAGCGCACGCTGGAGATCATGAAGGATCCCCGCAGCGGCCCAGCGGCCGTCACCCTGATCGGCCTGGTCCTGATCGCCAAGTGGTCTGGGCTCAAGGTGCTGATCGAGGCAGACGCGCCTTGGCTGCTGCTTTGGCTGCCGATGCTGGCGCGGGTGCAGCTCTTGCTGGTGCTGCGCTCGATCCCCTACGCGCGCGAGCAGGGCATGGCGGCGGCCCAGTCGCGCCAACTGCCCCGGCGGGCAACCTGGATCGCCATGCTCTTGGCCTCCGGTGCCTGCGTCCTCGCCACCGGATGGACGGGGCTCGTCCTGCTCACCGCCACCCTCGCCGGCTTCGCGCTCGCAAGACGCAGCATGATGCAGCGCCTGGGCGGATTCACGGGCGACACAGCCGGCGCCCTGGTCGAGCTGACAGAGACCCTATTGCTGCTCATCTGCGCCGCCCTGCTTTAGCCGCCAGCTCGGCTCCGGCCTGTGGGTCCAGAGACGTCGGTGCTCCTCGCGATAGCCGATCGGCGGCTGGATGATCCCGGAAGGCCCCATCTCGAAGCGGATCGCGCCGGCGGAGGCGGTATCGAGAACCCACGCGCCAGCGGCTTGCAGCCGCCGCACGACCTCCGGCGTCGGAAACCCGAAGGCGTTCGCATAGCCCGAGGAGACCAGCGCCCACGCCGGCGAGACGGCCTGGACGAGCGCCGTCGAGGTCGAGGTGCGGCTGCCATGATGCCCGGCGATGAGCACGTCGGCGTCCAGCTGGGTGCCAAGGCGCTCGACCAGATCCAGCTCGACCGCCCGCTCGACATCTCCCATTACCAGCAAGGCGGCTCCTGCCGTCCTCACCATGAGGACACAGGAGGCATCGTTGCCGGTTGCGCCCTGTCCTTGCGGATGCAGATAACGGAAGGAGACGCCGGACCACTCCCAGCCCGCACCCGCGCGGCAGGGCTCTGCGCCTGGGATGTCGAGGTCGTCCGACTCGCCACTGTGGATCTCCTCGACCTGGATCGATGCCATGAGGCCCTCCACGCCGCCCGCATGGTCGCGGTCCGCATGGCTGAGGACGAGCCGATCCAGGCGGTCGATGCCCTGGGCACGCAGGAACGGGGCGACGACGGTCGACCCGGTCTCGAAGCCGCTCGGATACCTGGGGCCGGTGTCGTACACCAGGGTGCCCTCGGCAGTCCGCACCACCAGGGACAGCCCCTGGCCGACGTCCAGCAGCGTCAGCCAGGCCACGCCATCAGGCGGATGCGGAGGACGCGCCAAGAACATCGGGAGCAGCAAGATGCCTCCGAGCCATCGACCTGGGAGCCCGCGCGGCGCCAGCAAGAGGAGCGCCCCGAGACCAGCGAGACCCCACACCCAAGGCGGTCGCGCGGAAAGCGTCATCGCCGCCCAGGGCCGATCCGACAGCCAGGCCAAGCCACGCACCGCGAGGTCCAGCAGGTCCGCCGTCGCCGCCAGCGGCCACTCGAGCCCTGGAATGAAGCTCAAGAGGGTGCCGACCAGGACCAGCGGCAGGAGCAGCAGACTGAACAGCGGCACGGCGACCAGATTCACCAGGGGCGCAATCACAGATGCCTTGGCGAAGAAGTGGAAGAGCAGCGGCATCAGGCCGATGCCGATCGCCCACTGCGCGCGGCCCCAGCGCGTCCAGGGGTCCCGACTCGGCAGACGCTGACCGAGACTGAAGAGCAGCAGGCCCACGGCGCCGAACGAGAGCCAAAAGCCGAAAGACAGCACGGCTTGGGGATCCCAGATCAAGACACCGACGAGCGCCAGGGTCAGCGCATGGTAGGGCCTCAGGGTGCGGCGCCATAGGACGGCACCCAAGACCACCGCCAGCATGATGAGCGCGCGCTGGGTCGAGATGGCGAAACCGGCCAGACCGGCATAGACCAAAGCGGCCAAGCCGGCGGCAATGGCCGCGGCGCGCGGCGCGGCGAGCAGAGAGACCGCCCGCCCCGAGAGCGCCCAGCCAAGCCGCACCAGAAAAAAGACAGCGGCGGCAATCAAACCGACATGAAGCCCGGAGATCGCCATCAGGTGATTGGTGCCCGTGCGCGTGAGCACGTCCCAAGTCGCGCGGTCGACACCAGAGCGCTCGCCCAGGGTCAGGGCCTGCACCAGACCAAGCTGGCGCGACTCCCCGAGGACGACCGCGAGATGCGCGGCAAGGGCCTGACGCCAGCGGGTCAGCCAGTAGGTTCCTGTGCCGGCATCCAATCGCTCCAGCTCCGGGCCGCGTCGCGTGTAGCCGGTCGCGAGAATCCCGGCCTCGAACAGCCAGCGCTCGTAGTCGAAGCCATTCGGGCTGGCAAAGCCATGCCTGGGCTTGAGGCGCACGGGGAAGCGCCAGCGCTCGCCCGCCTTGAGATCTGGGCAGTCCCTGTAGCAGGAAAGACGGACCAGGCCCCGGAACGGCAGCGCCTGGCCATCGCGCGAGGTACGCTCGATCTCGAAACGAAAGCGCGTGCTGTGCGCCCCTTGGACAGGGAGCGAGGCGATGCGGCCCTCGACAAGGAGCGTGGCGCGCGCCAAGGCATCGGGAAACGGCTCACAGAGGATGAGGCAGGCGTGCCACTGGGCCCAGCAGGCGCCGAGCACGAAGACCAGCACCGGACGCAGCCACAACACGCGCCAGGCAAACAGAGCTGTCGCGAACAGCGCCCCGGCCCCGAGCCAAAGCGGCGGCATCTGCCAAAGGAGATGGAAGGACGCCACACCTGCGGCGAAGGCGAGACCGAGCGCTAGCACGGCAACCGCCCCTTCCCGGCATCGCGCTCTGGCTGGGCCGCGCAGAACGAAGGCCCTTGATGTGCATTAGGTTTGCCGTCCATGACAAAAGTCCACGGGGATGTCGCAGTCTGACCTATACTCGCGCCTTCTGATTGGGCCTGAGACCGAGCGAGCTTGTCGCGTGAAGAAGTGGCTTAGAAGGGTCATGCCGCCGCCTAAAGCGATCCACGGCAACCGTTGTCTTGGCGTCTTCGGCAAGCTGCTGCAGGATCCCAATCTCTGGCACCTCAATCGGCACTCCGTGGCCGGGGCCTTCGCAGTCGGGCTCTTCGTCATGTACCTGCCGCCAGTCGGGCACGTGCTCATCGCCGGCGGCCTCGCCATCTATCTGCGCGTCAACCTACCGATCGCGATCACGCTGGTGTGGATCTCCAATCCGGTCACCATCCCGCCGATGTTCTATTTCGCCTACGTGGTGGGCTGCTGGGTGCTCGGCATCCCGCCGGTCGGCTTCAAAGTCCAATTCTGGCTGGACTGGCACAATTGGCTCGCCGTCCTCGGCCCCCTGCTCCTCGGCTGCCTCATCTGCGGCGCGGTCTGCTCGGTACTCGGCTATGCCACCATCCAGATCCTCTGGCGCTGGAAGCTGATGCGCCAGATCCGGAAGCGCAAGGAGCGCTATCGCGAGCTGTCCGAATCACGGCTGAGGACGCCGTCTTCCAATCGCCAGACGTGACGCATGCGGGAAGCCAGATCGCGATCATGCGTCACGATCACCAAGCTGGTCCCGATCTCGCGATTGAGCTCCAGCATCAGCTCATAGACATCCGCGGCCGTGCCGCTGTCGAGATTGCCCGTGGGCTCGTCGGCCAATAGACAGGCGGGCCGCGTCACCAAGGCCCGCGCGATCGCCGCGCGCTGACGCTCCCCGCCGGAGAGCTCGCCTGGCTTGTGCGTCGTGCGATGCCCGAGCCCGACGCGCTCCAGCAGCGCCTGCGACTCGGCCTTGGCCTGCTGCGGCGAGGCGCCGCCGATCAGCAATGGCATGGCGACATTCTCGAGCGCGGTGAACTCCGGCAGCAGATGATGGAATTGGTAGACGAAGCCAAGGTGGCGATTGCGCAGCAGGCCCAGCTTGGCCTCCGACAAGCGACCAACCTCTTGGCCCATCCAGCTCACCTGCCCTGCCGACGGCCGGTCCAGCCCGCCAACGCAATGCAGCAGGGTGCTCTTACCTGAGCCAGAGGCCCCGACGATGGCGATGCGCGAGCCGGGGTGAACGCGAAAACTGATCTCCTTCAGCACCTCGACGACTTGAGGCCCCTGCCGAAAGGTCTTGGCCAGACCGCGGACCTCGATGACAGGCTCCGGCTTATTCATAGCGCAGCGCCTCCGCCGGCTGCGTTCGAGCGGCGCGCCAAGCCGGATACAGGGTTGCGAGCACGGACATAAGGAAGGCCCCGCCGCCGATGGAGAGCACATCCGAGAGATGGACGTCGGAGGGCAGCTCACTGATGTAGTAGATGCTCGGATCCAGAAAATGGACGCCGAAGACCTGCTCGATGGCGCCCACGACCGGCTCGACGTTCATGGCCAGCAGCACGCCCGCGACCATGCCGAGGATGGTGCCGATCAAGCCGATGGCGGTCCCCTGCACCATGAAGATGCCCATGACGCGAGCGGGCGAAACGCCCAGGGTGCGCATGACCGCGATGTCCGATTGCTTGTCCGTAACGACCATCACCAGGGTCGAGACGATGTTGAAGGCCGCGACCGCGACGATGAGGAAGAGGATGATGCCCATCATCCGCTTCTCCATGGCCAGGGCACTGAAGAAGTTGGCATGGACCTGGGTCCAGTCCACCAGGCGGTAGACGCCGCCGAGGTCATAGGCGATCTCGCGCGCCAGCCGCGGCGCCTCCCACATATCATCCAGCTTGAGCCGGACCCCGGAGACCGCATCCCCCAGACTCAGCAGCTTGGCGGCGTCGTGCATCGCGATGAAGGCCGCGTTGCGGTCGTAGTCCGCCATGCCGACCGCGAAGATGCCACTCACGGTGAAGCGCTTGAGCCGCGGCATGATACCCACGGGCGTCGCACTCACCTGGGGCGTCACCACAGTGACCTTATCGCCGGGGCCAACGCCCAGGAAGGCGGCCAGATCTCGGCCCAGAACGATGTTGAAGCCGCCGTCGACCAGATCATCGACCGAGCCGCGCACCATCTCCCGGCGCAGATCGGCGACCTCGTCCTCTTCCTTGGGAACGATGCCGCGAATCAGGGCCCCGCTGACCTGGGAGCCATTGACCAGCATCCCCTGCACCTCGACGAAGGGCGCGGCGCCGACCACGTCCTGGTGCGCGCGCACCTGATCCAGGACCTCGGGCCAGTTCGCCATGCCGCCATAGGGGTCGGTCAGGGTGGCATGCGAGGCCATGCTGAGGATGCGCTGCTGGATCTCCTTGTGAAACCCATTCATCACCGAGAGCACCACGATGAGGGCGACGATGCCCAGGGTGATCCCGACCATGGATGTGCCGGAAATGAAGGAGATGAAGTGGTTGCGGCGCTTCGCGCGCGTGTAGCGCAGGCCGATATAGAGGGAGAGGGGGTGATACATAGGCGCGGCATTTAATCACAAAGTCGGAAGGCGTGCGCAACCGGCGCGTGACCGCTCGGAGACTGCACCGAGACGGCAGACAAGGCCGTCGCTCCGACTGAGACAGCGCTGGCGGCGACAAGGCTCCCGCCGCCTGAGCGCAACGCAGCGAGTAGAATCCCGGCCTCTGTCCGAAGCCATCGAGAAACGCCCTATGAACCGCCTTCCCGCCGAGTGGGAGCCCCAGAGCGGGGTCATGCTGACCTGGCCGCACGCCGACACAGATTGGGCCGAGCAGCTCGACGCCGTCGAGGCGCTCTATGCCGAGCTTGCGGCCATGATCAGCGAGTACGAGAGCGTCCTGATCGTCTGCCGCGATGAGAAGCACGCCGCCCATGCAAGAGCACGGGTGACGGCCAAGGCCGCCGACCCCGCGCGCCTGCACCTGGCGCTCGCCCCCAGCAACGACACCTGGGCGCGCGACCATGGCCCCATCACGGTGCTCGACGAGCAGGGCGCGCCAAGGGTGCTCGACTTCCGCTTCAACGGCTGGGGCGGCAAGTTCGCCGCCGAGCTGGACACCCAGATCACCGCCCGGCTCCACGGGTCGGGCATCTTTGGCAGGGCCCCGCGCGAGGCGGTGGATCTGGTGCTGGAAGGCGGGGCGATCGAGAGCGACGGCCAAGGCACGCTGCTGGCGGTCACCCGCACCCTGGTCGACCCGCGGCGCAACCCTGGCCTGTCGCGCCCGGAGATCGAGCAGATGCTGGCGGAGCGGCTGGGGATCCGTCATTTCCTCTGGCTCGAGCATGGTGCCATCAGCGGGGACGACACGGACGGCCACATCGACACCCTGGCCCGTTTCTGCGCCCCAGACATCATCTGCTATGCCAGCTGCGAAGATCCCGGCGATGCGGACTATGCAGCGCTGAAGGCGATGGAAGGAGAGCTCCGAGCACTCCGCGACCACAGTGGCAAGGCCTATCGGCTGGTTGGGCTCCCGCCCCCCAAGCCGGTCTTGGATGCCGAGGGTGAGCGCCTGCCCGCCGGCTACGCCAACTTCCTCATCATCAATGGGGCCGTGATTCTCCCCACCTATGGCGACCCGGCAGATGCCCAGGCCGCAGCCATCCTGGCGGAGCTCTTTCCCGACCGCGCGATCCGGACGCTGGACTGCAGCACGCTAATTCGCCAGGGCGGTAGCCTACACTGCATCAGCATGCAGCTTCCCCTGGGCGCCCTGAGCATCCCGCAGTGAAGCCGCGCCCACCTGAAACCTCCGGAGAAGCGACCCATGACCAAGCACTGCCGACGTCTCTTCGTCGCGATCGCCCTGCCCCTCGCGCTCCAGGCAGGCGCGGCCGACGATGATGAAGACACCCTCTATCAAGTCTCCACCATCGACGCCCTGCTCGCCGGCGTCTATCAGGGCGTCGCCGCCATTTCCGACGTCCTGCCCCACGGCGATTTCGGGCTCGGCACCTTCGCGGCGCTCGACGGCGAGCTGATCCTGCTCGACGGCATCGTCTATCAGGCTGCGGCCGATGGCCAGGTCAATGAGATGCCCGCCACGACCCGCACCCCCTTCATCAGCGTCACTCACTTCGAGGCCGACCAGCGGCTGACGCCGCCACCAGGCCAGGACTATGCGGCCTTCAAGACCTGGCTCGAGGCACAGCTGCCCAGCCGGAATATCGCCTACGCCGTGCGCGTCGAGGGCAGCTTCGCGCGCATGACCTACCGCAGCGTCCCACGCCAGCAGCAGCCCTACCCGCCCCTGCTCGAGGCATCCAAGCAGCAGCGCGTCTTCCAGCAAGACCAGATCAGCGGGACCTTGATCGGCTTCTGGTGCCCCACCTTCACCAAGGGCCTGAATGTGCCCGGCTTCCATCTGCACTTCCTCTCCGCGGACCATGCCCACGCCGGTCACGTGCTGGACTTCGAGCTGACCCAAGGCCAGCTCGCGCTGGATCCGACCAACGGCTGGCAAGTCGAGCTTCCGATGAGCCCCGCCTTCTTGGAGACGGATCTGGGTCAGGACCGCAGCGCCGCCCTGCACCATGTCGAGCAGCGCAAGTCCGGCCGTTAGTCGGCTTGCACCGCGCGATCACGCGCGGCGTCAACTCGCGATCACAACGGGATACAAGCCGAGCCGCAAACCTGGCAAACTTGGCCCGCACTCGGTCACGGGACGACGCCCCATCGCCGCTCCCGACCGGATCAGGGATGACAGCATCTTTTTCGAGCGGATGAAGCGCTTGAAGCAAGACTGCGACTCGAAAATTCTGTCTTCGCGTCGCGCGCCGACTGGAGTGCCTTCAAGGCACCCAGTCGGCATCTCGATAGACCAGCGGTGATCCAATGGAGAGGCGACGGCACCGCGCTCGGCGCCGTCGGATGGGACCCCGGATGCCGTCGCATGCCGGACTCCCGCCGCCCCCGGTAGGCGAATGCCACTGGGGCCGAAGCACATGCATGTGCCGCGGGAAGCGCAGCGCTCGAGCCAGCGCTTCCCTCTGCCGCCGGCCGCGCCACCACTACTGAGACCATTGCCAGCATGAGCGACCCAGTCAAATACCTGCTCGACGAGCAGCAAATCCCCCGCTTTTGGTACAACATCAACGCCGATCTGCCGGAGCCGCTGGATCCCGTCCTCCATCCAGGGACCAAAGCGCCCATCACCCCGGAAGAGCTCGGCGTCATTTTCCCGCGTGCCGTCATCGAGCAAGAGGTCAGCACCGAGCGCGAGATCGAGATCCCCGAGCCGGTCCGCGATGTTCTTCGCCAGTGGCGCCCCTCCCCGCTCTTCCGCGCGCGCCGTCTCGAGAAGGCCCTGAATACCCCGGCGAAGATCTTCTATAAGTACGAGGGCGTCAGCCCGCCCGGCAGCCATAAGGCCAACACGGCAATCGCCCAAGCCTTTTACAACAAGGCGGAAGGCGTCAAGCGCATCACCACGGAGACCGGGGCCGGTCAATGGGGCTCGTCGCTCGCCATGGCCGGGTCCATGTTCGGACTCGAGATCCTGGTCTACATGGTGAAGGTCAGCTACAACCAGAAGCCCTACCGCCGGGCCTTCATGGAGTCCTTCGGGGCCAACTGCATCGCCAGCCCGAGCGACACCACAGAGTCCGGCCGCGCCATCCTCGCCGAGCACCCGGACAGCACCGGCAGCTTGGGGATCGCCATCAGCGAAGCGGTCGAGCTGGCCGCGCAGCGCGACGACACCAAGTACGCCCTCGGCAGCGTGCTCAATCACGTCCTGCTGCACCAGACGGTGATCGGTCTGGAGGCCCAGAAGCAGCTGGAGATGGCGGACGCCTATCCGGACATGGTCATCGGCTGCACCGGCGGCGGCAGCAATTTCGCCGGTATCGCCTTCCCCTTCCTCGGCAATCAGCTGCGTGGCGGCCGCGAGGTCGAGCTCGTCGCCGTCGAGCCGTCCGCCTGCCCGACCCTGACCAAGGGGCTCTTCGCCTACGACTTCGGCGACACCGCGCACCTCACGCCGCTGTGCAAGATGCACACGCTGGGATCCACCTTCGTCCCGCCCGGCTTCCACGCCGGCGGTCTGCGCTATCACGGCATGGCCCCTCAGATCAGCCACCTGGCCAAGCTCGGCTACATCAGCCCCCGCTCCTACAACCAGCTCGAATGCTTCGCTGCTGGGGTTCAGTTCGCCAAGGCCGAGGGCATCATCCCGGCGCCCGAGGCCACGCACGCGGTTCGGGCGGCGATCCACGAGGCCGACAAGTGCCGTGAATCTGGCGACCCCAAGACCATCCTCTTCAATCTCAGCGGGCACGGCAACTTCGATATGCAGGCCTACACGGACTACCTCGGCGGCAAGCTGAAGGACCTCGACTACGCCGAGAACGAGGTCGCCATGGCACTCGCCGGCCTGCCGTCGGTCGGCTAGGCAGCCTGGACAGCGAGCACGCGAGAGAGTCCCGGATGCGACAAACCGACGCAATGCAGACCCGTGGAAAGGTCTCGCTCCTGCTCGTTCTCGCCAGCCTGGTGGGGGCCTGCTGGCCCTCACCGGCCGCGCTCGCCGAGGAGCGCCCGCCAGCGCCCTCGACGGACACTGCCGCCCAGGAGCCGAGCCCGCCGCCAGAGACGCGAGCCCAGCTCTACGACAGGATCCAGGTGCTCGAAGCGCGTGTCCAGGGCATGGAAGGCAAGCTCAAGGACTCCGCGCTCGCGCGCAAGACCGCCGATCAGGCGCGCATGGAGGCCGAGCGACGGCTGGCCCAAGGCAATCAGGCGGTCGAGCAGATGCATGGTGAGCTCGAGGCCCTCCAAGCCCGACAGGCAGAGCTCGAGGAGGCGCTGGCGGAGCAGCAGACGCTCGTCGAGCACCTGGCGGCAGCGCTCGAGGAAGAGCGCAAGCACAATGCCCTCCTGACCTCCCAGGTGGAGGCCTTGGCCGCCCAGCTCCCGGAGACCGAGGGCGGCATCTTGACGGAGCAAGCCGCTCGGACAGCGGCCACCCAGGCCTTTCTCGCGCTAAGAAGCCAGATCCAGCGCCCTGGCGGGGCGGATGCGGCGACTGGTATCCAGAGCCGAGCCGAGGCCGAAGACCTGCTGCGCAAACGCCAGCTGAAGCTCGCGCGCGCGACGGACGCACTCAGCGTCTACCGGGTCAGAGAGCGCGACAGCCTCGGGCGCATCAGCAGCCGCTTCTACGGCAGCAGCGGTCAGTGGCATAGACTCTTCGAAGCCAACCGCCACTTGCTGGACAACCCGGATCAGCTCACTCCAGGGATGACGCTCGTCATTCCTTGAGCGAAGCCCAGGCGTGGCCCGCCTCGGCAATCCAGGTACTCCCTTCGAGGCGCCGAGCCTAAACGTCGAGGCCGAGCTGCTCGGTTTGGTGCAGGATGCCTCGTGAAGGGGGTGCAGATGCAGCCAGGCTCAGTGACTCTTCTTGGGGCCAGCATGACCACTTCATGCACGAGGCGACGGTTGCGCTGCCTTTCCACGCTTGCCCCGCGCACAAGGGACCATGATCCGCCAGCTCAATCCCGCTTCGTATAGAAGACGCTCTTCCCGGGTACATCCTGCTCAGGGTCATATTCCATCGGCAACTGATGCGCGATGCCCTTGTGGCAGTCGATACAGGTCAGCCCCGCATCCTCCGCGTCCTGATGGCCCTGCGAGCTGCGCGACTCCTGCTTGGTGTAGTCCATGGAGTCGAACTCATGGCAGTTGCGGCACTCGCGGCTGTCCGTCTCCTTCATCGCGGTCCAGACGTTCTGCGCCAGTCGGAAGCGGTTCGCCTCGAACTTCTCGGGCGTGTCCACGTCACCCTTGAAGTGGTGATAGAGCTCGCTGGTCGCCTGGACCTTGCGCACGAACTTGTGCACCCAGTCCTTGGGCACATGGCAGTCCGGGCAGGTCGCGCGCACGCCGGTGCGATTGGTGTAGTGGATGGTATCCCTGTACTCCTGATAGACGTTGACCTTCATCTCGTGGCAGGAGATGCAGAACTGCTCCTGATTGGTCGCCTCCATGGCGGTGTTGAAGCCGCCCCAAAAGAGGATGCCGACGACGAAGGCCGCGAATAGGCTGATCCAGGCCGCGCGGCGGCCGCGAGAGGATTTTGGCTTGGAAGTGTTGTTTTGCTCGGACATGGTCTCTTCCCGAATCTCAACGTGACTTGAAGGCACCCGCGGCAGGGTCAGCGCTCGCCGAAGACGTTATCGACCAGGGGCATGGCCCCGGTTTGCGGGGCATGGCACTGCGTACAGAAATAGCGGCGCGGCGCCAGGCGATCGAGCTTCTTGCCGTCGCGGTCGAGGAAATGACTCTCCGCCACGCGCGGAGCGTTGGCCGTCTCGAAGGTCGCCTGGCTATGGCACTTCAGGCAGCCGTTCTGACGCAGATCGATGCTGTACTTGTCGATCGGGTGCGGGATCATCGGCGGCTGCTCCTCCCAGCCCACGCCGAAGCCCCCAGGGACCGCTAAGGTCGCCTTGTTGAGCGCCGGGTCCGAGGAATCCGTCACCGCATGACCGCGCAACGACTCCACATCGGCCGCCCAGACCGTGCCGCTCAGGCACACCGCGGCCGTCCCGAAAAGCAGCGCCACAAATCCTCTACTCATGTTCTCTCTCCGCCGTGTCGGTCAGCTGAATGGATGGGTCCTGACCCGATGGGATTGGGCGTCGGGCAGCTCTACCGGCACCTCGATCGGACGCCGATCCCCCATCCGAAACCGAAAGACCCGCTTGCTGCAAACATCGATACAGCGCCCGCAGTTGGTGCAGTTGAGATCTGTGATGATCGGTCCCCTGCCCCGCGCGGCACCCTTGAGCGCTGGCTTGATGACCTGCGGCTCGGGGCAGATATGGAAGCAGTCCGTGCAATCGTCGCAACGGCTCCTGCCCTCCGCACTCACCCGCACGGCCGCACGCATCCCAACAAGGCTGTAGAAGGCGCCGACCGGACAGAGATGCCCGCACCAGCCGCGCCGCACGATCAGAAGGTCGTAGAGCAGCACGGCCACCAAGATCGTCCAGGCCCAGCCCAACCCGAAGATCAGCCCGCGATGCGCCATGGAGACCGGATTCAGGTACTCCCAGACGATCACGCCGGTAACGAGCGGAAAGAAAAGCACCAGCGCCAAGATCCAGTACCGCAGGTCGCGCGAGAGGCGGCCCGCCGCCCGAATGTCGAAGCGCCGCCCCAGCCAGGCCGCCAGATCCGTCACCAGATTCACCGGGCAGACCCAGGAGCAAAACACGCGCCCGCCGACCAGCGCATAGAAGACCAGGACGATCAGCGCGCCGATCGCGCCGCTCAGAACCGGCCAGGCGCCCGACAGCATCGATTGGGCCAGCAGCAAGGGATCGGTCAGCGGCAGCACCCCAAGCGTCATGCTCGCCGAGAGATTGCCCGTCACGATCCAGACACCCGCCAAAGGTCCCGCCAGGAAGAGCGCGAGAACCCCGATCTGGCTGAAACGCCGCAGCAGCAGCCACTTGTGGGCCTTGAGCCAGCCGTGCTCGGCGCTGGCGGTATCGCCCGGAAAATCCTTCATAGCGCCCCCTTGCGGTTCAGCGTCTCCAAGGGATCGCCTGGAAACGGAGACTCCGGCTGCCCAGGTGCCGACTCGTCGATCAGCCCCTGTCCGCCGTGCTCATAGCGCATCCCCTCGGGCAGGTTGTAGCGATGCTCAACATCAGGCGTCACCAGCGCCTCGCCCGCCTGCCGCTTCTGCTCCCAGCCGAGCCGGTAATGTGCGCCCAGCTTGCCCTTGGCCAGGTGTCGCGGCAGCACCTTGATGGCCGCCTCATCCAGGATGCAGGCCTCTTCGCACTTGCCGCACCCGGTGCAATGGTCGGAGTGAACGACCGGAATGAACCTGGCATGCTTGCCGGAGCGGGTGTTGTGCTGCATGTCGAGCGTCAGCGCCGCGTTGCGGACCGGACAGATGTTGAAACAGACCTCGCAACGCAGCCCCTGAACGGCGATGCAATTCTCCTGATCGATCAGGACCGCCAGCCCCATGTCCGCGTCTAGAATGTCTTCCAGAGCATGATCCAGGGCATTGGTCGGACAGGCCGCCACGCAGGGGATGTCCTCGCACATCTCGCATCCGGCCTCGCGGGCGATGAAATAGGGCGTGCCGGTCGGCACCTCCTCACCCAGCTTGGCCAGGTGGAGCATGTCGAAGGGGCAGTCCCGCACGCAAAGCCCGCAGCGGATGCAGGCCCCATTGAAGTCGTCTTCCGGGATGGCGCCCGGAGGCCGGATCGCCCAGGCCGGCAGGCTGCTCGCACGCTGGCTGTAGAGCCCCAGGCCAAGACCAAAGAGCCCCACACCACAGGCCGTTTTCATGACGCCCGTGATGAACTGGCGGCGGTTAAGGGGCTTGCTGGGCTTGGGGCTTTCGTTGGTCACGGCAAATGGCTTCTCGGATCAAAATCACCCATCGAGGGTGGACAAGCGCGGCGCAGTCCACCAGCGCCGGTGCGGGATTCGGTCGACTGCGCTCGCGCTTGTCCACCCTAGCCGTCACGACATCAACAGGGACCGTCAGGCCCGCATCACCTTACAAGCGCACTTCTTGTAATCCGTCTCCTTGGAAAGCGGATCCGTCGCGTCCAGGGTGAGCTTGTTGACCAGGCGATTGGCGTCGAACCAGGGAACGAACACCAGCCCATTCGGCGGGCGGTTGCGCCCGCGCGTCTCCACCCGCGCCTTGATCTCGCCACGACGGCTGGAGATCACGGCCATCTGGCCGTCGCGCAGACGCCGCTGCTTCGCGTCGTCCTTGCTCATGTAGACGACCGCATCCGGCACCGCGCGGTAGAGCTCGGGCACACGGCGGGTCATGGAGCCCGAGTGCCAGTGCTCGAGCACGCGGCCGGTGCAGAGCCAGAGATCGAACTCCTCATCCGGGCTCTCGGCCGGCGGCTCGTAGGGCGCGAAGATGACGTTGGCCCGACCATTCGCATTGCCGTAGAAGTAGACGTCGCCCTTCGCCACCTCGGGGTTGTACTCGCGCACGTGCGGGTCATAGCCCTCGCGGAAGCGCCACAGCGTCTCCTTGCCGTCAAGCACCGGCCAGCGCAGACCCCGCGTCTTGTGATAGGCCTCGAACTCGGCCATCTCGTGACCCTTCTTGATGATGTCCGGCCCGGAGTTGAAGAGGCGGTACTCCTCGAACAGACCCTTTTGGACGTAGTAGCCGAAGTCCGTGCTCTCGTGGTTCTGGTACGCATTGCCACGATCGTCGACGACCTTCCCATCGAAGGGGAACTTGTCGACCTGGCCATTGGTGTAGAGCACCTCATAGAGCGTCTTGCCCGCATACTCGGGCATCTTGGCGACCTGCTCCTCCGGCCAGACGTCCTCCACCTTGAAGCGCTTGGCGAATTCCATGATCTGCCAGACGTCCGACTTGGACTGACCGGGCGGCGCAACCTGCTCGCGCCAAAACTGGGTGCGCCGCTCGGCGTTGCCGTAGGCGCCTTCCTTTTCGACCCACATGGCCGTGGGCAGCACCAGGTCGGCGGCCTGGGCCGAGACCGTCGGATAGGGGTCGGAGACGGTGACGAAGACGTCCGGGTTGCGCCAACCGGGATAGGACTCCTCGTTGAGGTTGGCCGCCGCCTGCATGTTGTTGTTGCACATCTGCCAGTAGCAGTTGAGCTTGCCGTCTTTCATCATGCGATGCATGAGTACGGCGTGATAACCCACCTTGCCGGGAATGGTGTCCTCGGGCAGCTTCCAGAGCTTCTCGGCAAAGGCCCGGTGCTCCGGCTTCTTCACCACCAGATCCGCCGGCAGACGGTGCGCAAAGGTCCCGACCTCGCGCGCCGTCCCACAGGCGGACGGCTGTCCGGTCAGGGAGAAGGGGCTGTTGCCCGGCTCGGAGATCTTGCCCATCAGCAGATGGACGTTGTAGCAGTTGTTGTTGACCCAGACGCCGCGGGTGTGCTGGTTGAACCCCATGGTCCAGAAGGAGCTGACCTTGCGCTTGGGGTCGGCATAGGCCTTGGCGAGGCGCAGCAGGTTCTCCTGCGGCACGCCGGACAGCGCGGAGACGTACTCCAGGGTGTAGGGCTCGACCTGCTTGGCGAACGCCTCGAAGCTCGACGGCAGCTTCTTGCCGACGCCTGAGTTGGCCGCCTTCTGCTCGCGCGGATCGGTCGGCCGCAGGCCATAGCCGATGTCCGTGGTTGCCGTCTCGAACTGGACGTGCTTGTCGATGAATGCCTGGTTGTAGGCCTTGGCTTGGATGATGTGGTTGGCGATGTAGTTGAGGATCGCCAGATCCGTCTGCGGCGTGAAAACCATGGGGTTGTCGGCCAGCTCGAAGCAGCGGTGCTCGAAGGTCGAGAGCACATGCACCTCGCAGCCTGGCCGCGTCAGCCGCGTATCCGTCAGGCGCGACCAGAGGATGGGGTGCATCTCGGCCATGTTCGCGCCCCAGAGCACGAAGACGTCGGCATGCTCCAGGTCGTCGTAGCAGCCCATGGGCTCGTCGATGCCGAAGGCGCGGATGAAGCCACCCACCGCCGAGGCCATGCAGTGGCGGGCGTTCGGGTCGAGGTTGTTCGAGCGCATGCCACCCTTGAGCAGCTTGGAAGCGGCATAGCCCTCCCAGACGGTCCACTGCCCCGAGCCGAACATCCCGACCCGCGAGGTCATCTCGTCGACGGACTTCCCTTTGTTCTCCTCCAGGCTGCGCTTGATGGCCTTCTTCCAGTGCTCGGCCATGACATCGAAGGCCTCGTCCCAGCTCACGGCCTCGAAGCTGCCTTCCTTGTCGAACTGGCCGTCCTTCTTGCGCAGCAAGGGCTGGGTGAGCCGGTCCTTCCCGTAGAGGATCTTGGGCAGGAAATAGCCCTTGATGCAGTTGAGTCCGCGGTTCACCGGCGCATCCGGATCGCCTTGGCTGGCGACCACCTGGCCGTCCTTCACGCCCACGAGCACCGAGCAGCCCGTCCCGCAGAAGCGGCATGGCGCCTTGTCCCAGCGCACATTGAGGTCGAGCGGCTGATCCTGCGTCTGAGCGAGCACCCCGGCTGGCAGGCTGGCGCCGGCGACGGCCGCGGCGGCTGCGACGGCCTGGGACTTGATGAATTCACGCCGAGTCATGGTCACGGGAGGTTCCTCCTGGGGCTCGAAATGCGATGACAGGGTTCCAGGCCGCGCGTCGCGCCGCCTTAGTCGGCCAAGGCGTCCGGCGACTGCGACGCCAGCGCCTGTCCGCCAAAGTGGTAGATCAAGATGGTGTTGATGACCCCCTCGATGTGGTTTGGCGCGCCCAGCATCTCCGCCGCCGGCTGGCCCGCCACGTCTTCGATGGTGATCACCAGCTTGTCGATCTCGGCTCCGCAATGGACCTCGACGCCCGCCAGGGCGCCGACCACAGCGGCCACCTCGGACCCCATGCCGGGCTTCGTGTAGACCACACAGCTGAGGATGTCGCCTTCGGGCAAGACCTGGCCGGCCTGGGTAGCCGTAGCATCGACATACCGCGGCTCCCCGGTCATGCCCCCCGACTCAGGGCGCTGCCGTTGTGAAGGGTGCTGGTTGAGCATGAGCATTGGACTCCATGAGACGTTGACCTTGATGGGATGCGCGTGCGGTCTCACGCCAAGGTGCGTCGACGCGCGCGAATGCCTGCAGGCGAGCCATTGAGGGAATGTGGATGAAGCGGCGTTGGACCTGGATGAGACCTCGCCGTGCGAGGCCGTGAAGCTCGCGAGAAAAGGTCTCGGGCGAGAGATTGAGGCTCGAAGCGACCACCGCCTTGGCCGCCGGGAGTGTTGAGGTCGCCTGATCCGAATCGACTTGGTCGGACTCGGCCTCACGCAGCAGGAAGCTGGCGACCCGCTGAATGGCCGAGTGCAGACAACAGGCCTCCAGATCCTCGGTCAGGCGCTGGGTGCGCTCCGCGATCAGCGTCAGCATCATGAAGGCGACCTCCGGCCACAGCTCCATGGCGCGACGCAGACGTATGAGATCCACGTGAAGCAGCTGCGAGTCTGTCAACGCCTGAGCATAGAGTGGATAAGGGCGACCCAGAACCGCCGCCGATTCCGCGAAGGTCTGCCCAGGGAGCACGATGTCCAAGACCCGCTCCGCACCCTCCCGAGAGAGGACGGCGAGCTTGATGCGGCCGCTGATCAGCAGAAAGAAACCCTTGAGTGCCTCACCCTTTTCGTAGATGACTTGATTGCGCAGAACGCTGCGCAAATAGCTGCCGCCCGCAACCAAGCGTAACGCCTCGCGCGGCAATGCCCGGAATCCCGGTGCCGTTTCAAGCAGCGGCAGACTTGCGCGCTCCAGATCTTGGCAGTTCACCTCGACCCCCACCTCCGTCGAGCTGAGTCATGGCCCTCGAATCGAGGCTTGCCGGCCCAGCCCAAGCGACAGGTATTCTTGATCTATCGCAAGACTAGGCCGTCGCAGAAAAGCAGCAAGACACGGAAAGACCAACCGAAACATTCCGAGATACCACCAAGGTGGTAGTCACAGAGGGAGTCCAATCAACTGATCCGATTGAGGTTTCAAGCTGGCGGATGACATCTGGCCGTCATCCAAGCGGGCGCGGGAGAATTTGGGGGTATCCCCTTTTGCCTCCGGGAGACATGACGTAGAACACCGTTATGGCCGAGCAGCGCGACCAACAGACAAGCCACTCCATCCTGATCACCGTCGGCGTCCTGATGGCCGGGGTGGTGCTGCTCGGCATCACGGGCATGGTCAGCTCCATCGTCATCGCCCAGATCAACCAGGGCATGGCCGCTGCGGTCAACCAGTCGGGCACCCTGCGCATGCAGTCCTACCGCATCGGCGTCGCGCTCGCGTCCGAGGCGCCGACGCTTGAGGAGCGCCAGGCGCAGGTACTGAGCTTGGTCGAGGAGTACGCGGAGCGGCTCGCCAGCCCGCGGCTCACCGCCGCCATCCCAACGCTTGCAAGCGATCCCGTCAGCCTCGCCTATGAGCGTGTGCGCTGGCGCTGGACGCACGAGATGCGCCGCGCCGCGCTGCGCTTCGTCGAAGCGGGAGCGGATAGCGCTGCAGCCAGCGCGGGACGGCAGGCCTATCTGGGCCAGGTGGACGATTTCGTCGACGACATCCACACCCTGGTGCGGGTGCTGGAGGATCGCTCCGAGCACCGCATCCTGCTCCTGCGCTGGATTCAGGGCGTGGTGCTGGCGCTGACCCTGGCCGTCGTCGCGGTCACCATGATCCTGGTCCAGCGACGTATCGTGCGGCCCATCGCCGAGCTGGTGAGCTGCGCCGATCGCACCCGCCGGGGCGACTTCTCCGGACGCACCAGATTCACCGGCACAGACGAGCTCGGCCGCGTCGGGGCCGCCCTGAACCTCATGACCCAAGGCCTGTCGCAGATCTACGGCGAGCTCGAGGAACGGGTCGCCGACAAGACGCTCGACCTCGCGCGCTCCAACCGCTCGCTTACCCTGCTCTACCGCACCAGCCGCGCGCTCGAAACCTCGCACCTGACGGATGAGCTGCTGCAAAAGGTCCTCGACGACGTGCGCAGCCAGCTCGGGCTGGCCGCAGTCGCGCTCTGCCTGCGCGACCCCGACTCCCTGCGCAGCGGCGACTGCATCAGCGCGAGCCAGTCCGACGCGGCCGACGCAGCGATTCGCGCTTGCAGTCTCTGCACCGGGCCGGAGCCAGATAGCGGCGCCAGCCCAGACAGCTTCGCGAATGGCGAGCGTATCGCCAGCTTCCCAGTCCGCGACCAGGGCCGCAGCTTCGGCACCCTGCGGGTCGCCTTTCGACCGCACAAGGCACCCGAGACCTGGCAGCAGCCCTTGCTGGAGTCATTGGCCGCCCATCTCGCGACCGCGCTCAACCTCATGAGCAGGATGCACGAGGGACGGCGCCTGGCGCTGCACGAGGAGCGCAGCATCCTCGCCCGGGAGCTCCACGACTCATTGGCGCAATCCCTGTCCTACCTCAAGATCCAGGCCGCCCGGCTGGATGCCGCACTGCGCGAGGCCGGCGACCGAGCCGACTCTGAGCGCGGCGCATCCGCCGACAGCGCACTCCCGCCGCCCGCCGTCATCCTGAGCGAGATCCGCGAGGGCATCAGCAGCGCCTATCGCCAGCTGCGCGAGCTGCTGACCACCTTCCGCCTGCGCATCGTCGGCCAGGGACTCGCCAACGCCCTCGCGGAGACCGTGCAAGAGTTCCGTGAGCGCAGCGACGTCGAGATCAGCTTCGACGATCAGGTCCCGTCCGGTCTGCTCTCGCCAAACGAAGAGGTCCACGTGATGCAGATCATCCGCGAGGCCCTGTCCAACGTCGTGCGCCACGCCGAGGCGCGCCGCTGCACCATCCGGCTCGAAACGGACGCAGATCGGATTCGGGTCAGCATTGCCGACGACGGCAAGGGACTCGGCGCCAAGGCGGCCGGGCGCGGACACTATGGGATGACGATCATGCGCGAGCGCGCGCTCACCCTGGGCGGCTCGCTCGACATCGAGAGCGCCGGCAGCGGCGCCAGCGTGCACCTGAGCTTCCGCCCGCGCGGGCGTGGCGTCGACGCCTGAGCACACTCATCATTGGGGACATACCTGCATTCAGGTCATCACGAGGAAGACAGCCATGAGCGATGCCATCGAGACCCGCGTCCTAGTGATCGACGACCATCCCCTATTTCGCAAGGGCGTCGCCGATCTCATCGCCATGGAGCCATCGCTGCAGCTCGTCGGCGAAGCGGCCGACGGCAGCGCCGGACTCCAGCTCGCGCAGGAGCTGCACCCCGATCTCATCCTGCTGGATCTGAACATGAAGGGTCTGGACGGCATCGAGACCTTGAGACGCCTGCGCGCCGACGAAGCCCTCGACGCCAGAATCGTCATGCTGACCGTCTCGGACACCGAGACGGACGTGGTCGCCGCACTGCGTGCCGGCGCCGACGGCTACCTGCTCAAGGACATGGAGCCGGAAGACATCCTCGCCATGCTGGGCGAGGCCGTGCGCGGCCGCCTGGTCATCAGCAGCCAGCTCACCGAGCTCCTCGCCCGCGCCCTGCGGGAGGCGCCCGCCCCCACCACGCTCGACCAAGCCGACCTCACCCCGAGGGAGCGCGAGATCCTCGACCTCCTCGCCCAGGGCTGCAGCAACAAGCTCATCGCCCGCGAGCTCGACCTCGCCGTCGGCACCATCAAGGTCCACGTCAAGCACATCCTCAAGAAGCTCGGCCTCAAGAGCCGGGTCGAAGCCGCCGTCTGGGCCCTGAATGCCCAGCCGAAATAGCCTGCGACCGCAATCCGGTTTCCCACGGCACTTACGAAGCGACAAGAGCCAGTCGGTAGCCCGTAGGGTGAAGAACAGTGTCAGGTCTTGCCTTTTGCCTTTTCGGCTGCGCGAACGATCCGGCTGATCCGCGCGTAATGCAGACCAAAATGGTCGCCGATTTGCTTCAGGGTGTACCCGCCGCTCGCGTAAGCCGCTGCAATGGCCTGGTCTC